>NC_019966.1:646491-1292983 GCF_000328565.1 Mycobacterium sp. JS623 | reverse complement strand
GTCGTCGACCACGGTGTCGTAGTAGCGGATACCGCCGATAAGCGAGCTGCGCTTGAGTCCCGGCGTCAGCCGCAGCGCGCCCGCGCGGGTCAAATGCTTTTGCGCTGGAACGGATTTCGCGCCGCCCAACTGGTCGTAGAGAAAGATTCCCGCCGCGATGTACGGCCGCTCCCACCACCGATGGGTCAGCGGAAACAAAAACTGCAGCGGCTTGACCAGATGTGGGGCAAGTGTTGTGAGCGAGAGTTCGCGTTCGTGCAGCGCTTCACGTACCAGACCGAACTCGAGCTGTTCGAGGTAGCGCAGCCCGCCGTGGAACATCTTCGAGCTGCGGCTCGACGTGCCGGAGGCGAAGTCGCGGGCCTCGACGAGCGCCACCTTCAGCCCGCGGGTCGCGGCGTCAAGGGCGGCACCGGCGCCGACGACGCCGCCACCTATCACAACGACGTCGAATTGCTCGCTGCCGAGCCGCTGCCAGGCCTGTTTCCGCTGCTCCGGGCCCAGCAACGTCTCGCCGTCGGCCGAGATCACGTCGCTCACTCGAATGGATCCTTGTTACTCGTCGGTACGGTTTCCATTCACAGGCTACTGGGGTTAGTCCAAATCGTCGTGTGCCATCAGCCGTCGCGCCGCCTCGACGATGGAGCCGGACAGCGAGGGATACACCGACAACGTCTGCGCCAGGTCTGTGACCGTGAGGTTGTTCTGCACCGACAGCGCGATCGGCAAGATCAGCTCCGAGGCGATCGGTGCGACCACGACGCCACCGATCACCACGCCGGTCGCCGGCCGGCAGAAGATCTTCACAAAACCAAGCCGTAGCAGCGACATCTTGGCTCTGGCGTTGGTGTTGAGCGGCAACATCAGGGTGCGCGCGGCCACCGTGCCGTCGTCGATCCGCGACTGCGGCACGCCGACGGCGGCGATCTCCGGCCTGGTGAACACCGCCGCCGCGACCGTCCGCAGCCGGATCGGGCTGACCGCCTCCCCCAGCGCGTGATACATCGCGATGCGGCCCTGCATGGCGGCCACCGATGCCAGCGGCAGTAGTCCCGTGCAGTCGCCGGCCGCATAGATGCCCGACGCCGTGGTCCGCGACACTCGGTCGACGCTCAGATAGTTGCCCGCTCCGAGCTCGATGCCGACCTTCTCCAGGCCCAGCCCTGAGGTGTTGGGCACCGAACCGACCGTCATCAACGCATGGCTGCCTTCGACCGTGCGCCCGTCGGCCATCGTCACCAGCACGCCGTCGGACGTCCGCAGCACCGAGTCGGCACGCGCGTTTTTCACCAGCCTGACGCCGCGTTCGGCGAACGCCTCCTCCAGTACCGCGGCGGCGTCGGAGTCCTCGTGCGGGAGGATCTGGTCCCGGCTGGCCACCACGGTCACCGGCACACCGAGTTCGGTGTAGGCGTTACAGAACTCGGCGCCGGTGACGCCGGAGCCGACGATGATCAGGTGCTTGGGCAGCTCGTGCAGGTCATAAAGCTGGCGCCAGTTCAGGATTCGTTCGCCGTCGGGCACCGCGTTGGGCAGCACACGCGGGCTGGCGCCAGTGGCGATCAGCACGACGTCGGCCTTCAGTGTGGCGACCCTGCCGTCGACAGTCGTCACCTTGACCCGATGCTGCGCCAACCCCGAAGCGTCGTCGACCAGTTCACCGCGGCCCTGCACCACGTTGACGCCCGCGCGCAGCAGTTGATGACCGATATCGGTGGACTGCGACTTCGCCAGTGTCTTCACCCGATTGTGGATCTGGTCCAGCGAGATCTTGGCGTCCTCGATCGCGATGTCGAACCCGAGCGGCGACGCGCGGCGCAGCTCGGTGCGCACCCCGGTCGACGCGATCAACGTCTTCGAGGGCACGCAGTCCCACAGCACGCAGGCGCCACCGATGCCGTCGGAGTCGACGACGGTGACCTCGGCCACCTCCCGACCCCGGGCGGCCGCGACGAGCGCCGCCTCATAGCCGGCGGGGCCGCCGCCGATGATCACGATGCGCGTTGCCACGGCACAAACCTAGCCAAGCGTGGCGTTGATCGCGCACCCGATTCCCGTGTCGCATCGGCCCGGCCCTCCGAATCCGGTCAGCGAAGCCTTAGGCTTTCCCCCGTGCCGCTATACGCCGCGTACGGATCGAACATGCATCCGGAGCAGATGCAGGAGCGCGCTCCCCATTCACCGATGGCGGGAACGGGGTGGCTGCACGGCTGGCGGCTGACATTCGGTGGCGAGGACATCGGTTGGGACGGCGCACTGGCCACCGTCGTACAGGATCCGGATTCGAAGGTCTTCGTAGTGCTCTATGACATGACTCGAGAAGACGAGAAAAACCTCGACCGCTGGGAAGGCTCAGAACTCGGCATCCACAAGAAGATCCGATGTCGGGTAGAGCGCACGTCGTCGGACACGACGACCGATCCTGTGCTCGCATGGCTGTACGTCGTGGACGCGTGGGAGGGTGGCATCCCGTCGGCGCGCTACCTCGGCGTTATGGCTGATGCCGCCGAAATCGCCGGTGCGCCAGCGGAATACGTCCACGATCTGCGGACCCGCCCGGCGCGCAACATCGGGCCGGGCACGTCGTAACTTTCTACGCCGAGCGACCGTGTCTGTACGCGACACGCCGGTGTTTGTTGGCAATTTGCGGTCACTCACGCTGCACGAGCGACGCGTAGTTGCCTGTCGATCCGCCCAACGAACTCCCATGCCCGGTATCTAACGTCTTCGAACACGATCGGGATGACGGTCCACCGGATGTCCAGCAGAGCTCCTTGACGCCTGCGGTCGCTGCGCATTGCGTCGGGGCCGCTGTGAAAGTCGACCCCCTCGTATTCCACTGCCACGCGTTCTTCAGGCCACGCAAAATCAACGCGTCGGTGCTCACCATTGCCATCGATGAGCTCGTATTGCAGTACCGGCGTCGGTAAACCTCCGTCAATCATGGCAAGTCGCGCCTCGCTCTCCATCGGCGATTCAGCTAGGCCATCGGCCAGCGGAATCAGGTCGCGGACCGCGACGATTCCACGCCGTCCCGACTGTTGTGCGGCCGAACGCCACAATTCGACCCGCCGACAGGTTCCGCTGCGTAGCGCCGCGTCCAACGTCGCCAAGGCACGAGGCCTCCGGAGGCTGCGAGCGACTTCGACTGCCGTCCAGGCGGGCGCCGTGGCCAGGCGTTCACCCACCTTGACGAGCGGCGCGCCGTCGCGCCGATGCACAACTAGTCCGTCCGTTGAGCGCAGTCGAGATCCTGGCGGACTGAGTACGTGAAGATCGCGCGGCTCTTCCGTGTCGAATCCGTGCAGCGCGGCCGCAGTGCCCAGGCAGACCGCGACCTCGGTGCCGCAGGAGAAGTCCAAGCCACGCAATCGCGCAAAGTCATCAGCCTCGCCGCGACAGTAGATGCCTGGCCACAACCGTTCCAGCACACCGTAATTCACCTGCGCCTCAAAGCCGCGTCTCGTCAGGTAGTTCAATATTTGGCCACTGCTCGCTATCCCACGTTGACGGTCAAAGAGGGCCTCGAGCTCTGGATGCATGCCTCAGATAGTCACTGGCGCATCGACGCAACGGTAGACGCTCACGGCGAGCCTGTGGATAACCACTGCCGAGCGACCGCGGATTGCCAGCACACGGCGGCGTGTCGTGTACCGACACGGTCGCTCGCGGTGATTAAAAAACGGCGGCTTGGTCGATGATGTTGACGAGCACGCGAACCCCCACCGCCAGCGACCGCTCGTCGAGATCGAACGTGGGCTGATGGAGGTCGAGCTGCGGACCGCGGCCCGACCACACACCGAGCCGCGCCATCGCGCCGGGCACCTCCTCGAGATACCACGAGAAGTCCTCGCCACCGCCGGACTGGCGAGTGTCGCACAGCACGTCGGAGCCGACCTCCTCGATCGCGTGGGTGAGGATGCGTGTCGAGATCTCCTCGTTGACCACCGGCGGCACCCCGCGGCGGTAGAGCAGGCTGTGCTCGATGCCCAGCGGGGCCATTAGCGACGAAACAGTCTCGCGCACAATCGATTCCAGCGAATCCCAGGTATCGCGGCTGGCAGTGCGGATGGTGCCGGCCAGCGTGCCGGTCTGCGGGATCGCGTTGGCGGCCACGCCCGCATTCACTGCGCCCCACACCATCACCGTTCCGTTGCGCGGGTCGATGCGGCGCGACAGCACTCCGGGCACACCGGTGATGAGCGTGCCGAGCCCGTACACCAGGTCTCCGGTCAGGTGCGGTCGCGACGTGTGCCCGCCATGGGACTGCAGCGTCACCTCGAGTTGATCGGCCGCCGACGTGATCGGGCCCGGCCGCACCGCGACCTTGCCGACCGGCAGCCGCGGGTCGCAATGCAGCGCGAAGATACGCGACACCCCGGTCAGCGCACCGGCCGCGATCGCGTCGATCGCACCGCCCGGCATCAGCTCCTCGGCCGCCTGGAAGATCAGCCGCACGCCGACCGGCAGCTCGGGCACAGACGCCAGCGCCAGCGCCGCGCCCAGCAGGACCGCGGTGTGCGCGTCGTGGCCGCAGGCGTGCGCGACGTTGGGCACCACCGACGCATACGGCGCACCCGTGCGCTCGGCCATCGGCAGCGCATCCATATCGGCCCGCAACGCGATCCGTGGCCCGTGCTCCGGCCCGAAGTCACAGGTCAGCCCCGTACCGCCGGGCAGCACCTTCGGGTTGAGGCCCGCGTCCGCCAGATGCGACGCGACGAATTGAGTGGTCGCAAATTCCTGACGGCCCAGCTCCGGATGCGCGTGAATGTGCCTGCGCCACGCGACCATGTCGTCGTAGTGGGCATCCAGCCACAGTTCGGTGGCTTCGGGCAGGCTCATGACGCCCGCCTCGCGTGCAATTCCAGCACCCGCTCCCGCTCAGCAGGTGTTTCGGCCAGGCTGACGACGGTCCTGGCGAGCATGATCGCGCCCTCGATCACAGCCTTATCGGCACTCGGCCCCGCCGCGGCCGCGGTGAACGCCGGCTGGTGAATGGACGCGCCACCGGCCTCGACGCCGACGATCGGGTGGATGCCGGGCATCACCTGTGTGACGTTGCCCATGTCGGTGCTGCCCAGCGGCAGCGTGTGCTCGACGTTCTCGGCCACCGGGTTGCGACCCATCCGCACCATCTCGTCCCGGAACACCGAAGACAGCCACGGGTCGGGCGCCAACTCCGCATACGCGGGCGCCGTCTCGGTCACGGTGTGCGTGCAGCCAGTCCCGACGGAACCCGCCGCGAAGCAGCCGGCCATCTTGTCCTCGAGGTCGTGCAGCGACTCGGAGTTCACGGCGCGCATCGTGTAGAGCAGCTCGGCCCGCGCGGGAATGACGTTGGTGGCCTGCCCGCCGTCGGTGACGATGCCGTGCATCATCTGGCCCGGCACCAGATGCTGTCTCAGCAGACCGATGGCCACCTGCGCGACGGTGACCGCGTCGGCGGCATTGACGCCAAGATACGGCGCGACGGCGGCATGCGATTCCTTGCCGGTGTAGCGCACCGTCAGCTCAGACAGCGCCAACGAGCGCGCGGCCGCAATATCGATGGGACCGGGATGCAGCATCACCGTCGCCGCGATGTCGTCGAACGTTCCGGCCTTGAGCAGCAACGCTTTTCCGCCACCGGCCTCTTCGGCGGGAGTACCGATCAGCGCCACGGTCAGGCCCAGCTCGTCGGCCACCTCCGCCAACGCCAGCGCCGTTCCGACAGCCGAAGCGGCGATGATGTTGTGACCGCAGGCATGTCCGATGTCGGGCAGTGCGTCGTACTCGGCGCAGATGCCGACGACAAGTGGCCCACTGCCGAAGTCGGCGCGAAACGCGGTGTCCAAGCCGCCGGCCGACGCGGTGATCTGGAATCCGCGCTCGGCGACCAATGTTTGCGTCTTGGCGCAGCTGCGGTGTTCGGCGAAGGCGAGTTCCGGCTCGGCGTGAATCGAGTGCGACAGCTCCACCAGATCGCCGCTGCGTCGCTTGACGGCGTCTTCGACGCTTATCGACGCGGTGGCGGTGGGCATCTCAGCAGTATCTCACTGTCCCGACGACTAGCTGGTCGACGGCTAAGCTCGCAAACCGTGACAAGCCCGGCAGCGGCTGCGCAGGAAGCGGCGCGCGCCATTGACGAGCGCACCGGCGTCGACGCGCATGACGTCGCCGTCATCCTCGGTTCGGGCTGGGCGCCGGCCGTGGCGCAACTGGGCGATCCGGTGGCCGTGGTGCCGATGGCCGAGCTGCCGGGGTTCGTCGCACCGACGGCCGAGGGGCATGGCGGAGAGGTGCTGTCGCTGCACGTCGGCCCCCACCGGGTATTGGTTTTCGTCGGCCGCATCCACGCCTACGAGGGACACGACTTGCGCCATGTCGTGCATCCGGTGCGCGCTGCGTGCGCCGCGGGCGTCGGCACCGTCTTACTGACCAACGCGGCGGGCGGACTGCGTACCGACTACACCGTCGGCCAGCCCGTCCTGATCAGCGACCACCTCAACCTCACCGCGCGGTCCCCCTTGGTCGGGGCGCAATTCGCGGACTTGACCGACGCGTACTCGTCGCGGCTGCGGACCCTGGCTCGCGAAATTGATCCGACACTGGCCGAGGGCGTCTACGCGTGCCTGCCGGGACCGCATTATGAGACGCCTGCCGAGATCCGGATGCTGCGCACACTCGGGGCGGACCTGGTCGGCATGTCCACCGTGCACGAAACCATCGCGGCCCGCGCCGCGGGTGCGCAGGTGCTGGCGGTGTCGCTGGTGACGAACCTGGCGGCCGGCATGACGGGCCAGCCGCTGAGCCACGACGAAGTACTCGAGGCGGGCCGTCAGTCCGCGACGCGGATGGGCTCCCTGCTCGGCGCGGTGATCGCGCGGGTCTGACGTCCGAACCGCTTACTCATCCACACCACGCTGCGCGCCATCAGCGGCGCGGCGAACAACATCAGAAGGATGCGCACCACCTGCGCAGCGATGATGAACGTGACGTTTGAGCCGGTTTCGGCGGCGGTCGCGAGCACTGCATACACGCCGCCGGGACTGGTGGCGAGGTAACCCTCCAGCGGTGTCAGCCCGGTGAAGCGCGCCAACAGCACACCGAGGCCGGCTGTCGCGACGCCGAGCGCGACGATCAGGCCGATTGCGGCGGGCAGCATGCGACCGATGGCGCGCAGCGACTCGGCGGTGAATGCCAGCCCCGCCTGCCAACCGATCACCATGTAGCCGACCTGCACGAGCACCATCGGCACGGCCAGGCCAAACGACAGCCCGGACAGTTCCAGTGCGACGGTCAACGCCATCGGCCCGAGCAGTCCCGCACCCGGCAGCCGGATCAACTTGCCGACCATCGCGCCGACAAACACCAGCACAATCAGCATGCTGACACTCAAATACCAAGGGGCTGAATCTGTTTCAGCCACTGAAGCGACGCCGCGTGACTTGTCGGCGTGATAGACGAGCGTCACCACGACGGGCATCGACGCGGTCACCAGGGCGACGCGCAGGTACTGCACGACGGAGACGACGCGGTCGTCACCGCCGAGTTCACGGGCGATCGCCACCAAGCCCGATGCGCCGCCGGCCACCAGTGCCAGCGATCCGGTCAGCGGGCTGACGTCACGGTGCAAGCCGAGCAACGCCCCGGCGACGATGCTGAGCAGCAGGGTGGCGACGGCGATCGCCACCACGATCGGCCAGTCGTTTCCCAGCGCCCCGACAGAGTGCTGGTGGACCATCGTCCCGATGTAGACACCCAGCACGCCCTGCGCGGCCACCCCGGCCCTCCGCGGTATCCGGGCGGGCGCCAGTGACGCCAGCGCAAGCACGACCCCGACAGCGAGTGCGGCGAACAGTGCGGCCGACGGCACATCGACGCGGGTGAGCGGGACCGTCACAGCGACGGTCACTGCTATCAGCGAGGCCCACCTGAGCATCCGTCGCATCCACCCCATATTGATTACAAGTATGCCCTTGCTATTGTGGCCGACGCAACATGCAGTGATACGCGTGACATACAGAATTTGCCAAGGTATACCTTGGTTATGACGCGCATTGACTCCCCAGCAACCGAACTGCGGGAATCGATCATGGCGGTGGCAAGGCAGATGCGCAGGCGCCGACCCGACCACGGCCTGACGTTGAGCCAGATGGAGCTGCTCAGTGAGATCAGCCGTGCCGCAGTCACCACTCCGGCCGAACTCGCGAACCTATTGCACGTACGGGTGCAGTCACTGACCGACAGCATCAACGAACTGGTTAGCCGCGACCTCGTCGTGCGTCGACCCGACGAAGCGGATCGGCGGCGCCAGCTCATCGAGCTCACGGACGCCGGTACCGCGCTGCTGGACGCCGACCGCGCCGAACGAGATGCCTGGTTACACGCGACCATGCGCGACAACCTGACATCGTTGGAATTCGACCTGCTGATGCTCGTGGCCCCCGTGCTCCGCAAGCTGGCTTACTTCGACGCGAAAGCGGGCACACTGGCGCTATGACTTCGTCGCCGCGCCAGGCGAGTATGGTGCCGCCGTCGGTCGCGCAGGAGTGGATCTCTCACGACCCTGATCCCCAGACCGCGGCGGAGCTGGCGGCGCTCAGCGAAGAGGAGCTCGAGGAGCGCTTTGCCCAGTCGCTGAGGTTCGGAACTGCGGGCTTGCGCGGGCCGCTGCGTGGCGGGCCGAGCGGAATGAACCTGGCCGTCGTTCTGCGGACCACGTGGGCGGTCGCCAAGGTGCTCAAGGATCACGGCATGGCCGGCAAGCCGGTGGTAGTGGGGCGGGACACGCGCCACGGATCCGAGGACTTCGCCCTCGCCGCAGCGGAAGTCCTTGCCGCCGAGGGCTTTGTAGTGACGTTGATGTTCGTCGCGGTGCCTACACCGGTGGTGGCGTTCGCCGTGCGTCACAACCGCGCGGCCGCGGGCATCCAGATCACCGCCTCGCACAACCCGTCCTCGGACAACGGCTACAAGGTGTATTTCGACGGCGGGTTTCCGATCGTTCCGCCGATCGATGAAGAGATCGAACGGGCCGTCGCGGTAGCGCCGCATGCCGACGAGATTCCCCGTGGACATGTCACGCCGTCAGGTGTTGACGCGGTTCAGCACTACATCGACCGCACCGCGCACGTCCGGCACACTCACGGGTCTGTGCGGGTGGCGTTGACGCCGCTGCACGGCGTCGGCGGCGAGTTCGCGATGGACGCGCTGGTGCACGCTGGCTTTCGCGACATCCACGTCGTCGAAGACCAATTCGCACCCGATCCCGACTTTCCCACCGTCGCCTTCCCGAATCCGGAGGAGCCCGGCGCTGTCGACGCCCTGCTGAGGCTGGCAGCAGAGGTCGACGCCGAGGTCGCAATCGCGCTTGACCCCGACGCCGACCGATGTGCTGTGGGGATACCGACCGCGCAGGGTTGGCGCATGCTCTCGGGGGACGAAACTGGTTGGCTGCTAGGCGATTACATTCTCTCGCAAATCGATCCCGGTCCCGTCTCGGAAGGCATTGCGGTGGCCAGCTCCGTGGTGTCGTCGCGCATGCTGGCCACTATCGCCAAGGACCACGGCGCAAGGCACATCGAGACCCTGACCGGATTCAAGTGGTTGGCGAGAGCCGATGTCGACTTGGCCGGCTGCACGCTCGTCTATGCCTACGAAGAGGCGATCGGTCACTGCGTCGACCCGGCCGCGGTCCGCGACAAGGATGGCATCAGCGCGATGGTGTTGGTCTGCGATCTTGTTGCCGCGCTGCGGGATCAGGGCCGAACAGTGCTTGACGCACTCGATGAGCTAGCCCGGCGCCACGGGGTGCACACCACCACAGCAGTATCGCGACGGGTGGCGGACGTCGACGAGGCCGAAGCGGTGATGGCCCGGCTTCGCGCGACACCGCCGGATCGATTGGCCGGCTTCGAGGTGACGGCGACCGACTTGCTCCATGCGCCGGGACACCTGCGCAGCGATGCGCTGGTGATGTTCGGCGGTAGCGGTGAGAACTGGGTGAGGATGGTGGTCAGGCCATCGGGCACCGAGCCAAAAGTCAAGTGCTACATCGAGGTTCGATGTGCGCATGCGAGCGGCCTCGAGGAGACGCGCGCCAGGGCACGGGCGATCCAGGACGAGCTGGTGTCCGTCGCGCAGCAGTTCTAATGCGGGCCGAACTGCCGATCACCGGCGTCGCCGAGACCCGGCACGATATAGGCGATGTCGTTGAGCCGCTCATCGACCGTGGCGGTGAACAGGCGCAGGTTCGGCGCGATTTTCTCCAGCGCCGCAATGCCTTCGGGCGCACAGACGACGCAGATGGCCGTGATATCGGCGGCGTTGCGCGAGTGCAGCAGGCCTATGGTGTGCGCCATCGAGCCGCCGGTGGCCAGCATTGGGTCAAGCACCATCACGGGGTGTGTGCTCAAGTCATCGGGCAGCGACTCCAAATACGGTGTGGGCTCGTGGGTTTCCTCGTCACGCGCCACCCCGACGAAACCGACGCGCGCCTCCGGAATCAACGCGTGCGCCTGATCGACCATGCCCAGACCAGCGCGAAGCACAGGCACCAGCAGCGGCGGATTGGCCAACCGGCATCCTGTGGTCTCCGCCAGCGGCGTTCGCACCGGGATGGTTTCGCAGGCGATATCGCGCGTCGCCTCGTACACGAGCATCAGCGTCAGGTCTCGTAGCGCGGCACGGAACGCCGCGTTGTCGGTGCGCTCGTCGCGCAGGGTGGTCAGCCGTGCGGCGGCCAGCGGGTGGTCGACGACGCGCACATCCATGCGCCGACAGTAGTGGAACCGAACGGCCGCCGCGGCCGTCCTAACACCCATGTTCGCCGATACGGATGTCATCCGCGCCCTCGGCGCGGCACACGCTGAGCACGCGGCCGAGCTCGCCTCTGTCGCTGCGACCCTGTCCTCGATGCCCGACGGGACGCTCGGTCCGGTCGGTGCCCGCTTCGTGGCGGCGCTGGCGGAGGCCACCGGCGAGGCGTCACGTTCGGTGACCACGCTGGCCGACCGCTTGACGGCCGGATGTCACACGGCGCACGCGTCGGCGGCCGCGTATGAGAGCGCCGACGAACGCGCCGGGACCCAGGTGTCCGGGGTGTACTGATGCCGAGTGCCCTGGTCGCGGCACTGGCAGCGCCCATCCACGAGGTGCAGGCGCTCGTTGGCCCCGGATGGTCGAGCGATCCATTTGGTGCAGCGCACAACACGCTCGCCGGCATCGCGGCGGCCTCACAGCGGGCGTGGAGCCAGGCCGAGATGAACTGGTCCGGCACCGCATCGGATGCGGCGGCCGAGTTCGCTGCGACGACGATCGCCGCGGCCAATGCGCTGGCGCAGAGAGTGGGCGAGCTGGGGGCGACGGCCCAAAACGCGAGTGCCGCGGTGGCCCGCGCGCGTGAGCGACTAGGGACGATCGTCGAGGAATTCGAGGCTCGCGCTGCTGCGCTCGAGCCATACCTGGACTCGCCCGGCGGCGTCGAAGGGCTGATGGCCGAGGCGCGGCGGTCACTCGAAGAGGCCGTCGCGGTCGTCGAGGAGCTTCGGTCCGACTTGGACGGTCACGCCGCCGCACTCAGCGCACCGGCGGCCCCGTCCTCGCCCGCCGCGACGACGCCCGCAGGCATGGGCAGTGCGTCGATGCCGTCGATGCCGTCGCTGGGCTCTGGATTCGGCGGCAGTGCGCCGATGAGCCCGATGTCGGGGATGGGCGGAGCGCCTGGTCCGGATGGCGCGGATGATCTGGCGAGGTTTGCCTCACATGACGCGCCGTTGCCCGACGCCGCGGCATTCGGCGACGGCTTCGCTGTCCGATTGCCGGATGGCAGCACGGCATTGGCGCCAAACGCGGTGGCCGCCAGCGCGGTTCGGCATGCGCTGACCCAGCTCGGAGTGCCCTACCAGTGGGGCGGCACCGCTCCGGGAGTCGGCCTGGATTGCAGCGGGCTGACACAGTGGGCGTATCACGAAGCGGGACTGAACATCCCGCGACTCGCACAGGAACAGGACATCGGTGCTGCGGTTAATGCCGGCTCATTGCGGCCGGGCGACCTCGCGGTCTGGGACGGCCACGTCGCCATGATCGTCGGAAACGGCACGATGATCGAGACTAGGTATCAATAACGGTGCCTATACTGCAGAGATGCGCGCGATCGTCTACTGTCGGGTTTCCAGTGATCAGACCGGCGAGTTTCGCTCCGTTGAGAGCCAGGAGGAAGAATGCCGTGCGGTCTGCGCACGCAAGGGCTGGGATGTCGCCGAGGTCCTCGTCGACAACGATCGCGGCGCTTCGAGGTTCTCGACCAAAGATCGCCCGGAGTGGCGCAAGCTGTCGAACATCCTGGAGGAGGGCGACGTCCTCGTCATGTGGGAGGCATCGCGTGCACAACGCGACGTCGCGCGCTATGTCGAGCTGCGTGACCTCCTCGCCGAACGCGGTGCATTGTGGAGCTACTCCGGAAAGCTCTACGACGTGTCGAGAGGTGACGACCGTTTCAACACCGGACTCGATGCCCTACTTGCCGAACGCGAGGCTGAGCAGATCCGAGAGCGCGTGCTACGGGGCAAGCGCGCCGCCGCGCTCAAGGGTCTCCCCGGCGGGCGACCGGCATGGGGCTACAAGTGCGAGAGGGACCACACCGGGCGCACGACGGGGTGGGTCATCGACGAAGAGGCCGAGCCCCTTGTCCGGGAGGTCTTCGAGCGCGTGCTGGCGGGCGAGTCGCTGTGGGCAATCACGCGCGACTTCACGGCACGTGGCATCCAGCCCCCGCAGTTGCAGAAGAATGCCCGCAAGGACTGGAAGCCTCAGTCGCTGCGGGTGACGATCTCTTCGCCGACGTACGCGGGATGGCGTCAACACCGAGGCCAGCTGCTGCTCGACAACGAAGGCAACCGCGTCCGGGGTCGGTGGCGGCCATACATCACTGACGCCCAACACGAGCGGCTGCTGGCCATCTTCAGCGCCCCAGCCAGGAAGACGACGACGCACCGAGGGCGCGAGCCTCGCCATCTGCTGACTGGTATCGCTAAGTGTGGGATCTGCGGGGCAGTCATGCGCTATTCGGATGCGCCGAGTAGCCGTGCGAGGGCCGCGCGCTACCTATGCGAGAAGCGGACGTGTGTCGGTAGGCGGGCCGATGCCGTAGACCTTCTGGTCGAGGAGACAATCCTTGAACGGATGGAGCGCCCCGATGCCATCAAGCTTTTCGCCCAGGCGGGTAACGATGCCCTGACACAGGCCCTGGAGTTGGCCGACACCTTGCGTAAGCGCCTAGCGGGCTTCGTCGATCAGGCTGCAGACGGCAAGATCTCCCCCGCGTCTCTCGCGACGATCGAGGCCAAGCTGCGGCCCCAGATCGATGCCGCTGAGGCCAACGCACGCGCCACAGTCACCTCGCCGCTGGTGGCCAGGCTTGCCGGTCCCGATGCTCGCCAGACGTGGGCGCGCGACTTCACAATCATCGATCGCCGGACCGTCGTGGCCTCGCTGCTCGATATCAAAATCAAGAAGGTCCACCATGGGAACACCCAGAGGTTCGATCCTCGTGACATCGACGTCATCTGGAAGACAGCGCAGGTCAGCGCGTAGATTCAACTCACTAAGGGCACCTGACTATAGGCGGACTATAGGCTGAAAGTCACACGCGCCCAATTGATTCCGCGCAATTGGGCCTTGTGCTCGTAAATCGAGCAGGTGTAGTGTCCGCGCTTGGAACACCTGGAAACGGTGGACCAGATCATCGAGGCCTTCACATGCCCGGTCGGCACTCGATGGCGTGATTCCGAGGACCGAGGCGAATGAGTTCACTTCGCCCCTGTCCGGTCTGACCTCGGAGTCACCCAGTGCGTACTCTTTCCTCGCGGCATGCCAGCGTGGCCGCTCTCAAGCGCCACCGTGCCGCTGACGACCCTGAACTCCTCTCCGCCAGCGTGCAGCTACGCGAAGAGGTCCTTGTCCGTGCCGTTGAGAAGGCACTCGAAAAGTCTCCTCCCCTCACCGAGGCTGTGCGACAGCGCATCGTTGGCCTGCTGGCGGTCGCTCAATGACGCCCGAGACCATCGAAGCAATCCGCAAGCGCGCCACGGAGTTGGCTGACGCGGCTCCTCCATTCACCACCGAACAGGCTGCACTTCTGGTGAGCCTGTTTCGGCGGTACTCGACTCCGGCCACGGAGGCCTCAGTAGGCGCACAGGTCGGCGACAAAGTGCCGCCGCGAGATATGAGGGCAAGTGCCCCAACCACATCGCAGGCTCGGGCCTGCACCCGAGGCACCCGCGACATTGGTCCGATCAACACGATCGAGGAGGCCAAGAGCGCTGTAGCAGCACTTATTTCAGCCTGATATGAGAAGGAGACCCTGGCCGAGACCAGGGCCTCCGTTACCAACTTGGAAACACCCAAAACTCCATTGAAGAACCACCAACAAGGAGCTACCGCAATGGTATCCAACAAGACCCAGCACGAGAAGCCTGATTCCGAGGCAATCCGGATGGTCCTAGATCAAGCCCTTGGCCAGGTGAAGGCCACCACGTTTACCGTGCTGTACACCATCGGCCAGCTAGTCCAGAAGACTCCAGGCAGTCCGATCACTATGGCCAAGATCTCCATGGTCTGTGGTGTCGGGGAAAGGACGACCAAGGCTGCCGTGAAGGAACTTCATAAGGCCCTGATCCTCGACATCATCGAGACACCCAAGGGCAATGTCTTCGAGTTCATCTCACCTGCAACAGATCCGGACAGATCTAGACATCTCCAGGTCCACGATGACCATGAGATCCCGGCGATCTCCCGGATCGAGAGGGGTGCAAATTTTTCCGGTACCACTAGTGAGTCATATAGAAGTACAGAACAAGACAGGTCTATTACTAGGTCTCTTGAACAAGTACCTGGAGTAACTAAGAGTGCTCCGGAAACACGCTCCCAACGACCTGGTCGACTCAACATCTTCAGCCCCGAGATCCAGGACCTGGTGGACCACTTCGAGTCTCTGGTGCTACCTCATGCCAAGCAGAGGATCACGGCCCGACGTCGGGCTAAGTGGTATTCCTCGGTGATCTATCTGGTCTTCACCCGGAAGCGTCCCCTGGCGGAGATCCACTCAGTCTTCGACTGGCTCTTCACCGACTGGCACGGATACCTGCCCATCTGGATGCCCAGGGAAGAGGAACGCAAGATCACCCGCGTGGCTCAGATCTCGCGGAACTACGACTCGATCCTGGAAATCATGAGTCGGAAGGAACCGGCCTGAATGAGAAGCACTCGAAGCACTAAGAGCGTCATCGAGAACCTCGATCCTGCTACGGCCCTCCTCGGTGGTGCTCCAGGGTTCAAGGGCGCGGCCTGTGGGGGCGAGTGGCGACTTTTCGTCCCACCTGAACCTGGAGAGTCCCGAGACGAAGTCCGCACGCGCTACAAGGCCGCACAGCGCATCTGCCGGTCCTGTGTAGTCCTGCAGCAGTGTGAGGACTGGTTTGAGTCGCTTGCGGCTCAGGACGGCTGGCGACCTGGCGGAGTCGTTGCGGCTCAGGTGCGAAGTTATTCTCCGGGCAGGCGCAGCCGCGACGACGACCAGGAGGCTGCAGCATGACACGGCGTAAGTACCGGTCGCTCGCCGAACGGCTCGGCCAGACAGCGATCACGAGTCAGGCGGTCCTGGACGCGCAACGAGTCCGTTGCGATGCCTTCATTGATGTCATGGTCGACGTCGCCAGGATCTCCAGTTTGTGGCCGAGGCCAGAGTCCACCGAATTGGCCCTGAGCGACCCGCAGACCGATCAGAAGAGTGCCGGGCAGCAGAGTCCCGTCCCCGGGAACAGTGACAGGAAATGGCGCTATGACTAAAACGAATAGAGGTAGCACCAGTGGTCGCAGGCACACCAGCGAGCTGAGTGACCAACAGCTACTGGCCTCAGCGTGGGCGCAGCTGCACAACAAGCCCAAGACGGATAGCAGTGGCTGTTTCCGTGCGAGATACCCAGGAACTTGCCCACGCTGTGAGAAGCGCATCGCCGTGGGCCAGGAGATCCACTGGGTGGTCCAGTTCGGTGGCTATGTGCACCGAGGGTGCAAGACAAAGGCTCCAGTTCTAGAAGGCGGAAAACCCCACATCGTCACCGTGCGCAGGGTCTCCATGGCCACCAACGTCTGCCGGGACTGCAACACCGAGCACGCGGGCGAGTGCTGGTGACCTGGGTTAGGTGGACTGAGATGGCAAAAACAACTACCAGGAGGTCGAATCATGCTGTCTGACAACAATGAGAACAAGGTCTGGGTGCACCTCTACGGCGGCGAGCAGGACGGCTTCCGCCGTAGGATCGACTTCGACGGTTATCCGCCGAA
Organism: Mycobacterium sp. JS623; assembly: GCF_000328565.1. Taxonomy (NCBI): domain Bacteria; kingdom Bacillati; phylum Actinomycetota; class Actinomycetes; order Mycobacteriales; family Mycobacteriaceae; genus Mycobacterium; species Mycobacterium sp. JS623. The sequence goes on along the minus strand of NC_019966.1, from coordinate 1,276,654 downwards.
GCGGTTCTTGATCTGGCACATCGATGAATCACCCTTCGTAGAAACTGCCGCCGACGAGCAGCGCGAGCTGCTGGTGGAGAAGCTCGCCACACTGGCGTACGAATACGTCGATGATGTAGAGGTTTTGGGTGAGCGCGAACTTCGCTACAGGCGTGCAGAGCTAGCCGACAAGACCGCCAGCTGATCGACGCCGCTAGCAGTTCCCGTAGCTATCACTGGGGGCCAGCGGAACATCCTCCGCCAGCCTCTATGTCGCGGTTCAGCTAGCGCTGGATCGATACGCATGGATTGTCCGCGAAGTGCCGAGAAGTACCGCACAAAGCCTTGGATTCGCCGGTACTGCCCTGTGAAACAGCGCCTCTCGTTCTCTAAAGGGTGAGCCAGCCGTGCACGCGAGTCGAGAAGGAGAAGCGATGTTTCTATCGGAGGCAGCTGCCCACTCTATGAAGGAGACGGCTAAGTCGATGGAGTTGATCCCGCACAACAGCTTTCATCTAGAGCCGCGCTGCCGGGTATGCCGTAACGACCGTGTGCGCCAGAAGGTCAACGACTTGCTGGCAACCGGTGCTAGTTACGCATTGATCGTGCGCACTCTGGACGACGACAACGCCCCGCTCGACACGTGTGATCGGGTGACAATTGATTCGGTGCGCAACCACTGTGCACGGCACTTTCCTGTCCAGAATGTCGCCCAGTCCACATACCGGGAGATCCTCGAACGGCGTGCTCGGGAGAACGAGGTCGACTTCATTGAGGGCGTGGCGATTGCGATCACCCCGATGGCGTTTTTTGAGACCGTCATGGCTAGAAGCTATGAGGCACTTGTTGACTCGCACACCACCGTCGATGTCAGCACCGGCATCATCGCCGCGAGCCGACTTCAGTCGATCCTCGATGCCCGCGCCGGACAACCTGACTTGCTTGAAATTAGGGTTCAGCTGAACAGGATCATCGAGGCGGTGCGTTCAACGGTGCCCGAACCGATGTGGGCTGACATCTCCCGCAAGCTTGACGCATCAACTCATGCGGAACATGCCGCTGAGGTCGACGACTTCTACGACCAGAATGACGATGACGAGTATTCGATCCACGCTCCTGATGTCGCAGAGTTCGACGACGACCTCGATGACAGCGACTTCTCTTGGTTGCGCTGAAAGTCTTCGACAGCGCGAGAAGCACGCCGCCGACCCGACGTACGTCCATCGTTTATTAGCAGACCTGTTGCGAGATCGGGTACGTAGGAGCATCACGGACACCGCCCCGGCTGTCGCCGTAACGGCGCACAGTGCGAGTTCGCAAGGCGCGATCGAATCGTTATGAAACCAAAGCGGGACTCAAACCTTGGGTACGCCAACCGGCCTCACGCTGGTCGGACGTTCGTCTTTCCGTACTTCTCGCGCTCCTTGGCTCGTAACCTGCGCGGCGTCCCAGCCGTCAGGCCATTTCGTGGTGCTGTCGAACACTGCACCCGCTATGGTCACTAGGTCCTCGACCTCGCCATCGTCGTTCGCACGGAAGAATCGAGCGCCGGTGAAGTCAGTTCCTCGCAAGTTGCAATGATCGAGTCTGGCTCCCGAGAGGTCGGCGTTGGTGAAGGTCGCTCTCGCGAATGATGATCCGTTAAAGTCGGCATCCTTCAACCAAGCGCCAGACAGGTCCGAGTCCGAGACGATGTAGCCTTGGCGATGGCCGAGAAGGGTCACTTTGCGCAGATCGAGGCCTCGGAAGCGAAGAGCATCGATCCCGTGCCATAGGTACGTATGCCTTCCGAGGACATCGAAAGCCGCCTGCACGTCGGGACGCCACTGGCGGAGATTTTGACCACTGTCGGCCAACAGTTCTGTTCCTAGCCTCGGCCGAGGTGGCTTGGGATCCGTAAGCGAGCTGTTCTCGCGGATGAAATTGATTAGAACCTCGACAACAACTCGTCGGTGTTCCTTCGAGAGTTCGGTCAGCTGACCGAGAGCGTAGATACCCCCGGTTCTCAAGCTTGATGACTCCGCACCGAGATTCGTTAGAGACTTATCGAAGAGATCAAGATGGAAGTCTGCACGCGCGGCTCTCCGTGAGTTCGCGAATTGTGTCCATGCCAGGACCGCTCCCGAAAAGAGAACGAATCCGCCGCCAAATTGGATGACCGCGGTCCGATTTGCGCTCTGGACTTGGAGCCGAGCTGTGTGGACGTCAATCCACTCCTTGTCGGTCAGAGTCCGTTGCTTCAGCTGGTTATCGTCGAGCGGAGGCGACCACAGCAAGGGAAGCTGCCAGACAGCGATGAAGAACGCTGCGCCCACCGCCGCTGCGGTAATGGCCACCAGAATCCAGGGCCAAACCTTACCGAGTATTCGGCGAGGCAACCGATTGGTAGCGGTCCTTTTTCTCATCACCCACCGATCGTGTAGCGGCGGCCACGTGTGCCGTCCCCGGCACAGTACCGCGATCTGGAACAGCAACAGGTCGACATCGAAGTCCGCTCACAGCGACCGCAGACGAATCTGTCCAAGGGGTTCAAGACGTCTCATTTACCCGGCGAACCGTCGCCACCGCGTGGCTCACGCAGTGCCCGGTGCGCCTCATTGCGCGGTCTTCACGGTGATGCTTGTGTATCGAGTCGCGGCAAGTCCACACGCCGGTGCGGAATCCGGAACTCCACACAGCCGTTGTCATCACCGACAAGCGCTAATGCGAAAGGTACGACGGACTCGGGGAACACGATGGTCGACCAGTACCGCATTAGCGACACAGGCGAGGTACTGTCACGCGGCGAGTTGTGTCAGCGTTTGAATGCTGAGCTGGACTCGATGGACCCCGAAACTCGCGCCGTCAACTGCAAGGGCACCGTGGACGAATTGATCGTCGATTCGGCGCTCGTGGGCGTCTATGAGCCCGTTGACGACGAAGACAGCGAGTAAATGCCGAGCAGCGAACAGGATAGGCGGCTACGCGCCCAACTTGCTGCCGAACTCGGCTACATCCCCGCCACCCTGGGTCCCGACGAGATCGAACGGCACCGTCAGCTCAACGCGGCTGCCGATTGCACGCTGAGCCAGGAGCGGATCCTGCGGAAGTACGCGCATCTACGCGAAGAGAAGCTCCGCACCGAGATCGAGGTTGCTGGGCGCAGTGAGGTCACCGACCTGTACAAGTGAAGGAGAGGCAATCAGGTCAACGCGAAGCTATTCGTCAAGGAGCGTTCGAGGATCGACTCCGAGGAAGTCGGCGATCTTCTCTAGGGTTTGCAGTGTCAGATTTCGCTCGCCACCCTCGACGGAACTGAAGTAAGTCCGATGGACACCCATCTGATCAGCGAAGGCTTCTTGGCTATACCCTTGCTCCACGCGATGTCGGCGCAGGTTGCGCCCCACGATCCGCTGCAGCTGGCCTTCCACGTCGCCAGCTACGATTCCGGCCCGCTACTTGAGGGTCTACAGACTTATGAGTAGCGTCCTGGTGGGTTGGGAGTTGCTGGAAGTTCTCACCATGAGCGAATCAAGCGTGACTTAGCGGCGAATATGAGCAGTGCACTGATCGTGACGCTTGTCGTCCTAGGTTTCCTCGTTGTGCTTGCGATCCCTGCGGCGGTTTTCGTGCTCGTCAGGGGCGACCAGGAAGCGGCGTCGCACCCATTGGCAAAGAAGGCACCGCCTCTCCACAAGGCAGCGACGAACACTCCGTCACGTTCGAGTGCGAAGCCGCCACCTCGACGAGCCGTGGCAACTACGACCTTCGCGTTGAGAGATGGTGGCTGGGCAAAGGTGATTGCTGCTGGAGACGACCGGCTCGGACAGATCGGGGTCATTGACGCTTTATTGGACGAAGACGACGGCATTGATGTCTTCCTGCGGTTCGCCGATGCTGCAGACCTGTATGCGTATCGGCGCGACGAGGTCGTCGCTGTCGTAGGCCTGCCGCCAATTACATCGGCAGCGAACCCCGAAGCTCGGCGTCCACAGACCCAGAAGCCGCCCGCGACGCCGTCTCGGTCACCTCGTACGCCGGTTGCCAAGTCACCCGTACGGAAGACGACAAGTGGTAAGCCGGTACAGGCCACTAAGGCTGTTTCGTCAGAGACCGCACGCTCCAAACCGGCAGGACCGACTGCGACAGTGCCTCTGACTGCGCAGTCGTCCTCGCCTCCTGCAGCACCAGGGCCAGCGACGTCACCTCGGCCCGTGTCGAACGCTGCACGCAATGCCTGGGCCAATGAGGGGCGGCCCCCAGGGCGAAATCCGGTCCAGAACCCGATCGAGTACTGGCATGGACTGCCGGTTGCGGGCCGAGTCGCCGTCGTAGCTGTTCCCGTGGCCGTTCTGGCGGCGATCATCGCAGCGGTCACAGGGCTGGGTTCCCGCGACGAAGGGAGGTCGTCGCCATCGTCAAGTCCCGAGGAATGGCGGGCCAGCGTTTGTGATTCTGGCGCTGCGGGAAACTTGAACTCCCTGGTGGAGGGAATCGACGCATCCGACCTGTACGTATGCTCATCAGCGAACCCCGACGCTGGTGCCGTGTACGTCGCCAGCGGCAGGTACTCGTCACGCGACCAATTGCAGTACTACCTCCAGAACTACTCAGCGTTCCGGGACAACGCATACGCCACTGCACCGGCGACGAACGGCGGAATCTGGGCCTTCATTGCGTTCGTTGACGGCATTGGCAAGGGAAGCCCAACGGTCGCCTTAGAGCCGCTGAGGCGGTTCGGGTTCGAAATCCACGGGGCTGCTGCACCGTCGCCTCAGCAAGGTTCCCGCAGCACCACGTCATCCGCCGTGGCGCAGCCCTCCCCGACGGCGCCCCTACTGCCGAGCATGACTCAAACCCCAATCCCGACCGCCACGGTCGGAACGGTAACGGCTTTTACCCGCATCGACTGGGCGGGCACCCGATGCATCGAACTCCGGTCAGCTCGATCAAACAATCCCACCCAGTGGGGGTCGGGCACTGTCTGCTCTGACAACGGAAGCTGGGAATACTCAGAACATCCCGTTTCCGGCAACCTTGTGGGAGGCGATCCCGTCATGGGTGATGCCACCTGGATATCCTGCAAGCTCTACCTCAACGGCAAACTGAACTTCTCAGCTCGGGCTAACGCCGGTGACGGCACTGACGTCAACTGCCTACGGAAGTTGAATTGAGGCTTCGAGAAGCCCGGGAACCCTCGTCGTCGACCACACTTATCGGCGAATGGGTTTCAGTTCCTGGTCCAACTCCCTGACGGCCTCGGCGAGTGCGGTCAGGCCCTCGGCGAGGAGCTTGGTCGTCGGATTCTCGGTCGACCTAGAGACTTCCCTGAACTTGTTGGATGCACTAGCGGCCCAGGACGCTGCGTTGCTCATGGGCGGCAACATATCGGCGTGCACCGACACCTCGGTGAGCGACGCCTCCCTGCTATGTCGGTGTTGCCGTCTATCGTCCTGGCGTGCGACCGAGGCGACGTGATGTGGCGTGTAGAGATCAGGTGGTTACATGACTGAGCGATCCACAGCTCAGCTCTGGATAGCCGCTCGACGGCTGACTTCGGCCTTTCACTCCTTGGCTGCCGACAACTTCTTGGAGATTGTGGACGAGATCGATGGTGCGGACGGCTGGAGGTCTGTCGCCTTTGCCCTCAACGGCGACGTTGCCTCGCTCGCCTACGAAATCCACGGCGACCAGACGCAGCAATGGCTAGACCAGCGGGTCTTACAGATGCTCGAACGCAGCGAGAATCGTCGAGACAATTCGGACTAGCGAACGGTGGCAGGACGTGTCTGTCAATGTCGATTGCTAAGTTGCTGCAATCCATGGACGGCAGAAGGGGCAATGCAATGGGCTTGGGGACTTACCTGGAATGGCGTCAACGATGGCCAGAGCTTCTTGTTAGTCGTCAAACAGACGAAGCTGTCGACCTACTGCGGCGGTACTACGCCACCTTCGACGGTGGAAAGCCGCGCTATACCGGTTCTCGGTTCGAAGCGTTCGCCGCTTTGAACAACGAGCCTGACGTACTTGGGCCAGCGGACTTTGTGGCTGTCTCGATGCTTAGTGTGAACGTTCCACCGCAGGCAGCCATCAGGCTTGTAGGACCGGATGCCAATCAAGTGACAATGCTCCTGAAGCAGATTCCCGCCGACTGCGACATTGTCGATGCTGATCCAGAATCTCTGGGTGCGGATTCTGCGGCGGGTCAACTTTGGGATCTGCTCAGGGGGGCGAAGGACGGGGTTGGTAGAACCACGACAAGTAAGCTCATGGCGGTAAAGCGGCCCCGGCTGTTCCCAATCTGGGACAGTTTTGTCGAACAGGCGACCGGGCTGGGAACCTCGGACTATTGGCGACATTTCCAGACCGTGCTTGTCGCCGAAGATCGAGCCGTTTGGAACTGGTTGAACCAGTTGCGGTCTGAGGTATCGGACGTACCGGCTGAGGTATCGCCGCTTCGCATTCTCGACGTGCTTCTGTGGATGTCCGTCGAGGGTGGGTGATACCGGCTTGCGATCGAGCGTGAGTTCCGGTCGATCACGCCTCAGGTGGAAGCCCTTCGATCTGCTCTCGCAGTTCCGCGGCTTCGGTCTCTAGTTTCCGCAGCCGCCGTTCCAGCGTTTTGCGAGGCGGCGGTGTGGGTTTTGGCACGGCCCGTTTATTCGCGAGCCAGCCGACGCGCTGGTAGGCGGTGATGGTGCGGATGCATGCACATGCATGGCATCGCGTGAACGGCGCGGGATCGGGATGCTTCTCGGCGTACATCCGCCGCCAATAAGCCTCCTCGTCAGGATCACCCTTCGCGAGAACCTCAAGGACTTCATCCAGCGGTCGCCGCTTGTCGTTATTGCGGTGAGCGGGGCCGTCTTTGGGGTTCCATCCGGGCGCAGTGTGCTCCTGCTCGAAGTGACCACAGCTCAGCACAACATCCCAGACCGCGTACTCCCGGGCACCTCTGATCGTCTCGTCGTCTATCTCCAATTGCTCACTGACATAGAGGTTGTCGCGGAGGCGGACCCAGTCAACGATGTCGCGGACCGGACCGCCATGCGACCGATACTTCGTGCACTTCGGGTTGTGACACATGAACTGACCGTCCTGCAGGCGTGCCTTGCCGTAGATACCGGGCTGCTCGGGTTTGGCGGGGAGGTCGGTGCCCACCACTTTGGCGCGGGCCGCCTCAACGGCGTGCGTATTCGCCCGCTCCTCGGCGTCACGGATCTCGCGCTCCGAAGGCTTCACGTGACCGAAATAGTACGTCTGGGTTAGCTCGCCCAGCCTCTCCACCTTGTCGGCGGGCTTGTCGGTGTGATGACGGGTGAGGGCATCGCGCACGCAGCCGCAGTCGAGCTGAATACGCCACTGATAGGTCTTCTCCGGTTCGGAGTAGTGGACGTCGAACAGGAAGCTGGCGACCGGTCCCTTAACAGAGTTGCGGCGGCGCAGGTCTTCCCATTGCGCAATCAGCTGGTCACGGGGAATCGGGGTGCCAGGCAGCTTGCGTTGGACGAGTGCGGTCATCGTGCCTCCTTCAGCCACGCATCGACCTCGCTGCGGCGGTACAGCACTCGCCGCCCCAGCTTGATCGACGGCGGCCCACCTGACCCGATGTGCCGCCAGTACCGAAGGGTGCCGACCGAGAGGCGGGTCATGGCGGCGACGTCGGTGACAGTGAGCAGCTCGCCGTCGGATTGCGTGGTGCTAGCCGCTGTTGTTGTCCGCGTTGGCTTCTGAGTTCCCTGGATCAGTACCGCTTCGGCGATGGCGAGCAGCGCGTAGGTGCTGGCTAGCTTCCAGGGCGCGGTGTGATCTGGGTCGATCCGGTCGGCTGCCTCGACCGCATTCTTGAACCAGTCTGCTGCCCCGACGGGAGATGGTTCGGTGCGTCCGTCGACATCAGCCAGCCACTGCTCGACGTCTTCGCGGCGGTACAGCGTGCGGGTACCAGCCTTGATCGTTTTGGGTCCCTGACCGCTTTGCCGCCAATAGCTCAACGTGTGCACCGATATTCCGGTGAGCTGGGCGACTTCTGCAGCGGTTAGGTTACCGACGCCCAGTCGCACTCGGGCGTCGGTGGGTTCAAGGAACTTTACGCAATCGCAACCTGGTGCCGCACATGATGATCCGCCCGGTCGTCCTCCCCCGCCGCCATGGTGCACGCTCGCGAAGTGACCGCAGCGCGCGCAGCGGGCCATCGCCTTGATTGAGCCGGTGTCACCGCTCACGACGTGCGCCGTTTCCGCACTCGCGGCGGCGCATTCAGAGGTCGCATCAACTGCTCGTCAACTTCGTTCAGATCGACACGGATCGTGCGACGCGACTTGCCCATTCGGTATCCCGTCAGGTCACCGTCTGCGATCAATCGGCGGACCGTGCGATCACTGACCTGTAGGTATTCCGCAGTCTCCGCGATGGTGATATAGCGCCGCCGTGTCACGACGGTCTCCGGATTGGGACACAGCCCAGCTTCAGCAGCGAGTCCCGGTCGATGCGGATAGCCCTGCCCGACCCGATGCGCCGGGCGTCGAGTTGCTCGTGCGCGATCATCTGACGGATGAGGTGCAGGCTCACTTGGTAGTAGGTCGCAGCCTGTTTAAGGGTCACCCAGCGCGGCACCTCCTCATCCGGGACGGTGGACGGACCGCAAATCTCAAGGACTGATCTTCGCTCGACTCGGATCAACCGACCCCATGGCGCAGCACCGCCCCGGACGCCGATGCGGCGGATCTCCAGCTCCGGCAGCATTTTGTAGTAAACCTCGGTTCGGTCTACCCCAAAGTGTTGCGCCACTTGAGCAATGGTCATCCACGGCGGAAGTGCGTTCACGGCTCGCGAATCTTGTTGAGACACTTAGGGCAGAGTGGCGCTGAGGGTTCCTTCGGTTGACCACAGGTCTCGCAGATTAGCTTGCGCCGTAGCCGCGCTGCCGCTGACTTCAGTGCCAGCCGCTGCATATGAGCCTTGCGTGCCCACTCAGCGCGCTTTGCACGCTCATCAGGCGTCAGGACGCCGTCCGGATCAACCTCGCGCTCGAACCGGTCCAGCGCGGCCTTGCGGGCTGGCCAGGTCCGTGCTGCTCGGTCCTCAGTTCTGGCCCAGGACTCGTACGCGCCTATTCGGCCACGAAGAGTGCGCATCTGCGAGGTTTCATCCGAACCCGGCACCGGTCAGATGCTAGGTGCCGCAGGAATATACGATTCAACTCAAAGGTGACATCGGCTTGACGTACCGGTAACCACCCCGTCGCCATGTAGCGGCGACGCGCGTGTGCACGACGCAGATGTGAAGCTCCTAGAGAGACATCAATCATTGCCGTACTCAGGACCCTCGAAATATGCGACGTCCTCGTCGGTGCCTTCGACAATGAAGATCGTCTCGATGCCAGCATGCTCGACGAGTTCAGGCCGATCGAGGATCAAGCCGCAGTTGGAGCAGCTGAAGTATTCGGCGTAGACACTGACCTGTACCGAGTACTCCCACTCGTCTTCCTCGACCTGCACTCCTTCGATGTCGCGATCGTGGACCTCTTCACCCTCGACTAAGCCCAACTCACCACAGGCCGGGCAGGGATGGCCGTCGCTGCGCGGCATGCCTGCGGAGAGGTCGGCTCCCGGAGACCACTTTCTGGCGATCCGGGCGGGCAAGGTCCCAGCCCTATGCTGCGAAAGTCGTACCTTGGCCTGTTCGATCAGCATCTCGGTGCGGTGCTCGACATTCTTTCGATTCTGAACGAGATAGCTTTCGACCACTGGTTCTCTGTCGGGGGCGACCAGATCCGCGATGTCGCGTTCAACAGCATTGTTCAGAATGATCGCCTGACGCCAAAACAGTGGCCACCAAGCCGGTTCGGGGATCGAGGTGAAACCCGGCATCGCGCCATGCAGGTAGTCGTTTCGTGCGCTTGTCAGCTTCATCGCCTCATCCGCATTAAAGGGACGAAAGGCGCGTTGGCACCGAATGAAGACGGTCTTCGCACGCACGGAAATGAACTGAGCGTCGCCTTCGATGAGTCCCATTGCGATGAGGAGATTCGTACCTTCCTCGGTCGGTTCGGCAATCAGAACCGGGGACGTGCGCGCAAGAGCCGCCTTCCCAAGCAGTTCGAGCGCGAGTGTTGCCCAAAGTGCCCGCTCATCGAATGAGCGGCCCTCCTGCTCGTCCATAGCGCGATTTAGGAACATCTTCGCTTTGAGCCAGAGGGCATCGTGGTCGTAGGGGGCACTCATGACAGCTTGACCGCGGACATGCCCGCTGGCTTACTCGGCAGTCGGTTCACGCGAAGGGCGATTCTTCGCAGCGTCCGCTCAGTTTCATCCGATGCATCACCACGAGCGTGAAGAACGTGACGGTTGGATACAGCGAGAACCAGACCGGGCTTTACCCATGAGAATGCGACTGCGCTTTCCAGCTTCGTGGCGAAAAATGCCGCGACTCTTTGTGCCCGCGCATCTGCCGGTTCCATGCATCCCGGGTCGTACCGAACGTGACCGGCTTCGAAGACAGTTGCTAGAAAGGTAGATCTACCTGCACGAACCGTAAATAGGCCGTGGCGAAGGTCGTGGATCAGCGCGCGTGCATCAATGTCCGAGCGAAAGCGCCAGAGAAGCGTCGGGACCATGCTGACTGAGTCCGAGGACAGGAGGATATAGTCCGGCGGATCACGGTGGTGTGCCCCGTCTGTGTGAAGAGGTTGAGCACCTACTCCGTAGCTGGCGCTTAATGAGCGTTCGTGCGCTTCGTCGACTGTCCGAGGTTCCAGCAGCGAAATCTCCGGTCCCGACGGCCGGTCACGAATGAGTCTGTACTGAGAAATGCGTGCTTCTTGGATCAGGCGTTCCAGTGGAACCTCGGCAGTACTCGACCAGCCATGCTCTTGCGCTTCAGTAAGCAGCTCGACAAGCTTGTTCATCACCACCAATTCCATCAGGCTGTCCGCTGCTCCGGTACTCAATCACACAACCACGGTGCGACGTTCTCACGCACTCGGCCTGTCGCCGAACAAACGAGCTTCTGCATCTCTAAAGTCGTCGCACAAGCCGCATAGTGTCTTCTGCTAGCACGATTGCCAATCCGCGGTTGCTAGCCCGCACCCAGCTGCAGTAAGTATCAAAGACGTCGATTGCAGCGGCTAGCATGCGCCCATGTCGCTGCAGATCGGCGAGACCTTCGCCGGGTATCGAATACTGCGGTTGCTGGGGTCTGGCGGGATGGGCGAGGTTTACCTCGTCCAGCACCCACGCCTGCCCCGCCACGACGCCCTCAAAGTTCTTCGCCCCGACGTCTCCAGCGACACCTCGTTCCGAGAGAGGTTCATCCGCGAAGCCGAACTGGCTGCTGGCCTACGCCACCCTCACATCATCGCTATCCATGACCGAGGGGAACAGGACGGCCAACTCTGGATCGCGATGGATTACATCGATGGCACCGATGCAGCCCAACTGATCGAACAGCGCTACCCCGCAGGGATGCCCACAGAACTCGCCCTCCCCCTCATCACTGCCGTCGCCAGTGCGCTCGACTACGCACACAAGAAGGGGTTGCTTCACCGAGACGTAAAGCCCGCCAACATCATCGTCACCGATCCCGACAGCGATGATCGCCAGGTCTTCCTCGCCGACTTCGGTATCGCTCGACTACTCGATGACACGAGCGGCATCACTACGACCAATATGACTGTGGGCACAGTGGCGTACGCCGCCCCCGAGCAACTCATGGGCGAGCCGATGGACGGGCGAGCCGACCAGTACGCCTTGGCGGCTACGGCTTATCACCTCCTAACAGGTTCGCAGTTGTTCCCACACTCCAATCCAGCCGTCGTGATCAGCCGCCACCTCAACACGACCCCACCTTCGCTGAGCAACCGTCGTCGAGATTGTGCGGGACTTGACGCCGTGCTGCAGTTAGCCCTGGCTAAAAGTCCGCTGGATCGGTTCCCGTCGTGTTCGGCGTTCGCACGGGCATTGAGTGATAAGTCCCCTGGACAGGGAGCAGCGTCCGCAAACGCTACTACTCGGGCGGCCCCGCAATCACGCAGGTCCGCGCCCACGTCAACTGCGAGCTCGCCCGCAGACGCACAAGGCATCGGATCGCGGCATGCCTGGGTCGTCCTGGGCAGCGTCGCGGCGATCATCCTGTTGGTCGGCGTTGTCGTGCTCGTGTGGCGACCTTGGCAGCACCCGCAATCAAATACCACCGTCAGCTCGCCGAGCGCTATACCGACAACATCCACTCCGACGAGCACTACGACTGCACTCGCGCCATCACCTGCAGCCCCACCAGCGGTGAGCGTCACGGCAGCGCCGACAACAACGACCGACCAGATCGAAAGCGGCCCGGCACTTGGCGACGAGTGCAACGACTGGATGAAGTTTGCCACCGACGCCAACGGGCACGACCTGCTGTGCGGCAGCGTACCTCCGGCTAAGACGATGACATGGCTGTCCACGGAGACCGGCCCGTTCGTCGCGGCGGCGCACGCGCCCCAAGTTGGCAAGACCGGCAGCCCCTGCAACGAACCGCCATACACCTTCGGGCGGTCCAGCGACGGCTACTCAGTGTGGTGTTATAGCGGTTCGCGGGCCCTGATGCCCGGACTCCGATGGCTGAATACCCCCGACGAGAGGCCGGTGTGGGCTGTGTACAGCCCATAATCCGAAGTGGTCCGACCAGATCGAAGCGGGCTTCCCAGAACTGAACCATGTCTCGAAAGAGACGACATACGAGAGTCTGAAAAGTTGGTCTCGGAGCCACCGTGAACGCGACAGACCCCTCGCGGATGGGTGATACCTACGAGGACGAGCGCACCGACGCATGGTGAAAACAACTTCGTCGCGCCACGTTAGGTGAGGGCCGGTCCGATCCAGCGGCGCAGGTAAGCACGCAGGTCAGCACTCGACCGGGGCGGGTCTGGCGGTGCGATGACCATCGACTGGATGATGCGAAGGAGGAACTCGACTAGTTCGTCGATGGTGTCGTCGTCGTAACCGAGTGCGGTCCAGTCGATTTGAGTGCGTTGAAGGATGGCGCGACAACGTTTGATCTCGGTGGACGTCAACATGCTCCGGCTGAACATGTTGGATCGGTCATTGGCCAGCAGCAGCACCAACTGCGGTTCGCGTGGCAGTCGTTCGATGATGTAGGCGACCACTTCGACCAGTTGCCCAGTGACGTCCAAGTCCGCAGTGATGTTCTCGACCTGCGTGATGAAGCTTCCCAGCGCGACTTCGGCGACGGCGGTAAACAGCTCCTCGGTTCCGGCGAAGTAGCGGTAGACGGTGCGGCGCGTGATGCCGAGCGCGTCGGCGACATCAGACACCGTGGTCTGTGCCGCCCCGCGCCGGTCCACGATGCGCAGCGCGGTGTCGATGATCCGCTTGCGGGCCTCTGTGTCGTCAGCAGGTGGTGCGCCCGCCCAGCCCTTGCGTCCCATATGCGCCTTGACTCTTTCCGCCGGATGAGCCAAGAATACACACATAACACAGAGATGAGCATTGTGTGTAATGACTTGCCGATGGAGCATCATGTCTGATCTTGAAGTGCGTCGCCCCAAGTTCAACTTCACCGAGGACGTGCCGTGGGAGTGGAACCCCCACAACCCCGCGTTCTCCTTCTTCATGAACGCCACGTCGATCATCGCGATCTGCTTCGAGCAGATGATCGTGGCCGCCGTGCAGGAGGCCAAGCCGCTGATCACCGACCCCGAGGTGGCAACGGAGGCGACGGCTTTCCTGCGCCAAGAAGCTCAACACTCCAGCACGCACCGCAAGCACGTCAACGCACTGATCAAGGGTTACCCCGGTCTTCAGCAGACACTCGATGCCGCCATCGCCAGCTTCGATGACCTCACCGCGACCAGGTCGCTGAAGTTCCGCCTGGCCTACATCGCCGATCTGGAGGCAACTTTTACACCCAGCTTCAAGATGATGCTCGACAACGAAGCGACCCTCTTCCGGCCCGGTGATGACCGGGTGGCCTCCCTGTTCATGTGGCATTTCGTCGAGGAAGTCGAGCACCGCAGTTCAGCACTGGTGATCTATGACGCCGTGGTCGGCAAGTCCTGGTATCGGATTAGGGCACTCTCCGGTGTGATCAAGCATCTGATGGGCGTGATGGCGATCATCGCCGACGGCGTGAACGCTCACGTTCCCGAAACGGACCGCAAGGTCGATGCCCGCACGCTGCTGCCCACCTTCGGTCTGCGACAGACCCTTGGACGGAAGATCCGGCTCGCCGGCAAACGCTCAGCCCCGACGACGCCTACAGCGTTCTCATCGGTGCCGCGCAAGGAAATTCTCGTCGCTGCTGGCCGGGTGTTGTTGAGCCAGACGCCCTTCCATAACCCGGCACATGAACCGCTGCCGGAGTTCGCCGACCGCTGGTTTGAGCGGTGGGAGCGCGGCGGGGACGTCACGCACTGGTACACCGGCGAACTCGCAGGCTGAGGAAGGCCGATGGCTGCTCAGTGCACCACCACCTTCGATCACCTCGCCCAACGGCTCGGCAACTTCACCTGCCAGGACGCGCCCGCGTTCATTGACCTGCGCAACCCATTTGGATTGTCGAACTGGACATTGCCGGTGCTGGAACTGCTGATGGTCACCGGAGCCGTACTCGCATTGGCGCACTCGATCCGCCGACTGCGCCGCGACGGCGACCCGACCAACCTGGCGCTGTGGTTCGCCACCGTCATCTACCTGTTCGTTGTGGAAATCCCGTTGTACTTCCCGAATGTCTTCGGCATCGAAGGCCAGCTCGGTGTCGTGTTCGCGCACAACGCCTTCACCGTGCAGTTCCTGTTCGAACGGCTACCGCTCTACATCATCGCGCTGTATCCGGCGATGGTCACGCTGGCTTACGAGATTGTCCGCAGCCTCGGGGTGTTCCGGGACCGGGGCATCATCGTGGGCGCGATCTGCGTCGGCTTCATCCACCACTGCCTGTACGAAGTGTTCGACCAACTCGGCCCCCAATTGCGGTGGTGGGCCTGGAACAGCGACAACCCGATCAACCACCCAATGCTGGCGTCGGTGCCCATGACTAGTGTGTTCATCTTCGCCACACTCGGCCCGATAGTCGTCACCGTGTTGGTTCTGCTGCTGCTTCGCGGAAACACCAACCGCACAGATTCTTCCAAAGCGTGGAACCTTATGTGGCGCACCGTCGTCGCCGGAGCACTGGTGCCCCTCGGCGTCGCCATCCTGAGCATCCCCTCATCGCTGTTCGGCGGCGTCCACCCCGACACCACCGCCCAGGCCGTCATTTTCTCGGTAGAACTCGGCGTGGTCGCCCTGATCGCGGTACCCGTGCTCGTCCAGCAGTGGTCACGCAACCGCAGGGACCCTACCGCGATGACTCCGAACGCATTTGTCCGCATCTTCGGCCCCGTCTATCTCCTCGTTCTTGCGGTGCTGTGGGTCAGCGCATTTCCGCAGTACATCCGAGCATCTGACGGCATCACCGCCGACGGCACTCCTATCGGGAACCTGCCGTACGCCACGGCGTCATTTCTCGTCACCGCGCTGGCCGTCTACAGCGTCAGCACCGCGACGAGGACCCGACGAGCCGACATAACCCACGAACAAGCCCTGAGGTAGGCCAAAGAAGATCAGCCATGTCTCGAATATGACCACATATGAGACAGCGCAAGCCATCTCATGGTGGGGGGCAAAACGCGACGTGGAGGTGTCTCAAAAGTTAGTGTCGGAAATAGTTGTCTCACAACGAGTGTTGCTGACTTTATGAGTCACACCGACACCGAGCAGCGCGGCACACGCATCGGCTACACCCGCGTCTCGACGGTGTCACAGACGCTTGATCAACAGAATGCGGCACTAACGGCTGCCAGCGTCACTAAGACGTTCTCCGACACCATGTCTGGTGCGCGTGACGATCGCCCCGGTCTGGCGGCCCTCATGGCTTACGTCCGCACCAGTGACACGGTCGTGGTGTGGAAGCTCGATAGGTTAGGCAGAAACCTGTGGCACATCCTTCAAACCGTCAAGGAACTGACGGAGCGCGGTGTCACCCTGGTTTCGGTCACCGACGGGATCGATTCCTCAACTGCCGCAGGCAGAATGATGATCGGCGTACTGGGGTCCCTCGCTGAGTACGAGCGCGAGCTGACCAAGGAGCGAACCGCACTGAAGCGGGCAGCATCTCGCGCCAGCGGCACCAGGTTCGGTCGACCTCGTAAGGTCAACGACGCCGATCATATTGCAACCGCCAGAAAGATGAAGGCCGACGGGCACAATGGCAAGGACATCGCCAAGTACCTCGGGGTCAGCCGGGCGACACTATACCGGTACCTTGCCGACGACGCTGCTTAAGCTTCGGCGGGGACGATACTGGCTTCGCCCCGGCGGGAGCTGGGCACCAACAGCCAGGAGTCCTGCAAGGTTCACGCTGGTACCTAGCTTCTCTCGTTGTGGAGCACAGAGTCATCTGTCGGCACGGCACACGCGCCGGTGCCCGTGAGATCCTCCCGAATTTCGTAGCCGATCATGTAGTTATCCGTTGCGCCGCAGAGAGATCGGGTAGGCGCGTCATCTCCCGAGACTTCGTTAAGCAGTGCGGCTGTGAGCAGGATGCGGGCGCTCTCAACCAGCAGGCCAATTTCGCGACTGTCATGCTGTTTGGTGGGATCATGCCGAAGTTCGTCGTATCGGTCCCAGAGCAGACGAGACCACTTCGCTGAGTCACCCACAAAAGATTCGAAGTGCTGGCCGACGTGACGCGCCAGGATTCCAGATTTAGTATCGGACTTGGAAGATCTCGTGGCCCAACCGTGGTTCTCCTTTTTGTGAAAGTTGACCCAGTAAGCAATCGCTGCGCAGATGTCGAGCAAATTGCTCTGTCCCGCAGCGAATCTCGCCACCCGATGTCGTGATGTCAGAGGAACAACAGCACGCGGATGTGTGCTCGCGATGTCGTACCACCGCTTGAATCCGTCTACTCCACCCAGTGTTTCGTAGCGGACTTGCGGGAACGACGTGCTTGGCCCTGCTTGCTTTGCCGCAACGGGCATTTCCATTAGTCGCTCTGACCATAGCTTGGCGTTTGAGGTGGGGTGGGGGTCGTGCAGATCGAGCCTTACGTACCCGCCGTCAGCGCGGGCGAAGCCGTCCCAGCACAAGCTGAGCAGGTCTTGAATACGGGTGAGGGCGAGAAGATGGTCCCGCCAATCCGCTGGTTCCCTGGTGACCGAGCTGATCGACAAGGGCGTAAATACCTGCTGATCGTCCGAGGGTCCGGACACCTCGAAATGAGTCGACACCTCGATGGTGTGTGAGTCCGAGAATTGCGTCACCTGGTCGGGCGCGGCCTTGATGGTCAGGATTATCTCGGTCGGGCGGTTAAACGTGTCATGCTTCGTTTCCACCGTCGATCCGGTGATGTTTGACCAGTGCTCTAGTCCCGGAAAATATGCCGCCATCTCGTACATGCGAGACGACTGGAGATCTTCAGCGGGAAACCCTACCGCGATGGCACGGGAAAAATAGTGTCTGCTTGAAGCTTTTGAAGCGCCGATACGGCTCACGCCGCCGATGCGGCTGATGTCGAACGCGAGGGTGCCTCCCACCTCCGACACGGCTAAGACGGACTCAGGTACATGCCTTTGTGCCTCCAGTGACCCGAGGCCGTCACCCAGCGGCAAAGGGGCAAGCACGGACACCTTCGCCCGGTTGTCCGATCTTGCGATGTGACCGCCATACTGTCGTGTCTGCCAGTCGTCGTCTCCGAAAAACGGCCAGACGTACGCAACTGCCCCCGCCAGCGTGTCCGCAATGAGCTGATCCAAGACATCTCCCAAGTTCGTTAGCGACCGCGACCGAACCATCTGGTGCAGCCGTTTAACCCATCAAGCCCACCATGATGGATGACACCCCCGACATGGTGCAGCACGGATCAAACGAGCCGTTCGGCCTTCGAACGACTTCTACCGCGCTGTCTCGATTGCGTTCAGTGCAACCGATCCCTGCACATCCAAAGCGGGGGGCTGGAAGCTCTCGGCGCTCGTCTGCGACCGGCCCGCCGGTTTCGAAACTGATCCGTGCCGCGAGTTTCGGCGGCGACTTCGCTGTCGATCGTGCTGTCGCCGCATAGCCGCAACGGTCGATGACACGGGGCT
Organism: Mycobacterium sp. JS623; assembly: GCF_000328565.1. Classification (NCBI taxonomy): domain Bacteria; kingdom Bacillati; phylum Actinomycetota; class Actinomycetes; order Mycobacteriales; family Mycobacteriaceae; genus Mycobacterium; species Mycobacterium sp. JS623. The sequence goes on along the minus strand of NC_019966.1, from coordinate 1,258,569 downwards.
ACTTTGGCTGTGCGAGAAGTTGTTTCCCCTCGACGAGGTCCACAACCGAGTCCAGATCGCTGACGCCATAGATATGTCCCAAAGCCCTCTGCAGTTGTGAAGGGCGATGCCCTTGCCCACGTAGCGGTCGTAACCGCGACTCACGACACTCGCGGAGGCAATCACCTCAAATCATCACGATGGATGCGACCGAAGCAGCTAGCAACAGCAATGCGCCCGTCACACTAGTCATGTCGTTTCTATGAAGGAGACGAGATGAACGAACGCCATCGACCCGGCCTTGTGGTCGCTGAGGGATTCCAGCGGTAATGCCAGCATGTGCCAGCGGCCACAAGAACCCCGACGGCCACCATTTCTGTGGGCAATGTGGTGCCGCGCTGCCCACAGACGACGAAACCAAGCACAACGTTGCCGTCGACCCAGCGCTCTGGCTGGAGCTTCCGGAAAGTCAGGGCTTCCTGCGCAGAACCACGTTCAAGTTCGGAAACGATGAGACGCCTCCAGCACCGCCACCCGGCTGGTACCCCGACCCGAGCGGCGGGCCGGGTCTGATGTACTGGGATGGACGTAGATGGGCCGAGCGGGCGGCCTCGTCGCAGTCGCCTACAACTGCGCGGTCCTGGAAGGTGTTGGCCATCATCGGCTTGGCGGTCTTCCTGCTGGTCGGCGGATGGTTCGTCTTGGCCGTGTCGCAGTCACGTCACGACAGCACTTCGCGCGTGACCCCAACGAGGACAACACCGACGCTGACACCGGACAAGAAGTTCGTAATAGACATGGACGACAACTTCCAAGACGAGTTGAATCCGGACCCGAACACGAGCTTGTGGGACTGGCGCAATTACACCGAGGAAATTGCTCATACGGGCCATGACATCTGTGCCTACCTGGGGTCACACACCTATGAAGAGACCGCCCAGAAGTTCAAGTTCGACTTGGGGTTCCGGTACCCGAGCTACCCGAGCGATAGCGACGCCAGGGCGTTCGTGAACATTGCGATCGACGATTTGTGCCCGCAGTACGCCAACATGAAACCGAGGTGACGCGCGCCTGAGCAAGGCCAAGGGCAGTCAGATACATGACCGAATCACTATGGATCGACTTTATCCACCTGGGATGCAAAGCCCATCAAGACGTACTCGGTCTCCATCACGTCGCGCATCGCAGTCCCACGCGCTGCTATGCAGCCGGTTTGGCTCCTGGTGTCCAGCACCTCGATGATCTCGACGGTTGCGAGCGATTCCACGGATGCCTTATCGATCGCGCGACCAATCCTTCCCCGCCATAGCTCGACCGAAGTCATGAACATTGACCACCGTGACGAGTCCAGGCCCATTCGCAATCAGGGTCTGTGCATAGCGCCGCTTCGAGTTTCAGTTCGCGCTCGTAGGAGTCCTTAGCGCCTTGGGCTTTCGCTGCCTTCATTGGGATGTCAGGGTTGACGGTTCTGAACTTCGCTATCACTGTCTCCACATAGTGCCGGATGTCGGCGGTGAGGTCGTCGTCCAACACGTAGCGGTAGTGGTGAGCCTGGATAGCCGCCGTCTCGCGGCCATCGTTCTTCTCACTGACCACGACGCGGATGGTCCCGTGCTTCATCTTTCGGGCGTGAGTTAACAACCAGGCAGCATAGTCGGTCTTGATGCCCAACCGTTCCGCGAGAAGTTTGGGGTCGGTGCCGCCCTCTTCCAAAAACCCTACGGCTCTACCGAATTGGTGATCGCCTGCCATTTCATGCTGCGCCAATTCAGCCCATACTTCCGGCGTCGGCGGCAAGACTTCGTCGAGACCTGGATTCACAAAATCCCCTTCTAGGCCGCGCACGATCGCGCTGGTGCGGCTGCTATCCCGACCACGATGTTGTGGCCGAAAGCCGGGTCAATGGTCTTGTGCATGCCCAGTTCGGTAATCCTGCCGTCGCGTGGATGCCAAGGCCGATTTTCTGAGGGGTCACGCCCTAAGAGCGGTTCCAGCGCATCGATCGTGGGCTTCCACAGCTCTAGCCAATTCCGTTGGGGGCCAACGACGAACGCAAGCTCTAGACGGACAGGTCCCGCTGGTAGCTCTGCTGCGTCAGCCACCGCAGCGTAGATCTGATGCTTGTACTCCGGATTCTTCGCCGACGGTGCTCCTACAAATATCGCGTCACCTGACTGAGAAGACACCTCCCGCGCGGCTTCAATCCGCACGAACGACTTTTCGCTGTGTTGCTTCGTGCACCAAACCGACACCAGCCCAGGATCTCTTAAGCGATAGGCAAGGGGGTAAGCGTAGTTGTCGAGGTCCGCCATGTTGAGCAGATCCCGTCCAGTTGGCAGACCGACATCCAGACGTAGCGCCCAAGGCCCGTCTACCCGCAAGTCTGCGATCAGTGTTTCGGTCTCATCGAGATATGCCCGCAGTCGAACCTGGTCTGGATCGTCGGCTTTGTTCCACGACGCCAACCGAGGCGCGAACCTCAGCTGCTGGCTCTCGCATTCAGGACGGGCATACCAGCGCATCGGCGGCACTTCAGTGAGCTGGTCTGAGTGCAGAGCTTTAGGCGTCAAGTTGTACCCAACCGCCGGATCGTTCGAGCGGTGCTCGCGGATTAGTTTGATCTCCATTGCGCGCACTTCGGCGTCGGTGGCGGTTTCCGATTCCCACAGAATCTGCTTGCGTACAGTCAAGTCAAGGCGATGCTCAGCAAGGTCAGCGGCTATGCGCTCCTTCGCGCTCGGGCTGCCGAAGTACGAAATCGAGCCGGTCAGATCCATCCCGACGTAGATCTTCCCGTTGGGATAGGTGATCTTGTACACCTGCTTGTTGCGCCCCACCATGCGGCAAAGGTTAATGGCGAACACCGACAGATGAGCACTCTCGGGACCCCCTCGCGGCGGCAGCCGCGAATGAACAGGGTTCTTGACCACACTGGGTCAACAACGGCGAAGCCAATGGCCGACTGGCACACCGGCAGGGAACGTCTTAAGGCATCTCGATCAGAAGGGCGACGCCTTTGTGCACAGGCACAACGCCACCTGCCGGATGCCGGGTTCACGACGCGATCAGAATACGACACCCTGCAACGCGAAGAACGTATCCGAATCGGTAGCAGCGAGGAGACGTCGACCGTCACTCAGCTTCATGATGAACGTCGTTACCTTGCGCTTGCCGCCAGCCACGGCCCCGACGATGACCCCGCCGACCGGCCCGAGATACCAACCGGTCGCGACAGCAATTCCGATTGCTCGACCGTATCGCCTGACTTCGTCCCTCGACGTGACCGTCAGCTCAGTAACCATCTCTGGTGTCAGCTCCTCGAATCGGTAGCCAACTTCGCCCTCTGCCGGAGGTGTACCAAGCCTTACCGTCGATCCGTCAACGATTAACCGCGTCCGGGCCGGGAAGTCGCCACCATGTACGGTCAGCTCGTCGGCGTAAGGGATGAGCCGAAGCGGACCTTTGCGCGGAATCTCAGGCATTCGATCACCATAATCTCGCGGCCCGACGCACAGATCGGACGGCACAACGCTCGTATACCTGCTAACTATCACGCGGTCGCGGTAATTTCCACAATGCCTGGTTATTGAACCGACGGGAGATCCCAACCGCATGACGCAGACCAACGCAAATCTAATCTGGAAGATCGCCGATCTGCTGCGCGGGCCGTATCAGCCCAACCAGTACGGGGACGTGATCTTGCCATTCACGATCCTGCGGCGGCTGGACTGCATTCTGGAACCGACGAAGGCTGAGGTGCTCGCCGAGTACAAGAAGATCGCTTCGACCAAGGTCGACCCCGACGTCATGCTGAAGGCCAAGTTCAAGCTGCCCTTCTACAACATCTCCCGCTGGAGCTTCGCCTCCCTTATCAGCGACCCTGAGGGCGTCGCCGACAACTTGGTCGACTACATCGAGCACTTCTCCCGAAATGTGCGCGATGTGTTCGACGGCTTCCGCATGATGGACCAAATCGCGGACTTGGCGAAGTCGGATCGCCTGTACCTGATCGTTAAGGAATTTGCCGCCGTCGATCTGCACCCGAAGGTCATTTCTGGCCACGCCATGGGGCATATCTTCGAAGAACTCATCCGTAAGTTCGCAGAGTCCAACTCCACCCAGGCTGGCGATCACTTCACCCCACGTGAAGTCATCGAGCTGATGGTTGACATTTTGTTCCAGACCCAAGACGACGTCCTGACCAAACCCGGCACCGTGCGCACCATCTACGATCCGGCAGCCGGGACCGGCGGCATGCTGTCGACGGCCTATGACCACCTCGTGGAGATGAACCCGAAGGCCCGTCCGGTGCTTTTCGGGCAGGACATCAACCCGCGCTCCTATGCGCTGTGCAAATCGGACATGATCATCAAGGGCCAAGACGTCGACAACATCTACCTCGGCGACACCCTGACTGATGATGGGTTCCGCACCAAGCACTTCGACTTCCTGCTGTCGAATCCCCCGTTCGGGGTGGCCTGGAACACGCAGCAGAAGATGGTCAGCGACGAGTACGAGCAGCGCGGCTTCGCCGGACGCTTCGGCCCCGGCCTCCCCCGGGTGTCGGATGGGTCGCTGCTGTTTCTGCTGCACCTGATCTCGAAGATGCAACCCGTCAAGAGTGGAGAGGGCGGTAGCCGCTTGGCAATCGTCCTCAATGGCTCGCCGTTGTTCACCGGCGGAGCCGGGTCCGGGGAGTCGAACATCCGGCAGTGGATCATCGAGAACGACCTGCTCGACGCGATCATCGCGTTGCCACCCGACATGTTCTACAACACCGGCATTTCGACCTACATCTGGATCTTGGACAACAACAAACCCTCCAAACGCAAGGGCAAGGTGCAGCTCATAAACGCCGTCGACATGTTCGGCAAGATGCGCAAGTCACTCGGCGCGAAACGCAAGGAGCTGCGCCAGAAGGATATTCAGCGGATCTGCCACCTTTACGACGGCTTCCGCAATGAACACGGCACGGACGAACACCCCGCCGTCTCGAAGGTCATCAAGGGCGAGGAGTTCGGCTACTCCACCATCACCGTCGAGCGGCCCCTACAACTCCGGTTCACCCCCACCGAGGACAAGATCGAAGAAGTCCTGGCCCAGAAGAGCATCGACAAACTCAAGGACGGTGAGAAGACAGCCATCCGCAAGGCCCTCACGGGACTGATCGGATGGGAGTGGAAGGACCGCGACGAGTTCATCACCGAACTCAAAGATGCACTGCGCAAGGTTGGGTTGACGAAACCGCCTGCGCCGCTGGTCAAGACGATCTGGTCGACAATCGGCGCGCACGACGACGACGCCGTCATCGTCACCGACTCCAAAGGCAACCCCGAACCAGATTCGGCGCTGCGTGACACCGAGAATGTCCCATTAACCGAAGACATCAACGAGTACTTCGCCCGCGAAGTCTTACCCCATGTGCCCGACGCCTGGATCGACTATGACAAGACCAAAATCGGCTACGAGATCCCGTTTACCCGGCACTTCTACCGCTATGTGCCCCCCAGGCCGTTGGAGAGGATTCAGAAAGATCTCCGCGTCCTCGTGGGTGAGATTCAGGCCATGCTGGCTGAGGTGGGCGCGTGACCTGGCCCGTGTACCCGAGGTACCGCAGTTCGGGCGTGCCCTGGCTTGGCGATGTACCAGAGACTTGGCCGGTGATGCCAGTGAAGCGCCGTTTCAGCGTCACCGTTGGAAAGATGCTGAACGCGGGCGCGACCACTGACCAGGGCGAAACGGTGCCCTATCTCCGTGCTGGGAATGTGCAACCAAATGGCCTCGACCTAGACGAAGTGAAGTACATCAAGCTGACGGCGTCGGAACGGAGGAATCTCGATCTCCGCAAAGGTGATCTCGTTGTAGTGGAAGGGGGAGCCGGGTACGGGCGCTCCGCTTACCTTCACGAGGAATTATCCGGCTGGTCCTTTCAGAATCACATCTTGCGAGTGCGCCCCACATCTGGCGACTCGAACAAATTCCTGGACTTCGTTGTCCGAAGCTTGAACTCAATGGGCCATATCGCTTCGCTAAGTAACCATGCGACAATTCCCAGCCTCTCTTCAGAACAGTTGAGCCGCATACTGATCCCACTTCCCGATACCGCCACCCAAAATGCGGTCGTCGACTTCCTCGACGACGAAACGGCCAAGATCGATGCGCTGATCGCCAAGCAGGAACAGCTCATCGCCACCCTGCGCGAGGACCGCACCGCCACCATCACCCACGCCGTCACCAAGGGACTCGACCCGAATGTCGAAATGCGAGATACCGGGATTGAGTGGCTTGGCGAGATGCCCTACCAATGGACGCCTCTTCGGTTGAAGAACGTCATCCAGTCGGCGGAGTCGGGGACGAGCGTCAACGCTGGCGACTGGCCTGCTGACGCCGAGGAAATCGGCGTCCTGAAGACCAGCTGCGTGTCCGCTGGGTGGTTCAACCCTGCCGCAAACAAGACGGTCGTCGACAGCGGCGAAATCGGTCGCGTCACTTGCCCAGTGCGCGCAGATACACTCATCGTGAACCGCGCAAATACCCCGCTCTTGGTCGGGTCAGCCGGATATGTGGACAAGGAGTTCAAGAACATTTACCTGTCCGACAAGTTGTGGCAGGTGCGGTTCAGGGGCGCACTGGCTCGGTTCATCCACTTCTGGACGCGGACAAAGGTATATCGGTCACAAATTGCCGCCATGTGTGTAGGCGCAAGCTCCAGCATGCAGAACCTCGCGATGGTTGACTTCCGCAACGTTGCGCTTGCGCTGCCATCACTCGACGAGCAGGTGGCCATTGTGAATCACCTCGCTGATCGCACCAGCACAATCGACGAATTGATCGCGAAGTCCAACGAGGTCATCGAGGCCCTAAGTGAATACCGTTCAGCACTGATCACTGATGCCGTCACGGGCAAGATTGACGTGCGGGAGGCGGCGTAGCGGTGGCGCAGCAGCATCATGAATCCTCGTTCGAGGTGGAGATCTGCCAGAATCTGGCCGAGCACGGCTGGCTCTATTCGCATACGGATGCGGGGTACGACCGTGAGCTGGCTCTGTTCCCCGACGACGTCTTCGGTTGGCTGGCCGACACGCAACCGGAACAGTTGGCGAAGCGGGTCAAGCCTGAGCTGACGGGTGAAGCGTTGGAGAAATCTCAGCGGGGTGTGCTGGCCACGTTAGTCAAGGCGTTGGGAGCTGATCCGAAGGCGAACGGTGGCACGTTGTCGGTGCTGCGGCGTGGGTTCAAGGACCTCAACGCACAGTTCCAGATGTGCCAGTTCCGGCCCAACACTTCACTGAATGAGGCCACCGCCAAGAAGTACCACGCCGTGCGGTTGCGGGTGATGCGCCAGGTGCACTACTCGACCCAGAACAGCAACAGCATCGACCTAGTTTGCTTCGTCAATGGCATTCCCGTGGCCACCGCTGAGTTGAAGACCGACTTGAGTCAGCAGAACATCACCGACGCGGTGCTGCAGTACAAGGGTCATCGGCTGCCGAAGGGAGAACCGTTGCTGCAGTTCGGCTCTCGGGCGCTTGTGCATTTCGCCGTATCCAATAGCGAGGTGCAGATGACCACCAAGCTCGCGGGCAAGGACACGGTGTTCCTGCCGTTTAACCGGGGCAACGATGGCCACGCGGGAAATCCTCCAAATCCGCACGGCTCACGCACGGCGTACCTGTGGCAGACGATCCTGCAGCGCGATACCTGGCTCGACATCCTCGGACGCTTCATGCATCTACAGGTCGACGAGAACATCGATCCTGTCTCGAACAAGAAGGTCCGCAAGCAGACAATGCTGTTCCCGCGCTTCCATCAATGGGAGGCAGTGACAAACCTGGTCCGGGCGGCTCACAATCAGGGACCAGGCCAGCGGTACTTGATTCAGCACTCAGCGGGCAGCGGAAAAACAAACTCGATCTCGTGGCTCACGCACCGGTTATCAGTGCTGCATGATGACGCCAACAAGCCGGTGTTCGACTCGGTCATTGTGATCACCGACCGCAACGTGCTCGACGCTCAGTTACAGGAAGCGATCCGCCAAATCGACCGCACCCCAGGCGTAGTCGCCCACATCGCTGGACTGGGTGGCGCAAAGTCCCAGGAGCTGGCCGACGCCCTCCAGGGTGGTACGAAGATAATCATCGTCACCATCCAGACCTTTCCCCACGCCTTGGAACTGATCCGAACCCAGGCTGATCTGAAAGGTAAGAACTTCGCGATCATCGCCGACGAGGCGCACTCGTCCCAAGCGGGAGAAGCATCAAAGCGGCTCAAAGCGGCGCTGACAGAGGCAGAGCTGGACGATCTGGCCGACGGCGGCGCTGTGGATGCGGAGGACGTATTGGCAGCGGAGATGGCCGCACGGGCGGAGTCGAAGAACTTGTCGTTCTTTGCTTTCACCGCCACCCCGAAGGCTAAGACCCTGGAACTGTTCGGGCACAAGGGCATCGACGGCACGCCGCACCCGTTTCACCTCTACTCCATGCAGCAGGCCATCGAGGAGGGCTTCATCCTCGATGTGCTACGCAACTACACCCCTTACAGTACGGCGTTCAGGCTCACTCACAACGGTCAGACCTACGAGACCGAAGACACCAAGGGCTTGGGGACCATTGAAGTCTCTAGCCATCCCAGTCGGGATTTGGTCGACAAGAGCGCGGCAATCAAGTCGGTCATGAATTGGGTGAAATTGCATCCCACCAACATCGCCCAGAAGGTGCAGATCATCATTGAGCACTTCCGGGAGAACGTGGTCTGGAGGCTCGACGGGCAGGCCAAGGCGATGGTGGTCACCTCATCGCGTAAGGCAGCGGTGCGCTACAAGGTGGCATTCGACAAGTACGTCAAGGATCACGGCATCACCAACGTCAAGGTCCTGGTGGCCTTCTCGGGTGAGATCACCGACGAGGAATCCGGAATGGAGAAGGTCACCGAGACCTCGTCCCTGATGAATCCGGGGTTGAAGGGGCGCGACCTACGGGATGCTTTTGCTACCGACGAGTTCAACGTCATGTTGGTGGCCAATAAGTTCCAGACAGGCTTCGACCAACCGCTGCTCGTGGCGATGTATGTCGACAAACGTCTTTCAGGGGTGGCGGCGGTGCAGACCCTGTCCCGGCTGAATCGGATCGCCCCCAGTAAGGATCAGACGTTCGTCGTGGACTTCGCCAACACCGCCCAGGACATCGTGGAGGCATTCGAGCCGTACTACGAGGCCACCACCCTAGCCGACGTCACCGACCCGAACATCGTGCACGAGACCATGAACAAGCTCGATGCTGCAGGGATATACCAAGAGTCAGAGATCGAGGGCCTGGTTGCCGACTACCTGACCTACGCGAAACAGCCCCACAAAGGCCACGAGGCACTCAACAAGTGGGTCACCCCAGCACGGGACCGCTTCCGAGACCGCGAACGTGCGGCAGTGGACCACGAGGACAAGCTCGCCCTGGATGAATTGCAGGTCTTCCGCAAGGATGTTGGCACCTTTCTGCGTCAGTACGACTTTCTCTCACAGATCGTCAACTACGAGGACACGGCACTGGAAAAGTTGTCCATTTACTTAAGACACTTAGAACCGGTGATCACCATCGAGCGGCTCAACCACGAGATCGACCTATCAACAGTAGATTTCGATTACCTTGCTCAACACAAACAAGAGACCATCGCGGGCAAGCTCACCGGAGATGTGCCACTCCAACCGGCCAAGGAGTCAGGTACCGGCACCGCCCGCGATCCCGAGCTAGTGGCTCTCGAAGACGTCATCGCCCAAATCAATGACCTGTTCTCCGGTGATCACCCCGATTCGAGTGTGCGCAGCGTCGTCACCCATGTGAAGGACAGGCTCGAAGAGAGCGAGACCCTGCAGCAGCAGGCGCAGAACAACTCGTTGGCCCAGTTCTCAGCCAGCCCCGATCTGCAGAACGAGTTCGTCGGCGCGGTGATCGGGGCCATGGAATCCCACAGTGATCTATCCACGCAGATTCTCAACAACTCCGAGATCTCACAGAAGCTCATGGGAGAACTAGTCCCTCTCGTCTATAAGGCGCTTCAGGCGACGGGATGAGTGCCGCCGCGATGGATTACAACGCGAGTCAGCGAGGAGGTGAGCGATGGCCGACATGCCCTGGCGCGAGGCGATATTGACTGCGCTTCAAGACAGCGGAACGGCGATGCACTACGCCGAAATCGCCCAAGCGATCATCGACAGCGGGTATCGGGTCAATGTCGGTGCTACGCCTGCTGCGACCGTGTCAGCCAATCTATCCGGGTTAACACGCGGCGGTAAGAAGTCTGCGGTCGTCAAGGTGGAGCGCGGCGTGTACGCGCTTCGTGAGACACGAACGAAGTTTGTACAGGAGGGCGTTGACGATGCGGATGAGGCTGCTGAAGATGCCCGGGAAATGGGCCTCATCAACGCCTTCGGGATGTTCTGGGATCGAGATGCTGTGTCGTGGAGCACGAGGAGGCCACGCCTGCTGGGCGTGCAGCAGTCCGGCAGTGCGCCAGTGGATTTCGCCGCCCAAGTAGGGGTGTACGTCCTCTATGACGGGAGCCGCGCCATTTATGTTGGGAGGGTGACTGACCGTCACATGGGACTGCGCCTATTCGAACACACAAGAGACCGCCTATCGGGTCGGTGGAACCGTTTCTCATGGTTCGGAGTCCGAGGCGTGCGCGCCAACGGCGAGTTGACACCAATACCCACCGTTGAAATCGGCGTCACGAGTCTCATAGCAACTATGGAGGCTCTCCTCATTGAAGGCCTAGAGCCACCGCAGAATCGACGACAAGGCGAGGGTTTCAATGCTGTGGAGTTCATCCAGGAGCCAGACCCGGAAGTTTTACGTGAGCGGGACCGCCGTGTGCTCGCTCAGTTGTCGCAGAATGTTGGACTGAGGTGATGGTTTGCTCGAGTTACGACGTCGGCGATGCACCGTGAGATCGCTGCGTTGAAGCGGGTCTCCTGAGCGGTTGTGGTGCGCTCGCGTTAGCGATGACCCTTCCCAAGGCTCGGTAGCCCTCCGCTGGCGGCACGGACGCTACGACTGTTGTTTTCGCTGCTCTCTTCGCGTGGCTTGCGATCAGCGACGGCGTTTGTCACTCCGAAGCGCCCCGAGCCTTGGCACCTATGGTCCCTTCTGTCGTTGTGCGGCGGCATGAACTCGCAGTCGAGATTGCGCCGACACACCGGGCAGAAGGTCGCTCTCGTGTAGTAGGCCGGGTCGGCGATGGCTCGCTTCCTCTCAGCTTCTCGCTGCGCAGCCCTCTTCGCTTCGGCCACAGCCTGGCGTTCGGCCTTTCCTTGGCTCTGGCCTGATTCTCTTCTTTTCGTTGATTTCGCTTCAAGTCCGGTTGCGCGTACATCGCCCGGTACTCGGCGGCGTTTCGGCTTTGATCTTCAAGTGCGATTGCGCGAAGCGTATCGAAGGAAACACCGTATAGTTCTTGATATTTCGCGTATACGCGCTTCACTTCGTTTGCGATGTTGTCCTTCGTGCAGGCGTCCCGGAACGCCTTGCGGAAGGTGGCTCTCTGGGTGGCGGTAAACCGTACGCTCATCGTCCGAATGATACCGCTCAGCAAACTGCATGCCCGTCGTACGCCGGTGATACGACGGGCAGTGTGCGACGAATCTGCGCTAGCGACGGCCGTACTTTGAGTTCGGTCAGCTCGCCAGCAAGCTGGTGACGTGCGCCAGCCACTAATGGAGGACGTCACTACCATCGCGGGTTTGGGCAATTAGCCCTCATCGTCGGGGTCGAAATCAGTAGGGTCCAGTTCGTAATCTGAATACGCCCAATCGTCGTGTTGGGTGTCTTGCCAACCCTCGATTTCATCCGCCGTGGCCTCGTCTTGTCCCATATCGAGTACGAACGGAATGTCGGTAAGCACCATGTCGCGTGGCGACAGGCTGAGGCTGCACACGGGACAAGAGGCGGACGAGACGTGACCCGATTGCTTCACCACATATCCGAAGCTGTTTGGTGCATCGGAGTCGTCGACTTCGACGTCTCGAACCAGGTCGTAGACGACCCACAGTGTGTTCTGGCACGCAGGACAAGGATGTGAACGCAGCAGCTCGCTGTCATCAACTTCCGGTGCGCGAGTGACCAGTTCGGCGACAAGTCGATTACGTTCGTCTGGGCTTAGTCCGGCGGTAAGTCGCGCATATGCGTTCCCCGCTGCGTCGATGAGACGGCTGAAATGCCTGCGCAGTTGAGAGTACCCGGCTCCCTGCAGAGCTTCAACGATTGTGAGGTGCTTTGGCGACCAGAAGGCGTTCCAGTCGGCATCTTGGCGTAGCACCTTCCTGACCTCAAAGACGTCGGTAGCAAGAGTAACCAGCTCCGTGAGCGCGGCTTGAATCGTTGCCCCATCCGCGACCAGCCCCATGTGCAGCGCTTCATTTCGGACTTCGAAGATCAGCTTGGGTTCGACAATTACTGTGGCACCGTGCGGTCTGCACTCGTTGAGTCGACGGAGCGCGTCAACAGCGCCGACCGTGAATACCTTGCCTGGCCGTGCCAGTGGACTCGCGATCAGCGTAAGCAGTGTCGTAGCGCTGAGGTTGCCCGCCAAGAGGCTGACATTTATGCCCGCGAGCGTGGATTTAATCAGCAATTCGGCAGCGGCCCCGATCGAAGTGAGCTGATCGACTCTTCCGAGGGCCGAGGTGTAGCCGCCCTTAGTCCCCTCAATCGCCCGCCGGGCGTGCTCCGCTGCCAAATTGAACATCGCCATCGGCAGCTGGCGGTGATGTTTCAGTCCGTACGGGGTGTTCCACGTGGGTTCGGGCGTCGTCATCAGACACTGATCGTAGCGACGGCATCCAGCGCCTGGCGTCCCCCATCAGCGGCAACATGCCTTCAGGTGGTCCGCCCATGTCTCCGTAACCACGCATAAAATGCAGAAGGTCGCAATCGCGCTCGGACAGAGGAGCTAGTTCGCCATCCGCCAGATCATGTCGGCAGGGCCGCGCGGACGTTCAACAGTCCTACAATCCGAATCGGGGAGGGCCGATATGTTCGGCCCTCCCCAATGGACCTGGGTGCGGACAGAATCGTCCGCAGGGACACCTCGTACCGGCATGCGTGCCGGTCCCAGGAGTTGCCCTTTTACCGTTCCGCACGCGAAACCTACCTGTCAACATCAACAAGTGACATCAATCGTTGTGTGGTGCGGGGTCGACTCCCGCGCACCAGCATCCCTATATATCGCGACGGACAGTCGAATCAGCTGGGGTTTCAAGCCGCCTACGTGGGATCGCGGACGAAAGACATTCTCGTCTAATCAAGCGCCTTTTGTGTTCGGGTATTGGGGTCAGGTCGTGTTTCCTGCGCTGACCCTGCCGACGATCCAGGAGCGAGCCAACCTGGGAATGTACACGGGGATGTCAAACATACAGGCACACAGAGCAATTGCGAGCACTCTGCGAAGACAGTGGATGTCTTACCCCACCGTCCAACGAAGCGATGACATTGGGATTGTGATCGGCAGCCGGGAAGGTGCCGAAATGACGAGCAGCTTCCTTATATCGATACTGACTTACTCAGTAGCAAAACAAGATTGGTCGCTTCGCCGCCTGTCGATGCCCGAGAAATCCGCTTCGCTAACTGTTGCGGGCACAGGCGCGGAGGAAGTTCGTACGGCGCTCAAGTACTGGAACCATAGTTCGGCTGCGCACACCAGTCGCGCGGTGTTTGGTGCGTTCTGTGAGGCTCTTTCAGTCGGCCGTGACCCCTTGTCCGGTGGCCCACCTCAGCTTGTAGGACTTCACCGCATCGGCGCAGGAAGATCCTTTGGGGTCGTCGTCAATAATCGGCGGTACCACTCAGGTTCTGACGTCCACTCAGGCGAACAAGCGAATCTCGTTGAAGTTGATTGGTTCAACGAGAGATTCGAGAGAGTCAACCCTGCAACGAGAAAGCGGCTGGCGGACGCGCGGGCTCACACGGGGCGATGAGCCAGTGTCGGCAAGCTTCTCGTCCGCGCGTCGGTTGCGCTGCGGCGACCGGGCAAGTCGTGAATCTCACTTCTGTGAGTCCAAACATTTGACGACGAGTCATTGATGGAGGAACGGCCCTTGGCCAGCGGCTTGTCCGGTGTTGCGGCTGGCCCGGCCTACGAGCGTGTCGCGCTTCATCGCCACTCACGACGGGGTGATTCGCAAATTCTTTGAACGACTCGAGCTCGGATGTGCTGGTCCAGCCCAGGGCGATTCTCGTGTCTGGCTTCGTGGCCTCACGGAGGGTCTCGAATTGCGTCCACAGATCATCCCACCAGAGACTTTCGGTCCGGGCTATGTTTTTCGAGCGCCTCGGCGACGGTGAGGTCGTTGACCGCAAGTGTTAGGTAGGCGGGCCAGGGTGACGGTGGAGTCGGCGGCGTGGTGCCGTCCGCGTACGTGACTGTTGTTGTTGCCCGCATGCGAACGGTCACTAGTGTCACACCAATCGCGCCGAAAACATGGGGCTGCCCGTTGTCATCGGTGCAGCGGCTCAGCGTCACGCGGCGAAAGTTCGGGTCGTGGATACGACCGAGAGCGTTGATTTGGCCGATGAGCCTTGAGGCGATCTCGTAACCTGGACGTCGTCTGTCGCGGCTTCGATCTCGGTTGAGGTCTAGCAGTACTCGTTGCCATCGCGCTGAATTATGTTGTCGCCGTGCGAAAGAGACCGTTGTAGCGATTCGAGTTCGAAGTGGTCCCCAGCGAGCCACGCCTTTGCGCTGCATTATGAATCCCTGGTGCCATTGCCGACGCCGAGGTCGCGAAGGATTGCTTCAGTCCGCGACCTATTCGCCACCCGTTATCACGACCCTGATGGGACTTAGTGGCTATGAATAGAGCATCGACGACGCGCTGCGTGAGATCGACCACGGACGCGGTAATGGTGTCCTCATCGCGCGGCTGCGCGGGAAGGTTGAACATCACGTCGAGCGGTCTCCCTCGGTAGTGAGCGTCATCAATAAGGGCGGTCGCGATTGACGCGTGTCCGCCGCCGCACAACTTCGGAATAACATCCGCGCTATATAGCATTGAAGTAATATGTTTACATGATCGACCTCGCTGCCCTTCGACGTCTCGCCGGTGTCACGCAGGTCCAACTAGCCGACGCCATTGGTAGCAGCCAAGGCCAGATCAGCCGCCTCGAGCATCAGGAGGACATGCTGCTTAGCACGCTGGGCGCATACCTGACGGCCCTCGGTCTCGACGCCAGCGTCGTGGTCGATGTGGGCGGCGAGACGGTGGCCTACAACCTGACTTCGAAGCGGGGCAACCGATGACCACCCAGGCTGACATGGATGCGAAGAACCGCCGTACCGCCCGACGCTTCTTCTGGACGTTGTTGTTACTCGCGACCGCGACGAGCCTCTACGGCAACATCGCACACGCGATTGGTGCCAGCGAGAGCGTGCACCTCAACCGCGTCATCGCTGCCAGCATCGCGCCGATCTTCTTGATGGCCCTTGTCCATGGCCTCGCTCATCTTGCACGAAACACCGCCTCGGGTTTGGCCTACGGCCTCGTCGTCGCACTGGTCGGAGGAGTCGCAATGTTCGCGTTTGCGCAGTCCTATGGCGCGCTAACCGCGTTCGCCCGCGACGCGAACGTCCTCGCGTCGGGGCTGACACCGCTTATCGTGGACGCGACGATTGCGGTGTCGACGTTCGCGCTAGTAGTGCTCGGCGACAAGCCGGTCAGGCGTGCTCGCGTTTCGCGAAGTGCGACGTCGATGTCGAAGGTTCAGGTCAGAGAGGTCGGGTCCAGCGGGACCAGTGCTGCGGGCGCGACCCGCAAGCGCGACCTCGCGCCACAGACCGCCGTGAGCGCGGTGGGGAAGCGCACGCAACCCGCGACGCTCGGCGCGGCATTGCACCGCGACGTCGCGGGACTCGACGAGCTGGCAGTCGCGCTGGTGGAGTCGAAGACTACGCGGCAGCCAGTCGCCACAGTGCGAGTCATCCTGGAGGCTGAGAGCAAGGGTGTTGCGCCCAACCGCATCGCGAAGGACGTCGGCGTTCACCACACCGCCGTCAAGCGCATCCTCGACGCGGCGGCAGCAGCGAATGGGCGAGACGCTGATGGTGCGAGAGGGCTACCCGGAGGCTTCCTGCGCGAGGAGGACCGAGAAGTCGCTCTTCTTTAACGGACGCGTGAGCTGGTGGAACGTCTGACCACCTGACGCGCTTGCGCATCCGGTTGGTTCAGTCGAGGTTCATGTGTCACAGCAACGGGATTTCCTCGCTTCGCCAAAGCGTTCCGGTGATCACCCCGATGGTCGCGAGTAGGCGGGAACGTTGTTCTCCTGCCGCCTTCGCGGGTGTCAAGTTCATTGGAACGGTTATTGACACCCGGTCGAGGCGGGTGATCCCGTCAAACTGTCGCCTATTCGAACGACCAACGCAGGTCAGGGTTTTCAGGGGTTCTGGCGACCTACGGCGTGACTAGCCGAGTTCGTAGCTGTCGCGCGACACGCGGAAGTAGTGACCGGTGTTGCTGTCGGTGCACGTCATTCCCGTGTACTCGCTTTCACACGTGATCGAACCGAACGATCGCGCCTGGCCGTATGCGAGGGTCTCCTGAACGGCCGGGAACTCCTGTCCGTAGCAGTCGAATGCGGCGTTGTTGCCCTGCGTGAGCTCGAACCGGTCGCCCCAGTTCAGATGGCATGCCGGCTCGCGTAGTGGGGCCGCCCAGGTGTGTTCAACCACCTCACAGCGGGCAGCAATGTTGCCTCCGGGGGTGGACAGGCTGCAGTTGATGTTTCCCGACGGCGATCGGAACGACGCAGGACCATTGGGCGCGGATTGCACCACCACCGTCGTCGGCGCTGATTCTGGGGGCGGGGCAACCGTCACGGTCACCGGTGCAGGCGCAGGCGCAGGGGCAGCTGCAGGCACAGGCGCGGGCGTCGCGGTCACGGTCACTGTCGGTGCCGGGCCGGCGGACGAGGCATGGGTCGAGCCGGCCGACGACCAGCACCCGGCCAAAGCCAGCGCGGCCAGGCCAACGAGCCACAACTGACGGCGCATGATGCGCTGCGGAGTGTGCAGGTTCTCTGTCATGCGACGACGATCGGACGAGGGCCTTGGAGGATTCTTGACGCGGTTTGAGGTGGTGACCGTCGAGGGGCGCCAGGTGCCGTCGTTAGGCTGTGCGCCATGGCTGCTGACATCGTGCCGATCCGGCTCGCGCTGACCAAGGGCGACCTGTACACATTGTGGGCTCCACGCTGGCGCGATGAGGGCGACGAATGGGAGGCGCTGCTCGGCAAGGACGAGGATCTGTATGCCTTCGAATCGGTCGCCGATCTGGTTGCGTTCGTCAGGACCAACACCGACAACGACCTCGCCGACCATCCGGCGTGGCAGAAGCTGACCGAGGCGAACGCGCACAGCTTCGATCCCGCCGAGGATCGCCAGTACGACCTCGTCAGTCTTGAAGAGCTCGTCGCCGAGAAGCCCAGCGAGGAGACCATCAAGGAACTTCATCGCACGCTGGCGATCGCGTCGTCCATCGGCTCGGTCTGCGAGATGCCCGCGGTCACCAAATTCTTCAACGGCAATCCTGTGCTCGGCACGGTCGGCGGCGGCGTCGAGGCGTTCGCAGGGCGGGCCGGCCGCAAGCGCTGGGCAGAGATCGAGGCGGTGATCGGTCGCGGCTGGGACAACGTGGTGGACGCGATCGACGAGATCGTCACCATCCCCGACGTCGACAAGGCCGCGTCGGAGAAGGCCGAAGCCGAACTGGCCGATCCGGCCCCCGAACCCGAGGAAGTCGAGGTCGACGAGGAGGCCACCGACGCCGAGGACAATGACGCCGACAAGACCGAGGCCGAGGCCGACGTCGCGGAGACCGACGATCTCGCCGATCAAGCCGAAGGCCTGGTGCTCGGCAGCGACGACGACTTCTGGCTCAAGGTCGGCATCGATCCGGTGCGGGTGATGACCAGCGCGGGCACCTACTACACCTTGCGGTGCTACCTCGATGACGCCCCGATCTTCTTGGGCCGCAACGGACGTGTCAGCGTCTTCAGCTCAGGTGGAGCCCTGGCGCGCTACCTCGCCGACGAGCACGACCACGACCTGTCCGACCTGGCCACCTACGACGACATCCGCACCGCCGCCACCGACGGCTCGCTACGGGTCAATGTCCACGACGACAACGTCTACGTGCTCACCGGAATTGCCGATGACCTCGCCGACGGGCCTGACGCTATCGACCGCGACCAGCTGGAGCTTGCCGTCGAATTCCTCAGGGACGTAGGGGAATACTCGGAGGACACCACCGTCGACGAGATCCTGGACGTCGACCAGCCGCTGGGCCGGGTGGTCGCTCATGTGCTCGACCCGGACACCGTGAAGCGTCCGAGCCCGCCGTACGCCAAGGCCGTCGAGCAGTGGGAGGCGCTGGAGGCGTTCGTCGAGTCGCGGCTGCGCCAGGAGTAGCGCTACCGGTTCTCGAGTTGCGCCAGGGCTTGCCGCACGCCGCTGTCGCTTGCCAGTCTTGCGTCGACGATCGGTCCAGCCACGCCACGAAGCGCCGCGACCGGTCGCCAGCGGCCGGGGACGGTGATGGAGGTTCGCCTGCGCTCCAGACCATCGGCGATCGCCTCGGCTGCGGTCTGCGGCTGAATTCGCTTGAGGACGAACTTTGGCATCGCTGCGAGCAGCGCCGTCAGATGCGGATCTGCGTCCAGCCCGTGACGGATCATGTCGGTCTCGATGAGGGAGAAGTACGCCGTCATGGCCGACGCTCCGTGCCTTGCCAGCTCGACGCCGAGGCCACGGCCCAGTTGCTCGACTGCCGCCTTGCTCATCGCGTACGGGATGGCGCCGGCCCCGTTGATGTAGGCGAACACCGAACTCACCAAGACGATCTGCCCGCGGCTGTCGATCACCGGATTCAGCGTGGCCGACACCATGTTGACGACGCCGTCCACATTGACGGACATGACGCCGCACACCTGGCCGGGCGTAAGCGTGCGCATCGTGCCACCGCGACCGAGCACGCCCGCATTGGCGATCACGACATCGATGCGTCCGTAATGCTCGAGCGTCCGGTGGGCCACGTCTTGGACCGAATCAAGTTGCGTGACATCGCATTGCAGCGCTCTAACCTGGCCCGGGAGAGACTCGGCAACAGCCTGTGCCGCGGCCAGGTCGATGTCCGCGATCACCACCTGCGCGCCGCGCTGAGCCAGTGCCGCGGCGGTGGCCGCACCAAGGCCGCGACCGGCTCCCGTGATCAGCACGACCTTGTCGGAGAGTGAAAATCTCATGTCACAGACCGCGCTTGCGCCCGAACGACGCGCGGCCGTTGCGCCGCACCATAGCAAGTGTGGTGGCGGTACGGCTCCGATTCAGATCGGGTGCCAGACCGGCACCCACCCGGTGGAGTTGGTCTGTGTGCCAGGAAAGTTCGAGAATTCCGTCCAGTGACTTGAGGTCGAGAAACTTGCCCAGCACCCGGCGCAACCCGAAACGCACCCGGTGCGAGGTCAATGTCTCCGCGCGTCCGGCCAAGATCACCTCGGCGGCGTCGGTGGTGGTGGCAGCGGGCCGGCCAAGACCGACGACATCGCAATCACCTGCGCTGACGGCGTCGGCCATGCCTGCGCGGGAACGGAAACCGCCAGTGACCGCCAGCGGGATGTCGCCCACAAGGCTGCGCACCGTACGGGCGTACTCCAGGAAGTAGGCTTCGCGCGCCCTGGTGCTGTCGGCGGCCTTGCCCATCATCGCGGGCTGTTCATAGCTTCCGCCGCTGACCTCGATCAGGTCGATACCTTCTTGCGCCAATGCCGCGAGCACGGAGCGGGATTCGTCTTCGGTGAACCCGCCGCGCTGGAAGTCGGCCGAGTTGAGTTTGATGCCAACGGCAAAGCTCGGCGACACGCCTGCGCGGATGCGGCGCACGACTTCCAGCACGAAGCGCATCCGACGGTCGAGGTCTCCACCCCATTCGTCGTTGCGCTGGTTCGACAGCGGCGAGAGGAACTGCGCGACCAGGTAGCCATGGGCACCATGTATCTGCACACCGTCGAAGCCGGCCGTCTCGCATACTTTTGCCGCCGTGGCGAAGCGCTCGATGATGTCTTCGATCTCAGCGTGGGTCAGCTCGCGCGGCGTGGCCGCACCAGGAAGGCTCAGCGGTACGGGGCTGGGTGCCACCGGTGTGTGTCCAAGCGCGAGCGGGTTCGACTGTCGCCCAGGGTGATTGAGCTGCACCCAGATCGGAACGCCGGCGTCTTGGGTGGACTTCGCCCATCGGGACAGCGCATCGAGGTTACGCTCGTCCTCGATCACGACATTGCCCGGCTCACCGAGCTGCGTGCGGTCGACCATCACGTTGCCCGTGATGATCAGACCGTATCCGCCCTCACTCCAGGACGTGTAGAGCCGTTCGAGGCGCTCGTCGGGTGCGTTCTGCTTGTCGGCAAGCGCTTCGCTCAACGCGGCCTTCATGATTCGATTGGGCATCACCTGGCCGCACGGCAGTGTCAGCGGCTCGTGTAACGACGTCATAGGAGAGTTCCTTTCAGATGGGCGGCCCGCAGCGGCGCCTTGTCGGTCTTGCCAACCGCATTCTTGGGAATGCCGTGGACGACGGTGATAGACGTCGGGCGCTTGTAGCCGGCCAGGTTGCGCGCGCACAGTTCTTGCAGCGCTTCCGGATCGACGGTCAGGCCGGGCCGTGGCTGGACGTAGGCGGCGACGACCTCGCCCCACTTGTCGTCAGGCACCCCGATCACGGCGGCCTCGAGCACCGTCGGATCACCCGCGAGCACGTCCTCGATTTCCTTGGGATAGATGTTCTCCCCGCCGCGGATGATCATGTCTTTGGATCGCCCGACCAGCGTCAGGTAGCCGTCGGCGTCCAGATGACCGATGTCGCCGGTGTGCAGCCAGCCGTCGATGATGACGCGCGCAGTTTCATCAGGCCTGCCTAAATAGCCGCGCATAACGGTGGGGCCTGCGATGACGACCTCGCCGTCGACACCCGTGGCCGTCTCGGTCCCGCTCTCGTCGACGATCCGAATCTGCTGGCCAGGAAAGGCAATTCCCACGGTGCCGGCTCGCCGCTGTCCGGCGACGGGGTTGATGGTGGAAGCACAGATGCCTTCTGACAACCCGTACCCTTCGATCAACGGGAATCCGTACCGAGCCTCGAATCGCGTCAGCAGGTCCGGCGGTGCAGGTGCTGCGCCACAGACCGCGAAGCGCACCGACGACATGTCGGGTACGACGTCGGCAGGCAACGCGGCGAGCATGGTGAAGATCGTCGGCACCGCGCTGAAGAACGTGGGCCGGTCGTATTCGACTATGTCGAAGAATGTTTGGGGATCGAACTTGTCGGCGATGACGACCCTGCCGCCTGCGAGCAGCGGCATCAGGACGCTGACCACGATGCCGTTAACGTGAAACAGCGGCAGGATCAACAGACACCGGTCTGTCTGGCCGATCTGCAAGGCCCGGCGCCCCATATCGGCCATCGCATCGATGCTGGCGTGATCGAGCATCACTCCCTTCGGGACCCCGGTTGTGCCGCTGGTGTAGATGAGCAACGCCAGCCCAGAGGATGCGAGATAGGCAGGCTGATCCACGCCGTCCGGTTCGGTACGCAGATCGCCGACGGCAAGCGTGGTGACACCCGCCGGTGAGGTGGCGCCGTCCTCCACCACCAACAGGCGCGCACCGGAGCCGTGCAGTTGCCGAACGACCTCGGCGTCGGTCAGGCTCGGATCGACCGGTGTGACAGTGGCGCCCCGCCGCCATGCCGCGAACAACAGCACGACGAACTCGACCCGGTTCTTGAGCTTCAGGGCCACCACGTCATCGGGACCGATGCCGAGGCTGTTGATGTGAGCTGACGCGGCCAGGACGCGGTGCAGGAACGCCGTGTTCGTAAGGGACTGTCGCGGGTCCGCGATCGCGAGACGATTCGGGTCGGCACCGGCGCGGCGATCGGGTAGCGATGCGAAATTCATTACGAAGTACTCACATCATCGGGTGGAGGTGGCGGGTGAGGAAGTCCACTTGGTCACGTACCAGCGTTTCAAAGGCCTCGCCGAGGTAGAACTCGAAGTGGCCGGCGTCGTATCGCTTGATCTCACCTCGCGGCGCGGTGCGCGCGTAGCGCAATGTTTGCGCCGGCGGCGTGACGCTGTCGGTGTTGCTGACACAGAAGAGGATTGGACAATTGATCTTCTGGGCCGCCCGACCGGGCCGGTACGCCATGATGGTCGGAGCGACGCGTGCCGCCGCCTCGTTGCGGAACGTCATGCGGGGCGGCAGCAGCGCCTGATAGCCGGGCAGAGCGTCCGGGGCGTTCATCAGGGCCACTGAACCTGGGGCGCCTGCGAGTGGGATCGTGACCGGGGCGCGGCCGCGGACCTTGGCGGCAAGGTCCCTCGCGACCAACGGCAACGCCTTCAGTGAGGCACCCGGTCCGAGCGCCAGCGCTGAGGCAAAACCGTCGGTGAATGGACACTGTGAAACTGCTGCCCGTAGTTCTGGGTGGCGCGACGCGACCGTGATAGCGTGGCCACCGCCAAAGCTGCTACCCCACACTGCGATTCGCGTGTTGCCTATATCGCGACGACCCTTTGCCCAAGCGATGGCGGCGTCCCAGTCGGCGAGCTGCCGCTTGATTGAAAGGAGCTGACGCGGTTGGCCGCCGCTGTCGCCGAAGTGCCGATAGGTGAAGGCCAACGCGGCGATGCCGGCGGTGGCGAAACGTTCGGCGAAGGCGTCCAGACGCATCTCGCGCGTGGCACCGAGGCCGTGTCCGAGGATGACCACGGGCGGGGAGGCGACGCCGCTCGGCAGGTAAAGCCAAGCCGCACAGGTGTCTTCGCCGGAACGAAACGAGACGTCGTGTCGCGTGAAGGTGGCCACTATCGGCTCACTGCCCCGTTGGTCGAGCCAACGCCGGGCACCCGGCCCGATGCGAGCGCCCGCGCGTACGTGTCCGGGCTGTACAGAGGTAGCTCGCCGGTGGACGCCGTATCCGCGAGGTACTGAAGCATCAATTCCTGGCCGTCCTTGGACTGATCGGTGCCGAGGAACTCAGTGCGCTCCATGTGCAGACCTTCCGTCAGCGACATCGAACCGCCGAAGTACACCGACCTCTTGATGGCCTCGACCGATCCCTTGGTCCGACGGCCGAAGTATTCGGCTAGTTCCACCGCTCGCGTGACGACTTCGTCCGTCGGCACGACCTCGTCGACAGCGCCGTTGGCCAGCGCCTGCGCCGGCGTGAACGGCTTGCCCTCGAGGATCGCAACCAACGACTTGTGGGTGCCGATAAGTCGGGTCAGTCTCTGGCTGCCGCCTCCCCCCGGCATGATCCCCAGCAGGACTTCTGGCTGGCCGATGAAGAAGTCACCGTCGGCCATGACACGCAAGTCGCATGCCCACGCGAACTCCGCGCCCAGACCCAGAGCCGAACCGTTCAGGGCGGCAACGAATATGACCCCGCTCGCGTTCATGCGCATGAAAGTCGCGTGGAGGCGGTCGAGTTGGGCGACCCCGCGCAACGGTGTTCTTTGCAGGAGTGGCTCAGGGATGCGGGCACGGTCTACGCCCCGAGCCAGCCGCAGGGCGGCCGATGCGCCGCGTCGGCCCAACTCCGGGACGGCAGCACCTTCGGCCTGTAGCCACCGTACGTCGGCATGGCTGACGAAGCGCCCGGCGCACGCCCCGGTGAATACGACGGCATGAACGCTCGGATCGCCATCGACGCGATCCACCAACGCATCAAGCTGGTTCGCGATGTCGACCCCGAACAGGCTGTGCGGCCCACCGTCGACCCGCACGACCAGGACGGCTCCGCGATCCTCGACCTCTAAGCGATTGTTCATTGCGACCCTCCAATTATAACTTCGTTATGCGATAAAATAACGAAGTTATGTTCATTTGACAATGGATGCGCGAGAGATGCCTGCGATCTCGACAACAGACGCTGTACCGGAGCGGCTCATTCAAGCGACGGTTCGCCTGCTCGCCGAGCAGGGCCCGTCCGCTATCAAGGCGAGAACGGTGGCGGCGGCCACCGGACTCTCGACGATGGTGGTTTACCACCACTTCGGCGGGATCCCCGAGCTCACGCGCGCCGTGATCGACCACGGCTTCAACGAACTCGACAGGGCTTTCTCGGAGCTGCCGGCCTCCGATGACCCGATCGCCGATCTGGCCCTGCAGGGTTTGACGTGTCGGCGTGTGGCCCGCCAGAACCCCCATCTCTATGACCTGATGTTCGGCCTGTCGAGCCGTGCGACGTACCGACCGCTGACGGAGCCCGACGCGCGCCTGAGTGGCCGCTCGCCTGCCTTTCGCGCCGCCTACGCACACGTCGCAGAAGCGTGCCGACGTCTTGTCACCTCGGGCCGAGTCAGAAAACAAGACCATGAGGGCGTCGCGGCTCAGCTGTGGAGTTTCGTGCACGGCTTCATCACTCTCGAACTGGCGGAGACCTTCACCGGGTTTGACGATCCCGTACGGCAGGTGCTCCTGTCGCTTGGCGTGAATCTGTCTGTTGGACTTGGCGATACGCGTGAGCGTGCCGAGGCCTCACACAAAAAGGCCGCGCGCATCTACGACTCGATCGCGGGGGCCGGAGAATCGGAACCCGCGGCCAAATCGTAGGTGCGGCGCTCGAAGCCGGGCAGGAGTTGGTCATGTCTGCCCAATGCCGCAACCTCACGCTCGAGAGTCGGCGTCACCTGCGCGGCAAAGCGCCCCATCCACGGCCAGGCGGCGGGTGAATTCAGCGCTGCCTTCGCCCAGTTGGCCAGCACGACAGCGCGCGGCACGTACACACGGCTACGCCGGCGCACGAGTCCGTTGACGATCGCGGTGGCTGCCCGGTCGACACTGGTCGTGACATTGCCCGGATAGGGCAACCGTTCCCGAAGTTGTTGGAACGAAGGAAGATCCGCTTCAGCACCGCGCACGAGGTCCGTGTCGATCCACGACGGATGGACCAATCCGACGGTGATACCGAGGTGGGTCACCTCTTGGCGGTAGGCCAGAGCGAGCATTTCGACCCCGGCCTTGCTCGCCGCGTATGACGCAAGGCCGGCAAGCGGTGTGAAGGATATTGCCGACGCCACGACCGTCGCGTGCCCTCGACTGCGCTCTAAGTGCGGTGTCGCGTATTTGAGGGTGCGGAACACACCGTTCAGGTTGATGTCCAGCACGCGTTCGAACGACGCCTCGTCGGCCTGCCGCACTGTTCCGTATGCAGCGACCCCGGCATTGGCGACGACGAAGTCGATGCCACCCATCGCCTTTGCGCAAGCGTCGATCGCAGACCGCAACGCGGCGCCGTCGCGCACGTCGGCCTCCCGCCACGACGCGCCGGGGCCCAGGTCCTCGGCCAGCGCACGTAACCGATCGGGTTCGAGCCCAATCAGCGCTACGCGAGCGCCGCGGCCCGCGGCGATACGTGCCACCTTCTCCCCGATGCCGCGCGCGGCCCCGGTGACTACTACCTTGCGGCCCGTGAGGTTTCGACGCATCAGAGGCAACATCACGCGATGCTCATGACGGACGCCCGCTGTTGCGGCGGAATACGATAGCCGCCAAGCACTTCGGTGAGCAGAGCGGCGAACTCGACGGTGGTGCGGTCTCCCCCGGCAGGACCCATCGCCTGGAGGCCGACGGGCAGACCGGCCGCGTTGGTGGTGATGGGCATCGTGGTCGCCGGCGTACCGGCGATGTTGGCCACGGCGCTCCATTTGGTCTGATCCCAATATGAGCGGGTGATGCCGTCGACGTCGATCGTGCGGCCGAAGCGGTCATGGTCCTTGTTGTGGTGACCTGGCGCGGCAGTGGGTGTCACCGGCAGCAGCAGCACGTCGAATTGCTTGAAGAATCCCGCCCAGCGGTGCGCGATCTCCCGCCGGGCAGCGTCGCGGAACAACCACGCGCGGTGGCTTTGGATCGTCCCGCGCAGCGCGGCGGCGGCGTCGCCGCGCGGGCTCATCAGCGAGCGCAGGGCAAGGGCACCGGCGAAGCGCGGGCTCATCGTGGACCTGTCGATCGAGAACGCGGCCATGACCAAGCTCAGGAAGAGGTCGTGTGAGGTAGTCAGATCCACCGGGATGCTTGCGGGTTGCTCGACGACCCGCGCACCGGAGTCTCGCAGCGCTGCGACCGCCTTACCGACGGCTCGGTGGGTGTCGTTGTCGATGGGACAGGCGGGATCGTCGGCCCATACCGCGACCCGGAAGTCCTTGAGCGCGGTGGCCCGCGGCGCGGCGAGGGTGTAGGAGAAACCACCGTCGGGGTTCAGCGGGCCGACGGTGGCCTCCAGTGCGGGAATGATGTCGCGGGCGCCACGCACCTGCACACCGGCACAGGCCATGTCGGCTTCTCCCCAACGCCCGGGGTCGCCAGGTCCGCCGGGGATGTGACCGACCAGCGGAACGGACTGCCACGTTGATTTGTGACCGTAGAGACCGCAGAAGTGCGCGGGAATCCGGGTGGAGCCACCGATTTCGGATCCGAAGTCGAAGCTGGTGAGCCCGGCCGCGGCAGCAGCGGCGCCGCCACCTGCCGAGCCACCGGAGGTGCGCGAACGATCCCATGGATTGTTCGTCTTGCCGAACACGGGGTTGCTGGCCTGCACGTCGGCATTGCCGGTGGGCATGTTGGTCTTGCCGAGAATGATTGCGCCGGCGCGACGAAGCCGTGCAACGGCCTCGGCGTCCTGCGTCGGCACGTAGTCGGCCAGGTCGGGGCGACCGCAGACGGTCCGCATGCCGACCGTCTCATAGCTGTCCTTGACGGTGATCGGCAGACCGTGCAACGGTCCCAGGCTCTGGCCGTTTGAGCGAGCTGCGTCAGCTTGCTTGGCTGCCCGACGGGCGCCGTCCGCGTCAACGGTGACGACCGCGTTGAGCGGTGCGTTGTGCTTGGTGATGCGGGCCAGATACAGGTCGACCAGCTCGGCGCTGGAGAGATCCTTCGCGTTCAGTGCAGCGAGCTGTTCGGTAGCGGACAGGAAGGCGAAATCGTGTGGGGCTGCGGAGGACACAGTCGTCTCTTTCCTAGGCAAAGAAGGCGGTATACCGTTCGGTCTACTGCGTACGGAGGACATTAGTAGACCGACTGGTATATTGCAACCATGCGGGTACGCGATCGACTCACGGCAGCCACGGCCACGCTGATGCAACGACACGGTGTGGCGGGCACCGGCATCGCCGAAATCCTGGCGACCAGCGGCGTGACACGTCGCTCGATCTATCTCAACTTCCCCGGCGGCAAGGCCGAACTCGTTGCCGCGGCCACGCGTGTGGCCGGAGACGAGATGACAGCGACGTTGCGCGGCTACATGGACGACCCGGATCCGATCGGGGCCTTCGCCGACATGTGGAGCGACGTGTTGGTGCGCAGCGATTTCGAAGGGGGCTGCCCGATCGTGGCCGCGGCGAGCAGTCGCGACGAATCACCCGAAGGCGCCTGCACCGCCGCTGACGTATTCGTCGAGTGGGGTCAGTTGTTGGCCGACCGGTTGCGGAAGGACGGCATCAATCGCGCTGCCGCCCAATCGTTGTCGACGACGATCGTCGCCGCGGTCGAGGGGGCCGTGATCCTCTCGCGCGCTGAGCGCTCGACGAAGCCTCTCGAGCAGGTGACGAAACACCTCAACGAGCTGATCTCCCAGCACCGTCCGGCTCAATCACGCGGCAGACGTGGTTAACTCACCGCTTGGTCGAGCAGGGTCTGCACAACCTTCCGCGCGTGCGTCCAAGGGGTGGGGTCGTCGAGAGACGTCGAAAGTGCAGCAGCGCCTTCGTAAATCAGCCCGAGTTGATTGCCCAGCAGTGTGGGGTTGCTGGCGCCCGCCTGTCGGGCCAGCTTGATCAGCCCCTTGATGTATTTGCGCTTGTGTTCTTGGACGATGTCCTGAATTTTGGGCATCGCGTCGGCGGCCTCGACGGCGGCGTTGTGGAACGGGCAGCCGCGCATGGTCCCGTCCGGTGAGGGGGTTGCGAACAGGGCGAGTATGCGCTCGCGAGGGGTTTGGTTCGCGGCCTCCGGTCCCGGTTGGATCGGGTCACCGACACCTTGCTGGATGCAGCGCAAATACTCCTCGACCACTGCCGTCTTACTCGGAAAGTGTTGGTACAGAGTCCGCTTGGACACCGACGCCTCGCTGGCAAGCCGCTCGACTCCGGTGGCGTTGATGCCCTCGCGGTAGAACAGATCGGTGGCGGTATCGAGGATGCGCTGTCGTGCGCCGCGGCCGCCGCGTTGCGTGGTCATGGTCAAAGGATACCGATGGGTTTACACCACGCGCAAAGACGTGTAGCGTCGGCTCCCGTAGTAAACCGTTCGGTATACCAGGAGTGTCCATGGCGGAAAGTGACAGCAGTCGGCGAGGATTGCAGCGAACATTAGCCATGCTCGCTGTCATACCGATGGCGAGCGCGATCGGCGAGATCGTCCGTGGCCCGCAAGGGGTTCCGGGCGGTTCTCCGGACGTGGCGCCGACCGTGGACAGCTCTCTGCGATACGCCAACGTGTTCAAGTTTGCAGTCGCGGCGGCCATGTGGCCTCAGCTCGGCCGTGTCGAGCAGTCGCCGGTCGTGACGTTCGCGCTCTCGACCATTTTCGTCGGCGGTCTCGCCCGCCTGCGGTCATGGCGACAGCGCGGGCGGCCGCACCCCATCACAGTCGCGGCAATAGCACTGGAGACGTTTGGCGTGGCAGGTCTCCTGGCATGGCAGAAGAGCCTCGCCTCGAGTTCCACTCCCCCACAGACGTAGAAAGAAGAGAACACATGCCTTCAGTGCTGGTTACCGGCGCCGGCAGAGGCATCGGTCTTGCGATCACCGAGTACATGAGCGAACAGGGTTGGGACGTCTGTGCCACCGCTCGATCCGATGCCGCCCTGCACAGTCTCGACCGCTTGCCCAAGGTGCATGCGATCCCGCTTGACATCACCGACAGGTCCGCCATTGCAGCGCTTCCCGGTCACCTTCCCGCTGCGCTGGACGGTGTCGTCAACAACGCAGGCATCATCCTCAACGGACCGGTCGAGGGGTTATCCCTCGATGATCTGACACAACAACTCGAGGTCAACGTCATCTCACAGGTCGCCGTGACGCAGGCGGTGCTGCCGAGGATCCGTGCTGCCCGCGGCCGGGTGGTATTCATCTCCTCGGTCAGCGGGCTGATCACCACGCCCGGTACCGGCGCCTACAACGCCTCGAAATACGCGATCGAGGCCCTGGGCGATGCACTGCGTATGGAGCTGCGTCCGTGGAAGATTCGCGTCTCGCTCATCGAACCCGGCCCGATCCGCACCGACATGTGGGGCGACGCTGTCGACGACTACGACCGGATGACCAAGCGATTGGCAGACGAGCACCGCGAACTCTATGCCTCGCATCTTGCCGGCAGCCGGAAACTGCTGGGGCGCATGCAGAAGCTCGCTGCCGATCCCAAACGGGTCACCAAGGCGGTCGACCACGCGCTGACATCGCGTCGGCCCAAGCGCCGCTACCTGTTGGACATCGCCAGCCGCGCCCAAAAGGCCGTCTTCGCAAGCACTCCCACCGCAGTCACCGACACGATCCTTGCAGCGGCAACGACGTCGAAATCGCCCGCCATAGCCTGACTCTCAGCCCGGGCGCCCTGCTGCCTGATCGATCAGGGCCTCGGCCGCCGCGCGGGCACGCGCCCACGGCGCTGGATCGTTGAGAGAGGTGGACAATCCGGATGCGCCCTCGTAGAGCAATGCCATCTGATTGCCCAGCATCTCCGGGTCGGCCGCTCCGGCCTGCCGGGCCAACTCGGTGAGGCCGTCGATGTAATCCCGCTTGTGCAAGTGGACGATGTGCTCGATTTCTGGCATGGCTCCCGCCGCCTCGACCGCCGCGTTGTGAAACGGACAGCCGCGCATCCGACCGTTGTCGCCATCCGACAGCTCGAACAAGGCGAGCAACCGCGCACGAGGCGTCGCCATACGCTTCGACTCAGCGGCCTCTTGCCGGAGGCGCTGCAGATACTCCTCCACCAAGGCTGTCTTGCTCGGAAAATGCCGGTAAAGCGTCCGTTTGGACACCGACGCTCGACTCGCGATCCGTTCGACACCGGTCGCGTTGATGCCCTCGAAGTAGAACAGCACTGAAGCCGCCGTCATGATCCGCGCACGCGCCCCGCTACCCTCGCGACCGCTCTGGGTGAGTGACGTCATAGTTGCAAGTATACCGATTGGTGTACAGGGGCGCGGACCGCGTGTTACGGTCGACTGCAGGAAGTACACCAAACGGTTTACCAAAGGAAGCGATCATGGCAGGCAAGCGATCCACCCGGCACGACCCCACGAGTCATCTGAACGAGGCACGCAGCCGCTGGGGTGGCACGTCGTACAAGAACGCACCGACGAAATCGGTTTCCGTCGACGGAACCAAATTCGTCTACCGCGAACTGGGCATCGACACCGGCGTACCGGTGATCTTCCTCAATCACCTGGCCGCAAACCTCGACAACTGGGACCCCCGAGTCGTCGACGGCATCGCGGCCAAGCACCGGGTGATCACCTTCGACAACCGCGGGCTGGGCGCCTCGGAGGGCAAAACACCCGACACCGTCGAAGCGATGGCACACGACGCGGTGGCTTTCATTCGCGCGCTGGGCTTCGCCCGGGTCGACCTGCTGGGCTTCTCGCTGGGCGGCATGGTCGCACAGGTGATCGCGGCCCAAGAGCCGGCACTTGTTCGCAAGGTCATCCTCGCAGGCACCGGGCCCGCCGGAGGTGAAGGCATCGTCAACGTGACGAAGCTGAGCTACCTCGACACCCTGCACGCCTACGCCACCTTCAAGGATCCCAAGGAACTGCTGTTCTTCACCAGAACGGCGCACGGCAAGTCAGAGGCCAAAGCGTTCATCAAGCGACTTAAGGAACGCACCACCGACCGGGACAAGGCGACCTCGATTCGGGCATTCCGCACTCAGCTCAAAGCCATTCACGCTTTCGGCCTGCAGAAGCCGGCCGACCTGTCACGCGTTCAACAGCCCGTCCTGGTGGCCAACGGCGACGACGACCGCATGGTGCCGACCAGCAACTCCTACGACCTGGCTCACCGGCTCCCCAATGCGACGCTGCGGATCTATCCCGACGCCGGACACGGCGGCATCTTCCAGGCCCACGAGCGGTTCGTTCCAGAAGCGCTCGAATTCCTGGAGGCGTGAAACACATGACGACACTCAGAGGTCAGACAGTGTTGGTCACCGGAGCCAACCGCGGCATGGGCCGCGAATACGTCGCGCAGCTCCTCGACCGTGGCGTGACGAAAGTCTATGCCGCGGCGCGTGATCCACGGGCAATCGACGTCGCGGATCCGCGCGTGGTTCCGCTACAACTCGATGTCACCGACGCGGCGTCCGTGGCTAACGCAGCCCAGGCGGCGCCCGATGTCAGCGTTCTGATCAACAACGCCGGCATCGCCCGCGGCGCCTCGGTCCTTCACAGCGACACCTCCCAACTGCGCGAGGAGATGGAGACCAACCTGCTCGGTCCTCTGGCATTGGCATCGGCTTTCGCCGACCGGATTGCCGAGAGGTCCGGCGCAATCGTCAACGTCGCGTCGGTACTCGCGTGGATACCCATCGGCGCAAGCTACGGAGTGACGAAGGCCGCGCTGTGGAGCGCCACTGACTCGATGCGGCTTGAACTCGGGTCGCGTGGCGTGCAAGTGGTCGGCGTCTACGTGGGACTGGTGGACACCGATATGGGCGCGTTTGCGGATAGTCCCAAGTCCGACCCCGCCGACGTGGTCCGACAGGTCCTCGACGGAATCGAGTCCGGCGTCGACGAAGTGCTGGCCGACGAAATGACTCTCGTCGTTCGTGCCCTACTGAACAAGCCGATCCGCGAGCGTGTGGCATGAAGGCATTCGCCATCGACCGCTACAAGAGCAAGGACGGTGGTCGAATCGTCGACTTGCCGCAGCCGAAGGTCGGCGACAACGACCTGCTGGTCCAAATCCATGCCGCGGGCGTCAATCTGGTCGACGTGAAGATCTCGGCCGGAGAATTCAAAACTTTTCTGCCGTACCGCTTTCCGCTCGTCCTAGGCAACGATGTGGCCGGCGTTGTGGTCGAGGTCGGATCCCGAGTTCGGCGTTTCAAGCCAGGCGACGAGGTCTATGCGCGGCCGGACACGGATCGCATGGGCACCTTCGCGGAGTTCATCGCGATGAGCGAAGATGACGTGGCGATCAAGCCGAAAGAACTCACCATGGCCGAAGCGGCGTCCATTCCGTTGGTGGGCCTGACCGCGTGGCAAGCATTGGTCGAGAAAGCCAACCTGAAGCCAGGACAAAAGGTCTTCATTCAGGCGGGCACCGGCGGCGTCGGCACATTCGCGATTCAGTTGGCCAAACACCTGGGTGCGACGGTGGCGACAACAGCCAGCGCAGCCAATTTCGACATGCTCAAAAGCCTCGGCGCAGACGTGTTGATCGACTACAAGACAGAGGACTTCGAGTCGCGGCTGCATGGTTATGACGTGGTGCTGCACAGTCAAGACGCGAAGACCCTCAACAAGTCGTTACGGGTGCTGAAGCTGGGCGGAAAACTGATCTCCATATCGGGTCCGCCCGACCCGGCGTTTGCCGAAGAGATCGGCGCGCGTTGGTTCGTGAAGCCCATCATGAGTGTCTTGAGCTTCGGTGCGCGGCGAAAGGCAAAGCGCCTCAACGTGACCTACTCATTCCTGTTCATGAAGGCGAACGGCAATCAGCTGAGCCGCATCACGTCTCTCATCGATGAGGGCGTCGTACGTCCCATCGTCGACAAGGTTTATACGTTCGAGTCGACCAAAGACGCCCTGGACTACGTCCAAAAGGGACGCGCCAAAGGCAAGGTCGTCGTCGAGGTGAGGTAAGAACCCCGCGCTCTACAGCTCGGTCGCCTTCGGATGCCGCGGCTCGTAGAGGCCGAGGGCGCCGCCGCCGGGCAGCCGGATGCTGGTCAATAGGCCCCACCCTTGATCGCTGACGGGGCCGCAGTTGACGCCCTTGGCTTTGAGCTCGTCGACGGTGGCGTTGACGTCGTCACACATCAGATACAGCTCGTGCGACGGCGTGTCCGCGGGATGCACGGCAGCTTCGCCGGGAGGCAGCTTGAAGATCAGCCAGCCGCCGCCGGCGTCGACGTGCGGATACTCCAGCACGTCACGGAAGAAGGCCCGGTCGGCGTCGGCGTCTTGGCTGTAGATGATGACATGAGCGCCAGTGATCACGGCGCCACGGTACGTCGCGATGATTTTGCGGCCCAGCGTCGGTCTGCATGAGCATGACCCTCTCAACGACCCCCATCGTCTGCTCCGTCACCGTTGCCGGCGCCCGCCTGCACTACGAGATCCGCGGTGCCGGCCCTCTGCTCCTCGTCATCGGCTCGCCGATGGCATCGGCGGAGTTCGCACCGCTGGCCGACGCGCTGGCCACCGACCACACGGTCGTCACCTACGACCCGCGCGGTTACGCAAACAGCAGGGTCGATGACGCCGACGCGCCATCTGGCGTCGAACAGCGGGCCGATGACGTCGCCGCGATCCTCGACGACCTTGGCACTGAATCGGCCGACCTGTTCGGCTCCAGCGGCGGGGCCGTGACGGGACTGGCCCTGGTGGCCCGGCATCCCGGGCGGGTGCGCACGCTCGTCGCCCATGAGCCGCCACTGCTCGAACTGCTGCCCGACGCCGCCGAGCAGCGCGCGAACACCGAGGCGATCGTCGACACGTTCCATCGCGACGGGTTCGGGGCCGCATGGATGCATTTCATGCGTAACGCCGGGTTCGACGTGGCTGCAGGCGACGCTCCACCGGACCCAGCCGAATCGTCCGATGATGAGGCGCGGCAGGCCGCGCGGTTTTTCGAGATCGATATGTACCCGACGACGCGATACCAGCCCGACATCGATGCGCTGAAGAGCGGCCCCACGCGTGTGGTGGTCGGCATCGGCGTCGACTCCGGACAGCTGCTCACCTACCGCACGTCGGTGGCGCTGTGTGAACTGCTCGGTGTCGCGCCGACGGAGTTCCCCGGTGATCACGGTGGATTCATCGGTGCGCCAATCGAATTCGCCGAGACGCTGCGGTCTGCACTGGGGTAACCCACCCCACCGCGAGCGTGCGTGTCTGCACGCAGACACGCACGCTCGCGGTAGTTGGGGTTAGCCGAAGTTAGCCGACGAGGACGGCGAAGCGCGGCTTTATCACGTCGTCGATGATCGACAGTCGCTCGTCGAACGAGATGAACGCCGACTTCATCGCATTGATGGTGAACCGCTGCAGGTCGGTCCAGCCGTAGCCGAACGCCTCGACGAGGCGCAGCATCTCCTGGCTCATCGTGGTGTCGCTCATCAACCGGTTATCCGTATTCACGGTCACGCGAAAACGCAAGCGAGCCAACAGATCAAAGGGGTGCTCGGCGATGCTGCCGACGGCCCCGGTCTGAACATTGGAGGTCGGGCACATTTCAAACGGAACTCGCTTGTCGCGCAACAGGGATGCCAGCCTGCCGAGCTGCGCGGTACCGTCTGGGCCTTCCACGATGTCGTCGACGATCCGGACGCCGTGGCCCAGTCGATCGGCGCCGCAGAACGCGATGGCCTCGTGAATCGACGGCAGCCCGAACGCCTCGCCGGCGTGAATCGTGAAGCGCGCGTTGTTGCTTCGCATGTATTCGAACGCGTCGAGGTGCCGTGTCGGCGGGTAGCCGGCCTCGGCGCCCGCGATGTCGAATCCGACGACACCCTTGTCCCGGAAGCGGATGGCCAGCTCGGCGATCTCGCGGGACCGTGCGGCGTGCCGCATCGCCGTGACGAGGCAGCGCACGGTGATGGCCCGGCCCTCCGCGCTGGCGGCCTTCTCGCCGTCGGCGAAGCCCGCCAGCACCGCGTCGACGACCGCGTCCAGCGACAGCCCGCGATCGATGTGCAATTCGGGCGCGAACCTGATCTCGGCGTAGACCACGTTGTCGGCCGCCAGATCCTCGACGCATTCATAGGCCACCCGGTAGAGCGCCTCCGGTGTCTGCATCACGCCCACCGTGTGCGCGAAAGGTTCGAGGTAGCGCACCAGCGACCCGCTGTGCGCGGCGGTGCGGAAGAACGCCGCGAGCTCGTCGACGCCGGTCGCGGGCAAATCGTCGTAACCGTTGGTCTCGGCAAGCTCCAGCACCGTGGCCGGTCGCAGCCCACCGTCGAGGTGGTCGTGCAGCAGAGCCTTGGGCGCCTGCCGGATCGACTCCAGTGTCAGCGGGGTGGTCACGCCACGATCCGATCGATGATCAGCGGCCGGGCGGCAGGCGCCGTATCGCCGACGCTCCACGCGCCGTCCAGTTCGGCCATCGCGGCCTCGAACCGTTCAGGGGTGTCGGTGTAGAGCGTGAACAACGCTTCACCTGCGGCGACGGCCTCGCTGGGACGGCGATGAATGCGCAGCCCGGCGCCGCACTGCACCTGCTCACCCGGGGCGGAGCGGCCCGCGCCGAGCCGCCACACCGTCAGTCCCACCGCCATCGCGTCGATGAGTCCCATCGTGCCATCGCGCGGCGCCGAGATGGTCTCGGAATACGCACCGATCGGCAGCGGTCGGGACAAGTCGCCACCCTGCGCGGCGACAAGCGCGCGAAACCGGTCCATCGCCGAGCCGTCCTTCAGGGTCTGCGCGGGATCGATCGCGTCAAGACCCGCGGCGTCGAGCATCTCGGTGGCCAGTGCCAGCGTCAGCTCGACGACATCGGCCGGACCTCCCCCCGCGAGCACCTCCAGCGATTCCTCCACCTCGACCGCGTTGCCGACGGTGCGGCCCAACGGCGTCTCCATGCCGGTCAGCAGTGCGCGGGTCACCAGCCCCTCGGCGACGCCCAGCTCCACCATCGTTCGGGCCAACTCGCGCGACTCTGCTTCGGTGCCCAGAAATGCCCCACTGCCGACCTTGCTGTCGAGCACCAGGGCCCGGGTGCCCTCGGCGATCTTCTTGCTCATCACGGAGCTGGCGATCAACGGCAGCGACTCGGTGGTCGCGGTGACATCGCGCAGCGCATAGATCTTCCGGTCCGCGGGTGCCAGCTCGCCCGCGGCGAAAATCGCCGCGCCGAGGTCGCAAAGTTGTTGGCGGATTTGGGCTTTCGATATCTCAGCGGTGAAACCCGGAATGGACTCCAGCTTGTCGAGGGTGCCGCCGGTGTGCCCGAGGCCGCGCCCCGCGGCCTGTGGCACCGCTCCCCCACATGCCATTACGACGGGAACAAGCGGAATGGTGATCTTGTCGCCGACGCCGCCAGTGGAGTGCTTGTCCACCAATGCCAATGGCTTGCCGTCGCGCCGCAGATCCGTAAAGTCCAACCGCTCACCGGAATCCACCATCGCGGCCGTCCAGCGGGCAATCTCGGCACCGGTCATTCCCCGCAGGAAGATGGCCATCAACAACGCCGACATCTGTTCGTCGGCGACGCGGCCGTGGGTATACCCGTCGATCACCCAATCGATCGCGGCGTCGGACAAGACGCCGCCATCGCGTTTGGTCCGAATAACGGTTGGCGCGTCAAATGCGAACGCGGTCACCGCGGTTACGTTACCGGTGACGGATCAGCAGGCGAGAGCTGTTAGGCGGGGACGTTCTTGTGGCTCAAGGAGCTCGGCGCGTCGGGGTTGGCGCCCTCGTCGATGCCGATCCCGAGGCGGTCGACACGTTCACCACCGAGCCACGCCGCGACACTGGCCACCACCACAGCGACGAAGCTGCAGGCCAGCGCCAATGGTGTGGGCTCCCATCCGCCGGCGTTCCATCGCAGCAGCCAGCTGATCGCGAACAACACGAGCACAACGGCGTGGATCAGCCCATGCAGCAGGCCAATCCGCTTGGCACGCGTATCGGCGGGGATCTTGAAGTAGTCGATCCAGCCGAAGGGTGCCGCTAGCGCGCCACCGATGATGCCCCCGGCTATCGCATATGCGGCCGCCACCGTGAATCCGGCGCGGTCGGTGATCAGGTAAATGACGTCGAATACCACGGCTGTAGTCAGCAGCCCAATCGGAAACGGGATCAGCATCGGGTGAACCGGATGTCCCACCAGCTTCGCGCGACTAGTCATGGCCCTCCTCAAGCGATTTCCGTGACGGGAACGGGACTACCCGGCGCTGGCTAGCTCAAACGAACCAAATGTGAAGCCGGTCACGGTGTTTCTTCGTGCGCGGGCTCACTGCCGCGCGTCAGATCCCGCGGTCCGAACGCGTCGGGCAGCAGCACGCTCAACGCTCGCGGCCCGAGCGGATGGTCGATCAGCAGATCGGGTCCGCCGTGCTCGAGAAGCACCTGCCGGCATCGCCCGCACGGCATCAACACCTCGCCCGCCGCGTCCACACACGAGAGCGCAATCAGCCTGCCGCCACCGGAGGAATGCAGGGCACAGACCACAGCACACTCGGCACAGAGACCTAGACCATATGAGACATTTTCCACATTGCAGCCAGCCACCATTCGGTGATCGTCGACCAGCGCCGCCGCCCCGACCGCGAAGCCCGAATACGGCGCATACGCGTGCGCCGACGCCTCAGTTGCCTTGTGTCGCAACATCTTCCAGTCGATCTCGGATGTCACGTCAATTCCACCATTCGGATTCTGAATGCATTCCGAAGCCTCCGCTCCACGGCCGGGCCACCTAGATAGGTAACCCTAAGTTTTGCCGTTTTCCGTGCGCCGACGGCTAAACGGTAGTTCGTTTAGCAGTACAACTGGGTTTAGAGTCGCCCCGAGGTTTGGGCAGGTTCTCAGCCGAGCCGGATGTCGCCGCCGGTGCGGCTCCGATGCCCAAGCGTCCACCGATGGCGTTGGAGGCCAGATGAGTACTGCGACACCAGCAAGCCCGGCCGTGCCGGCGCCGCTACCTCACCCGTCGCGCAGACGTTCGCTCTATCGCGGTGATCCCGGCATGTGGTCCTGGGTGCTGCACCGCATCACGGGGGCGACGATTTTCTTCTTCCTGCTCGTCCACGTGCTCGACACGGCGCTCGTGCGCGTCAGCCCCGAGGCCTACAACGAAGTCATCAACACCTACAAGACACCGATCGTCGGGCTGATGGAAGTCGGCCTCGTCGCGGCAGTGCTTTACCACGCACTCAACGGGATCCGCGTGATTCTGATCGACTTCTGGCAGCACGGCCCGCGCTACCAGCGGCTGATGTTGTGGATCGTCGCCGGCGTCTGGCTGGCCGTGATGATCCCGACGCTCGGCGTCATCGGAATGCACATGGCGGAGCGATTCCTATGACCGAAGCGCCGTGGACACCCCACCACCGCGAGGGCCGACTGGCCCCCGTTCAGGAAAAAGAACACGACCGTCCGGCCAGCCTGGACCACCCCCGCGCGCCGCGTCGCCCCAGGGGCATCCCGTACTTCGAGAAGTACGCCTGGCTGTTCATGCGGTTCTCCGGCGTCGCCCTGGTTGTGCTCGCCCTCGGCCACCTGTTCATCGGGCTGATCTGGGACAACGGCGTTTACCGCATCGACTTCAACTATGTGGCCGAGCGCTGGGCGTCGCCGTTCTGGCAGATCTGGGACATGGCCCTGCTGTGGCTGGCGATGGTGCACGGCGCCAACGGCATGCGCACCATCATCGGTGACTACGCGCGCAAGAACATCACGAAGTTCTACCTGAATTCGCTGTTGCTGCTGGTCACAGGGTTCACGCTGGTGCTAGGCACCTACGTGCTGGTGACCTTCGACGCGAACGTCTCGTGACGGGGAGCTGATCAATGCTTATTGAACATCGCTACGACGTCGTCATCGTCGGCGCTGGCGGCGCGGGTATGCGCGCGGCCGTCGAGGCGGGTCCGCGAGTCCGCACCGCGGTGCTGACCAAGCTCTATCCGACCCGCAGCCACACCGGCGCAGCCCAGGGCGGCATGTGCGCGGCGCTGGCCAACGTCGAAGAGGACAACTGGGAGTGGCACACCTTCGACACGGTCAAGGGCGGCGACTACCTCGCCGACCAGGACGCGGTCGAGATCATGTGCAAGGAAGCCATCGACGCGGTGCTCGACCTCGAGAAGATGGGGATGCCGTTCAATCGCACCCCCGAGGGCCGCATCGACCAGCGCCGGTTCGGCGGGCACACCCGCGACCACGGCAAGGCGCCAGTGCGGCGGGCCTGTTACGCCGCCGACCGCACCGGCCACATGATCTTGCAGACGCTGTACCAAAACTGCGTCAAACACGACGTCCAGTTCTTCAACGAGTTCTATGCGCTCGACCTGGCACTGACGGAGACGGCCGCTGGCCCCGTCGCGACCGGCGTGATCGCGTATGAACTTGCCACCGGCGACATTCACGTCTTCCACGCCAAGGCGATCGTGCTCGCCACGGGTGGCTCCGGCCGGATGTACAAGACCACCTCCAACGCGCACACGCTGACCGGCGACGGCCTCGGCATCGTGTTCCGCAAGGGACTTCCGTTGGAGGACATGGAGTTTCACCAGTTCCACCCGACAGGCCTTGCGGGCCTTGGCATTCTGATCTCTGAGGCCGTCCGCGGTGAGGGCGGCATCCTGCTCAACAGCGAGGGCGAGCGGTTCATGGAGCGCTACGCCCCCACGATCAAGGACCTGGCCCCCCGCGACATCGTCGCCCGCTCGATGGTGCGCGAGGTGCTTGAGGGCCGCGGCGCAGGCCCGCACAAGGATTACGTGTACATCGACGTGCGCCATCTCGGCGAGGATGTGCTCGAGTCCAAACTGCCCGACATCACCGAGTTCGCCCGCACCTACCTTGGCGTCGACCCGGTCAAGGAACTGGTGCCGGTCTACCCGACCTGCCACTACGTAATGGGCGGCATCCCGACAACAGTGAGCGGTCAGGTGTTGCGCGACAACACAACTCCGCTGCCCGGCTTGTACGCCGCCGGCGAGTGCGCCTGCGTCTCAGTGCACGGCGCCAACCGGCTCGGTACCAACTCGCTGCTGGATATCAACGTGTTCGGCCGTCGCGCCGGTATCGCCGCGTCGAATTACGCACTGGGCCATGACCATGTCGACCTACCGACCGATCCGGCGGGCATGGTCGTCAGCTGGGTTGGTGACATCTTGTCCGAGCACGGCAACGAGCGCGTCGCCGACATCCGCGGTGCGCTGCAGCAGTCGATGGACAACAACGCGGCGGTGTTCCGCACCGAGGAGACCTTGAAGCAGGCGTTGACGGACATCCACGCGCTCAAGGAACGCTACGCCCGAATCACCGTGCACGACAAGGGCAAACGCTACAACAGCGATTTGCTCGAGGCGATCGAGCTGGGCTTCCTGCTGGAGCTCGCCGAGGTAACGGTCGTCGGCGCGTTGAACCGCAAGGAATCTCGTGGCGGGCACGCCCGTGAGGACTACCCCAACCGTGACGACACGAACTACATGCGCCACACCATGGCCTACAAGGAGGGCAGCGAGCTGCTGTCCGATATCCGGCTGGACTACAAGCCGGTAGTGATGACGCGGTACGAGCCGATGGAACGGAAGTACTGAGATGAGTGCACCAGCTGTCGACACCACGGAAGGCGCTGCCCCGCCGGTCCCCGAGGGCGCGGTGATGGTCACGCTGAAGATCGCCCGCTTCAATCCGGAGGACCCCGACACCGCCGGTTGGCAGAGCTTCCGTGTGCCGTGCCTACCCACTGACCGGCTGCTCAACCTACTGCACTACGTGAAGTGGTACCTGGACGGCACGCTGACGTTCCGGCGGTCCTGCGCGCACGGCGTGTGCGGGTCCGACGCGATGCGGATCAACGGCGTCAACCGGTTGGCGTGCAAGGTGCTGATGCGCGACATGCTGCCGAAGAAGCCCGGCAAGCAGCTGACCATCACGATCGAGCCGATCCGCGGCCTGCCCGTCGAGAAGGACCTCGTGGTCAACATGGAGCCGTTCTTCGACGCCTACCGCGCGGTCAAGCCGTTCCTGATCACCAGCGGCAATCCGCCTACGCGCGAACGTATTCAGAGCCAGACCGACCGGATGCGCTACGACGACACCACCAAGTGCATCCTGTGCGCGTGCTGCACCACCAGCTGCCCCGTGTACTGGAGCGAGGGCAGCTACTTTGGGCCGGCCGCCATCGTCAACGCACACCGGTTCATCTTCGACAGTCGCGACGAGGGCGCCGCCGAGCGACTGGACATCCTGAACGAGGTCGACGGCGTCTGGCGCTGCCGGACCACGTTCAACTGCACGGAGTCCTGCCCGCGCGGCATCCAGGTGACGCAGGCCATCCAAGAGGTCAAGCGCGCGTTGATGTTCGCGCGTTAGCGATTTCGGCGCGCCTACGCTCGCTCAGCGTCCGCTAGCGCGCCGAAATCACACGATGATGATCGGGATGAAGATCCCGAACAACCAGAACCCCCACGCGTGGAAGCCCGGGTGCCAGAACGGGAACACCCGGTAGCCCCAGTAGTCGAAGTCGTGGGGTACGAAGCCGTGCCAGTGCACAGCCGGCGGCGGCCCCCAGCCCCATGGTGGCCGGTCGTCGTTGCGCCATTTGTTGACGCGCCACCACTGGTTCCAGTCGTCGCCGTTCCAGTTGTTCCACTGCCAGTCGTTGGTCACCCACTCGTTGTGGTCGTTGGGGCCCCAGTCGGGATCGGCGGCCGCGACGGGGGCGACCCCGATGCCGCCGACAGCGACCACACCGGCGATTGAGCCCTGCGCCACCAGCTGCTTGATATTCATTTACCGCTCCTCGTCTCCCCGACATCAACAGGAAGAGGAGGTCAACTCCCAGCGTCCGCCAAGCCCGGCCTGGACGGACTTGATCTCACTCACTGATTTATCGGCCGGCGGCTATGGCGCCGTTACCAGCGCTGTCACACATCGACGAGCTGTCTCGTCATAAGGGCATGACGGAAAAAGCACAGAAAACCCGCATTGCCCCTGTCCCCCCGAAACAGGCCGGCCTGCTGACCCGCGTCATGTATCGGGTGGCCCGGCGCCGGTTCGGCGAGGTGCCTGAGCCGTTCACCGTCGCAGCGCATCACCCGCGGCTGCTGATCGCGAACGCCGTGCACGAGACGCTGCTGGACTCCGGTTCGAAGAAGCTCCCCAAGAACGTCCGCGAACTGGCGGTGTTCTGGACGGCCCGCACCATCGGCTGCTCGTGGTGCGTCGACTTCGGGTCCATGCTGCAGCGGCTCGACGGCCTCGACGTCGACCGGCTCAAGGAGATCGACAACTACGCGACCTCACCGCGCTACACCGACGACGAGCGTGCAGCGATCGCCTATGCCGACGCGATGACGACCGACCCACACACCGTCACTGACGAGCAAGTCGCCGATCTACAGCGGCGCTTCGGTGACGACGGCGTCATCGAGCTGACCTACCAGATCGGTGTCGAGAACATGCGGGCCCGCATGTACTCCGCGCTGGGCATCACCGAGCAGGGGTTCAATTCTGGCGACGCATGTCGTGTGCCGTGGGCTACCGACGAGCCGCAAGCGGCGACGCGGTGAACTTGTCCGGGTTGGCGATATCCCATATGGCGCACACCTTTCCGTCGCGCACCGTCATCGCGGTGATCCGGGGCATCAGCTCCGGATAGCCCTCGCGGGCCGGTGCGCCTTCGGTGAAGGTGCCGACCTGGCCGTTGATCAACGCCAGCTGGCCGCCGGCTAACCAGTTCGGCCCATACCTGCGTGCCAAGCCGAACAAGAACCGCGCGACCTTGTCGGGTCCGGCGATGGTCCGCGCCGCGGTCGGCGCCTTGCCGTTGGCGTCGCCGGTGAACGTGACATCCGGATGTAGCACGCGCACAACGGCTTCCATGTCACCGGCGGCCAACGCCGCCATCAGGGAGCCGGCCACCTCGTTGTGAGCCTCGTCGGCCACTGGCGGCGGCGCGGACGCCACGGCACGCCGCGCCCGCGAGGCGAGTTGCCGGGCCGATGCGTCGCTGACACCGAGCATCGCGGCGATCTCACCGAACGGCACCGCGAAACCGTCGTGCAGCACGAAAGCCACCCGCTGATCCGGGGTCAGCCGTTCCAGCACGACCATTGCCGCGAACCGTGCGTCGTCGGCGGCCACCACTGCCGCAAGTGGATCGTTGCCGTCCAACCCGGTCACCACCGGTTCGGGCAGCCATTCGCCGACATAGGTTTCCCTGCGCTTGACCGCTGACCGCAGCCGGTCCAGGCCGAGCCTGCTGACCACTGTTGTCAGCCACGCGCGTAGATCGTTGATGGACTCCGAGGTGCCGTCCCACCGCAGCCATGCATCCTGCACGACGTCTTCGGCATCCGCGACGGTGCCGGTGAGCCGGTAAGCGACGGCAAGCAAGTGTGGCCGTAGCTCCTCGAATTCGTCGACACGCGTGCTCGCGGTCATGTGACCCAGCATAATGACGACGAAATCCGTCGTTCCTATCCAGCTGTGCGACTGAAATCGTACTGTTTCGCCATGAGTAAAGGCGAACACGTAGCGACCAACGTGGAGAGTAAGGGTCTCAAGGGTGGGGCGCTGGGTCTGCTGTCGAGCATCGTCGTCGGCATGGCGTCGACGGCCCCGGCCTACAGCCTCGCCGCCACCCTCGGTCTGATCGTCGCCAGCGGCGGCGCCTTGCTGTC
Organism: Mycobacterium sp. JS623; assembly: GCF_000328565.1. Classification (NCBI taxonomy): domain Bacteria; kingdom Bacillati; phylum Actinomycetota; class Actinomycetes; order Mycobacteriales; family Mycobacteriaceae; genus Mycobacterium; species Mycobacterium sp. JS623. The sequence goes on along the minus strand of NC_019966.1, from coordinate 1,214,961 downwards.
CGGCGTGAAAGCTCCAGCCATCGTGCTGATCTCGTTCATCCCGATGTACCTGATCGCGGTCGCCTACCAAGAACTCAACAAAGCCGAACCCGACTGCGGCACGACGTTCACGTGGGCGTCGCGGGCGTTCGGACCGATCGTCGGTTGGCTCGGCGGGTGGGGCATCATCGCTGCCGACGTCATCGTTATGGCCAACCTGGCACAGATCGCCGGCGCGTATTCGTTCACCTTCGTCGGGGACCTCGGCTGGCATTCGGTCGCCGAGCTTTCCAGCAGTACGTTCTGGTCGACAGTGGCGGGCGTCATCTGGATCGCGCTGATGACCTACATCTGCTACCGCGGCATCGAGGTTTCCGCGCGACTGCAGTACGCGCTGCTGTCAATCGAAATCGTGGTACTCGTTGTGCTTTCGGTGGTCGCGCTGTTCAAGGTGTACACGCACAGTGCCGAGACCTACTCATTGTTGCCGTCCCTGTCGTGGTTCTGGCCGGGCGGCTTGGACTTCGGCACCGTCATCGCACCCGCCGTCCTCACCACGATCTTCATCTACTGGGGCTGGGACACGGCGGTGGCCTGCAACGAAGAGTCCGACGACCCCGGTCGCACGCCCGGCCGCGCCGCGGTCATTTCGACGTTCCTGCTTCTGGCGACGTATGCGCTTGTGACTGTCGCAGCAATCGCTTTCGCCGGCGTCGGCACCGACGGCATCGGTCTCGGAAACTCGGAGAACGCGGCGGACGTGTTTGCCGCCATCGGCCCGGACCTGTTCGGCAACAGCTTCCTCGGTCAGGTCGGACTGCTGCTGCTGTCGGCGTCGATCCTGACGTCGGCGTCGGCGTCCACGCAGACCACGATCCTGCCGACGGCCCGCACGACCCTATCCATGGGTGTGTACAAGGCGCTGCCAGACGCCTTCGCGAAGATCCACCGCCGCTATCTCACGCCATCGGTATCGACGGTCGCGATGGGCGTGGTGTCGGCGATCTTCTACGTGCTGTTCACGGTGATCAGCAGGAACCTGCTGACGGCATTGATCGGCTCGGTCGGGCTGATGATCGCGTTCTACTACGGACTGACCGGATTCGCCTGTATGTGGTTTTACCGAAAGACATTGACACGCAACGTTCGCGATTTTGTCATGCGCGGCGTCGTTCCCCTGCTCGGCGGCATCGTGCTGCTTGTCGTGTTCATCTACGGACTCCTGCAATACGCCAAGCCGGATTGGTTGACCGATGACGAAGGCAATAACGTGACGATCTTCGGTTTCGGCGCGGTCGCGGTCGTCGGCATCGGCGCGTTGGTCCTCGGCCTGATCCTGATGGCGCTGTGGCGGGTGGCGTCGCCCAACTTCTTCAAAGGCGTCACCCTGCCGCGTCGCAGCCACGATCTGCTGCTCGAACCTGTCGGCGCCGCAAGCCCACACTTCGGTTTACCAGACTCGGGGGACGCGCCGACGGTCAACGCACCGAACCTGTCCAACCGGCCTCCAGGCGAAACCGCGCTCGATCCCGAAACCGGTGAGGAATTCAGCAAAGGCTAGGTGAACCGACCACGCGGGTAGTAGGCAACGGCCTATCGCTTGGTGAAAATCGTTCGGTGCCAACCCTTGTCGGCAACGCCGGTGATATCGCTCATCACGTGCTTGATCGTGAGGTACTCCTCGAGCGAATAGACGCTCATGTCCTTGCCGAAACCCGACGCGCCAAGACCACCGTGCGGCATCTCGCTGATGATCGGGATGTGATCGTTGATCCACACACAGCCGGCCTTGATCTCGCGCGACGCGCGCTGCGCGCGGTAAACGTCGCGGGTCCACGCCGACGCGGCCAGACCGTAGTCGGTGTCGTTGGCCTGCCGTAGCGCGTCGTCGTCATCGACGAACGACCGCACCGTCAGCACCGGACCGAAGATCTCGTCGCGGTAGACCTCCGACTGCTCGTCGACATCGGCGATCAGCGTCGGCAGGTAGAACGACCCGGGCACATCCGGAGCGGCGCCACCTGCAACGATCCGTCCACCTTGGCCGGGCGCGCGGGCGACCATGCCCGCCACCTTCTCCCGGTGCGCCGCCGTGATCAACGGGCCGAGATCGGTCTCGGGGTCATGAGGATCACCGACAACAACCTTCGAAAACACCTCACCGACGCCGGCGACGAAATCGTCGTAGAGCTCACGGGCCACGATCGCCCGCGTCGCTGCGGTGCAGTCCTGCCCGGTGTTGATCAACGCGCCCGCGACCGCGCCCTGGATCACGGCGTTCAGATCGGCGTCGTCGAACACCACGAACGGCGCCTTGCCGCCGAGTTCCAGCTGCACGCGATGACCGTGGGTCGCCGCGGCCGCCATCACCTTGCGGCCCACCGCCGTCGACCCGGTGAACGTCACCACGTCGACGTCGCGATGCCCGGCCAGTGCAGTGCCGGCATCGGCACCGGCCCCGGTCACCACGTTGAACACGCCGTCGGGCAGCCCCGCCTCACTGGCCAGCCGAGCCAGCGTCAGCGTCGTCAGGGGAGTCAGCTCACATGGCTTGATCACCACGCTGCATCCGGCCGCCAACGCGGGCAACACTTTCCACACCGCCATCTGCAGCGGGTAGTTCCACGGCGTGATGGTGCCGACCACACCGACGGCCTCGCGCCGGATGCTCGACGTGTGATCGCCCGAGTACTCCGCAGTGGCCTTGCCCTCCAGATGGCGAGCCGCGCCCGCGAAGAAGTCGATGTTGTCGACACTGCCCGGCACGTCGAACTCGGCGGCCAGCCGCACCGGCTTACCGGTCTGTCTGACCTCCTCGGCCACCAGGTCATCCGCGTGCTCGTCGGCCAGCTTCGCCAGCTTGGCCAGCACCGCGGACCGATCGGCAGGCGTCGCCGTCGCCCAGCCGGACAAGGCCGCGCGCGCGGACGCCACCGCCCGGTCGACGTCGGCAGGTGTGGCCAGCGCGTAGTCGGCAACGGGTTGGCCGGTCGCCGGGTTGATGACCTGATGCAGGTCGCCGCCGGTCACCACCGGGGCGCCGTTGATCCAGCTGCCTGCCACACTGGTAGATACCGCCCGACCCTGAAGCGCAGTCATGGCCCAACGCTAGCCCACGCCGCACGGCGCGGCTACGCATTCCCGCCGCGCAGGCCCCTCAAAACGAGGGATTTCATCGCTGTAGTTGCTTGTGACGACGGATTCCGTGCACAATCACAGGCATGGCCAACCCGGGCGCACCGCAGCCAATGGGCGCCGTCTCATTCCGCGTCAACCAGTCCCGACCTGGCGCGGCGTTCCATCTTGACGAGTTGTCGAAGCAGATCATCGAGAAGTTGCAGCAGGATGGCCGCCGGTCGTATGCGGGCATCGGCAAAGCGGTCGGGTTGTCGGAGGCCGCGGTCCGTCAACGCGTCCAGCGAATGGTCGACGCCGGCGTCATGCAGATTGTCGCCGTGACCGATCCGATGCAGCTGGGCTTCGCCCGCCAGGCGATGATCGGGATCCGCTGCACCGGCGACACCACCCGGGTGGCCGAGAAGCTGGCCGCCCTCGAATCCGTCGACTACGTGGTGCTGACCGCGGGCTCGTTCGACGCCATCGTCGAAGTCGTCTGCGAGGACGACGACGACCTTCTCGACCTACTTAATACCCAAATTCGCGCACTTCCTGGGGTGATATCAACCGAGACACTTGTTTACCTGAGACTCGTTAAACAGCAATACAATTGGGGTACAAGATGACAACTACCGATATCGCACAAGAAGTTTCCAGCGACCTGGGAGCAAAGGCCAACCGCCACCTGTGGGGACACTTCGCGCGCCACGGCGCAGGAATCACGCCGCCGATCATCACCCGTGGCGAGGGCGTAACAATCTGGGACGACAAGGGAAAGAGCTATATCGACGGTCTCTCAGGACTTTTCGTCGTTCAGGTCGGCCATGGTCGCGAAGAACTCGCGGAGGCCGCGGCCAAACAAGCCGAGAAACTCTCCTTCTTCCCGTTGTGGTCCTACGCCACGCCCCCGGCGATCGAACTCGCTGAGCGGCTGGCCAACTATGCACCTGGCGACCTGAACCGGGTGTTCTTCACCACCGGTGGCGGCGAGGCCGTCGAATCGGCGTGGAAGCTGGCCAAGCAGTACTTCAAGCTGACCGGCAAACCCGGTAAGTACAAAGCGATTTCGCGCTCCATTGCCTACCACGGCACGCCGCACGGCGCGCTGGCGATCACGGGCCTGCCGACGTTCAAGGCGCCGTTCGAGCCGATCACGCCCGGCGGGTTCCGCGTGCCCAACACGAACTTCTACCGGGCCGCGCCGCCATACGACAAGGACGAGAAGGCGTTCGGGCAGTGGGCGGCCGATCGGATCGCCGAGGCAATCGAGTTCGAGGGCCCTGACTCGGTGGCAGCGGTGTTTCTCGAGCCGGTGCAGAACGCAGGCGGATGCTTCCCGCCACCGCCGGGCTACTTCGAACGGGTCAGGGAGATCTGCGACGAGTACGACGTCCTGCTGGTCTCCGACGAGGTCATCTGTGCGTTTGGCCGAATCGGTTCGATGTTCGCCTGCAACGACTTCGGCTATGTACCGGACATCATCACGTGCGCCAAGGGCATGACGTCCGGATACTCGCCGATCGGAGCGATGATCGCGAGCGACCGGCTGTTCGAGCCGTTCAGTGACGGCAAGACGACGTTCACGCACGGATACACCTTCGGAGGTCATCCCGTCTCGGCCGCAGTCGCGCTGGCCAACCTCGACATCTTCGAACGCGAAGGCCTCAACGACCGGGTCAGGCAGAATGCGCCTGCCTTCCGAGCCACGCTGGAGAAGCTGCTCGACCTGCCGATCGTCGGAGACGTGCGCGGCGAGGGGTACTTCTACGGCATCGAGCTGGTGAAGGACAAGGCAACCAAGCAGGTCCTCGACGACGAGCTCAGCGAATGGCTGTTGCGCAGCTTCCTCTCCGTCGAGCTGTTCGAGGCCGGTCTTTACTGCCGAGCCGACGACCGCGGCGACTCGGTCGTCCAGCTGGCGCCGCCACTGATCAGCGGACAGGCCGAGTTCGACCAGATCGAACAGATCCTGCGCGGGGTGTTCACCGAGGCTTGGAAGCATCTGCAAGAGCGCGGTGACGCCTGGCATTAGGCCCGGGTTCGAACCGGTGCCGGGGGCGTAGCGTCGGGCGCGTGACCACCGCCCCGAAGCCACCAGTCGATCCCGTCCGCTGGCAGCCACCACCCGTCGATGCGCTGCCGGAGATGCCCTCGGCCGCTCTGACCATCGTGCCGGTGCCCGGCAACGCGCCCGAGGATGTGGTCGTCGACGCCGAGGGCAACATCTGGACGGGCGTCGACGACGGACGCATCGTGCGGATTGCGCCCGACGGTCGGCCCGCGGTCGTCGGTACCGCGCCGGGCCGTCCACTGGGGCTGGCCGTCGCGCGCGACGGACGGCTGCTGGTGTGCACCAGCCCCGGCGGCCTGCTGGCGATGGACACTGAGAGCGGCAAGTTCGAGAACCTGGTCGAGGAGGTCGACGGTCGTCGCCTGCAGTTCTGCTCGAATGTGACCGAAACACCGGACGGCACAATCTATTTCACCGAGTCGACGAGCGCGTTCACGTATGAGCACTTCAAGGGCGCGGTGCTTGAGGCGCGCCCGCGGGGCAGCCTGTTCCGTCGCGACCCCGACTGCACGGTGCTGACCGTCGTGCCGGGTCTGTATTTCGCCAACGGCGTTACGCCGACGACCGACGGGTCGGCGCTGGTCTTCGCCGAGACGATGGGTCGCCGGCTATCGAAGTACTGGCTGACCGGGCCGCAGGCGGGGACCGTCACACCACTGGTGGCCAATCTGCCCGGCCATCCCGACAACATCTCCACCGGCGCCGACGGCCGCATCTGGGTGGCGATGGTTTCACCGGTCAACGCCGCCGCCGAATGGCTGGCCCCGCGCTGGCCCGCGCTGCGGAAGCTGCTGTGGAAGCTGCCCGACCGGTTGCAGCCGCAGATCAAGCCCGAGGTGTGGGCGGTCGCCTTCGATTCCGATACGGGCAAGGTGGTCGCCGGATTGCGCACCACCCACCCGTCGTTCGGCATGGTGACCGGGCTCGTCGAGGCGCACAGCAAGCTCTGGATGGGCAGCATCGGCTTTCCGGCAGTCGCTCACTGCCCGATCCCGCCGAAGTCACATTTGTAACTCCAAACTCATGAGTCACAGCGCGCCTCCGCTAGAACCAAGCCACAACCGCCTAATCTGCGGTCACGATGGCGAACATTCGAGTCGTGTTTCCACGCGCCGCCGCCCTGGCAGCGGCGCTTTTCCTGGTAGCAGCGCCGGCGATGGCAACGGCGCAGCCCGACGCTGCGCCGCCGGAAGCCCCGACATGCCCGTACCGGGAGTCGACGCCGCCGGCCGTCGACTCCTCCGAGGTGCCTGAGGCCGGGGATCCGCCGGCTCCGCTGCCCGTGCCCGCCAAGCCGCTCGGTGGCGACGCGCTGTCCGGGTGCGGCATTATTACCGCCCCCGGCACGCCGCCGGTGCCCGAGGACATCTCCGCCGAGGCGTGGCTGGTCGCCGACCTCGACACCGGCGACGTCATCGCCGCGCGCGACCCGCACGGCAGGCATCGGCCCGCCAGCATCATCAAGGTGCTGATCGCGACGGAGGCGTTGCGAGAGTTGCCGATCCACAAGGTCGTGGCGGGCACCCAGGACGACGCCAACGCCGAGGGCACCAAGGTCGGTGTCGGCGAGAACGGCTTCTATTCGATCAACGACCTGCTACACGGTCTGCTGATGCACTCGGGCAACGACGCCGCGCACGCTCTGGCCATGCAGCTGGGCGGGATGGACACCGCGATACAGAAGATCAACGACCTGGCCGGCAAGCTCGGCGGCCGCGACACCCGCGCGGCGACGCCGTCCGGCCTTGACGGACCGGGCATGAGCACGTCGGCATATGACCTCGGACTGTTCTATCGATTCGCTTGGCAGAACCCGACTTTCGCCGATATCGTCGCCACCCGCAGCTTCGACTTTCCCGGCCGCGGCGACGTCGGCTATCCGGTGGAAAACGACAACCAGTTGCTCTACAACTATCCTGGCGCGATGGGTGGCAAGACCGGCTACACCGACGACGCAGGGCAGACATTCGTCGGGGCAGCCAACCATGATGGCCGCCGGCTGATGGCCGTGCTGCTGCACGGCACACGCCAGCCGATCGCGCCTTGGGAGCAGGCGGCGCACCTACTGGATTACGGCTTTGCGACCGCGCCCGGCACCAAGGTGGGCACGCTGATCGAACCCGATCCGTCGCTGCTCGCCGCCAAGCCGGACGCCGCGCCCAACCCCGCGACGACCGCCGCCTCCACGCCGCTGCCCGACATCAACGCGATGCCGGTTCGGGTTGGCGTTGGCATCGTGGGGTCGATCATCGTGTTCGGACTCATCCTGGGCGCTCGCTCACTGAACCGGCGTCCGCAGCACTAGTGCTTCCGTAGCCGCGAAAAGCCCAGCGCGCCAACGGCGCCCACGGCGGCGGCAGTTAACGCACCCCCCACCCCGAGTCCTTCGCGGATCTGCACCCGCGCAGTGATCTGCGCCGGCGCCGGGGGCTCGACCGGTTCCTCGGCGAGGTTTTCGGTCGACGTCGCTGCCCAAGCCGTCGCGAACAGGATCAACCGCGCGGTGATGTAGGCGAACACCATCAGGCCCAGCACCGGACCGAACGTCGCGCCCGCCGGGCCGCTGACCACCGAGCGGAGGTAGATCGTGCCGACCTGTTTGAAGACTTCGAAGGCCACCGCCGCCATCAGCCCGGCCCTCGCGGCACTGCGGAGGCTGACCGACTCGCGTGGCAACCGCGCGATGATCCAGACGAACAGCAGCCACGACACCAGTATCGACACCAACAACGAAGCCAACCGCAGCGCCACGCCGACACCCGGAAGATCCTGCAGCCCAAGCCATTCCAGCACATGTTTCATCAGACCCGAGCTGCCGAGCGCGGTAAGCGCGATGGTCACGACGATCGCCACGAACAGCCCGACGATCGCGATGAGATCCGACAACTTGGTGCGCACAAAGCCAGGCGGCTCATGCCGCATCAGGCCCCACATTTGCGTCAGCGCCTCCCGCAGATTCGCCATCCAGCCCAGGCCCGCCCACGCGGCTGCGGCAAGGCCGATGATGCCGACCGAGGTGCGCGACGCGATCGCCGATTCCATCAACTTGACCAGCTGCTGGGCGACGTCACCGGATACCGTCGACTTGATCTTGTCCTCGATCTCGGCGAGCAGCTCGGGGTGGCTGGCGAGAACGAAGCCACCGATCGCGAATGCGACCATCAGCATTGGGAACAAGGCGAAGACCGTGAAATACGTGATGCCCGCGGCGTAGAAGTCGCCCTTGCTGTCCTGATAGCGCCCTTGCGCCCGCATCACATGGTCGAACCAGCCGTACCGTGCCCTCAGGCGATCCAGAATTCCCGGTTTCTCCTCGGCCGGTTCCGTCATCCCAGCCTCCCGAAAGCGTTACGCGCGTGGCGCTAAGAACCCTAACCGGTCATATACCCGCTTGAGTGTCTTCGCAGACACGTCCCTGGCGCGCTCGGCGCCGGTTGCGAGCACCGCCTCGAGTTCGGCTGGATCGGCGAGCAGTTCGTCGACCCGCGTTTTGATCGGGGTGACGAACTCGACGACGGCATCGGCGGTGTCGGTCTTGAGGTCTCCATAGCCACGGCCCGCGTAGCCCTCGACAAGCTTGTCGACGTCGGCGCCGGTGACCGCTGCCTGGATCGTGAGCAGGTTGGACACCCCTGGCTTGGCGCCCTGATCGAACCGGATCTCGCGCTCACTGTCGGTGACGGCCGAGCGGATCTTCTTCGCCGAGGCCTTCGGATCGTCGAGCAGGCTGATCAGCCCGGCCTCGGTCGCCGCTGACTTGCTCATCTTCGACGTCGGATCCTGCAGGTCGTAGATCTTGGCGGTGGCCTTCTGGATCATCACATCCGGAACCACGAAGGTGTCGGGGAAGCGGGCGTTGAACCGCTGCGCGACGTCGCGGGCCAACTCGAGATGCTGGCGCTGGTCCTCGCCGACTGGGACCAGATCGGTGTCGTAGAGCAAGACGTCCGCAGCCATCAGCACCGGATAGGTGAACAGCCCGACGGTGGTGGCTTCGCTGCCTTCCTTCTGCGACTTGTCCTTGAACTGCGTCATCCGCGACGCCTGCCCGAAACCCGTGAAACAGCCCAGCGCCCAAGCGAGTTCGGCATGCGCGGGGACGTGGCTCTGCACGAAGATGGTGCTGCGCGACGGGTCGATGCCCAGCGCCAGATACTGCGCGGCCGTCACCAGTGTGCGTCGCCGCAACTGCTCGGGGTCCTGCGGAATCGTGATCGCGTGCAGGTCGACCACGCAGAAAAACGCGTCGTAGTCGTCCTGCATGCCGACCCACTGCTTGATCGCGCCTAACGCATTGCCCAGGTGCAGGGAATCAGACGTGGGCTGGACACCAGAAAAGACGACAGGGCGGGAAGTGCTCATGATGGGTCAAGTTTCGCACGGCTCAACCAATGGATTTTTGGGCGCTCTGCTCCCGCGACTGTTCCAGTGCCCTGCGCGCGAACACCCATCGCTCGGTGATCGCCATCTGGCCGCGCCCTCTGCCGAGGAACGTGATGAACCACGAGATCACGGCCATCAGCCGGTTGCGCCCACCCACCAGGTAGTAGAGGTGCAGGCCAAGCCACGCCAGCCACGCGAGGAAACCGCCGAACTCCAGCTTGCCGATCTGGCACACCGCGGAAAACCGCGAGACCGTCGCCATGCTGCCTTTGTCGAAGTACTTGAACGGCTTTCGCGCCGTTGGGTCGCCACCCTTGAGTTCAGCCTTGATCTGTTTCGTGGCGTACACGGCGCCCTGGATCGCGCCCTGCGCCTGGCCGGGCACGCCCGGCACGCTCATCAGGTCCCCGATCACGAAGACATTCGGATGACCCTTCACCGTGAGATCCTGCTCGACGACGACCCGGCCGGCCCGATCGACCTCCGTCCCGTCGGACTGCTCGGCGATCTGCCTGCCGAGCGGGCTGGCCTGCACGCCGGCCGACCAGACCTTGACGGCGCACTCGATGCGGTACTCCTCGCCGTTTTTCTCCTTGACAGTCAGGCCCATGTAGTCGACGTCGGTCACCATCGTGTTCAGCTTGACCTCGACGCCCATTTTCTCCAGCCGGCGCTGCGCCTTGAGTCCGAGCTTCGGCCCCATCGGCGGCAACACCGCGGGCGCGGCCTCGACGAGAATCACCCGTGCCTGCGCCGGGTCGATCGTCCGGAACGCCCCGGTCAGGGTGCGGTCCGCGAGCTCGGCGATCTGGCCGACCACCTCGACGCCCGTTGGTCCCGCGCCGACCACGACGAACGTCAGCCGCCGTTTGCGTTCCTCTTCCGACGTCGTCACCTCGGCCGCTTCGAACGCACCGAGGATCCGACCGCGCAATTCGAGTGCGTCGTCGACGGTCTTCATTCCGGGCGCAAAAGCCTCGAACTGGTCGTTGCCGAAGTACGACTGCTGCGCGCCCGCCGCAACGATGAGGCTGTCGAACGGCGTGACCCGCTCCCAGTCGAGCAACTTGGAGGTGACGGTCTTGTTCTTCAGGTCGATCCCAACGACGTCGCCGAGCAACACTTCGGCATTCTTCTGCTTACGCAAGATGATTCGCGTCGCGGGCGCGATCTCACCGACCGAGAGGATGCCTGTCGCTACCTGGTACAGCAGCGGCTGGAACAGATGGTGGGTGGTCTTCGCGATCATGGTGACGTCGACGTCAGCGCGCTTGAGATGCTTGGCGGCGAACAGGCCGCCGAAGCCCGAGCCGATGATGACGACGCGATGGCGCTTGTGGCTGCCGGATTCGCTCATTGGCCGACCCTAACCCGTCAATCACACCGGCGAGTGTGGGGTTAATACACACTTCACGCGGGTTTCGCGTGACACAAGTCCACACTCGGCGACAATTAAGGACTGTATTCGACCGTCACCGGCGCGTGGTCGGACCACCGCAGCGCGTACGCCTCGGCCCGCTCCACCCATCGGCCTTCGTCTCGGCCAGCCACGGCAGCAGCCCGCGGTTCTGGTCGGACCGCTGCTTGATCGCAGCCCCGATGCCGTTGACATTGATGGTGGTGATGATCACTGCCCCAGACGGTAGCCAGCGGGCTTGCGGTACCGCCGGTATCGCCTTTAGTGTCGGGCCTATGACCGACCGAGCACCGATTCACCTGGGTTCCGGCGAGCCGATGCTTTTGCTGCATCCGTTCATGATGTCCCAGAGCGTGTGGAAAGGCGTTGCACCGCTGATTGCTGGCACTGGCCGTTACGAGGTGCTCGCCCCGACCATGCCCGGCCACAACGGCGGCGTCAAAGGCAGGTTCTTCCTGGACACCGCCGAGCTGGCCGACGACATGGAACGTCGGATGGACGAACTGGGCTGGGACACCGCACACATCGTCGGTAACTCGCTGGGCGGCTGGGTGGCCTTCGAGCTGGAGTGCCGCGGGCGAGCCCGGACGCTGACCGGGATAGCACCGGCCGGTGGCTGGAGCCACCTGACGCCCGCGAAGTTCGAGATCGTCGGCAAGTTCCTGGCCGGCTTGCCCGTTTGGCTGGCCGCCAAGGCGCTCGGCCCTCGCGCCCTGAAGCTGCCGTACGTCCGTCAACTCGGCTACGTGCCGATCAGTGCGAGCGCCGACAAGCTCAGCGACGAGGACTGGCTCGACATCATCGACGACGTGACCCACTGCCCGGCGTACTACCAGCTGTTGGTCAAATCCCTGTTGCTTCCCGGCCTCCAGGAGCTGGCCGATAGCAGTGCGCCGACGCATCTGGTCATCTGCGAGAAGGACCACGTGCTGCCGCACCCACGGTTCACCCGGCACTTCACCAAACACCTGCCGGAGGCCACGGAAATCACGCATCTGGACGCCGTCGGACACATCCCGATGTTCGAAGCACCGCAGCGCGTTGCCGACCTGATCGTCAGCTTCGTCGACCGGTACGCGACGCCGCCGCGCAAGGCCTTCGGCTAACCCTTTGTCACCGGGTCAGCCCGTCGCGCCTTCCAGCGCCGAATTCAGCGTCTTGCTCGGCCGCATCACCGCCGCGGTCTTCTCGGGGTCCGGATAGTAGTAGCCGCCGATGTCTACTGAATTGCCTTGCACCTCAGCGAGTTCGGAGATGATCGCATCTTCGTTCTCGGCCAAGGTCTTGGCCAGCTTGGCGAAGTGATCGGCCAGTTCCTTGTCCTCAGTCTGTTCAGCGAGTTCTTGAGCCCAGTACATCGCGAGGTAGTACTGGCTGCCGCGGTTGTCGAGTTCACCGGTCTTGCGCGACGGATTCTTGTTGTTGTCCAACAGCTTTCCGATCGCGGAGTCGAGCGTCGTGGCCAGCAGCGCGGCCCGCTTGTTGTCGGTCTTGCGGCCGAGGTCCTCGAAGCACGCGCCGAGGGCGAGGAACTCACCCAGCGAATCCCAGCGCAGGTGGTTCTCCTCGACCAGCTGGTGCACATGCTTGGGCGCCGAACCGCCTGCGCCCGTCTCATACATGCCGCCACCGGCCATGAGCGGCACGATCGACAGCATCTTGGCGCTGGTGCCCAATTCCAGGATCGGGAACAGGTCGGTCAGGTAGTCGCGCAAAATGTTGCCGGTGACGGCGATGGTGTCCTGCCCACGGATGAGGCGCTCCAGCGTGTATCGCATCGCCCAAACCTGCGGCATGATCTGGATGTGCAGGCCTTCGGTGTCGTGATCGGCGAGGTAGGTCTTTACCTTCTTACGCAGTTCGACCTCGTGCGGCCGCTCGGTGTCCAGCCAGAACAGCGCTGTCATTCCTGACGCACGGGCCCGCGTCACAGCCAGTTTGACCCAGTCTCGAATCGCCGCGTCCTTGACGACCGGCATGCGCCAGATATCGCCGGTCTCCACATTCTGCGACAGCAGCACCTCGCCGGTGTCGATGTCGACGATGTTGGCGACGCCGTCGGTGGGGATCTCGAACGTCTTGTCGTGGCTGCCGTACTCCTCGGCCTTCTGCGCCATGAGGCCGACGTTGGGAACGGTGCCCATGGTGGTCGGGTCGAACTGTCCGTGCGTCTTACAGAAGTTGACCATCTCCTGGTAGATCCGCGAGAAGGTCGACTCAGGGTTGACCGCCTTGGTGTCCTTGGTCCGGCCGTCGGCGCCATACATCTTGCCGCCGAGCCGGATCATCGCGGGCATCGACGCGTCGACGATCACGTCGCTTGGCGAATGGAAGTTGGTGATGCCGCGGGCCGAGTCGACCATCGCCACCTCGGGCCGATGTTCGTGCACGGCGTGGATGTCGCGGATGATCTCCTCGCGTTGCGCGGTGGGCAGCGACTCGATCTTGTCGTACAGGTCGGACATGCCGTTGTTGACGTTGACGCCGAGCTCGTCGAGCACCTGCTGGTGCTTTTCGAAAGCCTCCTTGTAGAACACCTTGACCGCATGGCCGAACACGATGGGGTGGCTGACCTTCATCATCGTCGCCTTGACGTGCAGCGAGAACATCACGCCGGTCTTGTAGGCGTCCTGGATCTGCTCTTCGAAGAAGTCGCACAGCGCCTTGCGGCTCATGAACATGCTGTCGATGATGTCGCCCTCGTCGAGCTGCACCTCGGGCTTGAGCACGATGGTCTCACCGCTCTTGGGTTCGAGCACCATCTTGACCTTGCGCGCCTTGTCGAGCGTCATCGACTTCTCGCCGTGATAGAAGTCGCCGCGCTTCATGGTCGCCACATGGGTACGCGAGGCCTGCGACCACTCACCCATGCTGTGCGGATGCTTGCGCGCGTACTCCTTGACCGCGTTGGGGGCGCGACGGTCCGAATTTCCTTCGCGCAGAACGGGGTTCACCGCGCTGCCGAGAATCTTCGCGTAGCGATCCTTGATCGCCCTTTCCTCGTCGTTCTTCGGCTCGCCCGGATAGTCCGGCAAGTCGTAGCCCTTGGCCCTCAGTTCCTTGATGGCGGCCAGCAACTGCGGCACCGACGCGCTGATGTTCGGCAGCTTGATGATGTTGGTTTCGGGCAGATGGGTGAGCTCGCCGAGCGTGGCCAGGTTGTCCGGCACGCGCTTTTCCTCGGGCAGGCGGTCGGAAAACTCGGCGAGGATGCGCGCCGCAACGGAGATGTCACTGGTTTCGACGTTGATGCCCGCCGGCTCGGTGAAGGTCTGGATGATCGGCAGGAAGCCGTAGGTCGCAAGCAACGGCGCCTCGTCGGTCAGCGTGTAAATGATGGTCGGCTGCTCGGCGCTCATTGTGTTGTCTCCCGGCGTCAGTATCGGATCTATTCGTGCTACTCGCGGGCCAGACTACAAGCAGCATCGGGTACGCGAAGGGCCAGCTTGGCTACTGATCAGTAGCTTCTGTGCTGGGCGAACATAGGGAAATTCTCCCGATGTCTGGGCCGCTGTGCCACCGCGACCATGGCGGGGAGCGGTCGGGACGAAACCCGCCGGTGGCATCCAGTCAGCGGCATGCGATACCCTTCTCATCGGTCATGAGTGCCAGCGTCAAGCCCCGGCTTGCTGGCCGGCAACCCTCCAACCGCGGTGGGGTGCCCCGGGTGATTGACCAGGTTGAGTAGCCGCAACTGGCTACCGGCAAGCGCGGGTCCGTTGTGACGGGCCCCCAGAGACAGATGGAGGTCCGTTTCGCATGAGCACGCCAGATGATCCGACGGCACAGTGGTCGTTTGAAACCAAGCAGGTCCACGCCGGTCAGACGCCCGATATCGCGACCAATGCGCGGGCGCTGCCGATTTACCAGACCACGTCGTACACGTTCAACAGCACAGAGCACGCCGCCGCCCTATTCGGCCTCGCCGAGCCCGGCAACATCTACACCCGGATCATGAACCCGACTCAGGACGTCGTCGAGCAGCGCATCGCGGCGCTGGAAGGCGGCGTCGCCGCGCTGTTCCTGGCGTCCGGTCAGGCCGCGGAAACCTTCGCGATCCTCAACCTCGCCAACGCGGGCGACCACATCGTGTCCAGCCCGCGGCTCTACGGCGGCACCTACAACCTGTTCCACTACACGCTGCCCAAGCTCGGCATCGAGGTCAGCTTCGTCGAGAACCCCGACGATCTGGAGTCCTGGCGCGCGGCAGCCAAGCCGAACACCAAAGCGTTCTTCGGTGAGACCATCTCGAATCCGCAGAACGACATCCTCGATATCCCGAACGTCGCGGCCATCGCGCATGACGCCGGTGTGCCGTTGATCGTCGACAACACCGTCGCCACCCCGTACCTGATTCAGCCGCTGTCCCACGGCGCCGACATCGTCGTGCATTCGGCGACGAAGTACCTGGGCGGACACGGCGCGGCGATCGCGGGCGTGATCGTCGACGGCGGCACCTTCGACTGGACCAACGGCAAGTTCCCCGGCTTCACCACGCCGGACCCGAGCTATCACGGCGTGGTGTTCGCCGAACTCGGCCCGCCGGCATTCGCATTGAAGGCCCGGGTGCAACTGCTGCGCGATCTCGGCTCCGCGGCCGCGCCGTTCAACGCGTTCCTGGTCGCACAGGGACTGGAGACGCTGAGCCTGCGCGTTGAACGCCATGTGGAGAACGCGCAAAAGGTGGCGGAATTCCTGGCGGGGCGTCCTGACGTGACGTCGGTGAACTACGCCGGGTTGCCGACCTCGCCGTGGTACGAGCTCGGAAAGAAGCTGGCCCCCAAGGGAACCGGTGCGGTCCTGGCGTTCGAGCTGGCCGGCGGCATCGACGCGGGTAAGGCGTTCGTCAATGCGCTGACGCTGCACAGCCACGTCGCGAACATCGGCGACGTGCGCTCGCTGGTGATCCACCCGGCGTCGACGACGCACGCGCAGCTCACCCCGGAAGAGCAGTTGGCCACCGGCGTGACACCCGGCCTGGTGCGACTGGCGGTCGGCATCGAGGGCATCGACGACATCGTGGCCGACCTGGAGCAGGGCTTCGCCGCGGCCAAGCCGTTCAGTGCATCGGCGGCGGCCGACCCGAAGACCGCGGCGGCGTTCTGATGACGGTGATTGACGTGAGTACCACGACCCTGCCCGCCGAGGGCGAAGTCGGCTATGTCGACATCGGCCCGCTGACGCTGGAGAACGGCGCGGTCATCGACGACGTCACGATCGCAGTGCAACGGTGGGGCGAACTGTCGACCAACCGCGACAACGTCGTCGTCGTGCTGCACGCGTTGACCGGCGACTCACACGTCACCGGCCCGAGTGGCCCTGGCGACGAGACCGAAGGTTGGTGGGAAGGTGTCGCCGGCCCCGGCGCGCCAATCGACACCGACCGCTGGTGTGCGGTGTCCACCAATGTGCTCGGCGGCTTCCGCGGGTCGACGGGCCCGAGCTCGCCCGCGCCAGACGGAAAGCCTTGGGGCTCAAGGTTTCCGCTGATTTCCATCCGCGATCAGGTCGAGGCGGACGTCGCTGCGCTGGCTGCGCTTGGCATCACCGACGTAGCCGCGGTGGTCGGCGGCTCCATGGGCGGCGCACGGGCACTGGAGTGGATCGTCAGCCACCCCGATGCGGTGCGCGCCGCGCTGGTGTTGGCCGTCGGTGCTCGCGCGACGGCCGATCAGATCGGCACGCAGAGCACGCAGATCGCGGCCATCAAGTCCGACCCTGGCTGGCAGAACGGCGACTACTACGGCACCGGACGTTCGCCCGATGTCGGCATGGAGATCGCGCGGCGCTTCGCGCATCTCACGTATCGCGGCGAGGAAGAGCTGGACAGCCGCTTCGGCAACACTCCGCAGGACGGTGAGGATCCGGCGACGGGCGGCCGCTACGCGGTGCAGAGCTATCTGGAGCACCAGGGCCGCAAGCTGCTGGCGCGCTTCGACGCCGGCACTTACGTGGCGCTGAGTGAATCGCTGTCGAGCCACGACGTGGGTCGCGGTCGCGGCGGCGTCGAGGCGGCCCTGCGCGGCTGCCCGGTTCCGACGGTCCTCGGCGGCATCACGTCCGACCGGCTGTACCCGCTGCGGCTGCAGGAGGAATTGGCCGAGCTGTTGCCTGGTTGTACCGAGCTGAACGTGGTCGACTCGATCTACGGCCACGACGGATTCCTCTTGGAGACCGAGGCGGTGGGCAAGTTGATTCGTCGGACGTTGGAGCTGGCCGAGCGGTGACCGACCCCAGGCAGCGGCGTTCACTGTCGTTCGGCGCAGAAGCCGCGGCATACGAGCGGGGCCGACCGTCGTACCCACCCGAAGTGATTGACTGGCTGCTGCCCGCTGATGCACGCGACGTGCTCGACCTCGGCGCCGGCACCGGAAAGCTGACCACCCGGCTCGTCGAGCGCGGGCTCGCTGTAGTCGCGGTCGATCCCATTCCGGAGATGCTCGAGCTGCTGAGTAATTCGCTGCCGGATACGCCCGCCCTGTTGGGCACCGCCGAAGACATCCCGCTGCCCGACGACAGCGTCGACGCGGTGCTGGTGGCGCAGGCGTGGCATTGGTTCGACTCCGAACTGGCCGCCAAGGAGATCGCGCGCGTGCTGCGGCCTGGCGGCCGGCTCGGCCTGGTGTGGAACACCCGCGACGAGCGGCTGGGCTGGGTCAAGGATCTGAGCCGCATCATCGGCCACGAGGACGACCCGTTCAGCCAAAAGGTAACGCTGCCTGCGCCGTTCACCGACGTCGAGCGCCATCACGTCGAGTGGACGAGTTACCTGACGCCGCAAGCGCTTATCGACCTCGTTGCATCGCGCAGTTACTGCATCACGTCGCCGGAGAAGGTGCGCACCCGGACGCTGGATCGAGTTCGCGAACTGCTGGCCACGCATCCCGCGTTGGCCAACACCAACGGCCTTGCGCTGCCGTACGTGACGGTGGGCATCAGGGCGACGCTGGCCTAACGTTCGTCGCGCTCTGCGGCCCTGACGCCAAACCACCGCTGCAACGCACCGCGCAACCGCGCTTCGTCGTATGCATCGAAAGTGCTTGCCGCCCAAGCGACATAGCCATCGGGCCGAAGGAGTAGCCCGCAGGCGGCAACGTCGGCACTTGATCCAGTGACGACGTCTACGCGGTCGGCCCAACCCCGCGCGGCGTCGCCCACCCGTCCGCCGGACTGGTCAAGCAGAACCGGGCGTGCCTGATGCAGAAGGTCGGCTATGCGCCGGCCATCGTCCAGCGTCGCGTCGGGCACCAACCGGCCCGCAAGCGGGTGATCGTCGCCCACGTCGTAGCGCACGTCGGAGCCGGCAAGCAGGTGTGCCATGTGTTCGGCGACGCTCGGCAACTGCAGTAGCTCGTTGAAGAGCTCTCGCAGCTTGGCGATCTCGGGTCCTGGCCCGAAGAGGGCCCGTCTGCGACATGGAATGCATCATCACGCGCTGCCCGACGCGATAACGCTCGCTGTGATAGGTGTCGAGCAGATCTGCGGGCGCCCAGCCGTTGACCGCGGCGGCCAGTTTCCAGCCGAGATTCATTGCGTCCTGCAGACCGAGGTTCAACCCCGGCCCACCCATCGCGGAGTGCACGTGCGCGGAATCGCCAAGCAGGAAGATGTTGCCCGCGCGGTAGCGGTCGGCCTGGCGGGTGTTCTGACCACTGATGCGGCGCAACGCATTTGGTTTGTCGTCGTTCGGCAGCTCCATCGGCAGATCGACACCGAGCACCCGCCGTGCGCTGTCACGCAGTTCGTCGATGGTCATCGGCTCGGCATCGTCGGCAGGATTGTCGAACTCGATGGTGCCAAGCATCGGGCGGTCACGCTCGAACGGGGCATAGATGAGTCCACCGCTGTCGAGCCGGTTGTGGCCGAACGACAGCGGCCGGACGCCGGGCAGATCGATATCGCCGTTGGGGGTAAGGACCTCATCCGGCAGTCGCACGTGGGCGATCCGCGCGACGGTGTTCGATGTGTGACCGGGAAAGTCGATGCCTGCCAACTTGCGGACGGTGCTGCGTCCGCCGTCGGCACCGACGAGGTAAGCGGCCTCCAACTCATATGTCTCGTCTGGTGTTGAAACAACGACTTTCACACCGTCCGAATGGGATTCGAGGCTGATCAACTCGTGGCCCCAGCGCACGTCGACACCGAGCTCGCGGGCACGCTCGTCAAGCGATTGGACAAGCTTCGGCTGACCCATCATCAGCGCGTACATCGGATTGTCCGCCATGCCGAACAGCGGCACGGACATGCCACTGAAGATCCACTCGTACAGTGGCTTTGGCGGTTCGTCCGAACCGGTGAAACGTTGGTACAGCCCCCGCATGTCCAGTAGCCGAATGACCTGACCGACCATGCCGTTGGCCTTCGGCTCGTCACTGGGTGCGGGCAGTCGCTCGAGCACCACCGGCCGTACACCGGCAAGGGCCAGTTCGCACGCGAGCATCAGCCCGTTGGGCCCAGCACCTGAGATGACAACGGAGACTTGGCTTTCCGACATCTTCGTTACCTTTCGGGCAGTCCGGCCGCGACATCGGCTAAGCCGCGACGAAGGAGTTCGGTATAGGGCACAGGCGGATCCGCGTTGGCGTAGGTCTCCATCGCCGTCTCACCGACAGCGCGGACGACCGCAGTGACCAATCGGGGGTACATATCGCGAGTCGGGTCAGTACCGGTGCGCTCCGCGATCGCGTCGACCCAGTCGGCGAACAGGTCCCTGGTCAGTGCCGCGCGTAGGTCCCGGGCAGACAGGAGATCTCGGATCACGACGAGTTCGTCGTGCGTCGGCCGCATGTCGGAGGCGCCCTCGGCTTCCAGCGGCGCAAGCATTGCTTCGGTGATGGCCGTCCACAGCGGCTCGCCGACGGGGCGTTCCCGGAATACCGCGAGGCTCTGGCGCGTCCGGTCGACTTGCCGGAAGGCGATGGCCTCGTACTTGCCCGTGAAGTAGTTGTTGAAGGTCCGCAGCGATACGCCGGCCCTCTCGGCGATGTCTTCGCGGGTGACGTTGTTCAATCCGCGCTCCAAGGCCAGCGCCAACGCAGCGTCGCTGAGCGCCCAACGAGTGCCGAGCTTCTTTCGCTCGCGAAGCCCCAAGACGGTGTCCATGCCAGCCAAAGTAGATGAAACTTGCATACCGGGCAAGATTGCCCAGCGGGCAATTTTCTAACAAACAACTGCTAGCCAAAATGGCTAGAATGGCCGTTATGGCCACATTGACTTTTCGCAATCGCGACGGCGAGCTGGTCGACGTCCCGACCGTCGCCGCCACGCGCTTCAAGAACGAGTTCGGCACGATCTTCGAGCAGGCGTCCCTCGGCGGCGCGGTCGCGATCACCAAGCACAACACACCCAAGGCGGTGCTGTTGTCCTACGCCGAGTTCGAGGCGCTGACCAAGGCGAGCGCGCCCGCACTGGAAGACCTCTCCGCCGAATTCGACCAGCTCCTCGAGCGCATGCAGACCCCGGAGGCCAAGAGCGCGATGTCATCGGCGTTCGACGCCACGCCGGAACAACTGGGCCGCGCCGCGGTCAAGGCGGCCCGCGCCAAACGGTAATCCGACCGGATGGCCCGCAAGGCCCAAGCACCGCGCCTGTATGTCCTCGCCGGGGTGAACGGCGCGGGCAAGAGCAGCATCGGCGGCGCGATGATCCGCGCGTCGGGCGCGGACTACTTCAATCCCGACGAGGCGGCACAAAAGTTGATCGCCGCCGACCCCGGCCTCGACCAGGTGAAGGCCAACGCCGCGGCGTGGCATGAAGGCAGACGGCTGCTCGAGCGAGCCATCGCCGAACGCAAGGACTTTGCGTTCGAGACCACGCTCGGCGGGAGCACCATGCCGCGACTGCTGACCGACGCGGCGGCCCAGGGCTTCGAAGTGCACGTCTGGTACGTCGGACTGGCCAGCCCGGATCTGCACATCGCGCGCGTCCGCAACCGCGTGCAAGCCGGCGGCCATGACATACCGGAGTCCAGCATCCGGCGCCGCTGGCGGCACAGCAGGCTGAATCTCGTGCAGCTGCTGCCGCACCTGACCGAGCTTCGCGTTTACGACAACTCCGCAGACGCCGACCCCAAGGCCGGGCACGCGCCGAAGCCGGCGCTCGTGTTGCACCTCGACCACGGTGACATCGTTGGCCCACCGGATCTTTCGTCGACGCCCGAGTGGGCCAAGCCGATCGTCGCCGCCGCACTGAAGTTGGGTTGACCGCCCGGCGATGAATCTTGTCGAGGTTCCCAGTCTGTCTTCTCGAAACCCGCTCACACTTGAGGAGAGCACCATGACGGCTACCTACACCTTCGACGTCTTTTCCAGCCTCGACGGCTACGGCGGCGTCAGCGGCGGTGATTGGGGCGGCTACTGGGGCAAGCAAGGCCCTGAGCTGCTCGACCACCGCCTCGCCTTGTACGAAGCCGAGCAGCGGATGGTCTTCGGGGCCAACACCTATCGGGCGTTCACGCAGATATTGGCCTCGGGCGAGGAGACGGTGCATGACCCTTGGGTCACCCGGATGCGGCACCTGCCGGCGACGGTTGTGTCGACGACGTTGGACGGGCCTCTCGACTGGCCAGAGGCGACCATCGTGAGCGGCAACGCCGTCGACGTCGTCGCGCGGCTCAAGGAGGAATCCGATGTGCCGTTGCGATCACACGGCAGCCTGTCGATGAACCGGGCGCTGATGGCCGCGGGCCTCGTCGACCGCGTCCAGGTGACGCTGTTTCCTGTGATCACCGGTCAGACCGGCGATGACGCAATCTTCAAGGGCGCCGCCGACTTCGACCTCGAGCTAATCGAGAGCCGGACGCTCGACGGTCGCATCCAAGAGCTCATCTATCGGCCCACCCTGCACTAGCTGGTCCCTAGCGGGTCGATCGTCCACGCCACATAGAGCATTGCGGCGCTGACCGACGCGGTCGTGACGAAGTCGATGGTCCTGCTGCGCACCGCCAGCAGGCCCACCCGATCCTCGGGGAGCGCCAGCCGAAACGCCGCGGCCACGCCAACACCGATCGCGAGCACCAACCCGCCGCGTCGCCAATAGCCGCCGATCACCAATCCGAACGCCGCCACGATGATCACGCCGACCACCAGGATCGGCCACTGCCCGCCAAACACCTTGCGGGCGAACTCTTTCGGGGTCATCGGTTCCTCGCGCGAGCGCTCGTCAGTGTCACCAAGCGAGGACTTCTGCTCGCTCGACCACATTCGTCAGCAGGAACGCTCGCGTCAATGGGCCCACACCGCCGGGGTTGGGCGAGACGTGACCCGCGACCTCCCACACGTCGGGGTGTACGTCACCGACCAACTTGCCGTCCGCATCCCGCGATACGCCGACATCGACAACAGCCGCGCCGGGCCGCACCATCTCCGCCGTCACCATGTGCGGCATACCCGCGGCGGCGATGATGATGTCGGCCTCGCGTGCCAACTCAGGCAGGTGTCGAGTTGCGGTGTGGCACAACGTGACTGTGGCGTTCTCCGATCGGCGGGTGAGCAACAGACCTAACGGCCTTCCGACGGTGACACCACGGCCGATCACCACGACCTGTGCGCCGGCGATCTCAACCTCGTAGCGGCGCAACAGGTGCACGATGCCGCGCGGCGTACACGGCAGCGGAGCCGGCTCGTTGAGCACCAGCCTGCCGAGGTTGGTCGGATGCAACCCGTCTGCGTCCTTGCCCGGGTCGACACGCTCCAGTGCGGCGTTCTCGTTGAGGTGCTTCGGCAGCGGCAACTGCACGATGTAGCCGGTGCACTCGGGATTGGCGTTGAGCTCATCGATGGTGTCGTCGAGCTTGGCCTGGCTGATGTCGGCGGGCAGGTCGCGGCGAATCGAGTTGATTCCGACCTTGGCGCAGTCGGCGTGCTTGCCCCGCACATAGGCATGCGAGCCGGGGTCGTCGCCGACCAGCACCGTGCCAAGTCCTGGAGTCCGGCCGGCCGCGGTCAACGCCGCAACTCGCTCCTTGAGGTCGACGAAGATCTCGTCGCGCGTGGCCTTGCCGTCCAGTGTGATCGCACCCACGGATCACATTGTGGCAGGCTCCCCTGCATGGACACTCCCCGGAATGTGTTCACCCCGGCCAAGCTCGGCCCGGTGACGCTGCGCAACCGCATCATCAAGGCGGCGACGTTCGAGGCGCGCTCGCCCGGTGCGCTGGTAACCGAGGACCTGATCGAGTTCCACCGGTTGCCCGCCGCAGGCGGAGTCGGCATGACCACCGTCGCCTACTGCGCGGTCTCCCCTGGCGGGCGCGCCAGCGGCAACCAGATGTGGATGCGCCCGGAAGCGGTGCCGGGGTTACGGCGGCTGACCGACGCGATCCACGCCGAGGGCGCGGCGGTGAGCGCGCAGGTAGCCCATGCGGGGCCGGTGGCCAATGCCGCCGCCAACAACGCCCCCGCCCTCGCACCGGTCGGGTTCATGAATCCGACCACGAACGAGTTCACCAAAGAGGCGACCTGCGATGACATCAATGAGGTAGCCGCCCAACACTTCACCGCCGTACGGCTGGCGATCGAGGCCGGCTTCGATGCCGTCGAGATTCATTTGGGGCACAACTACTTGGCGAGCGCGTTCCTCTCGCCGCGGATCAACACACGCGACGACGAGTTCGGGGGGTCGCTGGAGAATCGGGCGAAGGTCGCACGGCAGCTGGTGAGAGCCGCGCGCCTCGCGGTGGACGAAGAGGGCGCGCAGATCGCGGTGACCGCCAAGCTGAACATCGCCGACGGCGTGCGCGGAGGTATCGACATCGAAGAGTCGCTGACAACTGCCAAATGGCTCGAGGAAGACGGCGGGCTGGACGCGATCGAACTGTCGGCCGGTAGCTCATTCGTCAACCCGATGTACACCTTCCGCGGCGACGCGCCGACCACACTGGAGCTCGGAGGAAAAAACTTCTACCGCGAATATCCCTACCGCGAGGCGTACCTGCTGGACGACGCCAGGCTGTTCCGCGCCGAACTGTCGATGCCGCTGATCCTGCTGGGCGGCATCACCAACCGGGAAACGATGGACCTGGCGATGGCGGAAGGGTTCCAGTTCGTCGCGATGGGTCGGGCGCTGCTGGCCGAGCCCGACCTGATCAACCGGATCGAGGCCGACGGCGACCGGCACACGGTGAAGTCGGTGTGCACGCACAACAACCAGTGCTTGCTCAGTATCTACAACCGGACCCACTGCGTGGTCACCGGCTCACCGGATCGCGTCGCAATCGGCTAGCCTCCGGCGGACGCCCGCGGTTCGACGAACGCGACCATCGGCTCTTTGTGGATCACCCATCCCCACCCCGCCAGGATCATCAGTTCCTTCGCCGAGAAGATGTTAGGTGAACTTGTCGTTGCGGGCCACGTACTTACCGCCCTCAATTCCAGCGCCGGGCCCCTGGACCGCGTAGTTGTCTTTCACCCGCATCCCGCGGTACTCGTAGTGGCCCCGGCCATCCACGCAGATGACGACCAGCGATTGTTCGGTGCGGCCGAGCGCTACGGCGGACCTCGGCGCGTCGCATCGGGCGGCCCTGTCGATGAATCCGCGATCATCGGTGCCAAAGGCGCCGGGCTCGGCGCCGGCCTTGGACAACAGATTCGCCAACAGCAGCGCCACAATGAGACCCGCGCACACTAAGAACACCGGGAGCATCGCTCGACCCAGTTTGCCGTGGCGCCCTACCGTGGCCTTTACAGACCGCATGCCTAACCAGAGCATGCTCGCGCTTACGAGAGCGCGCGACTCGCCGTGCCGTGGACCGAAATGTTAACGCCGCCTTCGCCCACATCATCACCGCGCGTGGGGACCGGATCGCGGCGCTGCAACAGATCACCGACACGGCCAGATGGAGCATCGGGCAGTCGTCCTGACGCGCCCCACAGACCAGCCCTCCATCCGGCCTCGGGACCGATAGAGTCGATGCCGATGAGCCGACCAAACGCACCCGCGCTGACCGTTCGGCACGAGGGATCAACGCGGACCTTTTCACCAGGCAATGACGTTGTGGTCGGCCGCGACCTGCGCGCCGACGTCCGCGTCGGGAACCCCTTGATCTCGCGCGCCCACTTGGTGTTGCGATTCGACCAAGGCCGCTGGGTCGCGATCGACAACGGCAGCCTCAACGGCCTCTATGTCAACGGGCACCGGGTGCCCACCGCAGACATTCGGGACGGGATGCAGGTCAACATCGGCAACCCCGACGGTCCGGGGCTGTCGTTCGAGGTCGGTCGCCATCAGGGATCGGCGGGCATGCCGCCGCAGACCACGTCGGTGGCGGTGCCGTCGCGGCCGGGCCCCGCCTACCCGATGCAGGGCCCGCCGACGTCGCGTCCGCAGACGCCTCCTCCGCAGCAGCCGGTGTACCCGCCCGGTCCGCAGCAGCGCTACCCGTCCGGTCCGCATTCCTATCCAAATGGACCTTCGTATCCGGCGAGCACACCGCAACCGGCCCGGCCGGTCGCCGTGTCGCAGCAGTCGATCTCGTCCCCCAGCCTGGAGTCGGTCACCCAGATGGGGCCGACGGCCGCGCCGCGCACCAGCGAGGGCAACCTCGCGACGAGCATGCTCAAGATCTTGCGGCCCGGAGGTGCGCCCAAGGCCCCACCGGGGTCGATCAAGATCGGGCGAGCCACTGACAACGACATCGTCATCCCCGACGTGCTGGCAGGCCGCCACCACGCGACGTTGGTGACCACTGGCAGCGGCACCGAGATCGTCGACAACCGCAGCATCAACGGCACTTTCGTCAACGGTGCGCGCGTCGAGTCGGCGATCCTGCACGACGGCGACACGGTCACGATCGGCAATGTCGACCTGGTGTTCCGCGGCGGCACCCTGGTTCGCCGCACCGAGACCGAGGCTGCGACGCGCACCGGCGGCCTCGAGGTGCACGGCGTCACGTGGACCATCGAGGGCAACAAGACGCTGCTCGATAACATCTCGATGTCGGCGCGGCCCGGCATGCTGACGGCCGTCATCGGGCCGTCGGGTGCCGGCAAGTCGACGTTCGCACGGTTGGTCGCCGGCTACACACACCCGACGACGGGCACGGTGTCGTTCGAAGGACACGATGTCCACGCCGAGTACGCTTCGCTGCGCTCGCGGATTGGGATGGTGCCGCAGGACGACGTGGTGCACGGCCAGCTGACCGTCCGGCAGGCGTTGATGTATGCGGCCGAACTGCGGTTGCCCCCGGATACCAACAAGGCCGACCGCGAACAGGTCGTCATGCAGGTCCTCGAGGAACTCGAGATGACCAAGCACCTCGATACCCGGGTGGACAAGCTTTCCGGCGGCCAGCGCAAGCGCGCCTCGGTGGCGCTAGAACTGCTGACCGGCCCCTCGCTGCTGATCCTCGACGAGCCCACCTCCGGCCTCGACCCCGCGCTGGACCGCCAGGTGATGACGATGCTGCGTCAGTTGGCCGACGCAGGACGCGTGGTGCTGGTGGTCACGCACTCGTTGACGTACCTCGACGTGTGCGATCAGGTGCTGCTGCTGGCCCCCGGCGGCAAGACGGCCTTCTACGGTCCGCCAGATCAGATCGGCCCGTCGATGGGCACCACGAACTGGGCCGACATCTTCAGCACTGTGGCCGGCGATCCGGATGCTGCAAACAAGCGATTCCTTGCGCAGCACGGCCCGCCGCCCCCGCAGCCGCCAGCGCAAAAGCCCGCGGACCTCGGCCAGCCGACGAAAACCAGTCTGCGACGGCAGTTTTCGACGATCGCGCGTCGCCAGATGCGGCTGATCGTCTCCGATCGCGGCTACTTCGTCTTCCTGGCGTTCCTGCCATTCATCATGGGTGTGCTGTCGTTGTCGGTGCCCGGCGACGTCGGGTTCGGCGTGCCTGTGCCCGCGATAAAAGGTGGCGAGGCGCCCAACGAGCCGGGGCAGATCCTGGTGCTGCTCAACGTCGGCGCGATCTTCATGGGCACGGCGTTGACGATTCGCGCGCTTATCGGTGAGCGGGCGATCTTCCTGCGCGAGCAAGCGGTCGGTCTGTCCACGTCGGCGTACATCTTGGCCAAGGTGTTCGTCTTCGCCGGGTTCGCGCTGTTGCAGTCGGCGATCGTCGTCGGCATCAACGTATGGGGCAAGAAGTGGGGCCCGGGCGCCGTGACCAGCGGTGCGGTGATACCCCCTCGAACCCTGGAGTTGTACGTCGATGTCGCGGCCTGCTGTGTGGCAGCGGCGATGACCGGTTTGGCGCTCTCGGCGCTGGCCAAGTCGAACGAGCAGATCATGCCGCTGCTGGTGATCGCGATCATGTCGCAGTTGGTGTTCCAGGGCGGCATGATCCCGGTGACCGGCCGCATCGGACTCGACCAGTTGTCGTGGGTGACGCCGGCCCGGTGGGGTTTCGCCAGCACCGCGTCGACGATCGATCTGCTCAGACTCGTGCCGGGTCCGCTGACTCCGCAGGATTCGCATTGGAAACACGAGGCCGGCACGTGGTGGTTCAACATGGCGATGCTCGGCGCGATCTGCGTTGGCTATATCAGCTTCGTGCGCTGGAAGATTCGCCTCAAAGGCGGCTAGTTTCTACAGGCCGGGCTGGTCGTCGATGATGCCGAGCCAGATCTGGGCGGCGTCGATGGCGACCTTCTCGCTGATGAACGCGTGCTGCGTGCCGGTGTAGAGATCACGAAAGGCTCGCTCGAGCCGACTGCCCTCGCGGATCGAACTGGTGCCCGCGACAAGATGCGCCCACTCTCCGCACGCCCTCGCCACATCGGTGGCGTAGACCGCGGCCACCCGCGTATCGGCGCGCAACGCCGGGGTGAGGTCGTCGCCTGCAGCGACAGCAGCCTCAGCGGTTGTGAATGCGTCGAGCACCAGCAGGCGGGCGGCTCGCCACGATGCGACGTGGTGCGCCAAGCCTTTCTGGAATGTCGGGCGGCTGGCCAGCGACGCCATGTCGCTCATCCGGAACTTCGTGGTCGCCAATTCCTCGACATCGTCGAGCATGCTCTTGGCCACCCCGAGCGCCCACGACGCATGCCCGGCGGCAACGACGGGCATCAGGCCCATGCGTGTCGCCGGCGATGTCCCCCGTTGCGGCTCACGGACCATCAACGGAAAGGTCCGGTACTGCGGCACGAATACATCCGCGGCGTGGTAGTCATAGGAGCCAGTTCCCTTGAGCCCCTGGACAAACCAGCCGTCGGTGAAGATGATGTCGGCGCGCGGCACGATCGCCACCTGCATATCGGGCACGCCTTCGCTGATCCAGCGCACCTCGCCGTCGTCCATCGGCATGAAGCCCGCCGCGATGTACTCCGAGTGCCCGGTTCCGGAGCCGAAGCTCCACGACCCGGTAAGCCGATAGCCGCCGTCGACGGCGTGGCCTTGCCCGTTCGGAAAGAACTGGCCGCCCATGGTGATTCGGTTGTCGTTGGCGGTGAATACCTCGGCGAAACCTTCATCGGGCAGATACACCCCGGCGGCGAACGACGATGGCAGGTTCGCGATGCCGCACCATCCGAATGAGCCGTCCTGCCAAGCCATTTCGATCCATGTCTCGATCATCTCGGCGAACGAGGGCTCTACGCCGCCCGCGGCGACGGGATTGAACGACGACATCAGGCCGCTCGCCCACATCTCGTCGACGATGGCGGGCGTCAGGGTGCGCAATCGCTCCGACTCGACGGCTTGCTCCCGCACCAGATCGCGCATGCCGCGGGCCCGCGCGACGACCTCGCTGTCCAGTGTCGACGTCATGGTCGATGACCGTAGCCTGTCGCGACTCAGGCCACGTCCAAAACCGCCTTGCCTGCGACCCGACGGTCCAGCAGTGCCTCGGCCGCTTCCGCCACGTCTTCCCATGACGTCCGCAAGCCGATCTGCGGGTCGATCTCGTCGGTGGCCAACAGCTCCACTAGGTAAGCGAGATCCGGGCCGAAAGGCGCGCGGACAGTGAACGGTTCCAATCGTTTATGCACGCCGAACTGCCGCTCGGCCTCGAAGTCGATGGTGGTGGGTTGGTTGGACGCCATCCCGATCGACTGCGCGGATCCGCCGTCGTCGACGAGACGGAATGCGTCGGCCAGCAGTTGTCCGCCGACGTTGTCGAGCACACCGAAGACGGGGTTGGTCACGTCGGCAAGGCCGACGACGACCTCGGCCGCGCCCAATTCCTGCAGGCCCGTCCCGCGGGCCTGCGAGCCGACCGTTGCGATCACGTGTGCGCCCGCACGTGCTGCGAGCTGCACCGCGAAGCGGCCGACCCCGCCCGATGCACCGGTGATCAGCACCCGACGACCGACCACTGGACCCAGCCTGCGCAGCGCCTGCAGCGCGGTCACGCCGGCTACCGGCAGTGCGGCCGCCGGCCCGAAGTCGACCGAATCAGGAAGCACCGCAAGGTTTTCCGTCGGCACCGCACGCCGTTGCGCCCAGCCACCCGCGCCGCTGAACCCGACGACCCGGGTGCCGGCGGGTGGCCCCGACCCGTCGGCGGCAGGCTGCACGACGACGCCCGCCGCGTCCCAGCCGGGAACCTCGCCGGGTTTGCGCATCCGATCGATGAAATGCACCTCGCCGAAGTTCAACGCCGTCGCGCGAACTTCGATCAGCGCCTCGGACTCGGCGGCTACAGGTTCGTCGACGTCCGCTAGCCGCAGGTTCGCGCGTGCTCGAGGGTCATAGATGACTGCTCGCATGCCACCGTCAACCGGATCAGACGATGCTTATTCCCTCAGCCGCGGGCTGGGGCAAGCCGCTTGAGGGCGAGCCCACCCTCGAACGGCCGGTAACCGAACGCGGCCGGAGCCACATAACCTGTGTCCCCCAACGGGGTGTGGACCTCGGCGACCGTCGGTCCAATCTGGGCCGCGATCGGCGCCAGCGCCTCCAAATCGAACCGGTATAGCCGCGCCGCATTGCCGCCCAGAATCTTGCGGCAGACGTCCTCGGGCCGGTGATGCAAAGCCCACCGGAGGGCGAGCTTGGAGTGGGGCGCAAAGCCTTCCTCGTGCGGATAGTCACTGCCCCACATGATGTGATCGGCGCCCATGTAGTCGATCATCGAATCCTCGAACGGCATGAGCTCAGCAGCCAGGTAGCAGTTGCGCTTCGCGTAGTCGCTCGGCGCCATGGTCAATTCGTCGATTGACGATCCGCCGAACATCCCGTAGGTGCGGTTGCCCGCTTCGGATTTCATGCTCGGCACCATCGCGTCCAGCATCATCATCTGGTGCTGTAGCCACATCGTGCCCTGCTCCGTCGGCACGAACCGCAGCATTGGATGGCGCTCGAAAACCCCGGCGAGGATCAGGTGGCTGACGGTTCGCTGAGCCCACATTGCCATCTCGGTGACCAACACGGCGTTGGAGGCCGGCTGATCCATCGGCATCGCCGGGCTCCCTGCTCAGGCATGCTGTACCACTGTCAGGTCGAGTTCGGTGCAGAGCGCCCAAATCGGTTCGTAGCGGGTATGGAACAGCGGGGCGACGGTCGGATCACCGGGCGAGACGGCAGGGATGAGCACGCCGCCGAAGCACTCGTGCTCAGCACCCCACCGGATCTCTTCGAGGGCCAAGTCGATGTCGTTGGGGAAAATCTGGATCAAACCGCGGCGGCGCGCAGGGGCCAATGAGCAGAAGTCGATCTGCCAGCGATTGTGCGCTTGCACTCCTGCCCAACGCTTTTCGAACTCTTCGCGGGTACTCGGCAGGCTGATGGTGATGTTGGGGGTAGTCGGGAAGAACGGGGGAATCGTGTTGGGAAGCAGTACCTCCGCGGCCACTGCGTCAGCGTCCATTTCCGACATGCGGAGTTCGTGGTCCCAGTTGCGCTGCGCCGTGGCGATGACCAGGTCGTCGAACGGACTCACATAGGTCTTCGCCCACGCGTCGAACTCGTCGTGCAGTCGGGTCGGCAAGTACGGCTTGTAGTCGTACAGATCGGCCCCTGCGTGGGTGTCCGTCGAGATGACGACGTATCGATCGATCGTTTCCCAGGTATCAGCCATGGGCCCATCCTCGCCCGACCCGGGCCGACGCAGGCGGGATTCGTTGCATTGATTCAGTCAGCGACGTCGTCAGGGTGAATCTTGTTGAGCGGCGCGCTGTCCCGACGTTGACGTCGGCAGCTCACTGATGATGTCGAGGCTGAGAAACTCCGGTGCCTTGATGACCCGCTTGAGCATGAACCGGATGAAAACCGGCATGTCGGACGCGTTCTCGTCGCGGTAAAGCCGCGGTGTGCCCAGTTGGTAGTGGCGCCGTCTGCTCTCCACTTCGCAACCGCCGGCCGCCATGACGTTGCGCACCCAGTCGGCGTTCGAGCCGTACGTCAGCGCGATCACGAATCCGCCCCGACGCCGAAAAGCCCACAACGGCGTGCGGAATGCACGACCGGACTTGCGTCCTCGGTGGATCACGACCGCCCATCCCGGCGCCCACGGAGCGATGAACTTGGTCAAGCGGTTCAGCCCCATCTTGTTGGCCTTGGCGAGCCATCGTGGTGCTGGCATCTCCCGAAACTCCTCACTTGTGGAATTAACGTCCCCACGCTAACCAGCCGTGAACAGAAAGTCAACGGCTGTAGAGTTTTCACCACCATGGCACGCATCGGACGCCCCCCTGGCAAAACCGACACCCGCACCGTGATCCTGGCCGTAGCCCGCCGCATGTTCGCCGAGACGGGATACGACAAAACCTCGGTGCGCGACGTCGCCGCTGCCGCCGGTGTAGACCCCGCGATGATCCGGCACTACTTCGGCAGCAAGACCGAACTGTTCCGCGCGACCATGGGCTGGCCGTTCGAGCCCGCCGACATCGCGGCCCGGATCACCGCCGGAGACCGCGGCGGGATTGGCGAGCGACTCACGCGTGTGTTCTTCGAGGCGTGGGAGCGACCGGATTCACGTGCACCACTGCTGGCGATTCTGCGAGGAGCCGCTACTCACGAGGAGTCGGCGAACCTGGTGCGCCAATTCATTCAGGGACAGGTGTACGCACACATCGCGGCCGCTCTTGGGTCAACGGATGCCGAGCTTCGGATCGACCTCGCGATGTCGCAACTGCTGGGCATCGCGTATCTGCGGCACATCCTGTGCGTGGAACCTGTCGCTTCGACACCGGTGAACGAACTGGTCGAGCGAATAGCGCCGATCGTCAGCCGCCACCTCACCCCATAACGGCATACACAAAGCGGCAGACCGCCCTGAGCGACGGTCTGCCTGTCTGTTTGGCCGTCACCCCGATCAGAACGGCACGTCCACGAACCCGTTCGTGGTGTTCACGTTGTCGTGGTTGTCGACTTGATAGTGAGGGGCGACGGGGTTGGTGACGATAACGGCCTGGGCCGGTGCCGCGAGGCCGAGCACTGCTGCGGTCAAACCAGTAGCGACCAGGGTGGCAAATCCGACTGTCTTCATTGCGATGCCTTCTTCCGTGTTCCGTTCGACCAATCTTCTAACTCCATTGGCCGGTCTAACCGGTTAAACACCGTGGTGAAGGCGTATAATTCCGCTGGCAGAAATTGACCGGCGGTTGGCAGTAATCACCTACGCCCAAACGCGCGAGACTGCGGGGAGATCGAGTTCTGCAACGCGACGACGATCTCCCCGCAGTTTCGGCGTGCCTAAGCGCCGTGGATGTCGAGACCGTGTGCGGCGGCGAAGGCCATCGCCTGCTCGATGTCGACCTTCGCGCCACGGAGCGCGGCAGCGGTCCAAAACGTCGGATCGACACGCGCGCCACGCAGATCGGCTTCTTCCAGCTTGGCGCTCTGCACACGGGCGCCGGACAGGTCGGCGCGTCGCAGCACAGCTTTGCGCAGGTCGGCTTCCACCAAACTGGCTTCCCGCAGCCGGCAATCGGACAGATCGACACTGCGAAGATCCGACGCGCCGAGAACGGTCAGCGTGAAGTCCACCTCGACGAATTTGATCGGCCGCATACGGCATTCGGTAAAGACCGAGCCCAGGAAACTGCAGTGTCGAAACACGCTGTGCAGCAAGGATGTTCGGCGGAACGTGCAATTGCGAAAAGCCGAGCCCTCGTGGTCGGATTCGGATAGGTCGGCACCGCTGAAGTCGCAGTTGGTGAACACCACGCGTTCGGTGCGCAGCCGGCTCAGGTCTTCGTCACGGAAGTCGCGGCTGTCGAACTCGCGCTCGGCCCAGACTGTGCCGTCGTCAACCACGAACTGGCGTCAGGCTGTTCAGCGCGTACTCAGTGATTGCGATCAACGCGGTTTTGGTCGAATGGCGGTCGCGCGCGTCGACGGTGATTATCGGAATGTCTTCACGCAGCGCCAGCGCCTTGCGCACCGCCTGCGCGGGATGCCTTGGCGCCCCATCGAATTCGTTGATCGCGATCAGGAACGGCAGCTTGCGCGCCTCGAAGAAGTCGACCGCGGCGAAGCTGTCCGCTAGCCGTCGCACGTCGACAAGGATGATGGCACCGATGGCGCCGCGAACCAGGTCGTCCCACATGAACCAGAACCGGCGCTGCCCCGGCGTGCCGAAGAGGTACAGCACCAAATCCTCGGCGAGCGTGATGCGGCCGAAGTCCATCGCCACGGTGGTGGTGTTCTTGGTCGGGGTCAGCTCGAGTCCGTCGACGCCCGCCGACGCGTTCGTCACCAACGCCTCGGTGCGCAGCGGCATGATTTCCGACACCGCACCCACAAACGTCGTCTTGCCGGCGCCGAAACCACCGGAGATGACGATCTTCGTCGAGGCGGTGTCCCGCCTGTCAGAGCGCTCGTAGGCCACGCAGCGTCCTTCCTATCAATTCACGTCGTTCGTCGATGGTGGTGGAGTCACCCAGCGTGGTGTGCACCCGTAGATAACCTTGCGTCACGAGGTCACCGATAAGCACGCGCGCCACGCCGAGAGGCAGCGACAAGACTGCGGCAATTTCGGCGACCGATGGGCTGTCGGCACACATTGCGAGGATCCGGCCGCGCACGTCGTTGCCCGGCCAGCGTGCCGCTTTCGGTGGCAAGAGGACAGTCTCGATCGGAGCCTCGAGCGGCAGATTGACCCGGGAATCGGTACGGCCGGCCGTCAGGGTGTACGGCCGAACCAGCTGCGGTTCGCCCGTATCGTCAGATTCCCAGAGCGATCCCCCGGTCGCTTCGTTCCTGCCCTCCCGATGGTCCATAGGCCACTCACGAGTGCTGCGGGGAGCGTCGTGCCGATTGGACCATGGCGCCGACTCGCTCCACCAAAATGGCCATCTCATAACCGATTTGGCCAATATCGCAGTTGCGGGTGGCCAAAGTCGCGAGGTTGGAGCCGTCGCCGACGCGCATCAACAGCAGATAGCCGTTCTCCATCTCGACGACCGACTGCAGCACATACCCGCCGTCGAACAACTGGGACGCGCCCGTCGACAGGCTCGCGAGGCCGGAGGCCACCGCGGCGAGTTGGTCGGCTCGTTCGGTCGGCATGTGCTCACTCGCCGCCATCAGCAGTCCGTCGGCCGACACCAACACGGCGTGCGAGACACCGGATACTTCGCGGGCGAACTTCGAGACCAGCCAGTCGAGCGAATCGCGCTGCGTCGAACGTGGCGGGTAGGTCATTCGTTATCGGTTCCTCTGGTCTCTTGGGCATGTGATCGGCCAGCCCGCACCCCACCGAAATGGTTGCTGATGCTTGCGCGGACGGCGTCTGGATCGCGGGGCGGAATCGGTCCGCCGCCGGTGCCGAACTCAGCCGCCGATGCTACCTCGTCGTCGCCGCGGTCGCTCCTGTGCGCACCACCGTTGGCGTGCCGCGTACCGTTCGACGGGCTTGCGGCTTCCACCGCGCCCGGCACCAGGCGCGCGCCAGGCTCGCGCACGGGCAGACCCTCCTCGGTGTGCTCGGCGACCGGGGCGTCGTCCGCCGCCGCGGCCACCGACCAGCCGTGATCCCAGACCGATTCCCAATTCAGGTCGTCGCTCTTGGCCAGGTCGGTGGGGTCGACGAGCCATTCGGACAACATCCTCTGATAGATGGCGTCATCGGCGCCTGCCGTCGCAGACGGTTCCTCCACCGGGTGTCGCGTTGGCTCGGGCTGCGGCTGCTCCGCAGCGGCGGGCGGCTGACTTTGCGCGGGAGGTTGCGGCTGCGACTCCTGTGCCTCCGGCGCGGTAGGCACGCCGTTGCTGGCGGCCTGCGCGCGCGACGCGAAGAACGCCGACGTGTCGACTGGAGCCCTGTCGACGTCGGGCTGCGGCGCCAAGCGCTGACCCCATGGCGGCACCTCATCCGTGTGCGCAGGCATCGAATCCTCGGGCCACAGCTCCTCGGCCGGCCACTCGTCGGCAGGCTCTTCCTCTGCGGGCTGCGTCAGCGAGGCGGGGATGTCGGAGATCCCGCTTGCGCCCGGATTGCGTTGCGGCAACAACGCGACGGGCACGTGGCCGTTGGTGTACTCGTGCCCGGGTTCTTCAACGAAGTCGTGATCCTCGTCGAGCGCCAGCGCGGTATGGATGCCGGCGTGCGCGTCGGCGGGGATCCCGTACTCGGGTTCGCCGAACTGATCAGGCGCAGCCCCGCCCACGACGAGCCGGTGACCCGGCACGAACACACCGGCAGTGGTGCCCGAATTCGGTTCGCCCGCAATGGTGCTGCGCAACCGGACCACCAGCCCGTGCTGCGAGGCGAGCCGCCCGACCACGAACAGGCCCATGTGCCGGGCGGTGTACGGGTTGACCTCGCCCCCGGACTGCAGTCGAGTGTTGGCCACCCGCAGATCGGATTCGGTCATGCCGATGCCGATGTCGCTGACCTCGATGACCAGCCCGCCATTGCCGGTGTGCACTGCCGACACCCGCACCTGGGAGATCGGCGGCGAGTAGCGCAACGCGTTGTCGAGAAGCTCGGCCAACAGGTGCACCAGATCGCCTGCGATGGCGCCGACGATCTCGCTATCGGGCACCGTCGCGGTGACCACCCGCGTGTAGTCCTCAACCTCGGAAGCGGCCGCGTTGATGATCGCCGACACCGGGACCGGCTCAACCTGTTCGCGGGGCACCTTGGCCCCTGCGAGCACCAGCAGGTTGGCTCCGTTGCGGCGCATCCGAGCGGCGAGGTGGTCCAGCCGGAACAGGCTCTCCAGCCGCTCGGGATCCTCTTCGTTGCGCTCGAGGCGGTCGATCAGCGAGAGCTGCTGGTCCACCAGCGACCGACTGCGGCGCGACAGCGTCTCGAACATGTCGCTCACTTGCAGCTGCAGCCGGGACTGTTCGCTGGCCAGCAGGACGGCCTGCTCGTGTAGCTCATCGACGGCGTGCGCGACCTGGCCGACCTCTTCGGAGGTGTACACCGGAATCGGCTGAACGTGGCCGGGCTCCGCACCGGCGCGGACCCGATCCAGTTCGCGGGCCAGGTCGTCGTGTGCGACCTTCAGCGCGCTGTCGCGAAGGCGACGCAGCGGACGCACCAGCGACCTCGCCACCAGGATGACGAGCAGCAGCGCCACCAGCATCGTGCAGACGACGATCGCGGTGTCGCGGATCGCGGCCGTGCGCTGCGCGGCAGCCTGGCTCTCCACCGCATCCGTCACCGCTTTCGAGGTGTCGGCGACCATCTTGTCCGCGATCTGTTTCGTCGCCTGGATCGAAGCGCTCAGGTCCGGATTGTTGACCAGCACGGCGGCCGGGTCGGACATGATCGCCATCCGCTTGACGAACTCTTGCTGCAGCTTCTGGGCTTCGGGCGAGCCGATGCCCAGCACCTGGCTCATGCCGAACAGCGTCGAGGGTTCGGTGCCCGCCACCGTGGTCATCGACATCCGCAGCTCGGGGTCGGCCAGCTCACCGCCGAGGTTCACCAGCAGCTGCTGAATCATCATCTGGCCCCGCGCGCCGACGGCCCGGCTCAGGCCCAGCGCCTGGGCGCGGATGCGCTCGTCATCCACGCGCACGGAGCCGTTGATGGCGTCCTCGGCGGTCAGCAGGATGGGCGTGTAGGCCTGTACGCGGTCGCGCAGCCCGACGCTGTTGGCCGTGACCTTGTCCATCAGCGCCTGACCGGCGCCGATCATGGTCGTCACACCCTTGTTGACGTCCGGTGCGACATCGGTTGCGGTCAACCGTCGCTGCAAATCCTGGCGGGCGCTGTCGAATTTGGTCAGCGCCGCCTGGGTGTCACCACCGGTCGAACTCGCCAGCATGGCGGCATCGAGCGCTCCCATGTAGCTCTGGATCGCGGGCACCATTTCCGCGCGATCGGCGGCGCGGCGCAAATCGGCGGCGTCCGTCGCACTCGAGTAGATGCGCAATCCACCGAACGTCCCGGCGAGAACCAACGGCACCAAAACGATCGCGAAGACTTTCCAGCGGACCGGCCAATTCGTGATCGACCATCGCGACGGTCGCTTGGCGGGCCGCTGCGGCTTTGGTTCGAAATCAACGACCGTGCCATCGGCCTTTTTCAGCTGCGAGAACGCGGTCATGGGCGGCCGCCGGTGCTATCGGTCGCCTGCCCGCAATTCAGTAATGGAGCGTCGTTCATATGACTTCCTGCTGATTTCGCCCACCGATGGGCGGCGTTGTACGCCTGGCAATTGGTCGAGTATGACAGCCATGTGCAGCCGATTCCACAATTCTTACTGAACAGACAGACTTGATAACCGCTCTGACGAGCTGTTTCGTATCGCCCGAGCAAATGATTGGGCAGTGAATCGAGGAATCTTTCAGGCGGGCCGAAGGACCGCGACAAGGAAGTCGGAGTCATCGGCGAACGGGCGCAGATCCCAGGTGGACAGCAGCAGATCGGGTTCGAATCCCGCCCTGTTCGCATCGTCGAGAAACTCGGCGAACTCATAATCGCGGCCGGCGCCAAAGCCGATCACCGCGCGACCTTCGGCCGCGAGATGGGTCCGTAGCCGGCGCAACACCTGAACCCTGGTGCTCGGGGCGAGGAACGCCATCACATTGCCGGCGGACACGATGACGTCGAACGGTTCGACGATGCCCCGCGCGGGCAAGTCGAGCTCAGCGAGGTCGCCGACAAGCCAGTGCGGGCCTGGGTAATCCTGTTCGGCTGCGTCGATCAGCGCCGGGTCGACGTCGACGCCGACCACGTGATGACCGACCTTGGCCAGCACCCCGCCCAGCCGGCCGGAGCCGCAGCCGGCGTCGAGGATGCGGGCGCCGCGGGGCGCCATGGCATCGACGAAACGAGCCTCGCCGGCGAGGTCCTCGCCAGCGCGCGCCATCGACCGGAAACGCTCGA
Organism: Mycobacterium sp. JS623; assembly: GCF_000328565.1. Classification (NCBI taxonomy): domain Bacteria; kingdom Bacillati; phylum Actinomycetota; class Actinomycetes; order Mycobacteriales; family Mycobacteriaceae; genus Mycobacterium; species Mycobacterium sp. JS623. The sequence goes on along the minus strand of NC_019966.1, from coordinate 1,176,819 downwards.
TATACCAGTGCGAATGTCCGGGATTGGCAGCAACCTTCTGCATCCAGATGCTCCGCTCGACCATGCAAGCATTATCGCCGTGTTCAATGTGTTGTTCTTCTCCCCGCGCATCGCGCCCAACACCGGCAACGCGATCCGGCTGGTCGCCGCGACGGGATGTGAACTGCATCTGGTCGAGCCGCTGGGATTTGACCTGTCCGAACCCAAGGTGCGCCGGGCCGGGCTCGACTATCACGACCTGGCGTCGGTGACCGTGCACCGCGATCTGGCGACGGCGTGGTCTGTTTTGGCGCCGACGCGGGTTTTTGCTTTTACCGCGCACGCCACTGCGTCCTACGCCGACGTCAGCTACCAGCCGGGCGATGTGTTGATGTTCGGCCCGGAACCGACCGGACTCGATGCGGCGACACTCGCTGACCCGCACATCACCGCGCAGGTGCGCATCCCGATGCTGACGGGCCGGCGGTCGCTGAACCTGTCGAACGCCGCGGCCGTCGCGGTCTACGAAGCATGGCGGCAGCACGGCTTCAGCGGCGCGGTTTAGTACCGCGAGCGTGCGTGTCAGTACGTCGACACGCCGCAATTTGCGTGCATTTCACGCACGCTCACCGCGGGCGAGACATATTTCCGCGACTACCAGGTGTCCCAGTGAGTGACCTCCTGCGCCGGCAACCGAGTAGCCCGCTTGAAGTCGGTGCCCTTTGTATAAGCGATTGGGAAGAGGCCGGCCTGGCTGTACTTGTCGAAGGGGATGCCGAGGAGTTCGGCGGCCTGCTTCTCGCCGTCACCGAGTAGATGCAGCGTCGTCCACGCCGATCCCAGACCGCGAGACCGCAGGGCCAGCATGAAGCTCCACACTGCGGGCAGCAGTGAACCCCAGAACGACGCGCTCATGCCCGCGGGCGCGCCGTCGGGACGGCCCTCCAAGCAGGGAATCAACATGACCGGCGCCTCGTGAAGGTGCTCGTTGAGGTACTTCGCCGAGTCGTACACCCGCGGGCGCTGTTCGTCACGTACGTCGCCGTACTCGGGCTTCGGCATGTCGAGATAGGGCGTCGCGTTCGTGCTGTAGATATCGGCAAGCGCCTTCTTCTTCTCCGCATCCTCGACGAACACCCACTGCCAGCCCTGCGAGTTCGAGCCCGTCGGCGCCTGCAGCGCCAAATCGAGACACTCCAGCAGCACCTCGCGCGGGACCGGCTTCTCGAAATCCAGCCGCTTGCGCACCGAGCGCGTGGTGGTCAGGACGTCATCGGCAGACAGGTTCAAGGTCATTTCGCGAGACTACATTCGCGGCTGAGCCTGCGGATTTTGCACTGAGGGTCGTGATCTCGCGAGGTTCAGAGCCGTGAGTGCAATCTTCAGCGGAAGTCGCGGCTCTTCGAGGCGACTTTCATGGACAGCTTGCCTATCCGATCGGCGACGACGGTGACCGCGCCGGTGGCGTTCTGCACCTGACCGCGAATCAGCAGGGCCGACGCCGTCTGCGCCAGCTTACGGTGTCGCGCCCAAACCCCTGGCGCGCAAAGCACATTGACCATCCCGGTCTCGTCCTCGAGGTTGATGAACGTGACGCCCTGCGCGGTCGCGGGTCGCTGCCGATGTGTCACCGCCCCCGCGACCAGTACGCGGGTGCCGTCCGGAATGGCCAGCAGCTGATCGGCGGGCACCACGCCAATGGCCTCGAGGTCTTCGCGTAGGAACTGCGTGGGATAGCTGTCCGGGGAGATGCCGGTGGCCCACACGTCAGCGGCGGCCAGCTCCAGCTCGGTCATGCCGGGCAGCGAGGGGATGTGTGACGACGACCCAACGCCGGGCAGCCGGTCCGGTCGCTGGGTGGCAGCCGCGCCGGCGGCCCACAACCCTTCGCGGCGGGTGATCCCGAAACAGCCAAGCGCCCCCGCGGTGGCCAGCGCCTCGGTCTGCGGCACACTCAGCTGGATACGCTGAGTCAGATCCAACAGAGAGCCGAAGGGCCCGTTGGCCTTTCGCTCCTCGACGATCTGCTCGGCCAACTCGTCGCCGATGTGACGGACGCTACCGAGACCGAGCCGCACCTCCATCCCGGCGTTCTCCAGCGTGGCGTACGAGAGGCTGGCGTTGACGTCGGGACCGTGCACCGTCACCCCGTGCCTGCGAGCATCGGCCACCAGCGACTGCGGCGAGTAGAAGCCCATCGGCTGCGCCCGCAACAGCGCCGCGCAGAAGGCCGCCGGGTGATGCAGCTTGAACCAGGACGAATAGAACACCAGCGACGCGAAGCTCAATGAATGACTTTCCGGGAAGCCGAAATTGGCGAAGGCTTCCAGTTTCTCGTAGATCCGGTCGGCCACCTCGCCGGTGATGCCGTGCTGCTCGCGCATGCCGTCGTAGAACCGGCCGCGCAGTCGCCGCATCCGCTCAGTGGAACGCTTGGATCCCATAGCCCGGCGCAACTGGTCGGCCTCGGCAGCGGAGAAGCCGGCGCAGTCGACCGCGAGCTGCATCAGTTGCTCTTGAAACAGCGGCACACCCAACGTCTTTCGCAGCGCCGACTCCATCGACGGATGGTCATAGGTGACGGGCTCGACGCCGTTGCGCCGCTTGATGTACGGGTGTACCGACCCGCCCTGGATCGGGCCAGGGCGGATCAACGCGACCTCCACCACCAGGTCGTAGAACACCCGCGGCTTCAGCCTCGGCAGCGTGGCCATCTGCGCGCGCGATTCCACCTGGAATACCCCGACGGAGTCGGCTTTCTGCAGCATCTCGTACACCGCGGGCTCGGAGAGGTCCAGTTTCGCGAGGTCGACATCGATGCCCTTGTGCTCGGCGACCAGGTCGATGCAGTAGTGCAACGCCGAGAGCATGCCAAGGCCAAGCATGTCGAACTTCACCAAACCGATTGCCGCACAGTCATCTTTGTCCCATTGCAGGACGCTGCGGTTCTCCATCCGCGCCCACTCCACCGGGCACACGTCGGCGATCGGCCGATCGCAGATCACCATGCCGCCGGAATGGATGCCCATGTGCCGGGGCAGATTCGAAATCTGCATCGCCAGATCGATCACGGCTTCCGGAATATCCTCGACGTGAGGCGCTTCAGCCAGGTTTCCCCACTGGCCGATCTGCTTGCTCCACGCGTCCTGCTGCCCCTGTGAGAACCCGAGCGCGCGCGCCATGTCGCGGACCGCGCTGCGGCCGCGGTAGGTGATGACGTTGGCGACCTGCGCCGCGTAGTCGCGGCCGTAGCGGTCGTAGACGTACTGAATTGCCTTCTCGCGCAAGTCGGATTCGATGTCGATGTCGATGTCTGGTGGGCCGTCGCGCGCCGGGGACAGGAACCGCTCGAACAGCAATTCGTTGGCGACCGGGTCGACGTTGGTGACGCCGAGCGCATAGCAGACCGCTGAGTTGGCCGCCGATCCGCGGCCCTGGGCCAGGATGCCGTTGTCGCGGCAGAACCGGGTGATGTCGTGCACCACCAGGAAGTAACCCGGAAAGGTGAGCTGCTCAATGATTTTCAGCTCGTGCTCGATCTGCGCGTAGGCGCGCGGCGCCCGCTCCGGTGGGCCGTATCGTCCGCGGGCGCCCTCCATGACCAGATGTCGCAACCAGCTGTCCTCGGTATGGCCGCGCGGAACGTCGAACGGTGGCAGCTGCGGGGCGATCAACGCCAGCCCGAATGCGCATTGCTCGCCGAGGTCGGCCGCAGCCGCCACCACTTCGGGACAGTGGGCGAACAGCCGCGCCATCTCCTCCCCCGACCGCAGATGCGAGCCGCCAAGCGGCGCAAGGTATCCGGCCGCCTCATCCATCGAATGGCGCGCCCGGATAGCACCCATTGCCATGGCGAGCCGACCCCGCGACGGCGCCGCGAAGTGGGCGGCGGTGGTGGCCACCATGCCGACACCGAATCGCGGCGCCAGGTCGGCCAGCGCCGCGTTGCGCTCGTCGTCGAGGGGGTGGCCATGATGGACGAGCTCGATGCTGACCCGGTCGGCGCCGAACCGGTCCACCAGATCGTCGAGCGCCCTACCCGCCGCCTCCGGACCGCCTTCGGAAAGAGCTTGGCGGACATGGCCTTTGCGACAACCGGTCAGGATGTGCCAGTGCCCGCCCGCCGCCTCGGTAAGCGCGTCGTAGTCATAGCGCAGCTTGCCCTTCTCACCGCCCGCCAGATGCGCGGTCGCCAGCTGTCGCGACAAGCGCCGATAGCCCTCCGGCCCGCGGGCGAGCACCAGCAGGTGCGGTCCTGGCGGGTCGGGATCCTCGGTGCGATCTCCACCGCCAAGTGATAGCTCGGCCCCGAACACCGTCTGCATCTGGAGTTCCTTGGCGGCCTCCGCGAACCGCACGACACCGTAGAGCCCGTCGTGGTCGGTCAGCGCGATGGCCCGCAGATCGAGGCGGACCGCCTCCTCGACGAGTTCCTCCGGAGTGCTGGCGCCGTCGAGGAAGCTGTACGCCGAATGCGCATGCAACTCGGCATACGGGACGGCCGAACCCGGCCGCTGCACATCCAGCGGTTCATAGCCCCCACGCTTACGTGACCATGCCGGGCTGTCGCCGCCGTCGCCCACTTGCTCGTCTATGGGCCACCCGGCGCGGCGCGGCTTGCCGTTGAGCACCCGCTCCAATTCGGTCCAGCTCGGCGGCCCGGTATGCCAGCCCATGCCGTCAGCATAATCGAACACACGTTCGACCGCGAGCGGCGATGAGGCACGACCGATCTCTTTTAGCCGCCGCGATGATTTTCGGGCCAGATTCCGGTCAACATTAGAGAACACTCCCGACGTCTCTGGAGGAATCGTGACTGAGAAGACGACCGCCTTACCCCCGGTGGTCGACCAAGACACCTGGCGCGCCGCGCTCGACGATCTACGCCGACGAGAAAAGGCCGCCACCCGCGAGCTGGATTCGATCGCCGCCCAGCGCCGTCGGCTACCGATGGTCGAGATGCCGGACTACACACTGATCGGCGCGAACGGACCAGTCCGGCTGGCCGACATCTTCGAGGGGCGCTCGCAGCTCATCGTCTACAACCACATGTGGGAGGACGGCGCCGAGTGGCAGTGCGGCGGGTGCACCGGCTTCACTTCGCAGTTCACCAGGCTCGAGTTCCTCGACAACTACGACGCACGCTTCGTCATCGTCACCAACGGGCCCATCGACGAAGCCCTCGCATACAAGGAACGCGTCGGCAACAAGATGGACTGGTACTCCTCGTCGGAGAGTTCGTTCGGCGCCGACGTCGATGCGCCGCGCGGGGGCGGATTCGCGGTCAATGTCTTTCTGCGCATTGCTGATTCGGCAGGCGACACGGTGTACCGCACCTGGCACACCAACGGCCGCGGCACCGAACAACTCAGCCACAGCTTCGCGCTGATCGACATCCTTCCGTGGGGCCGGCAAGAGGAATGGCAGGACTCCCCCGACGGTTGGCCGCAATCGCCGACCTACTCCAAGTGGTCGGACTCCCCCGACATCGCACGCGCCTACGGACCGAGCTGATTCACGGTAGATCCTGCACGCCGAGTTCGTCGCGAGGGACGACCATCATCGGAACATCAAGCACGCGAAGCATCTTGGCGGCCGTCGAGCCAAGGAACAGGCGTCGTGGTGCGCTGAGCCTGCTCGACCCGACCATGATGAGGTCGCCGTCCTGCCACTTCAGCTTGCGCACCGCCTCCTCGATGGTGTCCCCCTCCACGATGGTCGAGGCAACGGGAAACCCTTCCGGCAGTGAGCTTTTTGCCGTTTCCAAAACCTGCTGTGCGTGCGCCATCGCGCGCTCGCGGACCGCTTCCCGGTCACCGCGCAGCTGACCGAACACCGGGTCGAGCGCAACCAGCGAAACCAACCGCAGCGGCGTACCGGCAGCCTTGCTGAACCGAACCGCTTTCTCCAGCAACAGATCTGCGCCTTGACGCTGCCCGATCGCGCACGTCACCTCGCGGATCCGGTCGATCTTGGAATCCCGGGTGCCGCGCGGAGCGACGACAACCGGTACCGGCGCGGAGTGCAACAACTCGTTGACAACGGAGCCCAACGAGTAACTGCCCGCCAGTCCGCCGCCCGAGCCGCCGACCACGATGAGGTCGGCCTCGAGTCGCGCGGTTTCCCGAATCAACCCGTCGGCGAACGAGTCATCGAAGGTCACATGGCTGTGCGCGGTGAGGTCGTCGGGAACCGATGCCAGCGCCTCGGCCAACCATTTCTCGGCCTGCTCGGCCAGCTTCGCCTCATAGTCCCTTGCACCCGTGAGCGTCGGCAACGCTCGATCGGCAGGCAAGATGATGCACGCTTCGACCTCGGCATCGAGCGTCCGGGCCAGCCGCGCACCCAGTGCCATCGCGTCTGCCCCACCCGGCGTTGCCAGATAACCAACGACCAACTTCATGCCAGCCATCCTGTCAACTCCGGGCACCGGTTAGGGCACTTTGGCGATGAGCCGCAGTCAGTCGAGGTATTCGGCGGTGCCGTCCTCGAGCACCAGGCGGGCGTTGGACCCGTCGGGGTTGGCCGCCTCGGTACGGAACACCGCATGCCCCGGCTCGGTGCGCCAGATCGACGTGTTGAGCGTCTCACCGGGAAACACCGGCGAGGTGAAGCGAGCCCCGACCTGTCGGATTTTGGTAGCGTCACCGCCGCCGAGTTCACCGACCAGCGCGCGACCGGCGACCCCATATGTGCAGAGTCCGTGCAGGATTGGCTTCGGGAAGCCGGCAAGGTTCTGCGCGAACCAGGGGTCGCTGTGCAGCGGATTGCGGTCGCCGGACAACCGGTAGATCAGCGCCTGATCCTCACGCGTCGGAAGGGCGACGCGCGCGTCGGGCTCACGCTCGGGGATCTCCGGAGCGACGGGACGCTGCCCCGGTTGACCGCCGAAGCCGCCCTCGCCGCGGATCACGGCCGTGGTCAACGTCTCGGTGACCACCTCGGACGTGGCCGGATCGGTGCCCGTTGCCTTCAACATGACGATCGCGTTCTTGCCTTCGCCCTTGTCCTGGATGTCGGCCACTTCGGCGACGACGCTGAGCTTGCCCGCCGGTGGCAGCGGCTTGAACAACCGGATCTCCTGCGAACCGTGCAGCAACATCGCGAAGTTGAAGGAGCCGATCTTGGCTGCCGCGGCGAACGGCAGGCAGGCGATGACCGCGTAGGTGGGCAGCACTTGCTGCGGGATGTCGTGACTGTTCTCCGTGGTGAACGCTAGGTCATCGACTCCCGCGCCGACGCCGAGCGCGTAGAGCAGGGTGTCGCGGTCGGTCCATTCGAAGACGGTCGGGTCGGTCTTGGCGCCTATGGCGGTGGGGTCAATCGGCATAGTCGGACGATATCGGGTCGGCCGACGACCACGTCACACACTGTTGACCTTCGCCAGACGAGGGGCGAGCATGGCTCGCATGCGTTATGTCGTTACCGGCGGTACCGGGTTTATCGGCCGTCGAGTCGTATCCCAGATTTTGGCCCGCAGCCATGACGCCGAGGCGTGGGTGCTGGTTCGGCGCGAGTCGCTGGGCCGGTTCGAACGGCTCGCGGCGGAGTGGGGTCCGCGGCTGAAACCGCTGGTGGGAGATCTGACTGCTGCCGATCTGGGGCTCACCGACGAGGCCATTGCCGAGTTGGGCGCCGTCGATCACGTCGTGCACTGCGCGGCGATCTACGACATCACCGCCGACGACGCCAGCCAGCGGGCCGCCAATGTGGACGGCACCCGCGCGGTCATCGATCTGTGCCGGCGACTGGATGCGACGCTGCATCACGTGTCGTCGATCGCCGTGGCCGGCACCTACCGCGGTGAGTTCACCGAAGACGACTTCGACGTGGCGCAGGATCTGCCGACGCCGTATCACCAGACGAAGTTCGAGGCGGAGCTGTTGGTGCGCTCGACGCCGGATCTTCGCTACCGCGTGTACCGGCCCGCCGTCGTGGTGGGCGACTCGCGCACCGGCGAGATGGACAAGATCGACGGTCCGTACTACTTCTTCGGCCTGTTGGCGAAGCTCGCGGTGCTGCCGAAATTCACCCCGATGGTGTTGCCCGACACCGGCCGCACGAACATCGTGCCGGTCGACTACGTGGTGAACGCCTTGGTTGAGCTGATGCACGCCGACGACCGAGACGGGCAGACCTTCCACCTCACCGCCCCGAAAACCATTGGACTGCGGGGCATTTACCGCGGAGTCGCCGAAGCGGCGGGACTACCGCCACTGCGGGGGTCGCTGCCGGGCGCGACCGCGACGCCCTTTCTGCGCGTCAGCGGGCGCGCGAAGATCGTGCGCAACATGGCCGCCACGCAACTCGGCATCCCCAGTGAGATCCTCGATGTCGTCGACCTTGCGCCGACGTTCACGTCGACCAATACCGAAGAAGCGTTGCGCGGCACCGGGGTAACGGTGCCGGAGTTCGCATCGTATGCACCAAAGTTGTGGCAGTACTGGGCCGACCACCTCGACCCCGACCGCGCGCGTCGCGATGACCCGGCAGGGCCATTGGTCGGCAAGCACGTGATCATCACCGGCGCATCCAGTGGCATCGGCCGCGCCTCGGCGATCGCGGTCGCCGAACGCGGAGCGACGGTATTCGCGTTGGCGCGCAACGCCGAAGCGCTCGACGGGCTAATAGCCGAGATCCGGGCCGCAGGTGGGCAGGCCTATGCGTTCACGTGCGACGTCACGGATTCGACATCGGTCGAGCACACGGTGAAGGACATCCTCGGCCAGTTCGGCCACGTCGACTACCTGGTCAACAACGCGGGCAGGTCGATCCGCCGCTCGATCTCTGCGTCCACCGACCGGCTGCACGACTATGAACGCGTGATGGCGGTCAACTACTTCGGTGCGGTCAGGATGGTGCTGGCGCTGCTGCCGCATTGGCGCGAACGCCGGTTCGGGCATGTGGTCAACGTGTCCAGCGCGGGTGTGCAAGCCAGCAGTCCGAAGTACAGCGCGTACATCCCGAGCAAGGCTGCGTTGGACGCGTTCGCCGAAGTGGTCGGCACCGAAACGCTGTCCGACCACATCACTTTCACGAGCATTCACATGCCGTTGGTGAAGACGCCGATGATCGCGCCGTCCCGTCGACTCAACCCGATGCCTCCGATAACCGCTGAGCATGCGGCGGCCATGGTGGTGCGTGGCCTTGTCGAGAAACCAGCACGCATCGACACGCCGGTCGGAACGCTCGCCGACGTCGGGATGTACTTCACGCCGAAGCTGTCCCGCCGCGTGCTGCATCAGCTGTACCTCGGTTACCCCGATTCGCCTGCGGCCCGCGGGCAGAACACCGAACGGGTTCAACAGCGCACACCGCAACGGCCCAAGCGCCCGACACGCGGTGTCAAGCCGTTGCGCGCGCTGAGTCCCATCACCCGTCCGGTCAGGCGCGCCGTCCGACTAGTACCCGGCGTGCACTGGTAGGTGCTCGCCAGGGCATCCGAAAACCGACACCAGGACGTACCTGTCCCCGTCCATCGCGCTCGCAGAGGACCGAATCAGCGGTTCAGAACCTAAGCACCAAGCCTTCGATGGTGAGGCCAGGTCCGAATGTCAGCATGACCCCGTACTCTCCTCGGCGGGGCTTGTCGACTCGCAGAATGTCTTCCAGGACAAGCAAAACGGTGGCCGATGCGCAGTTGCCGGAGTTGGCGAGGACGTCCCAGCTTGCCCGGAGTTGTTCCGGCATCAATCCCAACTGCTTTCCGAGCATCCGCACAATTGCCGGGCCACCAGGATGAATCACCCAGTGACTGACGTCGCTCGTCGAGATCTTCAGCGGCTTCAGCAGCTTCTCCATAAAGCCACCGATGTTCTCCCGCAGCACCTTTGGCACCCCGGGGGCCAGCGTCATCCAGAACGAATCGTTTCCGATGTTCAGACTCATCATCGTGTGGGTGCCATACAACTGCTCGGTGTGCGTGTGCAGAAACTGAATTCCGACGCCGTCGGGCGCCGAACCGATCAGCATCGACACACTGGCATCGCCGAACAGTGCCTGTGCGATCAGCGCTACCGTCGGATCTTCTTGGGGCATCGGGCTAAAGCGCAGATGGGCTGAGCTCAGTTCGGTGTTGTTGCAGAGCACCACCTCGTCGGGTCGCACTGCCACGCTGTCCATCGCGACTTTGATGACGTTGGCTGCCGCGTAGCACCCCATATGGCCGATGAACGTGCGCCGCAGGTCCGTCCGCAGGCCGAGCTCTTTCGCAAGAAGGAGGTCGGGTCCGGGGTTGACGTAGCCGGTCGAGCACCCCATGACGAAGCTTCCGATCCGGCGCCTGTCGAAGTCCCCGAGTGCGCCGCCGATGGAACGGGAGGCCACCTCGATGACCGCCTCGGCGTGTGCGGCCATCCGATCACCGGTCTGCATGCGATAGACCTCCGGCAACCTGACGGGGTTCCACATCATGTACCGCTTCTTCACCCCCGTCGCGTCGACGATCTGCTTTCCGCGCCGAACGGGCGGAGACATGTGCCGGAAGAAGTACTCCCAGCTTTGCTCCTGGGTGAATGCGAACGGCGGATGCGCCGATGAGATGCCCAGCAGGGTTGCCCGCTGGCGCACCGAGCCAGCCGTCGTCCGCGCCGGTGCGGGCGCGTCGATGACGTCTGTCAGATACATCCTCTTCCCCCGTGGGGCTGGCTCTAGCTAACGGCGGCACCCATAACCAATTGCTCGGGTCGGTGACTCGAGTGAGTGCCGTCTGTCGGCGTCTCGGATACGTGAACCCTAACGATAGACGACTGGCTCGTCATTTCCAGCAAAAATTATCATCTCCGCTAATTTATATCCCAAGGGAAGGAATCGGACCCTCGGAGTGGCGCCGCGTGCACGGCAGACACCCAGTTCAAGACTGGTTCATCGAAGACCCGCTACCTCTTCGATGGTGCTGTTTACCTACTGTAATGCCCCACCGCGGACCAAAGCCGGTTACTGATCTCCCGATCCAGGGCGCGCATTGTTGCCGCCCGCGACCGACATCATCTCGAAGTGTCCGAGGCGGTCGGAATCGGGAGCAGCCCCTTGTCTGCAGCCAACTGAGCACAATCGTGTTGAACGCATGGTGCTGCGCGAAATTTGTCCTAGCCTTCAGCGATGACGGTGCTCCACCGGCAGGGCAGCGCCGGGGCGCATGATTGAGAGACGGGGCGATCGCCCGATGTTGAAGATGACGGACGTCACCAAGACGTACCGCGTCGGTGGTCAGACCGTGCGCGCGCTCGACGGCATCACCTTGACGTTGGCGGGTGGCGACTTTGTGGCCATCGTCGGTCCGTCAGGCTCGGGCAAGAGCACTCTGCTGCACCTACTGGGCGCGCTGGATAGGCCGGACTCGGGATCAATCCAGTTCCAGGGCAAGGAAATCGCAGCGCTAGACGACGAACGACAGTCCGAATTCCGAAGGCATAGCGTCGGATTCGTCTTCCAATTCTTCAACCTCCTGCCGACGATGACGGCATGGGAGAACGTGGCGGTGCCGAAGCTGCTCGACGGTTCACGGATGAAGAACGTCAAGGGGCGTGCGTTGGAACTGCTCGCTATGGTGGGCCTCGCCGATCGCGCTGAGCACCGACCATCGGAGTTGTCCGGCGGACAGATGCAGCGGGTCGCCGTCGCCAGGGCCCTGATGATGGACCCGCCGTTGATTCTCGCCGACGAACCAACGGGCAATCTCGACACGAAAACCGGCTCCGCGATTCTCGCGTTGCTCACCGACATCGCCCATCAGGATGGCCGTTCCGTTGTGATGGTCACGCACAATTTCGAGGCCTCATCGGCAACAGATCGGGTGATCACGTTGACCGATGGCAGCATCGGCTCGGATGTGACGGGTCCTGCGGAACCCCTATGATTGTGGACCGCATACGAGCGTTCAATCTGCGCGAATTGCGTGAGCATCCCGCCAGGACCGCGATGTCGCTTGCAGTGGTTGCCATCTCGGCGACGTTGATCGTTGCGGTCTTCGGCATCGCCGGGTCGATCACGGGATCCGCCGATCGTCTCGTCACCAGTATCGGGGGCAACGCGAGCCTGGAGGTTTCCGGCGTCACCGACACCGGCTTCCCCGAAACGATACGGGCTCAGGTAGCCGGGGTGCCCGGTGTGGACGCGGCGGTGCCAATGCTGCGGGCAGCTGTCGGAAGGCCGTCCGAGCGCGTGGTGCTGCTCGGAGTGGACGCCAGCATCACGACGATGTTGAGCGACCTGCAGCGCGCGGTAGGAGCCGAGATCATCCCATTGGTCGCGCAGCCCAACAGGGTCGCTGTCGGATCCGCAGGCGGTCACGCCGTGGGCGACACTATCCCTCTTGGCAACGGGGAAGTCATTGTCGCGGCGGTCATCACCGGCGCCGAGGCCGACCGCCTCAACGGAGGCAACTTCGTAGTCGGACCACTGCCATTGATACAGCGGCTTACAGGTCGCGTCGGCATGATCGATTCGGTGCTGGTCGTCACCGCACCTGGTGCGGACCTCGGCCGAGTCCGCGCCGGGGTCACAGCCGCCGTCGACGGACAAGCCGTCGTCGCCGAACCGTCCTTCCGGTCCGCGCAATCCGGTGGCGCCGTGGCGATCTTGCAAAGCCTGATGTTGTCGGCGGCGGCCGGGGCACTGGTGGTCGCCGCGTTCCTCATCTACAACGCGATGAGCATGGCGATCACGCAGCGGCGCCCGGCGATCTCGATGCTGCGCGCCATCGGAGCCAAGAAACAGCTGATCGTGCGTGATCTGTTGGTGGAGACGGGTTTACTGGGGCTGGTCGGCGGGATCCTGGGTTCGGCGTTGGGGGTTCTGATCGGCAGGAGAGCGATCGGCCGGCTTCCCGCAGCCCTGCTTCAGGGGTTCGAATCGCGAACCGAATACATCTTGCCGGGATACGCAATTCCCGTCGGCGTGGCGGCGTGCGTCGTCGTGAGCGTTGCGGCGGCGGCGGTGGCGGCCCGCCAGGTTTACAAGGTGGAGCCGGTTGAAGCCCTGGCACCCGTTGGCGCGTCCGCCGCCGACGCCGTCGCGCTTCCGGCGCGGGTGGTGGCGGGTGTCGCCGGTGTCGGTCTGATCGCAACAGCGGTCGCGGTCGCATCCCGCGATCTGGGGAAGATCTCGGTGGTGGCGATCGGGCTCATCGCATTCGGCCAGATCCTGGTGTGTTTCGCCTTCGCGGGCCCGATCGTTGCCGCCGCCGCGGCGTGCGCGAGAGCGCTCGGCGCGCCGGGCGCGCTGGCGGCGGCGACCATCGAACGTGCGCCGCGCCGGGTGTGGGCAACGTTGATGACGGTGATGATCGCCGTGTCGCTCACCGTTCAAAGCACCGGCTCCAACGCCAACGCGATCGATTCGACGAACGCGACCTTCTCCCCGCTCGGCGACGTCGGATTCTTCGTCAGCTCGGCCGGTCCCGGCGTTTTCCCGACAGCGCCCACCCTGCCGAAGGACACCGAAACCGCGGTCGCGTCGATCCCGGGCGTGGCCGGCGTCGTCCCAGGGCAGGCGGCATTCGCAACCGTGGCGGGCATGCGCGTGCTAATGCAGGGAATCTCGCAGGGATCCGTGGCCCCGCCGGCGCGCGCAATGAACGCGCAAGTGCGAGAACAGGTTCTGGCCGGTGACGGCGTTGTGGTCTCCCGCGACATCGCCCGCGCCCTTGGCATTGCGGCAGGTGACGAGTTGACCCTGTTCACTCCGACCGGCGAGCACCGCGTACGCGTCCTGCAGGTGGTGTCGTTCTTTTCGCTTCTTTCCGGTGTCGTCTCGATGAGCCTGACACAGCTGCGTCAATGGTTTGACCGGCCAGGGTCGACGACCCTTGCCGTGATTCTCGAGCCTGGCGCCGATAGAACCGAGGTCGAGGCGGCGATCCGCGCCAAACTACCCGCCGACGTATACGTGTACTCGGGCGAGGCGGCGGCGAACGCCGTCGGTGAATCGATGGCTCAGGGCACCGCACTCATCATCGTGATGGCGTGGATAGTGGTCTTCGTCGCGAGCGTCGCACTGCTCAACACCCTGATGTTGTCGGTACTGGAGCGACGGCGCGAGTTGGGAGTGATGCGTGCAATGGGCTCATCGCGGCGTTTCGCCTTGCGCACTGTACTCGCCGAGGCTGCGGGCCTCGGCGTAGTGGGAGCCGCGATCGGAGCGGTGTTCGGCACCGTGAACCAATACGTCAGTGCGTCGGCACTGACCAACGTGCTCAGCATCGACGTGGTATTCGTACCGATGCTTCAAACACTCGTATTTGCCTGCGCTGCATTCGCTTTGACGCTCCTTGGGTCTATCCCGCCAGCTGTTCGCGCGGCGCGGCTCAACATCGTCGACGCGTTGGTGGTCGACTAGCTCAGATTCGGCCTAGCGGCGCCGGGCGGCGATCTGCAGCGCCAAAACGAAGTAGTTGACGCGACCATGCCCGGACGGAAACGGCTTGCCCTCCGGCACCGGCACGCCGAGGAAGGCGCAGAGTGGTTGCCAACCGTCGCGTGCGTTGAAGACGAGCAGTCGCTCCGGCGGTACGTGATCCTTAACTGCCTCGATGTGGGCGTTGTAGACGCCGATGGCGTACTGCCGGTCCAGAAATCGGCCTTTGAAGGTGTTGTCCCAGAACGTCTCGTGGACGTTCACCAGTACCTTCTGCGTGTTGGGTAGAAAGACGCGCAGGAACTGGCGCACTGGCGGGAATGTGGTCAGCTTGCGCATCCGGTAGATCGTCGCCCGGACGCTGTCGTACCAGCCCTCCGCCTCGCGGACGGTCAGAAGCACCTTCGCGTCCGGAAACGCCGCCATTAACTCCTTGTAGTAGCTGCAGGCCGGCCAATCGATCGTTGCCCTGAAGCCGGCAAGCAGCTCTCGCCAGTCGACCGGTTCGCCGCGCGACGCGGCGGCCCAGCGTTCGGCGTGAACCGGATGCGCGAACGCCTCCGTCATGTGGTAGCAGGGGCCGAAGCCCAGCTCCTCCAGCGCCGCCTTTATCGAGAGGGTCCCCGTCCGGCCAAACCCGGCGCCGATTACTCTGAGACCCCCTTCGGTCGGCGCAGGTTCGACCAAATTGCATCCATCCTCAGCGTTGGGCGGAGTCGCTCGGCGATCGACCGGTCGTGTATGTCTGTCGGCATATTAATCGTGTACGCGTCAGTGGTCGACCAGCCCGGTCCACCATATTCAGTGCCTGTGATGAAGCCGGATGCGCCCCGACTGCGGTCTCGGCATTGGGCGGGTGTGCACTGGTAAGTGGCCCGCTCTATCGTTGGCGACGTGACTGCGCTGCCCGTCTTCGTCGACGTCGACACCGGCGTCGATGACGCGATGGCGCTGGTGTATCTGTTCGCCAGCGACGACGCTGAGGTCGTCGGCATCGCTTCGACTGCGGGAAACGTTCCGGTGCAACAGGTTTGCAAGAACAACCTGGCACTGCTTGATCTGTGTCAGATCGCCGGCGTACCGGTGTCGAAGGGATCCGAGCAGCCGATCAGCGCACCGCTGCGCACTGCTGAGGACACCCACGGCCCGGAGGGCATGGGCTACGCGAGGCTGCCTTCGACCGATCGGCAACTCACTGCGCACGATGCAGCGGAAGCGTGGGTACGGGCGGCGCGCGCCTACCCCGGCGAGTTGGTGGCCATCGCGACGGGCCCGCTGACCAACCTGGCGCTGGCTTTGCGCATCGAACCGGCGCTGCCCAAACTGTTGCGGCGGTTGGTGATCATGGGCGGCGCATTCGATTACCGCGGCAATACCACTCCGGTGGCCGAATGGAATATCAGCGTCGACCCGGAGGCCGCCGCGGAAGTGTTCGCGGTGTGGGGACTTCAGCTGCCCAACCACCTCCCGATCGTGCTGGGCCTGAACCTGACCGAGAACATCGCCATGACTCCGGCGCTGTTGTCCAGGTTGGCGACAACGGCAGAGTCGTCGTCGATTCCGATGAGCGTGCTCGATGATCGCGGCACCAGGTCGGTGGCGTCCAACCCACTGATCGCGGTGTTAGAGGACGCGATGCGGTTCTACTTCGAGTTCCACTTCGATCAGGGTGAGGGCTATCTGGCACACCTGCACGATCCGCTGGCTGCGGCGGTAGCCCTCGACCCGGATCTGGTGCAGTGTCGGGCAGCCGCCATCGATGTCGAATTGACGGGAACGCTGACCCGCGGCATGACGATCGCCGACTGGAGCGATCATTGGGGACGAGAACCCAACGCGCTCATCGGCATTGGTGTGGACCCGGCGGCATTCTTCGACCGGTTCATCGCTCGGGTCGGAGCCTTCGCACAACGACTGGGCTGAAACGCCCGACGCCGAAACTGCGGGGAGATCGCGGATTTCGTGGAAATCGTGATCTCCCCGCAGTTTCGAGGGCTCGGTCGTCAGTCGTCGGTGACGACCAGTTTGACGTCGATGTTGCCGCGGGTGGCGTTCGAATACGGGCACACCTGATGCGCCTTCTCGGTCAGCTGCTGCGCGGCATCGTGGTCAAGGTTGGGCAGGGTGACCTCGAGCTCGACTGCGAGACCGAAGCCGCCGGTGTCGAGCTGGCCGAGCGAAACCCGTGCCCCTACAGCCGAATCGGAGACATCGGCATTCTCCTGGCGGCCGACCAACCGCAGCGCGGAGTGGAAGCATGCGGCGTAACCGACGGCAAACAGCTGCTCGGGGTTGGTGCCGTTGCCGCTGCCGCCCATCTCCTTCGGAATGGCAAGGTCGAGATCGAGCTTGCCATCCGAGGTGCGGCCGTGGCCGTCGCGACCTTCGCCGGTGGCCAGCGCTTCGGCGGTGTAGAGGGTCTTCATGCGGATTCCTTTCGTAGTGATGCGTTGAGTGCATCGGCGAGGTGACGGACCGCATCGCGCAGATCCGCTGCTTCGTGTTCGGTCATTCCGGTCGAGCTGAACAGCTGCTCCGGGATGCACTGGGCCTTGCGCTCGAGGCGACGGCCGGCCGGGGTGAGCGTCACGTCGACGAGGCGCTCATCGTCCAGCGAGCGCTCGCGGCGGACAAACCCGTTGGCCTCCAACCGCTTCAGCAGTGGCGACAGCGTTCCCGAATCGAGCTGCAGCCGCTCACCGAGCCGTCCGACGGTGACGCGTTCCTCTTCCCACAGCACCAGCAGCACGAGATATTGCGGATACGTGAGATTCAGCTCGGTCAGGATCGGCCGGTACGCGGCCGTCATCGCCCGCGACGCCGAATACAGGGCGAAGCAGAGCTGGCGGTCAACGCTCATCGTGGCCATGCCAGAACTGTAGCTCACAATTCAATTGTGCACAACTAATTGTTGGCTATTCGTAGATCCCCTCGACGTACCACCGCCGCTGCCGATAGCACAGCAGCAGGGCTTGCGGCCGCTCGCCACCGTTGACCAGCACCTGCGCCCGTGCGGTCCGGCCGGCCTTGGCTTGCTCGGGATCCCACCATCGCTCGTCGACCGGCCATGGCCCCGCCCACCAGGACAGCTTGCTCTCCCTCCCGGGTGAGGCCAGCCGCGACGGATCGGCGGAGAACAACCCGCGACCGGTTACCCGCACCGGATTACCGTCGGCGTCGAGCAATTCGACCGGATCGTCGAGCAGCACCGTCGGCGACGGCTCCGGAAGCTGACCGGGCCACGGCTGGTCCGGGTTGGCCCGCGGCACCAGCTCATCGCCCAGCGGGGTGAACGTGATGCGTTCGGCGGGCCCCCGGCCGCCGCTGAGCACCGGCACCTGCACCGCCTCGGGCCCGAGCAGACCCTGCACCCGCACCAACGCACGACGGGCGCGCAGCCGATCCTCCTCACCAATGCCACCCCACAACGGCAGCTGCAACGCCCCGGCCGACACCACCTCCACCGGCCGTAGCCGGATCAGCGTCACCGGCGCGGTCGGCCGGTCGTTCGGATTGCGCTTGTTCAGCCAGCCGTCCAGCTGCCAGCGCACCCGGTCGGCGGTGGCGTCCTCGGTCAGCGGCTCGGCACACCGCCAAACACGTTCCAGCTCTTGACCATTGGCGGTGACGGCGTGGATTGCCAGCCGAGTGCATCCGACCCCGGTGGCCTCGAGGCTACGATGCAGCGTGCTTGCCAGTGACCGGCCTGCAAATGCGGCGGCATCGACACGGTCGATCGGCGGATCACAGTTCATCACCGCGTCGAGTTCTGCCGGTGGTTCCCGGCCCGACGGCCCGCGGGTGGGCTCGCCACGGGCGAACCGGTGCGCGGCAATGGCGTCAGCACCGAACCGGGACGCCACATCGCTGCGGGTTAGCGCGGCGAACTGACCGATATTGCGGATTCCCATGCGCCACAACAGGTCTGCCAGGTCCTCGCGGCCAGGCGCGGCCAGGCTCGGCTCGGTGGCCAGTTGCCGGATCGACAGCGCGGACAGAAACAGGGCGTCCTTGCCGGGCTCGATGATCCTGCCCGCCCTTGCGGCAAAGACGGCGGTGGCCAACTGGTCGGCGATGCCGACCTGACATTCGGCCCCGGCCGCGGCCACCGCGTCGACCAATAGCTCAGCGGCTGCCTCTTCCGATCCGAAGTAGCGGGCTGCACCGCGCACGGACAACACCAGCAGACCGGGCCGCAGCACCTCGGCCCGCGGCACCAGGTCGTCGACCGCAGCCGTCACTACTTCGAAATGGCGGGCATCGCGAGCGGGATCGGCCGTGACGACGTGCAGTTCCGGACACCGCGCTTGAGATTCCCTGCGGCGCAAGCCTCGTCGCACCCCGGCCGCACGCGCCGACGCCGAACACGCGATCACCCGGTTGGCCAGGGTGACCGCGACCGGCGCTGTGGGAGGAAGGTCGGCAGCAGCCAACGCGGCGACCGCCGGCCAGTCCATGCACCACACCGCCAGCACTCTTGAGGTAGATCCGGAGGACACTCATCCGCCTACTGCCCGAACGGTCCCCCCGAAGGATCGACCCCTTGCCCGCATGGCCAGCCGGACCTTGCCGATGCGGCCGATCCCCGGGCGACCGGGGCCGGTCACCTCGTAGCCGCAGACCCTGGCCTCCAGCCGGGTGGACGCTCCTTGCCAGTCACCACCGGTGACCAGGAGGGTGCACCCCTTCTGCCGCGCCCTGGCCACCACCGCCCGCGCACGGCCCGCAGGCACCGATCGGCCACCAAGGCCGAGCACAACCAAGTCCATGCCATCCATCAGCACGGCGGCCACCTCAACCGGATCGGCGCCGGGTTCGGGGATGACCGCGATCCTGCTCAGGTCCGCGCCCATTTCGACGGCCGCCAGTAGACCGACGTCGGGCTGGCCGACAATCGCGGCGTGTCCGCCCTCCGCCGTCACCGCCGCCACCATGCTCAGCGACAGGGATCGAGCACCCGACAGCACAGCCACCGTCCCGCGCGGCAACGGCGCCGGTAGCAGTTCTGCCAGGGATTCGGGCACTGGCAGCAAAGATTCTGAGGCCGGCAGCGGGTCGTTCGACGGCACCGGGCCCCGGCGTCCGTCGCCCACCTTCCCTGACACCGCCGCGATCTTGCGACGCAGGTGTTCTACCTGCTCAGCGCGGTCAATGCGGCGCTGCTCCAGGCTCATCGCCACTGTCACAGCAGCACCTCCTGCATCATCAGAATCACTCTATTTTCGAATGTATGTTCGATACCTCGAGTAAACACCCAACCCCCGACACCGTCAAGCGAGCAGAAGCCGGAATAACGATCCCATTGATCGATGGTGACATTGACAAATGTCATCATTCGGTGCTGTACTCCAGCCATGCTCAATGACGAGCGGGGATCGCTACGTTCCCGCGGCGCCGCCGCAGTCAGCATCCTGACCCTCCGGCAGATCGCCGCCGTGATTCCCTCCGAGCCGGCGTGGGGAGTCTGGCTGTCACGCCAGATCATCGCCCGCGTAATGGATACGTTCGGGCCGCCGCTTGCCGGCACCCACGTCACCCCTGTCGACACCAGGACGTCCGACGGCCGTCGCGTCGTCGGCGAATGGGTCTACGGCGACGGAGTGCCGCACGGTCATGCCGATGCCGCAATCTATTTCGTACACGGCAGCGGCTATGTCCTGTGCTCGCCGAGGACCCATCGCCGGCTGACCTCGTGGCTGTCCCGCCTGACCGGACTCCCGGTGTTCAGCATCGACTACCGCTTGGCCCCCAAGTACCGATTCCCCACTGCCGCAGACGATGTCCGATCCGGGTGGGACTGGCTCATCGGGGACTACGGGCTGGCACCCGAACGCACCATCGTCGCTGGCGACTCCGCAGGCGGGCATCTGTCCGTCGACCTGCTCCTGCAACCCGACGTCGCCCATCCGGCAGGCGCGGTATTGCTCTCCCCCGCGCTTGACCTGACGTTCACGCTGGCCCGCACCCGCGAGCGGCTGCGCAGCGATCCAGCCGTCCGTTCTCGCGACGCCATCCGTCTTGTCGAGTTGTATTGCGCGGGAATCGATTCCAGCCATCCGCGGCTGAAGCTCGACGTCGCGGCCGGGCGCACCCTGCCGCCCACGCTGATCCAGGCCGGCGGCGCCGAGATGCTGGCCGCTGACGCGATCACCCTTGCCGACCACATCCGTACCGCAGGCGGACGTGCTGAACTGCAGGTCTGGCCCGACCAGGTACACGTCTTCCAGGCGCTGCCGCGCCTCAGCCCCGAGGCCCGGCCCGCCATGCGCCACATCGCGGGATTCATCGCACATGCGCTGCGCGACACGCGAAACGACAGGGCTGCGGGGTGATCGGCATGGGACTGTTCGGATCGTCGAAGAAGCGCAGCTACGACGCCGCTGCCGTCATCACCGGAGCGGGCAGCGGCATCGGCGCCGCATTCGCGATGGAACTTGCGCACCGCGGCGGCAGGATCGTGTGCAGCGACATCGATGAAAAGGCCGCCCGCACAACGGCCGAAGCGATCATCGCCCACGGAGGAAAAGCGCTGGCCATCAACTGCGATGTCACCCGGATCGACGACATGCACAGACTGGCCAACGATGCGCACGACTGGTTCGGCGGGCCGCCGACGCTCGTCATCAACAACGCGGGCGTCGGCGCGGGCGGCACGACGATCGGTGAAACCAGCCTCGACGACTGGAACTGGGTACTGAGCATCAACCTGTGGGGCCCGATCAACGGCTGCCACGTATTCACACCGATCCTGCGGAAAGCGGGCTATGGCGGCATCATCAACGTGGCGTCCGCGGCGGCGTTCGGCGCCGCACCCGGTATGGCCGCCTACAACGTCAGCAAGGCCGGCGTGCTGTCATTGTCCGAGACGTTGGCCGCCGAACTGT
This sequence comes from Mycobacterium sp. JS623, assembly GCF_000328565.1. NCBI lineage: Bacteria > Bacillati > Actinomycetota > Actinomycetes > Mycobacteriales > Mycobacteriaceae > Mycobacterium > Mycobacterium sp. JS623. Next base: position 1,155,601 of record NC_019966.1, on the reverse strand, counting down.
CCGGCACGGGCGTGAACGTCACCGCCCTCTGCCCGACGTTCGTCAAGACGAACATCGTCGAATCCGGCCGCATCACAGCGCAATCCACCCAACTCGCCGACCGGCTGATGCGCTGGGTGGGCTTCTCTCCCGAGCGCGTCGCGAGGATGTGCCTGGACACCAATGACCGCGGCGGCCTGTACTGCATGCCACAACCCGATGCCCGGATCGGCTGGGGCATCAAGCGTTTCACCCCGACGGTGTACACCCGCGCCGCCGGCCTCGCCAACCGTGTCACGACGTAGGAGAACCCGATGATCGATATGGATGCCATGCTGGCGAAGATCAAGGACCGCCAGTGGGCGCTGGCCGACATCGACTGGGACGCACCGGGCGCCGAGATGATCACCGATGAGCAGCGCCCGCAGTTGAAGGCGTTCATGGCCGACCTGTGCTGGATCGAGAACATCGGCGCACGGGGCTTCGCAGCGCTGGCCAAGAAGGCGCCGACCCCTACCATTGCCGAGATCTACCGCTACTTCCACGCCGAGGAGCAAAGGCATGCCAACGCCGAGCTCGCCCTGATGAAGCGTTGGGGCATGCTCGCCGACGGCGAAGTGCCCGAGCCGAATGTCAACATCCGGCTGGCCATCGACTGGCTTGACCGCTGGGCGGATGACATGCCGCTGTCGCTGCTCGGCACGGTGATCCCGATGCTGGAGGTCGCCCTTGACGGCGCGCTGCTGAAGTTCCTGCTCGACGAGGTCAGCGACCCGGTGTGCCACCAGGTCTTCGAGAAGATCAACAACGACGAATCGCGGCACCTCGTCGTCGATTTCGAGGTACTCGACATGATCGGGCACGCCAAGATCCGACGAATGCTGATCGACTTCGTCGGCCACAACGCGACGCCCGGTCTCATCATCGGCGCGATCATGGGCGCGCCGCTGATCAACAGGATCCGCAACGAGATCACCGCCATGGGCATGGAACCCGAGCGGCTCTACAGAGCCGTCAAGCGGTTCAAGGAGCTCGGCGATCGCGGCCAATACACCAGCCGCGTACCGACATACCGGTTCCTGAGGCGCTACGCCGGCGTGGTCACCAACCCCCGCCACCCCTACCACCTGCTGGCCAATTCGATGGTCTGGATCTCCGACAGATACCCGCGGCCGCTGCTGCCGTCGGTCCCGAGCTGGGTCAAAGAGGTCACCCATGAGCCGGCGGCCTGAGATGCCAAATCATGTATACGACACGTTGATCGTCGGCGCCGGCTTCACCGGTGTCGGCGCTGCGATCAAGCTCACCGAGGCCGGTGTCGACGACATCGTCATCGTCGAGCGTGCCGACCGCGTCGGCGGAACGTGGCGCGACAACACCTATCCCGGTGCGGCCTGCGACATCCCATCACTGTTGTATTCGTTTTCGTTCGTGCACAACCCGTCCTGGTCGCGCGCGTACTCCCCCGCCGACGAGATCTGCAAACACATCGAGGACATGGTTTCCGATTTCGGCCTTGAACCCACGATCCAGTTCGGGATCGAGGTCAACGCGCTGGAGTTCGACGAGGCCGAAGGGGTATGGACAGTAAAGGCCAATCAGCGCAGGCCCTTTCGTGCCCGCACCGTCGTGGTGGCCTCGGGCCCGTTGCCCGACCACGACTGGCCCGCGATCCGCGGGCTCGACACCTACGAGGGCCACAAGATCCACAGTGCCCGTTGGGATCACGACTACGACTTCACCGGTAAGCGCGTCGCGGTCGTCGGTACCGGCGCGAGCGCGGTGCAGATCGTCCCTGAACTCGTCAAGGAGGCGGAGTTCGTCAAGGTCTTCCAGCGCACGCCAGGCTGGGTGCTGCCGCGGCTCGATATCGCAACGCCAGCCAAGGCCCAAGAGCTGTTCGCGAAAGTGCCTGCGGTACAAGAACTTGCCCGGCAGGCGCTGTTCTGGGGCCATGAGATCTCAGCAACCGCGTTGGTGTGGGACACCCCGCTGACGGGGCTGGTGGCCCGGCTGGGCAAGGCGCACCTGCGCCGCCAGGTCAAGGACCCGTGGCTGCGGCGCCAGCTCACACCCGACTTCACGCCGGGCTGCAAGCGGATGCTGATCTCCAGCGACTACTACCCTGCGCTGCAACGGGATAACTGCAAGCTCATCGACTGGCCGATCGCCACCATGAGCCCCGTCGGCATTCGGACCAGCGACGGCATCGAACATCACCTGGACTGCATCGTCTTCGCGACGGGCTACGACGTCCACCTGACCGGTCCGCCGTATCCCGTCACCGGAATAGGTGGCCGCTCACTGGGCCGGGAGTGGGCCAGCGGAGCTCAGGCGTACAAGGGCATCAACGCACACGGCTACCCGAACCTCTTCTTCATGACCGGGCCCAACTCCGGTCCGGGGCACAACTCGTTGCTGGTCTACGTCGAAGGCCAGCTCGACTACGCGGTGCGCGGCATCACCACGATTCTCGGCGAGAACCTGCGCTACCTCGACGTGCGGGCCGACGTGCAGCGGCGCTACAACGACCGTATCCAGAAGCGGTTGGCCAAGACCACGTGGATGTCGGGCTGCAGCAGCTGGTATCTGACTGCCGACGGATTCAACGCGGCCATGTATCCAGGCTTTGCGACGCAGTATCTTCGACAGATGCGGAACTTCCGGTTCACCGATTACGCCGCCGAGGCGCGGGACGCGCCGCGGACAACACGAGTCGAGCGCGATGCGCAGACCGTCGGTGCCCGCGTCCGAGCATGACCACCAGGCCTGACCCGCCGTCGCGCAAGCCGCGGCAGCAGGCCGGTGCGATCTCCACGGTCCTGAAGGGACTGCGCCGACGCGTCCAGCGCGGCTCGCGCGACGTCATTGAAAATGCGGTGGCGCAGTTGTTCGACGCCGCGGTGCACCCGCACGGGGTCGACGCGTCGGGCGAGTACCGCATCGACGACCTGGCTCGGCTGGCTGGCACGACGACGCGCAACATCCGGGTGTACCGCGACCGCGGGCTGCTGCACCCGCCGCTGCGCGTCGGCCGGCTGGCGTTGTTCAACGACACGCATCTGACCCGGCTGCGGCTGATCACGTCGCTGCTCGATCGCGGCTACAACATTGCCCACGTCAACGAGATGCTCAGCGCGTGGGAGCAGGGCAAGGATCTTGGCTCGGTGCTTGGGTTGGAGTCGGCAATCGCGGGCACGTGGGCCGCGGAGAAGCCGCAGACGATGCCGGTCGCCGATGCGCGGCGGCTGATCAGCGACGAGTCCGCATTTGACCGGCTGGTGGGCTCCGGGCTGATTCGCCTCGAGGACGACGACGCAATTGTACTGCGGCCCAAGCTGATCGAGGCGTTCAATGACATCCGCGAGTACGGGGTGTCCATCGACAAGCTGATCGATATCCACGAACAGGTGCTGCCGCTGGTCGACCAGATCAGCGCGATCCTGGTACAGGCAGGTGCCGAGCATGTGCAGGATCGGATCAAACCCGGCGTGGGACTACCCGACGACACCGAGGTCGCCGAGTTGATCACGATGCTGGTGCGGTTCCGGACGCAGGCGGTGGCGGCGGTCACCGCGACGCTGGCGTCGTCGATCGAGTCGACGATCGAGGAACTGGTCAGCCGCATCCTCGCCGACTACGTCGAAAAGACGCCCGACCTCGAGGCCTGACGCGAGATATCGGCCTCGATGTCGCCGAACCGATACTGCGTCGAGCCGGCTGAGGGCGTGTGCTCATCTCGCCACACGGCCGACTCGCCCGAATACCGGGGATGGGCAGGCTGAGGATGCTGCTGGCGCCGATCGAACTTGTCGAGGCGGTGCATCGGTACGAGCGAGGTCAGCATCAGCGACCCGATCTGACGCATGATGTGGCCTGCGGTCCGCCTGGTATCAGCGGCACTGACGTAGCGGCGTGCGATCGTCAGAAAGTCTTCGGGCTCCACGCCGGCGACATCGCGGACGTGAGTCGTCGGTCCGCCCACCTCCCATATCCCCAGTGCGTTCTCGGGCAGGTAGTGGCGCAGCCCGGACTGGAAGTACATGTCGGCTCCGAGCTGCTTGGCGCCGACGCGCACCGCTCGCATGAACATCCTCGGTGGGATGTCGATGTGACGGACGGGCCGGCCCAACGCGTCGCCGATCGCGTCGGCGATATCGCTACCGGACAACAGCTTTGGCCCTGTCGGGCGGTATGCCCGACCGTCATGTGGGTGCGGATCAAGCAGCGCACCCACCACCACACGGGCGATGTCTTCGTTGGACGGTGGCGCGTTGCGGCGCCCGCCCGTCGGGATGGGCAACACGCCCAATTGGGCGGCGAAGGGGAGGACTTGGAAACAGTTGTCGGCGAAGAAACCGGGATCGACCGCAATGTGCGCGGTGTCCGGAAGCAACTGAAACAGCTTGTCGGACAACCAGTGATGACGCGTCATCAGCGATGGATGCTCGGGACTGGCCAGCCACTGACCGAGTGCCACAACCGCCTCAACGCCGGCTCGGCGCGCTGCCACGGCGAACGTAACGGCGATGTCGAGTGCATGTGGGTGATACGGGAGGTTGAAGAACAGCCGGTCCACGCCTTCCAGTGCGGCCTGAACCTGTTGGACGTCAAACATATCCGCGACGACGGTGTTGGCTCCGAGGGAGCGTAAGTGGGCACTGCGGACATCTTCGCGACGCACCAAGGCTCTCGTCGCCACACCTCGTTCCAACAATTGTGCCGTTACAGCCCCTCCGATCTTGCCTGCCGCACCGGTGACAAGCACGCGTCCATTTGCCATCGAAGTCCCCTTCCAAAGTGAAGCGATCAATGTGACCACTGGTTACTTCCCCAGTATGCAAAGTCATGTGACCGCTGTCAACATTGGGTCGCGCGTGAGATCGTGATGGTATGAGTTCGGCGAGTGCCAACCCCGCGGGCAAGAAGGGCTACCACCACGGTGCGCTGCACTCGGCCCTGATCGAAGCGAGCATCGCGTTGGCGCGAGAGGGCGGACCCGATCGAGTGGTGCTGCGCGAAGCGGCCCGCCTGGCCGGGGTTTCACACTCGGCCGCCTACCGCCACTTCGCCGACCGCGACGCACTCCTGACGGAGGTGTCGCGCCATGCGCGGGCCGAGCTCGCAGACGAGATGCGCCGTCGCGTGAATCGCTCAACCGATCCCCGGAAGAGGATGCAGGCGGTCGGCGTCGCATACATCGAGTTCGCATTGCACCAGCCGGGACTGTTCCGCACGGCGTTCACATCGCATCCCGCCACAACTGACCATCGACCGGCAGCAGCGGATGCATCCGACGCTGCAGAGCCCTTCGAAGTCCTCGGCCAAGTACTGGACGAGGCTCAGGCCGCCGGCCTGCTGAGCCCGCAACGCAGGCCTGGAGCCGAGGTCGCGGTCTGGTCAGCGGTTCACGGTCTCGCCTGCCTGCTGCTCGATGGACCGCTGCCCACGACCGCGGCAGCCGTCAAGTTCGCGACGGGCCAAGTCTTCGATCTCATCGAGAACGGGCTGCTCAGCACCACGTAGCTCCGCGGAGCTGATTATTCCCATTCGATGGTGCCGGGCGGCTTGCTGGTGACGTCCAGCACGACCCGGTTCACCTCGGGAACTTCGTTGGTGATGCGGGTGGAGATGCGTTCGAGCACCTCGAAAGGCACCCGCGTCCAGTCGGCGGTCATCGCGTCTTCACTGGAAACCGGGCGCAGCACGATCGGGTGGCCGTAGGTGCGGCCGTCGCCCTGCACGCCGACAGAACGGATGTCGGCCAGCAGCACCACCGGGCACTGCCAGATCTGGTTGTCCAGGCCCGCCGCGGTCAACTCTTCGCGGGCAATCGCGTCGGCACGACGCAGCGTGTCCAGTCGGTCGGCAGTGACCTCGCCCACGATCCGAATGCCAAGACCGGGGCCCGGGAATGGTTGGCGCGCAACAATTTCCTCGGGCAGGCCCAGCTCGCGGCCCACCGCGCGCACCTCGTCCTTGAACAGCAACCGCAGCGGCTCGACGAGCTTGAACTTCAGATCGTCCGGCAGCCCGCCGACGTTATGGTGGCTCTTGATGTTGGCCGTGCCTGTGCCACCGCCGGATTCGACCACGTCCGGATACAGCGTGCCCTGCACCAGGAATTCGACGTCAGAACCGCTGTCCCCCACGATGTCTCGGACCGCGCCTTCGAAGGCACGGATGAACTGGCGGCCGATGATCTTGCGCTTGCCCTCAGGATTGGTTACCCCGGCCAGCGCTTCGAGGAACCGGTCGGCGACGTCCACAGTCACCAGGTTGGCCCCGGTCGCGGCGACGAAATCGCGCTGCACCTGCGCACGTTCGCCAGCGCGGAGCAGGCCGTGATCGACGAACACGCAGGTCAACCGGTCGCCGACGGCGCGCTGGACCAGCGCTGCTGCCACCGCGGAGTCCACGCCGCCCGACAGCCCGCAGATCGCCCTGCCGTTGCCGATCTGGTTGCGCACCTGCTCGACTAGCGAATCAGCGATGTTGGCGGGGGTCCAGGACGAATCGATACCCGCGAACTCGTGCAGAAATCGGCTCAGCACCTGCTGTCCATGCGGCGTGTGCATTACCTCGGGGTGGTACTGCACTCCTGCGAGCCGACGCTCGCGGTTCTCGAACGCCGCGACGGGGGCTCCGGAACTCGTGGCGACCACCTCGAAGCCATCGGGAGCGGCGGTGACTGCGTCACCGTGACTCATCCATACCGGCTGGGAAACCGGTAGATCCGAATGCAGCTGTCCCCCAGATACTTTCAGGTCGGTACGGCCGTACTCGCTGGTTCCGGTCTTCGCGACCGTCCCGCCAAGCGCCTGCGCCATTGCCTGAAACCCGTAGCAGATACCGAAGACCGGCACCCCAAGGTCGAACATCGCCGGATTCAGTTGCGGCGCGCCGTCTGCGTACACACTGGCCGGCCCACCCGAGAGCACGATGGCCTGGGGGTCCTTGTCCTTGATGTCTTCGACACTCGCGGTATGCGGGATGACCTCGGAATACACCCTGGCCTCTCTGACGCGGCGGGCGATGAGCTGCGCGTATTGCGCGCCGAAGTCGACCACCAAGACGGGCCGGGGGGATGCTGATTCCACGTGTTCAGTCTAGTTGGCGGGGCAAAACGTGTGCCGTGACGTCGACGCTTCAGACGAACAGAGCCGGGAACGGCCCAAAACCCAAGTTGCGCACCACAAACCACACCATGGTCAGCGCGAGGACCGGCGGCGCCGACCATCGCAGGTGTTGCCAGCTTCGCACGCGCCGGCCCACCAGCCTCGCGTAGGTCCAGGCCACGGAGGCCCACACCAGCAGTAACACCGCCGCCAGGCCCAGCGCGTTGTAGGGCATCGCTGAGGCGAAGTCGAAATGGAGCAGGGAGTAGATCATCCGCAGGCTGCCGCAGCCCGGGCAGTCGATGCCGAACAGCGCTTTTGTCGGGCACACCGGCAGGATCCCGCCGGGGATCGTCGGGTTCGCCGCCCAGATGACGGCGCACCCACCCGCCGCTGCGGCGGCGACCGCCAGCGGTGCGGCGAGCGGGTGGACGCGCATCACGAAACGGACATGTACCCGGCCATGCCGCCCGCGAGGGCGAGGACCGCGTAAATGATGGGGAAGACGACGCCCGCGCGTCGCGGGGTTTGCGAGCCTCGCTGGAAAGCAGCCCAATATAAAGCACGGGTTTGCTGCGCGCGGGCTAATCAACGCTGTCAACATAGCGGGTGATCATGTCCACCAGCGCCCGCCGCTCGCGGCGGGTGTCGACCGGCTCCGGCACCACCAGCGTCGCCACGACCAGCCCGCGCAGCGTGGCCCAGATCAGATTGCCGATCGCCGCCGCGTGCCGCGCGTGCAGCCCTTCGCCAATGTGCTTGCCCAACTGGGCCATGGTGGTGCCGAGCGTAGCGAGGTGGGCAGTGGCGCCGGTATCGCGCATGGCGCGGGTGGCGATCAGGATTTCAAGCGCTGCCATGGACGTCGGGCTGGAGAACGCGTCCCACGCCGCATTGACGATGAATTCCGTTCGGCCGCGGATATTTTCGGCGGCGGCCGGCAGTTCGCGCAGCGCATCGGTCAGCTCGATGAGGCCCTTGTCGACGACGGCCATCAGCAGTCCGTCGCGGTCTCCGAAGTGATACTGCACAACACCCCATGTCACGCCCGCACGTTCGGTGATGTGCTTGGCGCTGGCGGCGGCGAACCCCTCCTCGAGGATGCAGCGGACCGTCTCGTCGATCACCAGCGCGCGGGTGCGCTCGGCGCGCAGTTGCGTCACCACATCACGCCGCGGATGGGCGCGGCTGGCAGGTCGCGCGCGGCCAGCAGACCGCTGGGTGCGGTGCACACCGGTTCGATCATGTTGACCGCGCGGGCCGCGGTGGCGATTACACCGCCTTGGTTGTGGTCGACGCCGGCGAGTCCCACGTGCGCGTTGATCTCGACGCCGGGGTCGCCAGTGATCGTGACGCGGTGCACGCCCGAGCGGCCATCCGGCGGATACGGCCAGTCGGGTCCCGCGATGTCGGTGAGCCGGTTGACGTGTTCCATCGTGATGACAGGCTCACCGCCACGCAGGCCCTCGACCGCGAACCGGACCGCGGCCACTCCTCCTGCAGGGATAGTCATCATCGTGCACGCGAACGGTTCTGGGGTGACCCAGGTTTCGTGCCGCTCGCGGATGTCGTCGAGCTCGATGCCGAGACCGTCGGCGAGGCTTCGGACCTGTCCGCCCCATAGCGACGTCAGCACACCGGGCTGGAACATGATCGGCGTGTGGTCGGGTGTGGTGCCGAATCCCATACTGACGCCGGTGAATTCGGAGTCGTCGTAGGTGCCGTAGTCGAAGATCTTCTGGACGGTGATCGCGGTGGCGCGTGCCGCGAGGCTCAGCGCGGTGTACACCAGCGTGTCGCCGGAGAAGCCGGGATCAATGCCGTTGATATACAGCGAGGTGTCGCCGGCTTTGCATGCCCGTTGCAGCGGATCGCGCAGCCAGTCATCGGCGTGCTCGGGGGCTACCAGCCAGACCATTGAGGTACCAACGACATTCGTCCCTGCGGACAGGAACCGGGAGATCTCCTCGATGGCGTCGCGAGGCCGCATCTCGGCCTGCGACGTGTACACCACACAGTCGGCCTCGAGAGCGACGAGTGCGTCGATGTCGTCGGTGGCCACGACACCGCTGGGTCTCGTCAGCCCGCACAGCTCGGCAGCGTCGCGGCCGACCTTCCGCGCGCTGTTGGCGTGCACGCCGACCAATTCGAGATCGGGGCGTTCGATGATTGTGTGCAGCGCGTGGCGGCCCACGTTGCCGGTGGAGAATTGGATGACTCGTCGCACGCGGATCCCTTAAAGCAGGTCGGTGATGGTTTTGAGGCCGGCTTCGTAGAGCACGCCGGGCAGCATGCCGCCGTCGATCTCGATGGTCGTTCCGTTGATGAAATCGGCTGCGCCGCTGCACAAGAACACGCATGCACGGCCGACTTCGGCGGGCTCGCCTGCTCGCTTGAGCGGAATGTTTCGGAAATACTGAGCACCGTCGGGGTCGTCCTTGGGCAGGACGAAGCTGCGGAAGTTGTTGGTCATCGTCGGGCCGAGCGCCAGTGCATTGACGCGAACGCGGGGCCCCCACTCCTCGGCCAGCGAGCGGGTCATGTGGTTCAGGCCGGCCTTCGCGGCGCCGTAGGACACCAGTGTGGGTGAACCGGCGGGGTGGCCTGCGCCGCTGGAGATGTTGATGATCGAGCCGACGCCGTCCTGTTCGCGCATCTGCCGGCACACCCGAATGGCGAACCACAGCGGGCTGATCAGGTTCATCTGGATCGCGAATGAATGAAACAACACGGTGCGCTCGTAATCGTTGTCGCTGCGCGGCGCGCCCTGGATCTGCGAAACCAAGACGGGCACGTCCTCGACGTTCGGACACGGCACTGTACCGCCGGCGTTGTTGACGAGGATGTCGATGCGGCCGTAGGTCGCCGCGACCTCAGAGACAAACGCGTCGATGGCGTGGTAATCGCCTTGGTCACAAGTCATTTGGGCCGACCGCGGCGACCATTCGGGTTCGATGCCGGGCAGCTCGTCAAGTTTCGAGCGCGAGCAGCCGACGACAGTGGCACCGGCGCGCAGCAGTTCGTGCGCAATACCGACGCCGACTCCTCTGCTTGTGCCGGTGACGATCGCGATCTTGGTGTCCAGTGCACCCACGCGCAAAACCATAGAGCACTCAATGTTTTCTGGAAGCGGTTTCGTCAAGAGACGGCGTCGGCCCTGGTAGGGATGACTCATGACCAAATATCCGGAGTCCCCTCGCGAGGCCGCCCGCGCCTTCACACCCGAACTGACCGACCTGATCAACAATCCGATGTACTCGGATGTCTGGGCCGATGAGCGACTGAGCCCCCGCGATCGCAGCATCGCGACACTGGCCGCGCTGACAGTCCTCTACCGCCCAGAGGAGTTTCCCGCCCATCTGCGTCGCGCACGCGACAACGGCCTGACGAACGCCGAGATCTCAGCACTGATCACCCACTGCGCGTTCTACGGCGGGTTTCCCGCCGCGATCTCGGCCTCCTTGCTTGCCGCGGAGACTCTGCTCTAAGCACCCGAGAGCGCGATGAGGCATTGTTAGCGGCGTGAACGTGGACGCCATCCTGCAGACGATCCCGCCGTTAGCCATCTACCTCATCGTCGGGGCCGTCATCGGCATTGAAAGCCTGGGCATCCCGCTGCCCGGAGAAATCGTGCTCGTCAGCGCTGCCCTGCTGGCATCCCGCCACACCCTCGACATCAGCCCGGTGGCTGTCGGCGCATCCGCCACGATCGGCGCAATCATCGGCGACACCATCGGGTATTCGATCGGCCACCGATACGGCATGTCGCTGTTCGAACGGCTCGGCAACCGTTTCCCCAAACACTTCGGCACGGGCCACGTCGCGCTGGCCAAACAGCTGTTCCATCGGTGGGGGGTCTGGGCGGTGTTCTTCGGCCGCTTCATCGCGCTGTTGCGCATCCTGGCCGGCCCGCTCGCCGGGGCGTTGAAGATGCCCTACCCGCGCTTCTTGGCCGCCAACGCCAGCGGCGCCTTGTGCTGGGCGGGCGGTACCACCGCCGTTGTCTACTACCTGGGCCTAGCCGCGGAGAAATGGCTGTCGAGGTTTTCGTGGATCGCGCTTGTCGTCGCCGTCCTCATCGGTATCGGCTTGACGTTGTTGTTGCGCGAACGCACCGCCAAACTGATCGAGCGGCTCGAGGCGGAACACGACTGGGAAACGCTGCGTCGCCACTAGGCCATCTGCTTGTGGTCGGGCAACCCGCCCGTCGCCTCGAACACCACCCGCTTGCCGATCTCGACGGCATGGTCGGCGAAGCGTTCATAAAACCGGCCGAGCAGTGCGACGTCGACCGCAGAGCAGACTCCGTCCTGCCACTTGTGGTCGATCAACAGCGTGAACAAGTGCTGGTGCTCGGCATCGACAGCATCGTCCTCGGCGCGCAACCGGGCGGCCTTGTCGGGATCGCGGGAGATGAGCACTTCGCGCGCGGTGCGGGCCAAACTGATTGCCCTAGAACCCATTTCGGCGAAACTGGCTCGCACGTCGTCGGGCAGCGCGCACTCCGGATGCCGCAGCCGCGAGATCCTCGCAACGTGCACAGCCAACGCGCCCATCCGCTCGATGTCGGCGCCGATGTGAAGGGAGCCGACGATCATCCGCAGATCTCCTGCGACAGGCTGTTGCAGCGCAAGCAGTTTGATCGCGCTGGCCTCGACCTTCTTGCTCATTGCGGTGATGTGCTCGTGATCGGCGATAACTTGCTCGGCGACCGTCAAGTCCGCACCCAGCAGCGCTGCCGTCGCTCGTTCCATCGCGTCGGCGGCCAGCCGGCACATGTCGCCGACTTGCGCGGACAGCGCGGATAGCTCCTCGTGATACGTCGTCCGCATGCGTTGACCTCCGGCTTCAGGGTACTCGCGTAGCAGGTACCCACGGCCGAGCGGCGCAAACCCGCGGCGGATCAGTGACCTTGTTGCGACCCGAACTGATCCCGGCTGCGCTGCTGCCACGTCGGGGTCGCGGTCACGGTTTGCGTTTCGGTCGCCACCGAGGTCGCAACGGTGGTTTGCACTGTCGTCTGCACATCCGTCTCGGTGTTGGTCACCGTGTTGGGAACGACGGTGACCGTGTCGGTTTCGACGGGCGCTTGGGCCGCGCCGCCGCCGCTCGATCCACCGGACGAATCGTGCTTCTCATGGTGGCCGCCACCCGAGGCCGCGGCCGAAGTGGTCGTGGTTGTCGTCGTCGTGCTCGTCGTCGCGGTCGGCGCGGGCGTCCCGGTTGAACTGCACGCCACCGACAGCGCCCCGACCGCAACAGCGGTGACACCGACGGTCAGGGATGCCCGTTTGGAGATATGGGCAGTGATCAACGACAACGGACTCTCGCTTTCCTCGCAAAGTGACTACGTGACAGCGAGATACATACCTACCGGCCGCCGGGCACCGGGTAACAGGGCCGCCGATGGGTGTTTGCGTACAGCTTGCTGTTAGCCGGCCGAGCTGACCGGTTCGATCGGCAGCGGCCGCAGCGCCGCAGGTGCGTCGGCGGGCACGACCGGATGCTCCGGCGGAATCGGCGCAAGCCGCTTGTAGGCCTCACCCTGCGCCGGCCGTTGGTCCACCTGGCCCTTGTTCGGCCACAGCGACGCTGCCCGTTCGGCCTGCGCGGTGATCGAAAGCGACGGATTCACACCAAGATTCGCCGAAATCGAAGCACCATCGTGCACCGAGAGCGTCGGATAGCCGTACACCCGGTGATAGGGGTCGATCACGCCGTGCTCAGGCGTGTTGCCGATCGCCGCCCCACCGAGGAAGTGCGCGGTCAGCGGGATGTTGAACAGCTCGCCCCAGGTGCCACCGGCCACGCCGTCGATCTTCTTGGCGATCCGGCGCGTGACCTCGTTGCCCACCGGAATCCAGGTGGGGTTGGGTTCGCCGTGTCCCTGCTTGCTGGTCATCCGCCGGAATCCCAGCCTCGTGCGCTCGGTGAATGTCGTGATCGAGTTGTCCAGATGCTGCATCACCAACGCGATCATCGTGCGCTCGCTCCACCGGCGCGGATTGAGCAACCGGAGCATGCCCCGGGGATCCTCGCCGGCCTGCTGGATGAACTGCTTCCAGCGCGGAACGTCGGTGCCCTGCGGCCCGGCCCCGTCGGTCATCAGGGTCTGCAAGAGACCCATTGCGTTGGAGCCCTTGCCATATCGCACAGGCTCGACGTGAGTATCCGACGTCGGATGGATCGACGAGGTGATCGCAACGCCGTGCGTGAGATCTAGGTCGGGCGACACAGTGAAGCGGCCTGCGCCGACGATCGATTCCGAGTTGGTTCGGGTGAGCACACCGAGCTTGTCCGAGAGCCTGGGCAGCTTGCCCTTGTCGCGCATCTTGAACAACAGCTTCTGCGTGCCCCAAGTCCCCGCCGCGAGCACCACATGCGAGGCGGTGTACGTGCGCCGTTTGAACGGCAACAAGCCGGTCCTGGCGCTGCGGACCTTCCAGGACCCATCAGACTGCGGCTCGATAGCGGTCACGGTCGTCATCGGAATGACTTCTGCCCCAGCCCTTTCCGCAAGGCCGAGGTAGTTCTTGACCAGTGTGTTCTTGGCCCCGTAGCGGCACCCCGTCATGCAGGAGCCGCATTCGATGCAGCCGGTGCGCGCGGGGCCTGCACCACCGAAGTATGGATCGGGCACCGTCTTGCCCGGCGCCTTTTCGCCGTCGGGTCCGAAGAACACCCCGACCGGCGTCGGCACGAACGTGTCGCCGACACCCATTTCGTCGGCGACCTCTTTGACGATGCGATCGGCGTCGGTGAACGTCGGGTTCTTGACCACGCCGAGCATGCGCTTGGCTTGGTCGTAATGCGGCATCAGCTCGCTACGCCAGTCGGTGATGTCCTTCCACTGGGGGTCGGCGAAGAACGGTTCCGGCGGCACGTACAGGGTGTTGGCGTAGTTCAGAGAACCGCCGCCCACCCCGGCGCCTGCGAGGATCATGACGTTGCGCAGCAAGTGAATTCGTTGAATGCCATACATGCCGAGCTTCGGAGCCCATAGGAACTTGCGCAGGTTCCACGAGGTCTTCGCGAAGTCTTCGTCGTTGAACCGTCGGCCCGCCTCGAGCACCCCGACGCGATAGCCCTTCTCGGTGAGCCGTAGCGCGGTGACGCTTCCCCCGAACCCCGAACCAATGATCAGAACGTCATAGTCAGGTTTCATGCCGACCAGTATGGACTTAGCGCTCGCAAAGTTCTAGACAGGGGGGCCTAATTTGTAAAGCTGGATGTCGCTGGGCTGACCCTATGCGGAGCTGTGGCGAAAATCAGCTGCCGACGGTCAGGCCCACCTTCTGGAATTCCTTGAGGTCGCAATAACCGGCTTTCGCCATCGACCGGCGCAGCCCGCCGACCAGGTTCAGCGAGCCGAAAGGGTCGTCGGACGGACCGCTGAGCACCTGCTCCAGCGGCGGGCGCTCGCCGATCGCAACCTGCAGCAGTGCGCCGCGCGGCAGCGACGGGTGCGCCGCCGCGGCCGGCCAGAACCAACCATCGCCGAGCGCCTCGGCCGCCGTCGACAACGGCGTGCCGAGCACGACTGCGTCGGCCCCGCACGCGATGGCCTTGGCCAGATCGCCGGACGTATGGATGTCGCCGTCGGCCAACACGTGCACGTAGCGGCCGCCGGTCTCGTCGAGGTATTCGCGACGGGCGGCGGCCGCATCAGCGATCGCCGTCGCCATCGGCACGCTGATGCCGAGCACCTCATCAGAAGTCGTCACGCCCGACGTCGAGCCGTAGCCGACGATGACGCCTGCCGCGCCGGTGCGCATCAGGTGCAGCGCCGTGCGGTGGTCGAGAACGCCGCCCGCGACCACCGGCACGTCGAGCTCGGAGATAAAGGTCTTCAGGTTCAGCGGCTCACCGTCGGAAGCAACCCGTTCGGCCGAAATGATGGTGCCCTGAATGACCAACAGGTCGATGCCCGCAGCGACCAGCGACGGCGTCAGCGACTGCGCGTTCTGCGGGCTCACCCGTACCGCCGTGGTCACGCCCGCCTCACGGATACGCGCCACCGCAGCACCAAGCAGCTCGGGATCCAGTGGCGCCGAATGCAATTGCTGCAGCAGCCGAATGGCCGCCGACGGCTCCGGCTCCTTGTCGGCAGCCTCGAGGACCTGAGCGATCTTCTCCTCGACATCGGCGTGCCGACCGATCAGCCCCTCGCCGTTGAGCACGCCCAGCCCGCCGAGGCGGCCCAACTCGATCGCGAACTCCGGCGACACCAGCGCGTCGGTCGGATGCGCCACCACCGGGATCTCGAACCGGTAAGCATCCATCTGCCAGGCCGTCGAAACGTCTTGCGATGACCGCGTGCGCCGCGACGGCACGATGTTGATGTCGCCGAGTTCATAAGTGCGGCGGGCAGTTCTGCCCATGCCAATCTCAACCATGTCTCGCATGGCGTGACTCCCCCTAGCGGGTGTAGTAGTTCGGCGCCTCGACCGTCATCGCGATGTCGTGCGGATGGCTCTCTTTCAGGCCAGCCGCAGTGATCTGCACGAACTGCGCCTGCTGCAACTGCTCGATGGTCGCCGAACCGGTATACCCCATGGCCGCGCGCAGCCCGCCGGTGAGTTGGTGGATGACCGTCGACAGCGGCCCGCGGAACGGCACCCGCCCCTCGATGCCCTCGGGCACCAGTTTGTCCTCGGAGAGCGCATCGTCTTGGAAATAGCGGTCCTTCGAGTAGGACTTGGCGCCGCCACGGCCTTGCATGGCACCGAGTGAACCCATGCCGCGATAGCTCTTGAACTGCTTGCCGTTGACGAAGATCAGGTCACCCGGCGACTCGGCCGTCCCAGCCAGCAGCGAGCCCAGCATCGCGGTGGACGCGCCTGCGGCCAGCGCCTTGGCGATGTCACCGGAGTACTGCAGTCCGCCGTCGGCGATCACCGGCACACCCTTGGGCGCACACGCGGCGACGGCCTCCAGGATCGCGGTGATCTGGGGTGCGCCGACGCCGGCGACCACCCGCGTGGTGCAGATCGATCCGGGTCCGACGCCCACCTTTACCGCGTCGGCTCCCGCGTCCACCAGTGCAGCGGCCGCGGCCCGGGTAGCGACGTTGCCGCCGATCACTTCGACCCGATCGCCCAGCACGGTCTTGACCCGGTGCACCATCTCGAGCACCGTGCGGTTGTGCGCGTGCGCGGTGTCCACCACCACCACGTCGACACCCGCATCCGCCAGCGTCATCGCCCGCGTCCACGCATCGTCGCCGACGCCGACGGCCGCGCCGACCAGCAGCCTGCCGTCGCTGTCTTTGGTGGACAGCGGGAACTGCTCGGTCTTGACGAAGTCCTTGACGGTGATCAGCCCGGTCAGCTTGCCGTGTCCGTCGACGATGGGCAGCTTCTCAATCTTGTTGCGGCGCAACAGGCCTAGCGCGGCCTCGGCAGAAACGCCTTCCTGCGCGGTGATCAGTGGAGCCTTCGTCATCACCTCGGAGACGGGCTTGCTCATGTCGACTTCGAAGCGCATGTCACGGTTGGTGATGATTCCGACCAGCGCGCCGTCGGCATCGACCACAGGCAGCCCGGAGATCCGGAACCGCGCGCACATCGCATCGACCTCGGCCAGCGTGTTGTCCGGCGAGCACGTGACCGGGTCGGTGACCATGCCGGCTTCTGAGCGCTTGACGGTCTCGACCTGGCCGGCCTGCTCGGCGACGGGCAGGTTGCGGTGCAGCACACCCATGCCGCCCGCGCGGGCCATCGCAATCGCCATCCTGGACTCGGTCACGGTATCCATCGCCGAGCTGACCAACGGCACGCGCAGCCGGATCTTGCGGGTGAGCTGGCTGGAGGTGTCGGCTGTGGCGGGCACCACATCTGAGGCGGCGGGCAGCAGCAGAACGTCATCGAACGTGAGCCCGAGCATCGCGACCTTGGTCGGGTCATCGCCGCCGGTGGGCACCGGAACGGCGAGGGGAATGCTGCTTTCAGCAATCGACATGGGCGGGCCTTCCCGTGACAAGCACAGTCGTCGAGCTAGATACCCATCTTATCGGCAATGAAGTCGCTGCTTCGGCCCCACGCTGCCTTGCGGACGCGCAGCTTACGAGGTTGCCAACGGCTGGCGCGATGCCAGGGCTGCTGCGTAGTGTGGACTCGTGCGAGATCACCTGCCACCGGGTTTGCCGCCCGATCCATTCGCCGATGACCCGTGCGACCCCACGGCGGCGCTTGATGCACTCGAGCCTGGCCAACCGCTGGACCCGCAGGAGCGGACCGCGGTCGAGGCCGATCTCGCCGATCTGGCGGTATACGAAGCGCTGTTGGCGCACAAGGGAATTCGCGGCCTCGTGGTGTGCTGCGACGAATGCCAGCAGGACCATTACCACGACTGGGACATGCTGCGGGCCAACCTGCTGCAGCTGTTGGTCGACGGCACGGTGCGTCCGCACGAGCCGGCGTATGACCCCGAGCCCGATGCCTACGTGACCTGGGACTACTGCCGCGGCTATGCCGACGCGTCGCTCAACGAGGCCACGTCGGAAACCGACGGATATCGCTAAGGGCGCAACCCGCTATTCGCCGCCGCCGTGCTTCTTCGGCGGTGGCATCACCCATGTGGTCGTGGTGACCGGAATGGTCAGCGACGGCGGGGCTTCAATCACCGGGTTTTGAGTCGCCGGGTTTTGAGTCGCCGGGTTTTGCGTTGCCGGACTTTGCGTCGCCGGGCTTTCCGGCGCGCGCTGGCGCGGTGCCTCTGACGGAACCGTCGGCGGTGCGACAACTTGGGCGCCGCCACCGACCGGCGAGCCAGAATCCGCGGGCGGCGTGCCACCACCCGCAGGTGGCCCGGCGACGACAGCCGGCGTGGTGGTCGTCGTCGTGACCGCGTGAGTCGTCGTTGTCGTCGTCGAGGTGGTGGTTGGCGTCGGCGACGTGGTGGTCGTCGGCGTACCACTCGGCGGCGGCGGCTCAGGCGCAGGCGAACTCGATATCGACGGGCTCGTCGTGGTGGTCGACGACGTCGAGGACGTGGTCTCCGACGGCGAAGAAGTAGTGGTGGACGACGACGACGTCGCGCTGCCCGGTTCCGACGACGGGATGGTCGCCGTATTGGAGTCGGGCGCAACCACGACGGGCTCAGGCATCGGCGGCGGCGGAACGCCCGGCGGCAGGGTCGCGCTGGCGTCCTGTGCGTCGACCTTGACGGTCAGCTCTTGCCACTGCGAGACCAATTCCTGTTTCTGCTCAACGTCGTTGACGGTCGCCACAGTGGTGGTGACGGCCTGCAGCTTGTCCTGCGCGGCCTGCCACTGACCCTTGTCGATCAGCTGCTGGACCTCGGCCAGCTGCTGCGAGGCGAGCGTCACCTCATCGGTGCGTGTCTGCTCACCGAACAGTGCCGTGTGCAAGCCGTACAGCGCGTCACCAGGTCCGGAGCTCGCGATCACGGCGCCGAAACCGCCGATGCACAACACGGCCGCGGCGACCGAACCAACAATGGCCATCGAGAACCGGGTGCGTTTGCGGGCGTCGATCGCACGCGTCAGCGCCGTCGCGGCGTCGCGCGGCGTGACAGGCCGCATCAGGGGTGGGGTGCGAATCTCGTCGCGCCAGCCCGCGAGCAGCTGCGCGAGTTCCGCCTCGCTGGGGTCGGTCGAGTACACCGCCTGTTGGCCGGCCAGCGCGTCGAGGAACCGGTCGGTGCGGTTGATCTCGTTGAGCGACGGGTCGCCCCCGTTCGCGTTCCAGCGTCCGAAGTCAGGCACGGCCGTGCTCCGTCGCGTTGATTTCGGACTTCAGCTTGGCCAGCGCCCGGTGCTGAGCGACCCGGACCGCCCCTGGCGTCGAGCCGACGGCCTCTGCGGTCTCTTCGGCGCTCATGCCAACGACGACGCGCAGGATCAGGATCTCGCGCTGCTTATCCGGCAGCCCGGACAGCAGCTTGTTCATCCTGGCCGCCGATTCGGAGTCCAGCGCCATCTGCTCGGGGCCCGCTTCCAGGGAATATCGTTCCGGCACGACGTCCGTCGGGTCGGAACGATTCCTGGCGGCTGCGCGGTGCGCGTCAGCAACCTTGTGCGCGGCGATGCCATATACGAAGGCCAGGAACGGTCGTCCCTGATCCTTGTAGCGCGGCAGCGCCGTAATGGCGGCCAAGCACACCTCCTGTGCGACGTCATCTGCTGAAAGACCGCTTCGTTCCGTCGTCCCAACCCGGGCCCGGCAGTACCGAACCACGATCGGACGAATGATCTCCAGCACCTCCCGGAGCGCGTCCCTGTTGCCAGCCACCGCCTCAGCAACGACAGCATCGAGACGTTCTCCCGAAAATGTCATCGTGAGTGGTATCTCCAGCGTTACGTGAGGGACACGTCCCCGAAGTGCGGACGTCAGCTAAACAATAACGATCACCAAGGTGTGACCATTGTCAGCGCTCCGCCAGATCGCCACCTCGGCGACGCACCGTAGCTGCGCATTCGTTACGAATCCTCAGCATCTCTGGTGCCGTGTGACGGGCGCTGCCGATGTCGGCCAGCAAGCAGGCCAACGCCCAGCGCAACGGGATGATTCCCAGCCGTTCGGCCGCCTGCAGCGCCGTTTCGGCGACCTGACGGGACGCGTCGACTTCCCCGGCACTGCACAGCGCCGCGGCCCTGACGACCTCCGATTTCACCGCGTGCCGGACCGATCCCAGCGCCGCGGCCAGCTCGACGGCGCGATCGGAATGGCCGACGGCCGCCACCCCCTCGCCGCGGGCCATCGCCAGCTCCGCAGACACCCATGCCAGCCGCACGGGCACCCGCGATCCGCTCACCAACTCACCCGCGCGCTGCAACGCGGCTGCCGACGCCGCAAACCGGCCCACGCCGAGCGCGTCGGCAGCCAACCCGATGAAGGCGTCGGCGCCTGCCTCCGGGTCGGACCCGGCAAGTGCCAGCGCGCGGCCGTCCCATCCGCGGGCCCGCTCGTGCCACCCGAGCTGACGTAAGAACGACGCCCTCGTGCTCTGCGCCAGCGACACCAACGGACCGCGGCGCTGCGCGCGGCGCAGCTCATCCAGGTCCGCTATGGCGTTGCCGTAACGGCCCTGACCCCCAGCAGCCACAGCGCGCAACCACAGTTCGTGCGGAGTGGACGCGGGCGGCAGCGGCCAGAGATTCGGTGCGTCACCGAAGGCCGCGTTGCTCAGAGGGTCCGCCGGCATGATGCTCATCGAATCGCGACGCTATCAATACGTTGCGCGATACCCGGTACCGCCGGGAACGCATCGGACATATTGGGCAATCAACGTCGGTTAACAGTTCGTGGTGGCCATGTTAAATCGATGTCAACCACCGTCACCGACCGGCGAACAATGTTTGCGACGCGACGAGAAGCGAACAGCGAAAACACAAGTCGCGATTGCGCCGGGCTTGTTTCGTTACCACCGATGGCGTTGCCGACGCGTCGCAACGATGAACGTGACGTAAATTCTCGGCCTGCGGTTATGTGGTTGAGCACATGATCGGGCTATTGACGAAATTTCGTGGGCGCCCCTAGTTTGTGTGCACGAGTAGTCATTGGCGACTTGTGCTCGGATCGGTTCCACAACTCACGCGCCCATCTGTCACGAAAAGGGTGGGTAGAGAGGGGTTTTCCTATGCCACAGCCGCAACAGCTACCCGGACCAAACGCTGACATCTGGGATTGGCAGATGTCAGGCCTGTGCCGCGGTGTCGATTCGGCAATGTTCTTTCATCCCGACGGCGAACGCGGCCGCGCCCGCGCACAACGAGAGATGCGCGCCAAGGAGATGTGTCGTCAGTGCCCTGTCGTCGCACAGTGCCGCGCGCACGCGTTGGCCGTCGGCGAGCCCTACGGCATCTGGGGCGGGCTATCCGAGTCCGAGCGTGAACTCTTGCTGAAGCGAGGCATCCGCCGCGCTTCCTGAGCTTTCGCGAGAAGCGGCCTCACCCCGGCGATCCGGAGTGGGGCCGTTTCTCGCTTCCCACATCGGAGCACAGCGCGATGAAGTCGGATGCCAGCACCAGGTAAATGTGTCTCCTCTTGTCGCGATCGGATGACACGTAGATGCCATCGAAGAGGTCCGCGGTCTCACCGCAAAAGAACGTGAATGCGAAGCTGTGCATGATCTCGTGGCACAGCTTCTTCACAGAAAGCGTGCTTCGACGGCCGTTTTCGAAGTCGTAGGAATCTGCGACGTCAGCGGGATCGGGCGGCTTCCCTGTCAACTCGTATCGCCTGACCGGGATGTGACGCCGCCTCAGCTCTGCTGACACATCACGCGAATCGACCAGCTTTTGCATGGCGTAGGTACCGACGATGAAGTCCCGCTCGATCAGCACGCCGGTGCGGTCGGTCCACCGCGTCTGCTTCGTCTTTGCTTCCAATCGATCAGCGACCTTGACAAGCTCGTCTTTCCACTGGATGGCATCTTCGATCACCCAGTGACAATAGGTTGCATGACTACACAACAGGCTGACGCCGCGTCCGCCGAAGGCACGGTGATCGTGAACGAGACCGGCTCGGGGACTTTCACCCGACAAATCACAGCGGGGCGCCACGAACTCATCGCCGACGAGCCGGCACCGATCGGCGACGACGCCGGGCCCACACCCTACGATTTGCTACTCGGCGCGCTAGGGGCCTGTACTTCCATGACGGTACGAATGTATGCCAACCGAAAAGAATGGCCGCTAGAGCGGATTCGAGTCACGTTGCGGCACAATCGTATTCACGCCAAGGACTGTGCCGAATGCGAGACGACCAAAGGATTCATCGACCACATTGACATCGACATCGAGTTAGTGGGAGACCTCGACGACGCTCAACGGGACCGGTTACTGCAGATCGCCGAACGGTGTCCTGTTCATCTGGTGCTGACATCGGAGATCGACATCGCCACATCCTTGCGCTGACAACGACCGACAGTTCGACGTTTGCCGGGAACCGCGCGGGTAGCGCGGCGACGCCTGACCTTCCACGAACTCCATTCGCCAAGGGTGACGCCGGCCGCCAGGGCGGTACCGATCGCGAGTGCACCCAACACCGAACCGAAGCCGACGGCGTGCTGGTCGTTGAGGATCGCGTAGATACCGTGCAGCAGCGCAAGCCCCGGCAGTAGCGGCACGATGCCCGTTATCGAAACCACAAGCGGCGGAGCCAGATTGCGTCGTTCCATGAGCCGGCCGACCAAGCCGATCGGCACCGCTGCGACGAACGATGCCACCACGGACCCCAGCCCTGCGCCCTGTGCGAGAAGAAACGCGATGGTGCCCGCGGCGCCACCGAACGCGGCTGCCATCGCCGCGGACCGCTCGGCGTAGCAGGCCAATGCGAAGGCCGCCGCGCTCGCCGCACCGAATGCGACACGCGCAGGAAACTCAGCCAGGGCGGGCGGGGCATCCGCACTGATCGCGACGAATGGCGCGCCGAAGCGGCTGGCGAGGTGCAGTACGAATGCGACGCCGGCGATGGTCGCGGCGGTCAACATCACCAACTCGAAGAAGCGCGCCGCAGCGGTGACGGGGGCTCCGGTGATGACGTCGCCGACCGAACCCACCAACGAAAGACCGGCAAGGAGAACAACCAGGCCAGCCGCGATGGCCACGGTCGGTTCGAAGTGCAACCCCAGCTTGGGGCTGAGCGCGTAGAGCAGGATCGGCGGCGCGGTCGCAATCGCACCGCCAACCGCGTACTGGAAGAAGAACGGCAGTCCATGCCGGTTGAGCACCCTATTGACGCGGTCGATCGTCATGGCACTGAAAGCGCTCACTAGACATACCCACAGGCCCGCGCCCAGGGTGCCCGCAGTAGCGAACGCCAGCGCGCCCCAGGCAAGGGTGGCTATCCAGCGCTTGTATGGATGCGGCGCGGTGATGATGGCGTCAAGCTCTTTGCGGGCCTGCGACGGCTCGACCTCGCCTGCGCGGATCCGGCCGATCAAGCGGTCAACGGCCGCCAGCCGACTGAAGTCCATCGACCGGGCCTGCACGATGTGCAGTGTGCTGGCCGCCGGCGTGGTCGGTCCCCGGTATGCCGCGACGTGGATCGTCGTGTTGATGACATCGACCTCACACCGATCGATTCCGTACGCGGCGGCGATCGCCGCGACCTGGTCCATGGTGGCGGTGGCGGGCGTTCCGGACGCCATCAGAATGGCGCCGATGTTCCCCGCGAGATCGAGCACCTCTCCGACGCGCTCGTTGTAGGCATCGTCGCGGTCTCTGGGCTCCTCATCGGTAATCCGCGCCAGGCTGCCCGTCGGTGGGTCGGTTTCCCGGACGATTCGATTCAAGATCTCGCGTTGACGCGCCCCCCATGGCTGGCCCGCGCGTCCACGGGTCAACTGCACAGCTATTCCTCCAATAACATCGGTCGACTCGAAGCGCAACGCACAAGCCGGCGCAAGGGTTCCGCTGATTGCCTAAAGCCGCGGGTGTTTTCGCTCACACGCGTAAACGAGGTAGCGACTGCAGTAGCCGCTTCACCGCTGGGCGAGCCCAAAGACCTTCACCGCCGCTGACTTTCCCTTCAACGCGTGCGATCCCCGGTCGACGAGTTCGGATGGTCGAGAGGTCACAGCGTCAACGGTCTGCTGGGTCAGAAGGATCCCGTCACCGGTGGTCTTGGTGAGCTGCTCGACGCGCGCAGCGACATTGGTGGTGTCACCAATCAACGTGAATTCCAGATGACCTGCTCCGCCGATGGTGCCCGCAATCACCTCACCGGTATTGATTCCGATCCCAATCCGAAGCTCTCCCCCGAATCGGTCGGCGACAAGACGCTGAATCAGCACCGCGGCGCCGACCGCGGCGTCGGCATGGTTCGCGAGCTCGTTTGGTGCGCCGAAGACTGCGAGTGCACCGTCGCCAAGAAACTTGTTGACATGCCCGCCGGCATCGACGACCACGGGCACGACGATTTCGAACAACGCGTTCAGGCGCGCGACTGTGTCCTCGGCCGAATTCGCCTCCGCGAATGGCGTGAAGTCCCGAACGTCGACGAACATCACCGTTACCTCCCGGCGTTCTCCGGTGAAGACGTCATCACCCTGCTCGAGCAGTCGCGACGCCAAGGCTGGGTCGACATACATGCCGAACGCCGCCTGAAGTCGTTGTCGCTCAGCCAAACCCGCCTGCATTCGGTTGAACGATGCCGCCAGCGCGCCGAGGTCATCGTCCTGAACCACCGGCAGCCGTTGCCAATAGTCGCCCGCCGCGACACGTTCAGTTCCTTCAGCGAGATCGCGAATCGGTCGCAACGAGGGTGCGAACCCAACACCAACGGAGATCGGAACCGCAAAACCCAGCGCCACACATCCGATCAAGACAGCGAGTAGGGGATATTCGCTGACCTCATTGAACGTTGCGCCCAGCATCGCGGCGCCGATCGTGAAGCCAAACGCGACAGCGAGCATGGAAGTGCTCGACCACGTGGCGAATGTCGGGCGGGAGCGGGGCAGAGAGTCACCAATCCCGGTCTCACCAGCGATCGCGATCCTCGCCGGCCGCATCGCCGCCTCCACGATGCCATGCACACCGATCAATTGGGCGGCGGCTCCCCAACAGGCGCCCAGAATCCCGTACTGGACCAGGCGCCAGTCCGTCGCCCCCGCTATTGCACCAACGACGACAAACAGCAAGGCGAACCAGACAATGATGCTTACCAACCCTCGGACAACCACGGCCCGGGCGGCCACATACGTGGCATCCAGAGCGCGCGTCCGATCGATGTCTTGACCGGCAGCCCAACGCTCCACAGGACGTAGCGGTCCTCGGCCGGGAAGGAAATACACGTACATGAGCGGCACAATCGCGACCACGGTGACGGCGGCGGCCTCGGCATAGCGATCGGAGTTCTCGTAGGCGATGACGATCAACGACAACATCACGAATGACGGCAGCATCACGATGAACGCGACTGCACATAGTGCCCACGAGTACCTCGCTCCGTACCGATCCCACGCCCATTGCCAGATACGGTCCATGCCGAAAACGAAACACCCCCGGCTTGGTGAGCCGGGGGTGTTTCGTCTCAACTAATTAGTGCGCGTGGCCGTGGTGGCCGTGGCCGTGATCCTCTTCCTCGGCCGGCTTGTCGACGACCGCGGTCTCGGTGGTCAGCACCATTCGTGCGACCGATGCCGCGTTCAGCACCGCCGAGCGGGTGACCTTGACCGGGTCGACGATGCCGTCGGCCACCAGATCGCCGTACTCCAGCGTGGCGGCGTTGAAGCCCTGCCCCGCCGGCAGTTCGGAAACCTTGTTCACCACCACCGATCCATCGAGCCCAGCGTTGGCGGCGATCCAGTACAGCGGGGCCGACAGCGCCGCGTCGAACACGTCGACGCCGACCGCTTCGTCGCCGGTCACCGACTCACGCAGCGAGGCCAGCGTCTTGCGCGCCTGCACCAGCGCCGCCCCGCCGCCGGTGATGATGCCCTCTTCAACCGCGGCCTTGGCAGCCGCGACCGCATCTTCGACGGCTTCCTTGCGCTTCTTGAGATCGGTCTCGGTAGCCGCGCCGACCTTGATCACCGCGACGCCACCGGCCAGCTTGGCCAGCCGCTCTTCGAGCTTCTCGCGATCCCAGTCGGAGTCGGTGTTCTCGATCTCGCCCCGCAGCTGTGCGGCGCGGGCCTCGATGGCCTCCTTCGTGCCCCCACCGTCGACAATCGTGGTGCTGTCCTTGTCCACCACGATGCGGCGAGCCGAGCCGAGCACGTCAAGGCCGACCTCGCGCAGCAGCAACCCAACATCGGGGTTGACGACCTGACCGCCCGTCACGATCGCGAGGTCATCGAGGAACGCCTTGCGGCGATCACCGAAGAACGGCGCCTTGACCGCGACGGCCTTCAGCGTCTTGCGAATCGCGTTGACCACCAGCGTCGAAAGTGCTTCGCCCTCAACGTCTTCGGCGACGATCAGCAGCGGCTTGCTGCTCTCGGCGACCTTCTCCAGCAGCGGCAGCAGGTCCGGCAGCGAGCTGATCTTCTCGCGGTGCAGCAGCACCAGCGCGTCCTCGAGCACCGCTTCCTGGGCGTCGAAGTCCGTGATGAAGTACGCCGAGATGAAGCCCTTGTCGAAGCCGACGCCGTCGGTGATCTCCAGCTCGGTGTTCAGCGTCGACGACTCCTCGACGGACACGACACCGTCATGCCCAACCTTGGTCATCGCCTCGCCGACCAGCTCACCGATCTGCTCGTCGCGCGACGAAACCGTCGCGACCTGAGCAATAGCCTTCTTGTCCGACACCGGGGTGGCCGAGGCAAGCAACGCCTCTGACACCGCGTCGGCTGCCTTGCTGATGCCCGACCCCAGGGCGATCGGGTTGGCACCCGCGGCGACCTGCCGCAGACCTGCCTTGACGATCGCCTGTGCGAGCACAGTCGCGGTGGTGGTGCCGTCACCTGCGACGTCGTTGGTCTTGGTGGCTACCGACTTCACCAGTTGGGCACCGAGATTCTCGAACGGATCCTCGAGGTCGATCTCGCGGGCGACGGTGACGCCGTCGTTGGTCACCTGCGGGCCACCGAAAGCCTTGGCCAGCACGACGTGCCGACCGCGCGGGCCCAGCGTCACGCGGACCGCGTCGGCGAGCTTGTCTACGCCGGCTTCCATTGCGCGGCGCGCAGTTTCGTTGAACTCAATCTGCTTGCTCATAAGTATCTTTCGCTAATACGCATGCCGCCCCGGACATCGCCCGCGGTTACGGGGATCTCCGGGGCGGAATACGTGTGCTTACTTGTTGACGACTGCCAGCACGTCGCGGGCCGACAGGATCAGGTACTCCTCGCCGTTGTACTTGATCTCGGTGCCGCCGTACTTGCTGTAGATGACGACGTCGCCCTCGGACACGTCCAGCGGAATCCGCTTCTCGCCGTCCTCATCCCAGCGGCCGGGGCCGACTGCGACGACGGTGCCTTCTTGCGGCTTCTCCTTGGCGGTGTCGGGGATGACCAGACCGGACGCGGTCGTGGTCTCGGCCTCGTTGGCCTGTACGAGGATCTTGTCCTCGAGTGGCTTGATGTTCACGCTCGCCACGATGGAGCCCTCCAGTAGTTCGGGTTTAGATCCGGGGCCAATCCCCGAATCACTGCATTACAGGTGTTCGGCATGCGTCCGTGCCCTCGCGCCGTCGTCGCGGGTGCCGGAGCAGGGGTTGGCCGCGTGCCACCTAGCACTCTATACACGAGAGTGCTAGCACTCAAGGTCACCCCTGTACTAACGGTCGAAGTCGCGCGGGTCGAACATCAAGTGCGCCGAGATGTCGCCGATCATCTCGACGTCGACCTGGCGCTCGGTGAAGTACCAACCGTCATCGTCGCAGGTAAAGGTATCGAAATAGCGGCCGACGACGATCGGCTGCAGCGGGACCGTCTCGGTGTTCTGGACCACGCAGAAGGTCGAGCGAGATTTGGCTGTTCGCGCTCCGCTGATCTCGCTGCTGATCTCGACGATCGGATTGAGCACCAGGTGGCGGGTCCGTGGCGTGTTTCCATGCCCGGGATAGCGGCGAGTAGTCGCGCCGAACAGTTTGGCGATGGCCTCGGCGCTCGACGTCGACGGCGACCGCGTGCCGGCGAAGGTGGCACGCGCCAGCAGCCGGCCCACCCCGTCGAAGTCACCGGCGTCGATCAGCTCGGCATAGCGGTAGAGCAGCTCGGTGATGGCGAGCTTGTCCTCGATCACGTCTCGGCTCCTATTCGCTCCGGTCCTCGCTTCGCTGCGATCCTCACTCACACTCCCCTTCGGGGATCAAGCCACTTGTCCTTTCACGACGGGTAGCCCTGGATCACTGGCGGCATCCAGCGGCGACGGCGGTGCCCCCGCGGCGATCAGATGCGCGGCGAACGAGGCGATCATCGCGCCGTTGTCGGTGCACAGTCGCGGACGAGGGATCCGCAACGTCAGCCCGTTGGCATTGCACCGCTCCTCGGCGAGCTCGCGCAGCCGCGAGTTGGCTGCCACTCCCCCCGCGATCAACAGCGTCTTGACGTTGAGCTCTTTGGCGGCGCGGACGGCTTTGAGCGTCAGCACGTCGGCGACCGCCTCCTGGAAGCCGGCGGCCACATTCGCCTGCGGCGCATCGGGATGGCTCTCCACATACCGCGCGACCGCGGTCTTGAGCCCGGAGAAGCTGAACGCGTACGGATCGTCGCGCGGGCCGGTCATGCCTCGCGGGAAGACGATTGCGTCGCGGTCTCCTTGGCGCGCAAGGTCATCGAGCACCTTGCCGCCGGGATAGCCGAGCCCGAGCAGCCGCGCGACCTTGTCGTACGCCTCGCCTGCCGCGTCGTCGACGGTGCTGCCGAGCTCGACAATCGGTTCACCCAGCGACCGCACGTGCAGCAGGTTGGTGTGACCGCCCGACACCAGCAGCCCGACGCTCTCGGGCAGCGGGCCGTGGTCGTAGACGTCGGCGGCCAGGTGACCACCCAGATGGTTGACGGCATAGAACGGCACTTGCCACGCGGCCGAATACGCCTTGGCTGCAGCGACTCCCACCAACAGCGCACCCGCCAGCCCCGGGCCGATGGTTGCGGCGACGATATCCGGCTTGTCGATATCGGCGGTCTCCAGCGCGCGCCGCATCGTCGGACCAAGTGCCTCCAGGTGTGCCCGCGAGGCGATCTCGGGGACCACGCCGCCGAACCGCGCGTGTTCGTCGACGCTGGACGCCACCTCGTCGGCGAGCAGCGTCACGGCGCCGTCGTCGTCCAGCCGCGCGATGCCGACACCCGTTTCGTCACAGGAGCTTTCGATGGCCAGGATGGTCGTCATGGTGGATCTCGTCTCATAGTGTAGGCGTCGGCGCCACTGGCCCGGTAGTACCGACGGCGCAGGCCGACGTTGACGAAGCCCAGGCTCTCGTACAGGGCGATCGCAGCTTCGTTGTCGGTGCGCACCTCGAGGAAAACCGTTCCATCCGAGGCGTAGTCGAGCAGATCTTTCATCATCCGTCTGCCGATGCCCTGATTCTGATACTCCGGGTCCACCCCGATTGTGTGAATCTCATACTCGTACGGCTTCTTTCGGCCAAGGCGGGAGATCCCTGCGTAGCCGACAAGCTTGTCGGCCGCCGGCCGAGCCGGCGATTCCGCCTTGATGCGGGCCGCAACATAGCGGATGTGTTTGGCCTCCAGCTCCGCCAGAAAAGCCCGAGCGGGCCACGGATCGTCGCCGTCGAACAGTTGCTTTTCCAGCTCAGCGCATCGCGCGGCGTCGTCGGCGGTCAGCGGCGTGTACACGACCGTCATCGGGTCACCACCGATGGTTTGGCGTCGGGGCGACGCAGGTACAGCGGAACCAATGGCGCAGGCGCAGCCGTCCAGTCGGCGACCGCCCGCACGAGCCCCGCGACGCTGGGATACACCGGCGGAAGCGCAAGGGCCTCCTCCGCCCCTGGCACATCGGCCGGTGCGTTCACCGCAGGTCCGTCCACGCGGACACCGTCGCGGTAACGCGCCCAATAGACCTCGCGGCGACGGGCATCGGTCACTACTAGAACTTCGGACGCGGTGCCTGTGCTTTCGATGCCGATCGCGTCGAGGCTGCAGACTCCGTGCACAGGGATGCCGAGCGCGTGACCGTAGGCCGCGGCCGTGGCCATGCCGACCCGCAGCCCGGTGAAAGGTCCTGGCCCGCAACCGACGACGACGGCGTCGAGGTCGTTGACCGTCGCACCGGCATCGGCAAGTGCGCCGAGCACGTTCGGAGTGAGCTGCTCCGCGTGTGCGCGGGCGTCGACGGTGACCCGTTGCCCAAGCACCTCGACCCCATCAAGCGTCACGATGCCTGCGGTGACCGCGGGCGTCGCGGTGTCGATGGCCAGGATGAGGGTCAACGTCGGCTCCACTGCCAGATCGCGGTCCGCACTTCGGTCTCCGGCCCGCGTTCGAGCCGGATGTCGAGGTGGCTGTCAGAAAGTCGTTCGGCGAGGCCTTCGCCCCACTCCACGACGACGACGGCGTCATCGAGATCGGTGTCGAGGTCCAGCGAGTCGAGTTCGGCGAGCAGGTCGACCGACCCATGGTCGAGTAACCGGTACAAGTCGACGTGGATCATGGCCGGGGCGCCGACTCGGCGCGCGCGATGCACCCGGGCCAACACGAACGTCGGCGAGATCACCGGGCCTTCGACATCCATGGCCATAGCGATGCCCTTGGCCAGCACGGTCTTTCCCGCGCCCAGCGGACCGGACAGCACCACCACATCACCGGCGCGCAGTTGACCGCCCAGCTCCGCGCCCAACGCAGTGGTGTCCTCGGCTGTGGCGAGCTCAGCCGTGCCTGATGTCGCCGACCGAGCGGCGCCGGTGCCATGCCGACGCTCAGCCATGGTTGCGCACCCGTTCACGGACCCGGCGCGTGAGCTCGACGAGCTTGGATGGGGTGGCGCGTTCGACCAGTCGGACGAGAGCCTCGTCGATGACCTCAGGCGCCTCGAGCTGCACCAGATGCCCTGCACCGCCGACGATTATCAGCTCGGACTTCGGCAACGCCGCAGCCATGCTCTGCGAATGCTCCATCGGGGTGAGCAGGTCGCGGTCGCCGCAGGCGATCAGCGTGGGCACCTTCGCCAGTGTCGGCAGCGCCGCGAGCTCGTCATGCACCTCGAGTGCGTGCAGGAACTCCACCAGCGTGGCGATCGGTGTTTCGTGCATCATTCGCTCGGAGAAGGCGACGACGCTCGGGCTGATCTTTTCGTCGCCGTAGGACGCAGCCCGCAGGATCGGGGCGATCACTGACTTCGCTGCGCCCCGCGTGCGATGCACTGTCTTCGGGGCATAGCGCACGGCTAACCGCGCCGCCTCCAGCGCCGGGTTCTTCAGGATCTCGCCCAACGGCGACCGCGAAACACCTTCGGCGGCAGACGCGATGATCGCCGCGCCGACGACGCGAGTTGGGTAGCGGTGCGGAAATTGCCGCGCATGCGACAGGACTGTCATGCCGCCCATCGAGTGTCCGACCAACACCACCGGGCCGCGCGGCGCCATCACCGCGAGTACGGTTTCCAGATCTTGGCCCAGTTGCTCGACGGTGTACGACTCTGGTGCCGCCTCGCTGGACTGGCCGTGGCCGCGCTGATCGTAGAACACCATCCGGACCTGCGGCCCCCACTGCTCGACCAGCCGCGCACGCTGAAAGTAGAAGGCGCCCATCCGAAGACAGAAGCCATGTGCGAACACCACCGTCAGCCGGGCATCTTTCGGGCCGACCTCGCGCACCGCCAGGTCGACACCGTCGGGAGTGGTGACGACGAAGCTGCGGTCGGCGTCGAGCAGCTCGAAATCCTCGTGATCGTAGGGATCGTCGGTGCTGACCCGTCGTCGCAAAGACCTGGCCACCGACACGCCGGCGGCGGTGCCGACCGCCGTCAACCCGGCTGCCCCAGCCAGCCATGGCGCGTTGGACCTTCGGCCGCGCGGCCGCACAGTCTCGTTGTCACTCAACGACTTTGGCCCGTCGCTCCACGATACGTTCGGGTGATCCTGCCGCGGGGACTGGTGACGACCTCGTAGTTGATGGTGCCGAGGAGATCGGCCCAGTCTTGTGCCGTTGACTCGCCCTGTGTGCCAGGCCCGAACAAAATGGCATCATCGCCCTCGGTCACGTCGACCGCCCCGGGACCGAGGTCGACCACGAACTGGTCCATGCAGATACGGCCGACGCTGCGCCGGAGCCGCCCGTTGATCAACACGTCGATACGGCCGCTCAACGTCCGGAACACGCCGTCGGCATAGCCGATCGGAAGCAGCGCCAACGTGGTGTCACGCTCGGCGACCCAGATGTGGCCGTAGGACACCCCGTCGCCCGCCTCCACTGAACGGACCAGTGCAACAGGGCATTTCAGCGTCATCGCCGCCCGCAGCCCCATATCACCGAGCTCGGGTATGGGGGTCTGACCGTAAACGGCGATGCCCGGGCGGACCATGTCGAATGCCAAGTCGGGGCGGGTCATCGCGGCAGGCGAGTTGCACAGGTGCACGACTTCGTAGTGCACCCCCTGCTCGCGACCCTGCGCCGCCATATCGGTAAGGCGTTGCGCCTGAAGATCGTTGAATGGATTTTCCGGGTCGTCGCCGTGCGCCAGATGCGACATGATGCCGCGGACTCGGACCGCATCATCGGCCTGCGCGCGGCGCAGCACGGTCAGTACTTCCGGATACTCGGCGGCGCTCACGCCATTGCGGCTCAGTCCGGTGTCCACCTTGACCGTCACGGTCGCGGGGTGGCTGGTGCGCTCTACCGCGTCGAGGACCTCACGGAGCTGGCGCACCGACGACACACCCAGCTCGACGTCGGCCTGGAGTGCGGGGCCGAAGTCGGCGCCGGGGGCGTGTAGCCACGCGATCACGGGACTGCGGATGCCCTCGCGGCGCAGCGCCAGGGCCTCATCGATGGTCGCGACGCCGAGTTCGGCCGCGCCCGCGGCCAGCGCCGCTCGTCCGACTTGGACTGCGCCGTGTCCGTACCCGTCGGCCTTGACGACGGCCATCACCTGGGCCGATCCCGCGTGCTCCCGCAGCAACCGCACGTTGTGGGCGATCGCGTCGAGGTCCACCACGGCCTCAGCGGCGGCGGTCGGGGTCAGCGAGAGTTCGGTGGTTTGCATGACACCCCGATTGTCCCAGACGGGGCCGGCGGGCACCGGCGCGCCTTCGCCCCGCCGAGTGTGAATTCAGCGACGCGATGGGCCGGAATAGCAGGCTGGATTCACACTCGCCGCAGGTCAATGGGCGAAGGGCTGCACCTCGTCGAAATGGCCGCCGGGCTTGAGCTCGTCGAGGTGGCCCAACGCGGTGATGGTGTCGTCACGAAGCGCCCTGGCCAGGTCCATCGAGAACCCTTCCCGCACCACGACCCGCAGCACGGCGACATCGGTGGCGTTGTCCGGCATCGTGTACGCGGGCACCTGCCAGCCATAGGCGCGCAGCGCATGCGACACGTCGAATTCGGTATAGCCGGGGTTGCCTCTCAGCCGGAAGCTGATGACCGGGATGGCTGACCCGTCGGTGATGATCTCGAAGTGCTCGCTCTCTCGCAGCGCATCGCCGAGCCACCGGGCCGTCTGCGATAGACACTGCATCACCTGTGCATAGCCTGCGCGGCCGAGCCGTAGGAAGTTGTAGTACTGGCCGACCACTTGGTTGCCCGGTCGTGAGAAGTTCAGCGTGAACGTCGGCATATCGCCGCCGAGGTAGTTGACCCGGAAGACCAGGTCGTCAGGGAGATGCTCCTTGCTGCGCCACACCACGAAGCCGATGCCGGGGTAGGTCAGTCCGTACTTGTGCCCGCTGACATTGATCGACACGACGCGTGGCAACCGGAAGTCCCACTGAAGATCCGGGTGCAAGAACGGCACCACGAAGCCACCGCTGGCCGCGTCGACGTGCACGGGGATGTCGAGTCCGCCGCCCGCGGCCAGTTTGTCCAGCGCCGCGCAGATCTCGGCGATCGGCTCCAGTTCGCCGGTGAATGTGGTGCCGAGGATCGCAACCACGCCAATGGTGTCCTCGTCGATGTTGTCCATCACCTGCTCGGGCGTGATGATGTATCGCCCTTCCTCCATCGGCAGATAGCGCGGTTCGACGTCGAAATAGCGGCAGAACTTCTCCCACACCACCTGAACGTTGGACCCCATCACCAGATTCGGTGTGCGGCCCTTCCAGTCCTTGCCAACTTTCTCGCGCCAGCGCCACTTCAGCGCCAGCCCGGCCAGCATCACCGCTTCGCTGGATCCGATCGTCGACACCCCGGTGGCGCTCGATGGGTCGTCGTCGCGCAGGTCTTCGGCGTGGAACAGATCGGCCACCATGCAGACACAACGCTGCTCGATCGCTGCGGTGGCGGGGTATTCGTCCTTGTCGATCATGTTCTTGTCGAATGTCTCGGCCATCAGCGTCGCCGCCTGAGGGTCCATCCACGTTGTGACGAACGTCGCGAGGTTCAGCCGGCTGCTGCCGTCGAGCATCAGTTCGTCGTGGATGAAGCGGTACGCGGCATCGGGATCCATCGCCTCATCGGGCATCCGCAGCGACGGGACCGGGGCCATCGCCAGTCGCCCCGTGTAGGCGGGGGCGATCTGCGGGCCATGAGTGTGCTTGTGCGACACGGTAAGTCCTTTCTCGAGCCTATAGCGAAGCGATGGCGGCGCGGACGTGGGCAAGGATGCGCGAAGCCGACGTCGGCGCCGCATGCGGTCCGGGGTCGGCTGCCGACAAGTTGGCGGCGCGGGCATGCACGAACGCGGCAGCAGCGGCCGCCTCGCCGGCTTGCAGTCCGGCGGCCAGCAGGGCGCCGATGATGCCCGACAGCACGTCGCCCGAGCCCGCCGTGGCGGCCCATGATTGGCCGGCCGGATTGAGGTAGACCGATCCCCCGGGCTCGGCGACGATCGTGACGTTGCCCTTCAACAGCACGGTCGCACCGAGCCGGTCGGCCAACTTGCGGGTGGCTGCGACGCGATCGCTGCCGGGCGGAGCGCCGGCCAACCGCTCGAATTCGCCTGCGTGTGGCGTCAATACGGTTGAAGCTTTACGGCCCCCGATGAGATCGGGGTGTGCAGCGAGAATTGTCAGTCCGTCGGCGTCAACGATCACCGGCAGATCGGTGGCCAACGCGAAAGCCAGTGCAGCGGCGCCGGTTTCGTCGGTGCCGAGACCGGGACCGACCGCCCACGCCTGCACACGTCCCGATGCTTGGGGGCTTGGCGCGGCGATCACTTCCGGCCATTGTGAAAGAACCTGCGGACCCGCACTTCCCGCGTAGCGGACCATGCCGGAGGTCGCGGCAACGGCCGCTCCCGTGCACAGCACGGCTGCGCCGGGATAAGTCGCCGAGCCGGCCAGGATGCCGGTGACGCCCTGCGTGTACTTGTCATCTTTCGGGCCGGGCTTCGGCCAACGGGCAGCGACGTCTTCGGCGTCGAAACCCAGCATGTCGGTGGACGGTAAGTCGAGGCCGATGTCGACCAACTCGACGCGTCCGCAATCGCCAAGGGCGTGAACGGGTTTCAACCCGCCGAACGTCACAGTGAGGGTGGCGTGCACATGCGGACCGTCGGCCGCCCCGGTTTGCACATCGATGCCGCTTGGGATGTCGACCGCGACGACGGGGGCGGACACATTCGCGAAGACTTCCGCGGCGTTCGGCCGCAGCGGTCCGGAGCCGGAGATCCCGACGACGCCGTCGATCACCAGATCGGTTGTCGCGGGGACGCTTTCCACCACGATGCCGCCCGCTCTGGTGAAGGCCGCCAACGCCGCCCTGTGGGTGCGCTCCGGATTAAGCAGAACCGCTGCGGCGGCGACGCCCCGGCGGCGCAGGAACGTCGCCGCCCACAGCGCGTCGCCTCCGTTGTCACCGGAGCCGACGACGGCGCATACCCGGCGTCCGGCGATGCCGCCGGTCAGCAGAACCAGTTCACGGACGATCGCGGTGGCCAACCCGAACGCGGCCCGTCGCATGAGCCCGCCGTCGGGCAGCGACGCAAGAAGCGGCGCTTCGGCTTCGCGGATCTCATCGGCGGTGTAGTAGTGCCGCATTCCAGCCAGGATTCCATGCGCGCGACGGTCACAGCGAGGTTTCAGGCTCCGCTCTTCGTGCGGCTGTAGTGCCGGCGCGCCTTCATCCGGTTGCCGCAGCCACTCATCGAGCACCAGCGGGCGGTGCCGGCGCGCGAATGGTCGATGAGGAATTGCAGGCACTCTTTGTTGGCACAGGGGCGCAACCGGCCCGGCATATCCCGCTCCAACTCGCCCCACGTCAGCACTACGCGCGCTGGCCAATCGGCCTCAAGCGACCAGGCGACGCCGTCGGGCCCAATGTCAGGTAGCTGACGCGCATCGGTGAGGTAGCGACGCAGGACTGACGCGTCGACTTCCATCCGCACGACACGTTGCAGGTCATCACGCAGGTCCCGGACGTCAGTCCCCTTGGGCGCGCCGTGCGCGCGCAGCCAGCGCGCGTCCAGCTTGTCGACCATCTGCCCGTCGATCACCGGCGTGGTGTTGAGCAGGTCCAGCAGGACAACCTGCCAATCCACCGCCGAAGACATGCTAACCATCATAGAACTCTTGACAGGTTAGGTTCAAGGGCGTTGACCGCCGGATCTTCTACCGCGAGCAGGCTCATCCACAGCGCCCGCCGTGGTGTTGCTGCACGGCACGCCTGCCAGTTCGCATCAGTGGCCCTGTGTCTTGTCGACAGCAGCGGAGCGCTGTTGCCACGGCCACGCCCCCGTCACCTCCAGTTGGAGCGAAAAGCTGAGGAACGTTCGGATCAGCACGATGCCGCCGAGCACCGCCACGCTCTCGCCGCTCGGGGTGACCGCGACGGTGCGGATGATGTCTGCGGCGACCAGGAATTCGAGCCCGAGGAGGATCGCGCGGCCGAGGCGCCGCCGGAAGAATTCGTATGCGCTGCCGTCCTCCTGGCGAGCCCGGCCGATCGTCAGGAAGACGGCCAGGATCGCGCCGCCTGCGATGACGGCGACACCGATCGCGTCGATCGTCGTGCCGATTCCCTCGATGATCTCGACGAGAGACACGACGTCATGGTGTCACTGTCAGCGCGGCTACGGTGACGACACGCCGTCCCAGCAGGTCGATGCCCACTCTTGATGTCCGACGCTCGGCACTACTCGACGGTGACGGACTTCGCCAGATTACGGGGCTTGTCCACGTCGTAGCCACGGGCCTGCGCGACACCTGCGGCGAAGATCTGCAGCGGAATGGTCGACAGCAGCGGCTGGAAAAGCGTTGACACCGCGGGTATCTCGACCAGGTGATCGGCATGCGGCCGGACGGTGTCGTCGCCTTCCTCGGCGATGACGATAGTGACCGCGCCGCGGGCCTGGATCTCCCGGATATTGGACAGCAGCTTGGCGTGCAGCGTCGGGGAATTCTTGGGCGATGGCATCACGACGATCACTGGCAGGTCGTCTTCGATCAACGCGATCGGCCCGTGCTTGAGCTCACCGGCCGCGAACCCCTCGGCGTGCATGTACGCCAATTCCTTGAGCTTGAGGGCACCTTCGAGCGCGACGGGGTAGCCGACGTGGCGGCCGAGGAACAGCACCGTCTGCGATTGCGCGAACCGATGCGCCAGCGCAGCGACGGGTTCGGCGGTCTCGAGCACCCGCGCGACGAGATCGGGCATGGCCTCCAGATCGCGGTATTCGCGCTCTACCTCATCGGGATACTTGGTGCCGCGGGCCTGCGCAAGGGCAAGTCCGACAAGGTAATTCGCGGCGATCTGGGCGAGGAACGTCTTGGTAGACGCGACGCCGATCTCCGGCCCGGCTCGGGTGTAGAGCACCGCGTCGCACTCGCGCGGGATCTGGCTGCCGTTGGTGTTGCAGATGGCCAGCACCTTGGCCTTCTGCTCCTTGGCGTGGCGCACCGCCTCCAGCGTGTCTGCGGTCTCGCCGGACTGCGAGATGGCGACGACCAGGGTGTGACTGTCCAAAACCGGGTCGCGGTAACGGAATTCGCTGGCAAGCTCGACCTCGACCGGCAACCGCGTCCAGTGCTCGATCGCGTACTTGGCAAGCAGTCCGGAGTGATAGGCGGTGCCGCAGGCCACGACGAAGACCTTGTCGATTTCGCGCAGCTCCTGGTCGGACAGCCGTTGCTCGTCGAGCACGATGCGGCCGTCGGCGAAGTGGCCGAGCAGTGTGTCGGAAACCGCGGCGGGCTGCTCGGCGATCTCCTTGAGCATGAAGTACTCGTAGCCACCCTTTTCAGCGGCCGACATGTCCCAGTCGATATGAAACTCGCGGAAGTCGACGTTGGGATCGCCGTGGAAGTCGGTGATGCGGTAACCGTCGGCAGTGATCACCACCGCCTGGTCCTGACCGAGTTCGACTGCGTCGCGGGTGTGCTCGATGAACGCGGCGACGTCCGAACCGATGAACATCTCGCCGTCGCCGACACCGACCACCAGCGGGGTGGACCGGCGGGCGGCGACGATCATGCCCGGTTCGTCCGCGTTGGCGAAGACCAGTGTGAAGTGGCCCTCGAGTCGGCGCAGCACCGCGAGCACGGAAGCCGCGAAGTCGCCCACGGTGTCGCCGTCGTTGTACTGCCGGGAAACCAGGTGGACCGCGACCTCGGTATCGGTATCGCTCGCGAACTCGACGCCTGCGGCTTCCAGTTCGGCGCGCAACGGCGCGTAGTTCTCGATGATCCCGTTGTGGACGACCGCGATCTTGCCTGCGGCGTCGCGATGGGGGTGGGCATTGCGATCGGTGGGCCTGCCATGCGTGGCCCAGCGGGTGTGGCCGACGCCGGTACTGCCGACGAGGCTGACGTCGTCGGTCTCCGCGAGGGCGGCCTCCAGGTTGGCCAGCCTGCCCGCGCGCCGACGGACTGTCAGCCCGCCGCGGCCGTCGAGCAGGGCGACCCCGGACGAGTCGTAGCCCCGGTACTCCATGCGGCGCAGCGCATCGACGACGATGTCGCAGGCAGGCCGCTGCCCGACGTAGCCGACGATTCCACACATAGGCATCCAGGGTAGTGCAAGAGCTGCGCCACACCTGCTGCGCTACGGTTCGATGGTGGCCCGCACGAAGAAGCTCTTCACCGCTTTGACCCGACGCGGACCGCACCGCGTTCTACGTGGTGACCTGGCCTTTGCCGGTATGAGCGGCGTCGTCTATACCCCGGAGTCGGGGCTGAACCTGGCGGGTGTGGCATTCGGTCACGACTGGCTAGCGGCAACCGAGCGCTACGAGGGCACGCTGGAGCATCTGGCATCGTGGGGCATCGTGGCGGCTGCGCCCGATACCGAGACGAGCGTGGCGCCGTCGGTGCTCAATCTCGCGTTCGATCTGGGTACGGCCCTCGACATCGTCGCGGGCGTGCGGCTAGGTCCGGGAAAAATCAGCGTTCATCCGACGAAGCTGGGTGTGGTCGGGCACGGGTTCGGCGGATCGGCTGCGGTGTTCGCCGCGGCGGGAATGCCCGTCAAGCCAAAGGCCGTCGTCGCGATGTTTCCCACGGTGACCAAGCCACCCGCAGAGCAACCTGCGGCGTCACTGCCGGTGCCCGGCCTGGTGCTAACCGCGCCGGGCGACCCAATGACGTTGCGCTCCAACGCCGTTGAATTGGCCAGGGTCTGGAAGGGTGCGACGCTTCGTACGGTGGACAAGGCCGAGGCAGGCGGTCTGATCGAGGGCAGGCGGCTGGCGCGCGTCGTCGGGCTGCCCGGCGCCGACCGAAGCACGCAGAAGGTGGTGCGCGCACTGCTGACCGGCTATCTGCTGCACACCCTGACCGGTGACAAGGCGTATGCCGACTTCGCCGACCCCGAAATCGACCTGCCGAAGGCGTCCGCCGTTGATCCATTCGCTGACGATCCGGTGGACATGGAGAACAAGGTCATCGCGCTTCTGAAGCCCTGATGGTGGCCAACCAACCGGTTGGGGGTATAACTTCGTAATGCGTACAGGGATCTTTCTCAACTACGCCGGCGGCTTTTTAGAGGCGGTCGACGAGGTCGTCGAACTGGAGAAGGTCGGCGTCGACATTGCACTGGTCGCCGAGGCCTACTCGTACGACGCAATCAGCCAGTTGGGCTTCCTGGCGGCCAAGACGTCGCGGATCGAGTTGGGCACCGGCGTCGTCCCGATCTATATCCGCACCCCGTCGCTGCTGGCGATGACTGCGGCCGGGCTCGACTACGTGTCCAACGGCCGCTTCCGACTCGGCATCGGCACATCAGGGCCCCAGGTGATAGAGGGCTTCCATGGCGTGCCCTTCGATGCGCCGCTCGGCCGGACCCGCGAGGTGGTCGAGATCTGCCGTCAGGTGTGGCGTCGCGAACGCGTCTCCTACGACGGCAAGTACTACCAGGTTCCGCTGCCCGCAGACCAGGGCACCGGACTGGGTAAGCCGCTTCAGCTGATCAATCATCCTGTCCGCGAACGCATTCCGATTACGATCGCTGCGCTGGGACCGAAGAACGTTGAGCTCACCGCGGAGATCGCCGAGGGTTGGCAGCCGGTGTTCTTCTACCCGGAGAAGGCCGACGGTGTGTGGGGCGAGTCGCTGCGGGCGGGTTATGCGAAGCGCGATTCGACGTTGGGACCGCTCGACATCATGGTGAGTGCTCCGTTGGCGATCGGCGACGATGTCGACGATCGATTGGCTTGGGTGAAGCCACAATTAGCGCTCTACATCGGCGGCATGGGTGCACGCGGCAAGAACTTTTACCACAATCTGGCGACCCGCTATGGATTCGGCGACGTCGCCAACCACATCCAGGACCTCTACCTCGGCGGCAAGAAGGAAGAGGCTATCGCTGCGGTGCCCGACGAACTGGTGCGGCATGTGTCGCTTGTCGGCCCACGCAGCTACGTCAAGGAGCGGCTCGCCGCGTTCGCCGAGAGCGGTGCGACCACGCTTCTGCTGCAGCCACTTTCGGGTGACCGACGCGAATCCGTGCGCTTCGTCGAGGAATTGCAGGCGCTGCTGCGTTAGTACAGTGCCGCGACTCCGGTGTGCTCGAGGGTCATTTCGGTGGTCCTTTCATGTGAGAGCGACGGCTATGCGCCGATGCGGCCGATCGCCGTTCGTGCGAATTCCTTCAGCGAATCGCAACGCATGTAGTACTTTCCGACGGCTCGATAGAGCCGGTTGCCACTGAGGACGACGAGCAACGCGGTCGATGGCGGCGTCGTCCCCGGATTGAACAAGCACACGGCTTGGATGCCAAGCCCATCGACGGTCGTGGGGTTTTTCGCGGCAGCAGTCGCGAGCGCGAGCATCGACGGAGCATCGACCGGGAAGGCGCCAGGCAGCAGTAGCTCGGATTCGACGCCACGGTCCTGCGATCTCTCATAGGCGCAAGCCAATTCGACCGATTCGGCCGAGTCCAATATCGGCTCGGCGGTAGCCGGGCCACCGAGGATGCCTGAGGCTTCATCGGTCGTTACCCACGCACAGGGCTGAAATGCTGGCGGTGCCTGCCGGTCAACACTGACCACCTGGACCGTCACCACATCGTCGCGCTCGACGGGAGTGCCAGGCGGTGGTGACAGGGCGGTAATGCGGTATCCAACCGCATCGGCGGCACGGGTCGGATTGTTGATCGGATCGTGTCCGTCCGGCGCGACTGCGCGAACCTCGTCCCAACAGCTCAGTGCCCCTTGGACAGTCACGTCATCGAGGTTTGTCCCGACGACATCAGGCACGGGCCTTGGCCATTGTTGTGCAGCGCAAAGCTGCTCAACACTCGTTGGCGCCGGGTTAGCGGCGGCTACTGGGGCCGATGCTGTGGCTGCGACTATCCCCGCCGAAAGAGCTATGACAGTATAAGAGTTTCGCTTCACCGTTCGTCTCATCCCAGCTCGTAGGACTCCCGCGATACACGGAAGAAATGGCCCGTGATGCTGTCGGTGCAGGCCACGCCCGAAGGCTCGCTTGTGCAAGTTATCGTCCCAATCGAGCGTGTCTGTCCGTAGTCGAGTGTCTGCAACCCGCCGTATTGCGGGTCCTGCAGGAGGAAGATCTGACTCGGCCAGACGCCTACGCAGGGCGCCTTCCCTTGGGACAGCTTCAAGTCGGAGCCGGCGAACTCGCAGTCACTGCCCGATGTCGATGGCGCCACCCAGGCGTGATCTTTGGTCTTGCATGTGACAAAACCCGTACCGTCATCGGATTTGATCATCTCGCAGCCGATGTTCCCGGAGGGTGACTGAAAGTAGTCATACGTCTGGGCGTGCGCTGATGCTGCCGAGCCGAGGGCTGCCACGGCTGCAGCGGTCGCCGCAGCGATCAGCGCGAGCGTGTGACGCCTTGTCATGTCAGGTTCCTTCCAGGCGGATGTCTGTGGCTTGTCCGTACAGATGCTGCGCCTGTCGGCTTGGAGGATTCTTGGCCCACGTTGGAGGCCTCGCAGTCCCTGCGAAAGATGTACGCCGGTGGCGCAGTGATGGCTCGCGACGTCAGCGAGTCGGGCAATGAAACGTGCAATCGCGGCTCAGAAGTCGTGCGCCTAAACGAGAAGTGGCCAGCCGCTCGTTCAGCGTGCTCACAGGTTGTCTGCAAGGTTGCCATTCGCGCAGACGGTCGCGATTGAATGGGGAGGGTTCCCTATTTTTGGGGGCGCTCGCTCTCGCGGGGCCAGATTCCGCTGCTCAGAACGAGGCTCGGCGAGTCCTAAACCAACACCGTCCCGCCGTCGACGGTCAATACGGTGCCGGTGCCGAATGCCTGCTCCATGCAATAGATGTATGCCAACGCCGTGTCGGCCACCTCGCCGATCCGACCCAATGGAAGTTGTTGCGCGGCTTGGGTGTACATGTTTTGGCGGTCCGCTTCGCTCATCGCATCCCACAGCGGGGTACGCACGACACCAGGCGCCACGGCATTGACTCGAATCGGCGCCAACTCCACCGCGAGCGCCTTGGTCAGCGCGTTCATCGCGCCGCAGATGCTCACCGGTAGAGCACCGAAGCCCGGTTGTTCCGCAGCGGTGCCACTTGTCAGCGTGATCGACCCGTCCGCCGTGATGTGCGGCGCGAACGCCCGCACCGCGGTCAGCGCGCCGACGAACCGCGTCTGAAAGAAGCCGGTGATGACGTCGGGGGTGAGATCGGCCAGCGGCGCCAGTTGAAGAGACTCGCCCGCGGTGAACACGAGGTGTTCGATGGCACCGATGTCGGCGGCCAGGCGCTGCACTGCCGCTAGATCGGTGAGGTCGAGGGCGGCGCCGCGCGCATGCTCCGGCAGTTGGGCCAGTGCGTGGTCGACGCTGGACCGCCGGCGGGACACCACGATCGGAGTGGCTCCGCGATCAGCGGCGGCGGATGCGACGCCGAGGCCTATGCCGGAGGTGCCGCCGATAACGAGGACTCGTGCGTTTTTCAGGCTCATCTCTCCACTGTCGGGCCGGAATGTGCGCAGAGTCCAAGACCCTTTTCGTCGTCGAGCGATACCCTGTGGGTATGACCGCCCGCGACCTCGACATGCGCAAACTCCGCTACTTCGTGGCAGTCGCCGAAGAACTGAACTTTGGTCGCGCAGCAGAACGACTGCACATCGCGCAGCCCGTCCTGTCGCGCCAGATCCGGTCGTTCGAAAGCGAGATCGGCGCGCGGTTGTTCGTCCGCGACTCTCGTGGAACGGAATTGACCATTGCGGGCAAGCAGCTGCTCGACGATGCCCGGTTTCTGCTTTCTGAAGTAAAAGCGTTGCAGCAGCGCCTGTCTCGTGCTGCCGATCCGACGGTGACGGTAACCGTCGGCGTCATGCCCGGCCTTTTGGCGACGGCTGCCGCCGCGGCGTTCGAAGGCGGCGACCCCTCGCGGCGAGCCATAGTGGTGCAAGTCGGATGGACCGATCAGATCGATGTCGTGCATCGCGGCGAGGTCGACGTGGTCTACGCCCGCGAGCCGATTGATCACCACGGACTGGGCAGCGCACCACTGCTGGAGGAGCCGCGAGTCGTCGTATTGCCCGTCTCGGATCCACTCGCGAAGAAGCGGTCGGTCCGGCTTGATGATCTGGCATCCAAGCGACTGCTCCAGGACCCTGCCACGGTGCCGGAGTGGTACGCCATCGCAACCCCGGAGCATCGCCGCGCCGGCCAGATGGCGCACACCGTGGAGGAAAAGCTGGAACTCGTTGCGGCGCAGGCGGGTTTCGTGATCTTGCCTCGGTCGACGTCCGCGTTCTACCGCAGGCCGGATGTTCGCGTCCTGCCGATTCAGGACATCGGTCCCAGCCAGGTCACGCTGATCTGGGATGCGGCGATCGAGAACCCGGCCCGCGATGCATTCGTCAACGCGGCGCTGGCATGCCGGACGCAGACGATCTGACGCTTGGCTGCCGATCCTTCGCAGCGATTTCGGCGAGTAGGGCAACGACGACGCCGAACGCGAAGTACAGCGCAGGCAGCCATGGCCCCACCCCGAACAACGAGTCGGAGTCGTCGGCGTAGCGGAAAATGCCGCGCCGGGGAGGACGGCTTCGCGTGTGCGTAGCCCGCGCACGACCCGGACGATCCTTGGTTACCCGAGGTGCGGCCCCGTCAGACGGACGGCAACTCTGTCACTCGCCCACTTGTGGTAGTTCGTCGGCCGCGATTTCACACGGCGTTTCGGCAGCGACGGGTTCCGG
This sequence comes from Mycobacterium sp. JS623, assembly GCF_000328565.1. Lineage (NCBI taxonomy): Bacteria > Bacillati > Actinomycetota > Actinomycetes > Mycobacteriales > Mycobacteriaceae > Mycobacterium > Mycobacterium sp. JS623. The sequence goes on along the minus strand of NC_019966.1, from coordinate 1,111,410 downwards.
CGCCGCGGGTTCTGCCGGCGGCGCAGGATCAGGCGACGGCTCCGGCACCGGAGTGGGCGCCGGCTCGACGGGTGGCGGCGGCTCAATCGGAGTGTCGGCCGGTTCGCAGGCAGGCTTTGGGACAGCCTCCTCACCCGGTTCCTCCTCGGCGGGCGAACCGTTTACATCCGCTGCAGGGTCAACGGACTCGTCATCTTCCGAGTCGTCGTTTTCCGGATCGTCGTCCAATCCGTCGTCGATCTTCGGATCGTCGATGCCGGGGGTATCCAATGTGTCGTCGGCCGACCCGAGCAGACTGCCGAATGCGTCGGCGAGCTGCTGCCCGAATCCTGATAAACCGCTGCCGATTTCCGGCATTCCACCGAGTGAGGGCATCGACGGCGGTGCTGCCATCGCGGGTGCGGTCGAGGCCGCGTCGACGGGCGGTGCAGGCGCTGGCGCGGGCATCGGCGGGGGCACCGCAGGCGCCGGCGCCGGCGGCGGGGCGCCCGATGCATTCCACAACGGCAACGCCCCAACCGGCGGCGCCACCACACTCGCCGCCGCCGGTACCGTGACGGCGTCCTCGTCACGCGGCGGCGGCGTCCACGACGGACCGAGATCACCGGGCACTTGGAATACCGCGTCCGCTTCGGCGGTCAGCTCAGCAGTCGCCGCGTCGTACAGATCCGTCACGGCAGCCATCGCCGAACGCATCGCGGTCAGCCACCCGTCGCGAATGTCGTTGTCGACGAATGGCTTAACCTCATGATCGATTCGTTCACTGGCTGCCGCACGATCGCCTGCACCCGTCGTCACCGTATGCGCGGCCGCCAACCAGTCCTTCGGCGCCCGGCCAGCGGCGGCGATCGCGGCGGACACCTTCCCATCGACGGTCTGCCACAAGTTATCCCGCAGCGCCGCCAACGCATCCGCCGATGTGCGCACCGCAGCCGCCGCAGCCGCAGATGCTTCACCATGTCGGCGCAGGAACGCCTGCGACGCGTCAGCACCGTCACCCTGCCAGGCCGCCGACAACGCGACAATGTCCTGGCGCGCCAGCGCATCTTCCGTCGCCGCCACCGCCGCCTCGAGCGCAGCACAGTCGGCGTCAAGCGCACGCAGATCGAGGCCGTCCTCGGTGCCGTACCAATCGCGTACCTGCGCGGCGTGCAGCGTCAGATCCGGATCCGCGTAGCCCAGCATGTGACAGGCCCACACATATGTCTGAACGTCATCGACCGACGGCTGCCCTTCCGCCAATCGTGCTGCAACATCATACTTTTCGGCCACCGTTACCCCACTCGCCGGGCAGCGCTGACATCGGCCTCGGTGTACCGATCGGCAGATGTACGCAACGCCGCGGCAATTTCGGCCGCGGCTATGGACCACTGCCAGAGTTGGTCCACGACGTGGTCGACGGCCGTGCGTAGTCCGTCACCACGTGCCACGTGCGCACGGCCCGCCGCGGCACCGTCGAACATCAACCCGGACAAATGCGTGCGCACCGCACCGTCGACGATGTCGGCGACCGTCTCGTATTGGCGCGCCACTGCGTGCAGCGCCGACACGTCGACACGGGCGACCTCAGCTTGTCCCATACACGCTAGGACGCCGGTGAAGCCCCGCCGGTTCCAACCAATTTCAGCGTTGGTCGCTCACCGACTCTGCGACCCGTACGGCCACCTGTCGCGCGGTGTCCTCGTCGGCCGCCTCGACCATCACGCGGACCACCTGTTCGGTTCCGGAGGGCCGCAACAGGATTCGACCGCTATCCCCGAGCTCCGCCTCGGCCTCGGCCACCGCCGAGCGCACCGACGGCGCATCCGCCACCGTAGCCTTGTCGGCGACCTGCACGTTGATCAAAACCTGCGGCAGGGTCTGCATCGGCTCGGCCAGCGCCGCCAACGACAAGCGCGTCTGCGCCATCCTCGACATCAGCCGCAATCCTGTGACGATGCCGTCTCCCGTCGTACCCAGGGCAGGCATCACGATGTGGCCTGATTGCTCACCGCCAAGCGAATATTCGCCTGCCCGAAGCTCTTCCAGCACGTAGCGGTCACCCACGCCGGTGGTGCGAACCTCGATGCCCGCGGCGCGCATGGCCAGGTGCAGCCCGAGGTTGCTCATCACGGTCGCCACCAAGGTGTTCGACGCCAGCTCGCCTGCGTCGCGCATCGCCAGCGCGAGGATCACCATGATCGCGTCGCCGTCGATCACCCGGCCCGCGGCATCGACCGCCAAGCACCGGTCCGCATCCCCGTCGTGCGCCAGTCCGAGGTCGGCACCGTGTGAGACCACCGCGGCCCGGAGCTGGTCCATGTGCGTGGACCCGCAGCCATCGTTGATGTTCAGCCCGTTGGGCTCGGCGTTGATCGCGATGACGTTCGCACCTGCCGCGCGGTATGCGCGAGGCGCAGCAGATGATGCCGCCCCGTGCGCGCAGTCCACCACCACAGTCAGACCGTCCAGCCGCGTGGTGACGGCCTTGCTCGCGTGGCGCAAGTAGCGGTCCAAAGCGTCCTCAGCGTCGACGACGCGCCCGATGCCAGCGCCAGTCGGCCGGCTGCCCGGACCCTGGTGGACGAGTTCTTCGATGCGGTCCTCGGCGGCGTCATCGAGCTTGTGTCCGCCGGGCCCGAAGATCTTGATGCCGTTGTCGGGCATCGGGTTGTGCGACGCCGAGATCATCACGCCGAAGTCGGCGTCGTAGGCGCTCGTCAGGTATGCCACGGCCGGTGTCGGCAGCACCCCGACGCGCAGCGCGTCGACGCCCTCACTGGTCACCCCGGCGATCACCGCCGCCTCGAGCATCTCGCTGCTGGCTCGCGGATCGCGGCCCACCACGGCGATGCGGCGGGCATGGCCCCCAACGCTGCCGAGGCGGCGCGCCGCCGCCGAGCCCAGTCCCAACGCCAGCTCGGCGGTCAGATCCTGATTGGCGACTCCGCGCACCCCGTCGGTGCCGAACAGTCGAGCCATGCCGACAAACTTCTCATAAATGACGGTCAAAGAGCCAACCGCCAGGCCAAAACGCGACGTAAAGACGACTCACCGCCCGGACCCAGTTGGGCGCGGGCGGTGAGGTCGCTTACCGAGGGCTACCGCGAGGTGGTAGTCGTCGTCGGCGCGCTGGTCGCGCTCGACGGCGTGGTGGTGGTGCGGTTCTGACCCGGGGCGTTCTCCGAATTACCAGGGCCGTTTTGGGCGAACGTAAAGGTCACGCCGCCGTCATTACCAGCACAGGTGCCGGGCACCGGCGTGCCGCTGACGTCGAGCGCCTGCAGCGCCTCCGCGGTGATCCCGGCGTTCGGGCACGCCGACGCGACGAGTGCTTCCGCGCTCGTCAGCGACACGTCCTGAAGCACGCCGACCTGCTGGCCGCCCGCTGTCACAGTGACGTTGACCTTGCCGTCGTTGACGACTGACTCGGCCGGCGGGGCTGCGTGCGCGAGGCCAAAGCCACCTGCGCCCAGCAGTGCTCCACCCACAACAGCGCCAATCGACGCACGCTTTGCAAAGTTCTGCATCAGTATTCTTTCCTTTCAGTCAGGAAGCGACGGCCCGATCCCCCAACGAGCTGGCTGAGTGACCCGTATCGGCGACAGATTCGGTCTGCCGAACGCCTGTGGCGCCCGCGCTTCCGACGTGTAGGGCTCCCCGATGACTCGGGATCTCAAACCGGATGTGACGGATTCCCAGGAACAAAGCAAAACGCCGGGCGTGCATATCGCACACCCGGCGTTCCGACAGATCGATCAGCGCTTGCTGTACTGAGGCGCCTTGCGGGCCTTCTTGAGCCCGTACTTCTTGCGCTCGATAGCCCGCGGGTCGCGGGTCAGGAAGCCGGCCTTCTTCAGTGCGGGCCGGTCCTCCGGCTGCACCAGAATCAGCGCCCGGGCGATGGCCAGGCGCAGCGCGCCGGCCTGACCGGACGGGCCGCCGCCATCGAGGTGGGCGTAGATGTCGAAGCTCTCCAGCCGGTCTACGGTCACCAGCGGAGCCTTGATCAGCTGCTGGTGCACCTTGTTCGGGAAGTAGGCCTCCAGGGTGCGACCGTCCAGGTGGAACTGGCCGGTGCCGGGCACCAGGCGCACCCGCACCACGGCCTCCTTGCGGCGGCCGACGGTCTGGATGGGACGGTCGATCACGACGGGCTCGCGTGGGGCCGCCTCGGTCTCGACCACGGCATCGGTGGTTTCAACGTTGTCGTCGGTCTGCTCAACGGTCTCGGTCACTGGGCCACCTGCTTGATCTCGTACGGAATCGGCTGCTGCGCCGTGTGCGGATGCTCCGGCCCGACGTAGACCTTCAACTTCTTCTGGATCTGACGGCCGAGCTTGGTATGCGGAATCATCCCGAGGATCGCCCTCTCGACGACCCGGTCGGCATGCTTCTGCATCTCGTCACCGAGCGCCCGCTTGCGCAGACCGCCGGGATAACCCGAGTGGCGGTAGGCGTACTTGTTCTGGAGCTTGTCGCCGCTGATGGCGACCTTGTCTGCGTTGATGACGATGACGAAGTCGCCACCGTCGACATTGGGCGTGAATGTCGGCTTGTGCTTGCCGCGCAGCAGAGTTGCAGCCGCGACGGCGAGCCGGCCGAGCACCACGTCGGTGGCGTCGATGACGTACCACGAACGCGTGGTGTCACCCGCCTTCGGCGTGTATGTAGGCACAGCGTCTACCTTCTCTTCTCGGGTTGGATCCCGGTCTGACCCGGGTGCCGGTCAGGCGTCGACGGCAGGGTGGTCCTCGGCGACCGACAGTGACCCGAGGCCCGTGCATACCGCACGCCAACGGTGCAGCTTACCTGCGGGCGTCCGCGCAGGTCAAAACGCGTACGCGGAGGCTATCCGCCGGCCAGGTTCAGGACGAAGTTCGCATCCGTCTGGTTCGGAACCTCCGGGGGCACCTGAACTGTCCCGGTGCCGTGTGCGTTCTGATAGATCCCGGTGCCGCCGATGACGTTGAGCGGAACGGTTTCGCCGCGGACCATCATCGCCGCCGTATCGCCCGCGCCCTGGATGACGATCCGGCCACCGGCGAGGTCGAACGTGGTGTTGCACGCCGTCTGGCCGGACGTGGCATTCCCTGTCAGCGTGGCGCATGTACCGCTTGCCGTGCCGAGGAAGGTGCCCCCCGGACGGTCGAAGACATCGCCGGCGAAGATGAATTGGTCACCAGGACCAGGTCCGTGAGCGCCCAGGTCTGCCTGGTACTGGAAAACGTCGTGCTCGAAAAGGACCAGCGTAGTGTCGGCCGATGCGGTGGGCGCGGTCAGGCAGAGTGTCGGCAGAGCGAGGATTGCCGCAGCTGTCAATATCGCATGTTTGTACATCCCAGAGCCCCCTATGTCGCCACGAATGGTTAGCTGAAACTAACCCGTCGTGGCGACGACTAGGCGGGTTTTAACCCGCGAAGCGGGGGCTCTGGTTGCGATGTCAACTAGGCCGCGCCGATGACTACCGGTAGTCGATGACGACACGCCCGTCGATTTGGCCGCGTTCCATTCGGCCGAACACCTCATTGATGTCGTCCAGGCGCGCGCTTTGCACCGTCGGATGGATCAGGCCACGGGCGTAGAAGTCCAGCGCCTCGGCCATGTCCTGGCGGGTGCCGACGATCGAACCGCGGATCGTCAGACCTTTGAGCACGATGTCGAAGATGGGCGCCGGAAAGTCGCCCGGCGGAAGGCCGTTGAACACGATCGTGCCGCCACGCCGCGCCAGCCCGATCGCCTCGCCGAACGCCTGTGGGTGCACCGCTGTGACGAGCACCCCGTGCACACCACCCGTGGCCTTCTGCACTTCGGCGACGACGTCGGAGGTGCGGGCGTTGACGACGACCTCCGCGCCAAGTCGGGTGGCCAAGGCAAGTTTGGAGTCATCAACATCGATCGCGACGACGCGCAGTCCCATCGCGCGGGCGTACTGCACCGCGACGTGGCCGAGTCCGCCGATGCCGGAGATGGCCACCCATTGTCCGGGCCGAGCGTCGGTCACCCTGAGGCCCTTGTAGACGGTGACGCCCGCGCACAGGATCGGGGCGACCTCGAGCGGGTCTGCGTTCTCGGGGATGCGTGCCGCGTAGGCGGTGTTCACCAACATGTAGCTGCCGAAACTGCCGTTGACGCTGTAGCCGCCGTTTTTCTGGCTCTCGCAGAGGGTTTCCCAGCCGGTGCGGCAGTACTCGCACGTGCCGCACGCCGACCACAGCCAGGCGTTGCCAACCTTGTCGCCGACCTCGAGGTCGTCGACGCCCTCGCCGACTGCCACGACGGTGCCGTAGCCCTCATGGCCGGGGATGAACGGCGGTCGCGGCTTGACGGGCCAATCTCCGTGCGCGGCATGGAGATCGGTGTGGCACACACCGGAGGTCTCGAGTTTGACCAATGCCTCGCCGTAGCCCGGCGTTGGCAGGTCGAGGTCTTCGACCTGTAGGGGTCCGCCGAATTCGGTGACGACGGCTGCGCGCATGCTCTCGGTGACGTCGGACGCTGTGTGAGCGCCAAGGGTTTGGGTCATTTCATCATTCCAATCGTGAAAGTGGTTTTGTTGAAGGGTCTTTGGTCCCGGCTCTCAGGTACTTGTTTCCTCGCGCAAGCGCTTGTCAGAAGAAGCCTTGGGCCTTGTTGCTGTAGGAGACGAGCAGGTTCTTGGTCTGCTGGTAGTGGTCGAGCATCATCTTGTGGGTCTCACGGCCGATGCCCGACTGCTTGTAGCCGCCGAACGCAGCGTGCGCGGGATATGCGTGGTAGCAGTTGGTCCACACCCGGCCGGCCTTGATGTCGCGGCCCGCTCGGTAGGCGACGTTGCCGTCGCGGCTCCACACCCCTGCACCAAGGCCGTAGAGCGTGTCATTGGCGATGTTGATCGCGTCGTCGTAGTCGGTGAACGACGTCACCGCCACCACCGGGCCGAAGATCTCCTCCTGGAAGATGCGCATATCGTTGGTTCCGGTGAAAACCGTTGGGGTGACGTAATATCCGCCGCCCAGATCGCCGCCGAGTTCGGCGCGGTGGCCGCCGGTGACGAGCTTTGCGCCGTCCCTCTTGCCGATGTCGATGTAGGACAGGATCTTTTCCATCTGGTCCTCCGATGCCTGCGCGCCGATCATCGTCTCGGTGTCCAGCGGGTCACCCTGCCGGACCGCCTTCGTGCGGATCGCGGCCAGTTCAAGGAACTCATCGAAGATGTCGGCCTGAATCAGGCTGCGGGACGGACATGTGCAGACCTCGCCCTGGTTGAGGGCGAACATGGTGAACCCTTCGAGCGCCTTGTCCTGGTAGTCGTCGTGCTGGGCCATAACGTCGTTGAAGAAGATGTTCGGGCTCTTGCCGCCCAGCTCCAGCGTGACGGGGATCAGGTTCTGCGATGCGTATTGCATGATCAGCCGACCGGTGGTGGTCTCACCGGTAAACGCGATCTTGGAGATCCGCTTCGACGACGCAAGCGGCTTGCCCGCCTCGAGGCCGAACCCGTTGACGATGTTCACCACGCCGGGCGGCAGCAGATCACCGATCAGTTCGAACAAGTACAGGATCGAGGCCGGCGTCTGCTCAGCTGGCTTGAGCACCACGGCATTTCCCGCCGCGATCGCCGGCGCCAGCTTCCAGGTGGCCATCAGGATAGGAAAGTTCCACGGGATGATCTGGCCGACGACGCCAAGGGGTTCGTGGAAGTGGTAGGCGACGGTTTCGTCGTCGATCTGCGACAGCGACCCCTCCTGCGCGCGGATGGCACCGGCGAAGTACCGGAAATGGTCGATGGCTAACGGGATATCGGCGTTCAGCGTCTCACGTACTGGCTTGCCGTTGTCCCATGACTCGGCGACGGCGATCGATTCGAGGTTCTCCTGGATGCGGTCGGCGATCTTGTTGAGGATCACCGCCCGTTCGGCTGCCGTCGTTTTGCCCCAGGCCGGCGCGGCGGCGTGGGCGGCATCGAGCGCCTTCTCGATGTCGGCCTCATCGGAGCGGGGGATCTCGCAGAACGGCAAACCGTTGACCGGGCTGGCGTTCTCGAAGTACCGGCCAGCGGTGGGCGCTACCCACTGCCCGCCGATGTAGTTCTCGTACCGGGACTTGAACGACATCACCGAGCGTTCGGTACCCGGTCGGGCGTACACGGTCATGGGCTTCTCCTAGCTTCGCGACGAATATGTGTCGGACGTCACTGAAGGTAGGTTTCGCACCGTTGCAGCACGGTTGCACGACGTTGCAACCGTCGGCCAGCTAGGCCAGGTCTAGATCCAGCCCGGCGAGGTGACCGCGCGCCTGCGCGCGCACGATCGAGCCTGGCGCCGAGTGGTTGTACAACACCCGCCAGCAATCGCGGTCGTCGCGCCCCTCAGGCAGATCGAGCCAACGACGAAGCAGCGCAAGGTTTCCCGACGCCAGGACGGCGCCGCGCACACTCGCGCTGAGCTCGGTACGAAGCCGCGCAATACCTGGCGATACCGACTGCGGTAGCAGTTCTCCGGTGTAATGCGTCAGTACGTGGTCGACGTCGCCGACGTGGAGTGCCTCGCGCACGTCGTCGTAGTCGCTGGTGATCGGCTTGAGCAACCGGTACGGCCGGGAGTCGATGTATCCAGCGCCGATCACGCGGCGCAGCCGCGACATCTCGGCTCGGATCGTCACCACGTCGAGGTCCTTGTCGTCGAGCAGCATCGCGAGGTGATCAGCGCTCAGGCCCTCGGGGTGGCGAGCGAGCAGGACCAGGATGTCGGCGTGCCGACCGGTCAGCGCGCTGGTGTCGAGTTCGGTGTGCCAGCGCGGGCGATCGGCGCCGAGCACGGTCAGGCGTGTGGTCGTCGGCTCGGCTTTGGGCTGGTTGAGCCGCAGCAGGGCGAGGTGGTTTTCGACCGCGACGGCGGTCGCGCGGACCAAGGCCAGGGTCTGCGCCGAGGCGACCTGGGTACCGCCGGTGAGGTCGATCGCGCCGATGAGCACGCCGGTAGCGGGGTCGTGCACCGGCACCGCGGTGCAGCTCCACTGCTGGACGACGCGTGAGAAGTGCTCGGTGCCGCGGATCTGAAGTTCGGCGTCGAGGGCGAGTGCGGTGCCCGGCGCGTTGGTGCCTGCGCCGCGCTCACTCCAGTCGGCGCCGGGCACGAAATTCATCCGCTCAGCCTTGCGGCAGGCTTTCAGGTCGCCCTCGACCCATAGCAATGTGCCGTCGGCCGCGGTCACGGCGACGACGACGCCGGCGTCGGTGGCGTCTTCGACAAGCAGGCGGCGGATGACGGGAAGAGCTGGTGCGAGCGGATGTGACGCGCGCATGCGTTCCAGTGCGATTTCAGCGGCAGGTCGTGCGCCGCCGAAGTCGGGATCGACCCCGGTGGCCAGACTGCGCCGCCAGCTCTCGGCGACCACACGACGCAACGGCGTGGAATCGAGATCGACCTGGCCAGAGACGAAGAGCTCATGGACAGCGCGCAGCGACGAGGACGACAGCCGGGCTGCTGCCCGGCCGCCCGAAGTCTTTGACAAACCCACCGGCAATCACGCTCCTCGCATGCGTGGCCGCCACCATAACCCAGTCTCGCCGGTCCGGGGCAGGGCCTAATGGCCTTTCCCGCGCCGTTTTCTGCATGAGGGCTGCTATTTCTGCGTCCGCACGACCTTAGGGCAGAATCCGGCGATAGCAAACATAGGGAAACACCTGATTCGTTGCGGAAAGAATCAACATAGCTTCGCCTGTGACGGACTCCCGAGTTGTTCTGGACCGTCCCCCACACTTCAATATCACAACGGAGTGAAGATGTTTCGTACTTTCGGTTCTGCCCTGTTCCTCGTCGCTGCGGCTGCAATCGGGTTAGCTCCAATTGCATCGGCATCAGGTCCATATAGCAACTGCAGCCAAGCCAAGGCAGACGGCGTCTGCAACATCACCCAGGATTCTCCCTGGTATTTGCCGAAGCTGGACCGCGATGGCGACGGGGTTGCCTGCGAGTGCTGAGTCCGCGCAGCGGAGGACGCTCGGCTCCTAGGCACGTCGGCCAAAGATGCGGTGGGCTTCGGCTCGAAGTCCCCATATTGGAAACCTCGGTGACCTCATCCCGCATGGTCCCCGGTTGGAAAAGATGGGCACCGACAATCACGGCGAGCCCGGCCGTTGCGCCAATTGCCCCTCTCAGCAGCCGATCGGGGTAATCGATAAACGATTCACCCATCTGATCCCCCTCGGACGCAGCACGCCCGCTGGCACAACGCTAATTCGTCGGGTACGAGCCGTCGTTGACCGCGGCTGTTTCGGCAGCGCCCTGTTGCATGTGCAAACGAAGACAGAACTGTGCGGTCCCGTTGGCTCGAGTACACCGCCCCGATCCTGGTGGTCGGTTGGGTCTGGGCCAGCACTCGTCGCAAGCCGAGCGGCTTGACATTGACCGGTGTCGCACTGGCAATCGCCGGAATCATGTTGGTACTCAATGTCTTTGCGGGCGCTCATATCAACCTTGTCGGTGTGAGCTGGGCGCTGGCCGCCGCCGTGTGCGCCGCTTGCTACTTCCTGATGTCCTCCTCGGTCGCAACCGACGGGGACGGCCTGGACCCGATCACGCTGGCGACCGCAGGGCTTGTTGTCGGCGCGGCGGCGGTCGCGGCGCTCGGTGCCACCGGGGTGATGCCGCTGACGTTCACCACCAACGAGGCCGTCGTCGCGGGGTGGACGACGTCGTGGCTGGTGCCCGTCATCGCCCTGGCGCTGATTCCGACCGCGATCGCCTACACCCTCGGCATCATGGGCATCGCTCGGTTGCAGCCGCGGTTCGCGTCACTCGTCGGCCTCTCCGAGGTGATGTTCGCCGTGCTGGCCGCCTGGGTTTTGCTGGGCGAGGCAGTGACGCTGACGCAGGCGATCGGCGGCGCCGTCGTCCTCGTCGGGCTGGCACTGGCTCGGCAGGGAGACCGGACCGAGAAGCTGGCCGAATTGACGCTGGCGGAAAGTCTGCCGTGTAACGAAACGGTTCGCCGCAGCTGATCTAGATATGTGAAGATGACCCGCGTGACTTTGCTCAAGATGTCAGGCCGGCTGGCCGCAATCACCGCGGCCGTGGTTTGCGCGGCCACTCCCCTCGCCGTCGCCCCGTCAGCGGCCGCGGATCCATGCCCCGACATCGAGGTCATCTTCGCCCGCGGCACCAACGACGCACCCGGCCTCGGAAACCCCGGCCAGGCATTCGCTGACACGCTGCGAGGGTTGGTGGGCGGTCGCACCCTCACCACCTACGCCGTCAACTACCCCGCGAGCTACGACTTCCTCGCCGCAGCAGACGGCGCCAATGACGCGGCCACCCGCATCGCGACCATGGCTGCCTCCTGCCCGTCGACGAAGCTGGTGCTCGGCGGATATTCGCAAGGCGCCGCGGTCGTCGACATGCTGGCCGGCATTCCGCCGCTTGGTAACAAGATCGGCGAGATCGGTTCGGCACCCCCACTTGCGAGCAACCTGGTCCAGAATGTCGCCGCCGTCGCGGTGTTCGGCAACCCTGCGACGAAGTTCAGCAATCCGATCACGAGCTCCGTGTTCGGAGGCCGGGCGATCGACTTGTGCAAGGACGGCGATCCGATCTGCTCGCGTGGCCGCAATCCGTTCGCTCACAGCGATTATGTGAGCGCAGGCCTGACAGATCAGGCCGCCAACTATGTCGCGCGCATAATTTAGCCTGCCTAGCCGCTAAAATTCGGTGTGCCTTCGAATCGAATTCGCCACTCGATCACCGCGTCGGCGGCTGCCGTTCTGAGTGCTTCCGCCGCCCTCATCGCACCAGCGGTGTCGCCAATGCCAATCGGCGTCGCATCGGCCGACGACTGTCCCGACATCGAGGTGGTCTTCGCCCGCGGCACCAATGACGCCCCAGGCCTTGGGAATGTCGGCGGCGCGTTCGTCGACTCCTTGCGCAGCAAGGTCGCCGGTAGGTCCGTCGGCGCATATGCGGTGAACTACCCCGCGAGTTTCGACTTCCTGGCCGCGGCCGACGGGGCCAATGACGCCAGCGGCCACATCCAGTTCATGGCAGACAACTGCCCCAACACCAGGCTGGTGCTGGGCGGTTACTCGCAGGGCGCCGCCGTGATCGACGTCATCAGCGCGGTGCCGATCCCCGTCATCGGCTTCAACAACCCGCTACCGCCCAACGTGCCCGACCATGTCGCGGCCATCGCGGTATTCGGCAATCCGTCCGCCAAACTTGGCCTGCCCCTCACGGTCAGCCCGGTGTGGGGTGGCAGGTCCATCGACTTGTGCAACGGCGGTGACCCGATCTGCCAGACCAACGGTGAGAGCTTGGCTTCCCACCGCTCCTATGTGGGCGGGCCGACCAGCCAGGCGGCCGGTTTCGCCGCGGGCCTGCTCTAGGGCTGCAACAAATTGACGGCTACGCTCACAGCATTCCGTTAGGATCGCCCAAGTGGGGATTGATCTTGACGCTCGGTGGACCCGTCGAATCGCATTCGTTGCCGCTGCAGTGGTTCTGGCCGCTGCCGGGCTGATCGCATCGACCGCAGTGCCGGTGCCGGGTGCCGTCCCGTCGGCGTCTGCCGCCTGCCCGGCGGTCGAGGTCGTCTTCGCCCGCGGCCGACTCGAGTCGCCGGGTGTCGGTGTCCTCGGAAACGCGTTCATCAGCGCGCTGCGTTCGAAGACGAACAAGAACATCGGCGTCTACGCGGTGCAGTATCCCGCCGACAATCAGATCGACGTCGGCGCCAACGACATGAGCGCACACATCCAGTCGATGATGAACAACTGCCCCGATACCCGCTTGGTGCTGGGCGGCTACTCGCTGGGCGCGGCCGTCACCGACGTCGTCCTTGCGTTGCCGTTCAACTTCTTCGGCTTCAAGAACCCGTTGCCGGACGGCGCGGATACCCACATCGCTGCGGTCGCGCTGTTCGGCAACGGATCCGCGTGGGTAGGGCCGATCACGAACTTCAACCCCCTCTACAGCGAGCGGACCATCGAGTTGTGCCACGGCGCCGACCCGATCTGCAACCCTGCCGACCCCGACACGTGGCAAGACAACTGGCCTGCCCACCTCGCCAGCGCCTACATCAGCGCCGGCATGGCGAATCAGGCCGCCGACTTCGTCGCTGGCCGGATCTAGTCGACCACCCGGAGTTCGCGCGTGACCTTCGTGCGCGCCTCGAGTTGGTCGTCGGGAGGGTAGTCGACGCCGACGAGGGTCAGGCCCTGCGGGGGCGCTCCGGCGAAATCGCTTGATCTCTGGGTCGACGTCAACAGCCCTGCGCACCAACCAGGTTCGCGTCGATGTTCGCCGACCGCCAGCAGGGCACCGACCAATGACCGCACCATCGACCAGCAGAACGCGTCTGCGCTGACGTATGCGGTGACGCGGTCGCCGTCGCGGGACCAGTCCAGCCGCTGCAGATCGCGAATCGTCGTGGCGCCCTCACGGTGACGGCAGAACGCGGCGAAGTTGTGCAGCCCCACCAGGTTTCGGGACGCGGCCGACATCGCGTCGACGTCGAGCGGCCTCGGCCATGCCGTCACGAAGCGCGCCTCCTGCGGCTCAACGCCGTACGGCGCGGTCGAGATCCGATAGACGTAATGGCGACGCAACGCCGAGAACCGAGCGTCGAAACCCGCTGCGGCACGGTCTATGTCGACGACACGTACATCTGCAGGCAAGAACCGCCCGAGCCGTCGCACGAGCGGCAAGAACTCACTGTCGCCCTCGCGGCTGGTGCGGGGGTAGCCATGCACTAACGCATCGGCGGGCACGTCAACGTGAGCGACCTGACCCGTCGCATGCACACCTGCGTCGGTGCGGCCAGCCGCGCGCAGGACCACCGGTACCCGGAACACCGTCGATAGCGCCTCGTCGAGAACACCGGCCACGGTCCGCTGGCCGGCCTGAACCGCCCATCCAGCGAATTCGGTTCCGTCGTAAGCGATATCGAGCCGAAGACGAACAAACCCGCCACCGGAATCGATGGCGGGTTCGTTCACAGCTTCACTACTTGGCGTCGTCGGCCTTGTCCTCGGCTTCAGCTTCGGCAACCTCTTCGGCCGCCTCGGCGGTCTGAGCGTCCTCGATGGCAGCGTCTTCCGCCTTGACCTCGTCAACGGTTTCCTCGGCGGGAGCATCGGCGACAACCTCGTCGGCCGCCACCGCCTTCGCAGGTGCTGCCTTCTTCGAGCCCGCTGCACGGCGGGCACGGTTGGCCTCCGAAGTCACCGTCTTCTCGCGCACCAACTCGATGACGGCCATCGGGGCGTTGTCGCCCTTGCGTGCCTCCACCTTGATGATGCGGGTGTAGCCGCCCTCGCGGTCGGCGTAGAACGGTGCGATCTCGGCGAACAGCGCGTGGACCACGTCCTTGTCGCGGATCTTCTTCATCACCTCGCGCCGATTGTGCAGCGCACCCTTCTTGGCGTGGGTGATGAGCTTCTCCGCATAGGGGCGCAACGCCCGAGCCTTGGGCTCGGTCGTCTTGATCCGGCCGTGCTCGAAGAGCGACGTGGCCAGGTTGGCCAACAGCGCCTTCTGGTGTGAGGACGACCCGCCGAGGCGAGGACCCTTGGTGGGCTTGGGCATTGCTACTCCTAATTGGGGCCGGTCCCCGTATCAGGTAGGACCGGGACGGGTTTTCTCTAGAGCTGTTCGGTTTCGGCGTAGTCCTGGTTGTCGTCCAGGTCGTAGCCGGCGTCGCTGTTCCAGGTGCCGGTGGCAACGTCGTAACCGGCGACCTCGGACGGATCAAACGTGGCCGGGCTGTCCTTGAGCGACAGACCCAACTGGTGCAGCTTGATCTTCACCTCATCGATGGACTTCTGGCCGAAGTTGCGGATGTCCAGCAGATCGGACTCCGTGCGGGCGACGAGCTCGCCCACCGTGTGCACACCCTCGCGCTTGAGGCAGTTGTAGGACCGCACCGTGAGGTCGAGGTCGTCGATCGGCAGCGCGAAGCTGGCGATGTGGTCGGCCTCGGCCGGCGACGGCCCGATCTCGATGCCCTCGGCCTCGACGTTGAGTTCGCGTGCCAGACCGAACAATTCGACCAGCGTCTTGCCCGCCGACGCGAGCGCGTCGCGAGCGGTGATCGAATTCTTGGTCTCGACGTCGAGAATCAGCTTGTCGAAGTCGGTACGCTGCTCGACACGGGTGGCCTCCACCTTGTAGGTGACCTTGAGCACCGGCGAGTAGATGGAATCGACTGGGATACGGCCGATTTCGGCGCCGGACGCCTTGTTCTGCACGGCAGGCACGTAGCCACGGCCGCGCTCGACGACGAGCTCGACCTCGAGTTTGCCCTTGTCGTTCAGCGTCGCTATGTGCATCTCCGGGTTGTGCACTGTCACACCGGCAGGCGGGACGATGTCCCCCGCGGTGACCTCACCCGGGCCCTGCTTGCGCAGGTACATGGTGACCGGCTCGTCCTCTTCGGACGACACGACCAGACCCTTGAGGTTCAGGATGATGTCGGTGACGTCTTCCTTCACACCTGGGACAGTGGTGAACTCGTGCAGCACACCGTCGATGCGGATGCTGGTGACCGCCGCGCCCGGGATGGACGACAGCAGCGTGCGCCGAAGCGAATTGCCAAGCGTGTAACCGAATCCGGGCTCCAGCGGCTCAATGACGAACTGGGACCGGTTCTCCGACTTGACTTCTTCGGACAGTGTGGGTCGCTGAGAAATCAGCATTTTTCTTCTTCTCCTCCTCGGCACCCGCTATTTGATGCCGTTGGGTTTCTCCCGCGACGGTTGCCGCGGCAGAAGTCGTTACTTCGAGTAGAACTCGACGATCAGCTGCTCGGTGAGCGGCACGTCGATCTGCGCGCGCTCGGGCAGCTGGTGCACCAGCACGCGCTGGCGCTCGCCAACAACCTGCAACCAACCCGGGATCGGACGGTCGCCAGCGGTCTCGCGCGCCACCTCGAAAGGCAGCGTGTTGAGCGACTTGTCCTTGATGTCGATGATGTCGTACTGCGACACCCGGTAGCTGGGGATGTTGACCTTCACGCCGTTGACGGTGAAGTGACCGTGGCTGACCAGCTGACGCGCCATCCGGCGGGTCCGGGCCAGGCCGGAACGGTAGATCACGTTGTCCAACCGGCTTTCAAGGATCTGCAGCAGTTCCTCACCCGTCTTGCCGGGACGGCGCACGGCCTCTTCGTAGTACTTGCGGAACTGCTTTTCCATCACGCCGTAGGTGAAGCGAGCCTTCTGCTTCTCCTGCAGCTGCTGACGGTATTCGCTTTCCTTGACCCGGGCGCGGCCATGCTGACCGGGCGGGTAGGGACGCTTCTCGAACGACTGATCGCCACCGACCAGGTCGACGCCGAGGCGACGCGACTTGCGGGTGGCAGGTCCGGTGTAACGAGCCATAAGTCTGTCTCCTTCTAGACCCGGCGCCGCTTGGGCGGACGGCAGCCGTTGTGCGGCTGCGGCGTGACGTCGGAAATGGCGCCGACCTCGAGGCCGGCGGCCTGCAGCGACCGGATGGCGGTCTCACGGCCCGAACCCGGGCCCTTCACGAACACGTCGACCTTCTTCACGCCGTGCTCCTGCGCCTTGCGGGCGGCGTTCTCGGCGGCCAGCTGCGCGGCGAACGGGGTCGACTTGCGCGAACCCTTGAAGCCGACGTGACCCGACGACGCCCAGGCGATGACGTTGCCCTGCGGGTCGGTGATCGAAACGATCGTGTTGTTGAACGTGCTCTTGATGTGCGCGGCGCCGTGCGGGACGTTCTTCTTTTCCCTGCGGCGGGTCTTCTGCCCCTTCTTAGGAGCAGCGGCACCCTTTTTTGCTGGTGGCATCTACTTACCTGGCCTTCTTCTTGCCGGCGATGGTGCGCTTCGGGCCCTTGCGGGTGCGCGCATTGGTCTTGGTCCGCTGGCCGCGCACCGGCAGGCCGCGGCGGTGCCGCAGGCCCTGGTAGCAGCCGATCTCGATCTTGCGGCGAATGTCGGCCTGGACCTCACGGCGCAGGTCGCCCTCGACCTTGAGGTTGCCTTCGATGTAGTCGCGCAGCTGGGTGACCTGATCGTCGGTCAGGTCCTTGGTGCGCAGGTTCCGGTCGATGCCGGTGGCTTCCAGGATCTCCTGGGAGCGGGTACGGCCGATGCCGTAGATGTAGGTCAGGGCGATCTCCATGCGCTTATCGCGCGGGAGATCGACGCCCACGAGGCGTGCCATCAGGCGGTGTTCCTTCTTCTATGCGGAGGTCTGGTCCCAGTCCGTTCCCTCATCTGATGGGGTCCGGCCTCCGTGCCGGACGTGGTGAGCGGCCAATCCGCTCAGTGGTACTGGGATTTCGTCATTAAGTTGTCGGTCGCGATCCGAGGAGGGCGGGTTGGGTCGAGCGGAAACGCGACTATCTGATCTTCGCGCCAGCGCTCATCGCCGACTCAGCCTTGTCTCTGCTTGTGGCGCGGATCTGAGCAGATCACCATGACCCGCCCATGCCGACGGATCACCCTGCACTTGTCGCAGATGGGCTTTACGCTCGGGTTCACCTTCACGGCTCGGTCGATCCTGTTCTCTGTGTCGTCTTACTTGTACCGATAAACGATGCGGCCCCGGGACAGGTCGTAGGGAGACAACTCCACCACGACGCGGTCCTCGGGCAGGATGCGGATGTAGTGCTGCCGCATCTTGCCGCTGATGTGGGCAAGCACCTTGTGTCCGTTCTCCAGCTCAATGCGGAACATCGCATTGGGCAGGGGCTCGACCACGCGGCCCTCGACCTCGATGGCACCGTCTTTCTTGGCCATTATCTTTCGGAGATCCTCCGTGTCCTGTAGATCGTTGGCGCCTTGCTGGCGCAGCTTTTCGACCGACTACAAAACGTGGACCTGTAGCCAGAAATTCCAGCAATTCCGATCGCAGAGAGCACGCAAGAGCCGGCGCGGAAGCCGCACCGTTGGTCCATACTACCTGCTCGGCGGCGTGCCCCAAAATCGCCGAAGTACCAGGTAATCGCATCCAAGGTGGCCCAATAACCGCTGGACGACGGGAGCATACTGATAACCGATGACTGCACCGGTCTCTGCTCCCCGAAAACCCGTAATACTGACTGTCGACGACGACCCCGCGGTGTCCCGCGCCGTCGCGCGCGACCTGCGGCGCCACTACGGCGACCGCTACCGCATCGTCCGGGCCGAGTCGGGCCCCGATGCCCTGGAAACCCTCAACGAACTCAAGTTGCGTGGTGACACCGTCGCCGTGTTCGTCGCCGACTACCGGATGCCGCAGATGAGCGGCATCGAGTTCCTCGAAGAGGCAATGGACATTTACCCCCTCGCGCGCCGGGTGCTGTTGACGGCGTATGCCGACACCCACGCCGCGATCGACGCGATCAACGTCGTCGACCTGGACCACTACCTGCTCAAGCCCTGGGACCCGCCCGAAGAGAAGTTGTACCCGGTGGTCGACGGGCTGCTCGAGGCGTGGCACGCCACCGGCGACCGCGCGATCCCGCACACCAAGGTGATCGGGCACCGCTGGAACGAACGGTCGTGGCAGGTGCGCCAGTTCCTGGCCCGCAACCAGCACTCGTTCCGTTCTTTCACGGCCGACGAGCCCAAGGGCAAGCAACTGCTGGACGCGGCGGGCCTGGACGGCTTCCAGCTGCCAGTCGTCATCACCGAACAGGGCGAGACGTTGGTCGAGCCGACCGATGAAGACCTGGCCGGCATGCTCGGGCTGTCCACCACCCCGTCGCTGGAGATGTACGAACTCGCGGTCATCGGTGGCGGACCGGCCGGCCTCGCTGCCGCGGTGTACGGCGCCTCGGAGGGCCTGAAGACCGTGCTGATCGAGGAGACCACGACGGGTGGACAGGCCGGTCGCAGCTCGAGGATCGAGAACTATCTCGGCTTCGAGATGGGCGTTTCTGGCGCCGAGCTGACCACGTCGGCACGCCGCCAGGCCGAGCGCTTCGGCGCGGAGGTCATCACCACCCGTAAGGCCGTCAAGCTGCACGCCGGTGACAGCGGCACGGCGCGCACGATCGAATTCGCCGACGGCAGCACCATCGCTGCGCAGGCGGTCATCCTCGCCACCGGCGTTTCCTACCGCCAGCTGCAGGGCGTCCCCGGGTGTTGGGACGACCCCGACGACGGCGCCTGCAACTACATCGGCCGCGGCGTGTACTACGGCGCATCGGTGTCGGACTCCACTGAATGCGCGGGCGAGGACGTGTACATCGTCGGCGGCGCGAACTCGGCAGGCCAGGCCGCGATGTTCATGTCGAAGACGGCGAAATCGGTGACCCTGCTTGTGCGAGGGCCGTCACTCGAGGCGTCGATGTCCTACTACTTGATCCAGCAGATCGAGAAGAACGACAACATCAACGTCCGGGTGTGTACCGAGGTCGTCGACACGCTCGGCGAGGACAACCACCTCACGGGGCTGGTGCTGCTCAACAAGCAGAGCGGTGAGAAGGAGACGGTGAACGCCGACCGGCTGTGCTGCTTCATCGGCGCCGAGCCGCGCACCGCTTGGCTTGATGTGGTGGCCAAGGACGACCACGGTTTCATCCTGTCCGGCCCCGATCTCAAGGACGTCGCCGGTTGGACGCTTGACCGTCCGCCGCACCATTTGGAAACAAGTGTGCCCGGTGTGTTTGTTGCAGGGGATGTGCGTGCCGAATCCGCGAAACGGGTGGCAGCAGCCGTCGGCGAAGGGTCGATGGCAGTGATGTTGGTCCACCGCTACCTGGCGGACGCGTAGGAAAGAGAACCGAAATGGGCGAGAAATGCCTGCCTACCGAGCTGCGGACGCTGTTCCTGTTCGAGGCTTTGACCGACGAACAGCTGCAGATGCTGTGCGACAACGGCCATATCCAGGCTTTTGAGCCGGGGCCCGTCGTCGTCGAAGGCGAGCCGGCCACCTGCTTTTACGTGCTGCTCGACGGCGAAGTGGTGATGTCCAAGCGGTCGGCCGGCATGGACATCGTGACGGGCCGAACGTCGCAGCGGGGCGTCTACTTCGGCGCGTGGTCGGCGTACGTTCCCGCCGAGGAGCACCTCTACGAGGCGTCGGTGCGAGTCACCCAGCCGTCTCGGCTGTTCGTGCTGGACGCCGAGGCGTTCGCCACGTTCATGAAGACGCAGTTCCCGATGGCGGTACATCTGCTCGAAGGGCACATGGTCGGCGGGTTGCGGCAGCGCCAGATCATCGGACAACGCGAGAAGCTGCTGGCGCTGGGCACCATCACGGCGGGGCTGACGCACCAGCTCAACAACCCGGCCGCGGCGATATCGCGGGACGTATCCAATCTTCGCGAGAACGTCGGCAAGATGCGCCACAAGCTGTCGATGCTCTCCAGCGGGAAGTTCACCCCGGAGGCATTGCGCGTTCTGGTGTCCATTCAGGACGAGGTGGCCGAACAGGTGGCCAAGTCCAAGTCGAATGACCTCAGCCCGCTTGAGACGTCGGACCGCGAAGATGAGATCGGCGACTGGCTCGAGGACCACGGCATCGCCAGCGGCTGGGACTACGCACCAACGTTCGTGGAAGCCGGTCTGGACATCGACTGGCTGGAACGCGTTGAAGCGTCGATCGACGACGTCGACTGTTCGGCCACGCTGCAGAGCGCGATCGGTTGGCTGAAGTACACGATCGACACCGAACTGTCGGTGAACCGGATCGCCGAAGCGAGCAAGCGCATTTCGGCGCTGCTGGCAGGCACCAAGCAGTACTCGCAAATGGACCGGGCGCCATACCAGTCCGCCGACGTGCACGAGCTGTTGTGGAGCACGGTGATGATGTTCGGCGAAAAGGTCGGCAAGGACGGCCCTGTCAAGATCGTCAAGGACATGGACAAGTCGCTGCCCCAATTGCTTTGCTACCCAGGCGATCTCAATCAAGTCTGGACCAACATCATCGACAACGCGATCCAGGCGATGGACGGCCACGGCACACTCACCTTGCGAACCAAGCGCGAAACCGACGACATGATTCGCGTCGAGATCTGCGACGACGGCCCCGGCATCCCGGATGAGATCATCGATCGGATTTTCACGCCGTTCTTCACCACCAAGCCGTTCGGCGAGGGCACCGGCCTCGGCCTCGATCTGGCGTGGCGGATCGTCGTCGAGAAGCATCACGGCAACCTGCGAGTGGAATCGCGGCCCGGCGAGACGAAGTTCATCGTGGTGTTGCCGCTGCAGGCGCCCGCCCCTGAGCTGCCGACGCCGACAGAGCTTCCGGCCGGACTGGAATAGGCGCGGCCCGGGTCGGGGTTGACCGAACCATGACTGACGATGCCAAACCCAACCTCGGCCGATTCGGATCCTTTGGTCGTGGAGTAACTCCTGACCAAGCCAAAGAGATAGAGGCGCTGGGCTATGGCGCCGTATGGGTCGGCGGTTCGCCGCCTGCCGAGCTGGAGTGGGTCGAACCCATCCTGGAGAAGACCACCACCCTGCAGGTCGCCACGGGCATCGTCAACATCTGGACCGCCGACGCCGGCCCCGTCGCCGAATCGTTCCACCGGATCGACAAGGCCTATCCCGGTCGCTTCTTGCTGGGCATCGGCGTCGGCCACCCGGAGGCGAATCAGGAATTCCGCAAGCCGGTCGATGCTTTGACGGAGTACCTCGACAAGCTCGACGAATACGGCGTGCCGAAGAACCGGCGGGTGGTCGCGGCACTGGGCCCCAAGGTTTTGAAGCTGTCGGCGGATCGCGCCGCAGGACCACATCCGTATCTGACGACGCCCGAGCACACCGCGCAAGCGCGCGAGCTGCTCGGCCCCGACGCGTTCATCGCCCCCGAGCACAAGGTGGTGCTGACCACCGATGCGGAAAAGGCGCGGGCTGTCGGTCGCAAAGCATTGGAGATTTACCTCAACCTGACGAATTACCTCAACAGCTGGAAACGTCTCGGGTTCAGTGATGAAGAGGTCGCAAAACCGGGTAGTGACCGTCTGGTGGACGCCGTCGTCGCCTACGGCACGGTCGACGCCATCGTGGCGCGACTGAAGGAGCACCTCGATGCGGGCGCCGATCACGTGCCGGTGCAGGTGCTGACGTCACCCGAGAAGTTGGTGCCCGCGCTTGCCGAACTCGCCGGGCCGCTCGGCCTGCAGTGAACGAAGGGACGAACATGAGTGAACTCAAGCCTGACCTTGGCCGCGTAGGGGTATGGACCTTTGGATCACCAGGGCCAGAGCAAGCAGCCGAAATCGAGAAGCTCGGATACGGCTCGTTGTGGGTCGGCGGATCGCCCGGGGCAGACCTGGAATTCGTCGAGCCGATCCTGGACGCGACAGACACGCTTCAAGTGGCGACGGGCATCGTCAACATCTGGACGGCGGACGCCAGCGAGGTCGCCGACTCGTATCACCGCATCGAGAAAGCATTCCCCGGCCGCTTCCTGCTCGGCGTCGGTGTCGGGCATCCGGAGCACACGCAGGAGTACCGCAAACCGTACGACGCGCTGGTCGAGTACCTCGATGTGCTTGACGCCAGGAAGGTGCCGACGAGCCGCCGCGTGGTGGCTGCGCTCGGCAAGAAGGTGCACGAGCTGGCCGCGAAGCGCAGTGCCGGCGCACACCCGTATCTGACGACGCCGGAGCACACCGCGCAGGCGCGCGAATGGATCGGCCCCACCGTGTATTTGGCGCCCGAGCACAAGGTGGTGCTGACGACTTCAGAAGACGCAGCCGACGAAGCCCGTGCGATCGGCCGCGAGACCGTCGACTTCTATCTGAATCTGAGCAATTACCTGAACAACTGGAAGCGGCTCGGTTTCACCGATGAGGACATCGCGAAGCCCGGCAGCGACAAGTTGATTGACGCAGTGGTTGCGCATGGCAGCGCCGATGACATCGCCAAGCGGCTCAACGAGCATTTGAATGCGGGTGCTGATTCGGTGTTGATTCAGGTGCTCGGCGGGCGGGACAAGCTATTGCCGACGCTGACCGAGCTTGCGGGACCGCTCGGGCTGAAGGGCTGAATGCCCGACCGTCCGCCGGCACACACCGACCGGCGTCGGAATGAGCTGCGGTCGCGACTGGCAGAACGGATCGGCCGCGGCGGCGTCGACGCGCAAAACGACGCGTTGGCCGTGGTGTGCACACCAACCCGCTAGGGTTTGGGCATGCGGTTGCTGGTCACCGGTGGCGCGGGTTTCATCGGCGCCAACTTCGTGCACAGTGCGGTCCCCGAGCATGAGGTGACGGTGCTCGACGCGCTGACCTATGCGGGCAGCCGCGAGTCGCTGGCCCCGGTTGAGCACGACATCCGGCTGGTGCAGGGCAACATCACCGACGCAGAGTTAGTGACCAAGCTGGTCGCCGAGGCCGACGCCGTCGTGCATTTCGCAGCGGAAACTCACGTCGACAACGCACTATTCGACCCCGAGCCATTCGTTCACACCAACGTCGTCGGCACCTTCACGGTGTTGGAGGCTGTGCGTCGCCACGGGGTTCGGCTGCATCACGTTTCGACCGACGAGGTGTACGGCGACCTCGAACTGGGCTCCGCGCAACGGTTCACCGAGTCGACGCCGTACAACCCGTCGAGCCCATACTCGTCGACCAAGGCGGGCGCCGACCTACTGGTGCGCGCGTGGGTCCGGTCCTACGGCGTGGCCGCGACAATCTCGAACTGCTCCAACAACTACGGCCCGTACCAACACGTGGAGAAGTTCATCCCCCGTCAGATCACCAACGTGCTTTCCGGGCGCCGGCCCAAGCTCTACGGCAACGGCTCGAACGTTCGCGACTGGATCCACGTCGAGGACCACAACAGCGCGGTGTGGAGCATCCTCAGCGAGGGTCAGATCGGCCGCACGTATCTCATTGGCGCAGAGGGGGAACGGGACAATCTATCGGTGATGCGCAGCATTCTGCAGCTGATGGGTCGCGATCCCGAGGACTTCGATCACGTCACCGACCGTGCCGGTCACGACCTGCGGTATGCGATCGATCCGTCGGTGTTGTACGACGAGCTGGGCTGGGGACCCAAGCACATTGACTTCGAAGACGGACTGCGCGACACCATCGAGTGGTATCGCGACAACGAATCCTGGTGGCGCCCATTGAAAGACGCGGTCGAGGCCGGCTACGAGGAGCGCGGCCAGTGACGGTCCGCGAACTGGCTATCCCCGGCGCATGGGAGATCACCCCAAAAATTCATACGGACTCGCGTGGCCTGTTCTTCGAATGGTTCATCGATTCGGCGTTCACCGAATTCGCCGGACACAAGCTCGATCTGCATCAGGCCAACTGCTCGGTGTCCTCTGCCGGTGTACTGCGTGGCGTGCACTTCGCGCAGCTGCCGCCGAGTCAGGCCAAGTACGTCACGTGTATGTATGGGTCGGTGTTCGACGTGGTCGTCGACATTCGGGTCGGCTCACCGACGTTCGGCAAATGGGATGCCGTGCTGCTGGACGCGCGCGACCGCCGCACCGTCTACATCTCCGAGGGGTTGGGCCACGCCTT
Source organism: Mycobacterium sp. JS623 (assembly GCF_000328565.1). Classification (NCBI taxonomy): domain Bacteria; kingdom Bacillati; phylum Actinomycetota; class Actinomycetes; order Mycobacteriales; family Mycobacteriaceae; genus Mycobacterium; species Mycobacterium sp. JS623. The sequence continues at coordinate 1,087,009 of NC_019966.1, read as the reverse complement.
CCTGGCGCTCGATGACGACTCGACGGTCATGTACTTGTGCTCGGCCGGCTATGCCCCGGGTCGTGAGCATACGATCAACGCGCTCGACCCGGCGCTGGATATCGCCTGGCCGTCGGTCAACGGCGAGCCGATCCTGTCCGACCGGGACCGCGAAGCCCCGACGCTCGCTCAGGTGCAAGCCTCGGGTCTGCTGCCGACCTGGGACGAGACGCTCGCCTTTGTCGCGAAACTGCGGACAGCTCACGATCCGGACCATATTCGCGATCTGTAAGCAGTCTCGCGGTGCCTTTTGGGACCCCTTGCGCCCGCTGCCCCGGCAATACTAGGATGTCCTAGTATTCAGCCATTCGGGCGAGGGACAGACTCATGACCACACAGATTTCGCATTTCATTGACGGCAAGCGCACCGCCGGACAGTCCATGCGCACCGCCGACGTGATGAATCCCAGCACCGGCGAGGTGCAGGCCAAGGTGCCGATGGCATCCCGGGCGGACGTCGACGCCGCTGTCGCAGGCGCTGCGGAGGCGCAGAAGGAGTGGGCGGCCTGGAACCCCCAGCGCCGGGCCCGCGTGATGATGAAGTTCATCGACCTGGTCAACCAGAACATCGAAGAGCTCGCCGAAACGCTGTCACTCGAACACGGCAAGACGGTCGCCGACTCCAAGGGCGACATCCAGCGCGGCATCGAGGTCATCGAGTTCGCGATCGGCATCCCGCACCTGAGCAAGGGTGAGTACACCGAGGGCGCAGGCCCCGGCATCGACGTGTATTCACTGCGTCAGCCGCTCGGCGTCGTCGCGGGCATCACGCCGTTCAACTTCCCGGCGATGATCCCGCTCTGGAAGGCCGGCCCCGCGCTCGCGTGCGGCAACGCGTTCATCCTCAAGCCCAGTGAGCGCGACCCGTCGGTGCCCGTCCGCCTCGCCGAACTGTTCCTCCAGGCCGGCCTCCCGCCCGGCGTCTTCCAGGTGGTGCACGGCGACAAGGAAGCCGTCGACGCCATCCTCGAGCACCCGGTCATCCAGGCCGTCGGCTTCGTCGGAAGCTCCGACATCGCGCAGTACATCTACTCCGGCGCCGCGGCACACGGCAAGCGTGCGCAGTGCTTCGGCGGCGCGAAGAACCACATGATCGTGATGCCCGACGCGGACATGGACAACGCGGTCGATGCGTTGATCGGCGCGGGCTACGGCAGCGCAGGCGAGCGCTGCATGGCCATCAGCGTGGCCGTGCCCGTCGGCGAGCAGACCGCAGAGCGGTTGCGCGCCAGGCTGATTGAGCGAGTCAACAACCTTCGGGTCGGCCACAGCCTCGACCCGAAGGCCGACTACGGCCCGCTGGTCACCGAGGCTGCACTGGCAAGGGTGAAGGACTACATCGGCCAGGGCGTGGCGGCCGGAGCCGAGGCAGTAGTCGACGGTCGCGAACGCACCAGCGACGACCTGCAATTCGGCGACGCCAACCTCGAGGGCGGCTACTTCATCGGCCCGACCCTGTTCGACCACGTCACGCCCGACATGTCGATCTACACCGACGAGATCTTCGGCCCGGTGCTCTGCATGGTGCGCGCCAAGGATTACGAGGAGGCACTGGCGCTGCCGTCCGAGCATGAGTACGGCAACGGCGTGGCGATCTTCACCCGTGACGGCGACACCGCACGCGACTTCGTGTCCCGGGTCCAGGTCGGCATGGTCGGCGTCAACGTGCCGATCCCGGTCCCGGTGGCCTACCACACCTTCGGCGGGTGGAAGCGGTCCGGCTTCGGCGACCTCAACCAACACGGCCCGTCATCGATCATGTTCTACACCAAGACCAAGACGGTGACGCAACGCTGGCCGGCGGTTAGCCACGGCGCCGAGTTCGTCATCCCGACCATGAAGTAATGGACTACTTCGGGCTGGACGACGACGAACGCGTGATCGCCGAGACGGCGGCCGCGTTCGCCGAAAAGCGCCTCGCGCCATACGCATTGGAGTGGGACGCCAAGCACCACTTCCCCACCGACGTATTGCGCGAGGCGGCCGAGCTCGGGATGGCGGCCATCTACTGCCGCGACGATGTCGGCGGCAGCGAGCTGCGTCGGCTCGACGCGGTGCGCATCTTCGAGGAGCTGGCCAAGGCCGACCCGACCATCGCGGCGTTCCTGTCGATACACAACATGTGCGCCTGGATGGTCGATACGTTCGGCACGGATGCGCAACGCAAGTCCTGGGTGCCGCGGATGGCGTCGATGGAGGCCATCGCGTCCTACTGCCTGACCGAGCCCGGCGCGGGCTCCGACGCAAGCGCGCTGCGCACCAAGGCGGTCCGCGAGGGCGGCGACTACGTGATCGACGGCGTCAAACAGTTCATCTCCGGCGCAGGCACCTCCGATGTCTATGTTGTGATGGCCCGCACCGGCTGGGACGAGACGAAGCGGGGCCCTCGTCAAATTTCGGCGTTCGTCGTCGAAAAGGACACGCCTGGGCTGAGTTTCGGCGCCGAGGAGCAGAAGATGGGCTGGAATGCGCAGCCCACCGCGCAAGTCATCTTCGAAGGTGTCCGCGTGCCCGCCGACGCGATGCTCGGTGGCGCCGACGGCGAAGGCACCGGGTTCGGCGTTGCGATGAACGGGCTGAACGGCGGCCGGATCAACATCGCCGCCTGCTCGCTGGGCGGGGCGCAGGCCGCCTTCGACAAGGCGTCGAGTTATCTCGCCGACCGCCAGGCGTTCGGCGGCTCGCTGCTCGACGAACCCACCGTGCGGTTCACGCTCGCTGACATGGCCACCGCGTTGCAGACATCGCGAACCTTGTTGTGGCGCGCGGCAACTGCGCTCGACAATAATCATCCCGACAAGGTCGAGCTGTGCGCGATGGCCAAGCGCTACGTCACCGACGCCTGCTACGACGTCGCCGATCAGGCGCTGCAATTGCACGGCGGCTACGGCTATCTGCGCGAGTACGGGTTGGAGAAGATCGTCCGCGACTTGCGGGTGCACCGAATCCTCGAGGGAACCAACGAAATCATGCGCGTGGTGATCGGTCGGGCCGCGGCCGCCCGCGCCCGCGCATCCGCATAGGAGAACAGATGACGACCATTGCGTTCTTGGGGTTGGGCCACATGGGCGGCCCGATGGCGGCCAACCTGCTCGCCGCCGGTCAGGCCGTGCGGGGGTTCGACCCGGTGCCCGCGGCGCAGGAGGTGGCCGCCAGCAAGGGTGCGCAGATCTTCGACAGCGTCGCCCAGGCAGTCCAAGAGGCGGACGTCGTCATCACCTCGCTTCCCAACGGCACCATCGTCAAGACGGTATACGCCGAGGCGGTGCCCGCCGCCCGAGAGGGCGCGCTGTTCATCGACACCTCCACGATCTCGGTCGACGACGCGCGTGAGATCCATGCGCAGGCGGCCGAGCGCGGCATCGCCCAACTCGACGCGCCGGTCTCAGGCGGTGTGAAGGGCGCGACCGCGGGGACGCTTGCGTTCATGGTCGGCGGTGAAGACGATGCCGTCGATCGTGCGCGGCCCGTGCTGGAGCCGTTGGCGGGCAAGATCATTCACTGCGGCGCTTCAGGTACCGGCCAGGCCGCCAAGCTGTGCAACAACATGGTGTTGGCTGTCCAGCAGATCGTTGCGGGCGAAGCGTTCGTGCTCGCCGAGAAGTTGGGGCTGTCCGCGCAGTCACTGTTCGACGTGATCACGGGTGCGACCGGCAATTGCTGGGCCATCCACACCAATTGCCCTGTGCCAGGCCCCGTTCCGACATCACCGGCCAACAATGATTTCAAGCCTGGCTTCGCGACCGCGTTGATGAACAAGGACATCGGCCTTGCCATGGACGCGGTCAACTCGACCGGCTCGTCGGCGCCGCTGGGCAGCCATGCCGCCGAGATCTACGCGAAGTTCGCCGCCGACCATGCCGACAAGGACTTCAGCGCAGTCATCGAGATGATCCGCAACGGCTAGAACGGTACGGGCGCTTCGTTGCGCGCGCGCTCGGCCTTGATCCGGGCGGCATATTCGGCAGCACGGGTACGCCGTCGCCTGGGCATCATCAGACCACGGTCGCCGGTATTCGGCACCACGATCGACGTGGGCGGAAGGTCCGCGGTCGTAATGTCCCATGTCTCGAAGAACAGCCGACTACCAGGTTTGGTGATGTATTTCCTGCCGCTGGGTGAGATCCAAATGACCGTGCCATCAGGCAACTGAATGTCGCGCCATCCGCCACACGTCTTCATCAGATGGTTAGTTCGACACAGACACTTGATGTTTGACGCGTGGGTCGGTCCGACCGGATAAGGGATGGTGTGGTCCAAGTCGCAACGATCAGCCGGAACGTCGCAGCCGGGCGCACGGCAGTACAGATCCCGCATCCGCACGAACTCAGCCAATTCTGCCGACGGTCGATAGTGCGGTTCCGGCTCATCGCTGGGCATGGTGATCGGACGGACCTTCGCACCGCCGCGAATCAACTCCGCGAGCAACGGTGTCGGCACGATGCCCTCTCCGACGATCAGCGCTGCGGGCGGCCTAACCGCGGCCCCCTCCGAAGTCTGCTCCCGCGCTGAGGCGTCGACCGAGGCAGTTGCGGCGTTGGCGGAGGAGGTTGCCGCGTCGACGGCGGATTGTTCCGCCAAAACGCGGATTACCACGTTGGAGGAACTCGGTGCATCGCCTGCTGGGCAATTCTTCGAACCGCACCGGCACGCCAGATGGAAATCGCCCGCGGCGATGGCGCCCACCGCATCTGAGCGGCGCTCGCCGATGGGGCGAGGATCGTTGTCGCAGACTCCCTGCACCATCTGTGCGACGCGACGCTTGAGCACCGCCGCGTCGGTGGCCAGCAGCCGACCCCACACCGAGGTGGTTTCGGCCGGATCATCGAGATCTCCGATCGAGAAGTCCCTTGTGCGCGTGGATGATTCAGAGCGGCGTACGGCGGCTGGGTCATATCTGAAGATCCACGCGTCGATCGCCTCATCGAGCCGGTGCTCCGAGAGCGGACCCCATTTGGTAGCTCCCTCGGCAAGGGCGGCGTCGATGAGAGCCAGCGCCTCGGCGTCTTCGACGAGTTGGGTGCGCCAGGTGATGGCCGAGACCACTCGCGAGCTGAGCGTGCCCTGCATATGTAGCGCAGCAACACGGGGAAGCCGGTCACGCAGTGCGACCGCGATCCGCATCTCCCTCGAGGCCCGTCGATGTCCGACCGTCATGGCGGCCGCTACCTCGGCGGCCGCCGAAGCCCAGCCGTCGAACGCCCAGTTCGCCCGCTCGTCGTCGTCAACGGCTCGGCGCCGGGCGAGCTCAGCGATGGCAGCCAGCCGGCGAGCCCCGGCAGCAGCTTCTGCTTGCGCGCCCTCCTCGATGGCGGCGACGACCGTCGCGTCATCCGCCGTCGAGAACTCCGAGTCGAACATGCTTGCGATTATGCCAATTTCGGTCAAAACGCGAGAAAGTTATCCACAGCCGAAGATTCATCCACAGATTCTGTCCCCCACCACATTTGGACTTGACAACGGGTCTGATGGTGGCAGTCCGGGAATAAATCGCGGTGAGCCTTGCTTGTCGCGGGGGTGACCTTTCCCGTACGCGTTGCCGTTCAGATTCAGCCCGCCGACACTCCTGACTACGCCACCTGGCGGCAGGCTGTCCTGCAAGCCGAGGAGATCGGGGTAGACGTCATCTTCGGCTATGACCACTTCCATGCGCCGTTCATCGAGTCGATCGCCGACGCGAAGCCGGTGCTGGCCGAGGTGCAGCCGGATGTGAACAACTTCGAAGGCTGGACCGCGCTAGCATCCTGGGGCGAGATCACCACACGCGCCGAACTCGGCCTGCTGGTAGCGGGGATCGGCTACCGCAACCCCGATCTGCTCGCGGACATGGTGCGCACCGTCGACCACATCAGCGGCGGCCGGGCCATCCTCGGCGTCGGCGCCGGTTGGTACGAGAAGGACTACACCACCTACGGTTTCGAATACGGAACGGTCAAATCGCGGGCGGACCTTTTCGATGAGGGGTTGCTGCGCATCGAGCGCCGGTTCGGTCTGTTGCAGCCGGCGCCACTGCGCAAGATTCCGATCCTGATCGGCGGGTCCGGTCCGAAGCGCACTTTGCCCGCTGTCGCACGCCATGCCGACATCTGGCACACCTTCCTGCCCATCGACTCCTACCGCGAGGCCAGTGCCCGCGTCGCCGAACTGGCAACCGGATTTGGGCGAGCCGACAGCGATATCGAGCGCTCGACGCTGTGGACCGATCCGAAGTCGGCGGACGCCTACCTGGCCGCTGGCGCCACGTTGTTCCATACCGAGGTCCGCGCGTCGGAGGGCAAGTACGACCTCAGCACGGTGGAGAAGCTGGTCGACTGGCGCGACACCCAGCGCTGATTAGCCCCTTCAGCGCCGTGATCGAAATGATCCGCGGAGGCTGGCCAGCGCGAGTTCTGAGCGACTTCATCGGCGAAACGCCCATCGGAATGACGCCGATCTTGTCGCAACAGTGATTTGCTAGATCCGGGTGTGTTCACGCCAGTGACGCAACTAGGAGGGCACCTCATTGACTCGCGCCGACCTGAAGAAGGGGGCTGCCGACCTCCCTTCGGTCGGACGGAGTTTCTTTGCCCGAGCATCAATCCTTCGCCTCACCGCGTTGTCCGCCGCGACGGTCGGCCTTCTGTCCTACTCGATCATCAACTGGTCGCATGACGCACATCCGCCGGCTCGAGTGCCGGTCGCCAGCCCCGCGCCGTCGGCAACGCCGAAACCCTCCCCGGCGGTTGCCGATCAGCCTTTCGACCTGCCGCTGCCCCGCGGCATGGACGCCCAGGGCTTCGTCGATCAGGAAGGCGCCAGATGCGTGGGGCCCCAACCGGCCGCTGCGATCGGACGCACCGCACGGTCACTTGTCGTGGTCTGCAGCACCCAAGGCGGCGGTTATGAGTACAGGGGTATTCGCCTGCGCGACGGCGCCGCCATGCAGCTCAGTGACGTAACGCCGACCGCGGACGGATTCGTCGCGAGAAACGCTGAAATAGCGTATGTCGTCTCGCCGAAAGAGCTCGTCGTCACCTCGGACAACTTGACATTGGCCCGCGATCCGATGGTCGAGTACCACGCTTTGCGGCCAGCACGCCCAGCACGACCAGCCCCGCCCCCTCCGATATCCACAGGCGCCCCTGCGAAGCTGGGCACGCCATCCACCGTCGACTATCCGACGCTCCCGGTGAATGCCCGAGGCGTGGGTGACGGCACGGTGTCCTTCACCGCCAGCGGGCGGTGGCGATACGAATACGCCATCCAGTGCCGCCCAGACGCCGCGGTCCTTGGGTTCATCTCGATCGGCACCCCCAAAGCTGTGCCGGACAGATTCGACGAGCTGCGCGGCGACACCAACTCACATCGAGCAGGGATCAGTCGGGGCACAGTGAGTTTCGGGCCGACGGTCCTTAACGTCAGCCCATTCGACAAGGATTGCGCGTGGCAGGTGACGATCCGGAACTGAAGGCCAACTGTCGAGGTGTCAGGCGGCAGACCTCTTGTGCGCCGCCCACCAGCTGCCGTGCAGGCGTTGGCAATCCGCGATGGTCAGCGATTCGCCCGTGCAGTAGTCGGAGCGCACCGCCACGGCTGCCGGGATATCCGGTGTTCCGTCGCCGGTGATGACGACGGTCGCCAGACCCGCACACGTCGCCGAGCGCAGCCCGCAAGCGGACCCTGTGATCGCGAGCGCATTCTCGGCGGATATGCCGAGTTCCCATAGCGCGTTCTGGTTGGCCTCGCGATCGGGCATCGGCTTCTTCACGTCGTCATTGGTCACCACCGTTTCGACCAGCCCGTCGCCGACGAGTTGGCGGATCAACGGCTCGGCCCAGCTTCGCGGGCCATTCGCAACCACGGCCACCCACACGCCCGCGCCGAATGCGTCCATCACGAGGTCGACGAGCCCGGGACGGGGCGTCAGATCGGCGTCGTGAACCAGCTCGTCGAACATCACGGTCTTGGTCGAGTAGATCTCGTCGGCAAGCAGCTGGGTCAGCACATCGGACTCGGTGGAGATGCCGCGCTTGCGCAGCTCGGCCGAGACGCGCTGCCGCTCGTCAGGCAGCGCCAGCAGCTGCCGATAGCGGCCGACGGTCCACTCGATATCCAGGCCGTGCGCCGCGAACGCCGCGTTGTACGCCACGCGGTGACCGTCGCATTCGATGTCGGTGAGGGCGTCGAGGTCGAAGATCACCGCTCGCAGCGGATAGACAACGCTTCGGGTTGTCGTGGTGGCATCCCACCAAAAGCGACCAGCGCGCCACGATTTCTCCTGCGTTGTAGGCATGCGGATAGGGTGTCCCACATCACAGCCATCGGTCCTCCCCCAATTGGGGGATCGGACAGGCCAAGTTGTTCTACCTCAGGAAAAATCCCAGCTCTAAGGTGGTGCCATGACGCCCAGCGGTCCTCCGGTACGCCTCGTGCTGGTCGACGACCACGAGATGGTCATCGAGGGCCTCAAGGCGATGCTTGCGGCGTTTTCGGACCGCGTCGAGGTGGTTGGTCAGGCCGTCGGCGCTGAGCGGGCGCTCAGCGTGATCAAGGAGCTCCACCCCGACATCGTGTTGTGCGACGTGCGCATGCAGGGCGCCAGCGGCCTGGACCTGTGCCTCGAGCTACGCGAGAGCGACCCCAAGCGCAAGGTCGTGATGCTGTCTGTCTACGACGACGAACAGTACCTCTTCCAGGCACTGCGGGTCGGAGCGTCCGGCTATCTGCTCAAGAGCATCAGTAGCGACGAGCTGGTCCGTCAGCTCGAGTTCGTGCACAGCGGTGAGACGGCCATCGATCCCGGCATGGCCGCCCGAGCCGTCGACACCGCGGCCCGCCTGCAGCGCGACGAGTTCTGGCCGGGTGCCCGCCAGGGGCTGACCCAACGCGAGAGCGAGATCCTGTCGTTCGTCGTCAACGGGTTGTCCAACCGCGCCATAGCGACCAAATTGGTCATCGGCGACGAGACCGTGAAGTCCCATCTGCGGTCGATCTACCGCAAGCTCGGCGTCAGCGACCGCACCGGCGCGGTAGCCACCGCACTGCGGGAGGGCATCTACCAATGAAGCCTCGTCCACCGAATGCCGTCCGTGATCTCGTCGACGCCGACCGCGAACTCGCCCTGCTGCGCGAACTGATTCAGGCCGCATCGAAAGGCCCTGGCGTCGAGCCGCTCGCAGCCGCAGCGGCGCGGATGATCACCGCCGCCACGGCTAGCGACGTGTGCTTCGTCCACGTGCTCGACGACACCGACCGGTCGCTGACCCTGGCCGGGGCGACGCCGCCGTTCGACGCTGCGGTCGGCGAGGTGCGGCTGCCACTCGGGCAGGGCATCTCAGGCTGGGTGGCCAGCCACCGCGAGCCCGTGGTGATCAGTCACGACAAGGAGGCCGATCCGCGGTACATGCCGTTTGAGTCGTTGCGGGGCAAGGACTTCACGTCGATGGTGTCGGTGCCGATGGAGACCGATCCCGGTGGCTTGGTTGGCGTTTTGAACGTGCACACCGTGGAGCGCCGCGAGTTCACCGAGCGCGACGTCGAACTGCTGCTTGTCATCGGTCGGCTGATCGCGGGGGCACTGCATCAGGCCCGGCTGCACCGACAGTTGGTGGCCCGCGAACGCGCACACGAGAACTTCGTCGAGCAGGTCATCGAGGCCCAGGAGATCGAACGGCGAAGGCTGGCAGGCGATATCCACGACGGCATCTCGCAACGGCTCGTCACGCTGTCCTACCGGCTCGACGCGGCGACCCGGGCCGTCGGTGATCCGGTAATGATGAGCGAGCAGCTGAGCAAGGCACGCGAACTCGTCGACCTGACGCTGCAGGAAGCCCGTGCGGCGATCAGCGGGCTGCGGCCACCGGTGCTCGATGACCTTGGGCTATCTGGCGGGCTGGCCAGCCTGGCCCGGTCGATCCCACAGATCACCATGGAGATCGACCTCGACGACACCCGCCTGCCCGATCACATCGAGCTCGCGCTCTACCGCATCGCCCAGGAATGTCTGCAGAACGTCGTCAAGCATGCGAAAGCGAATAGAGCGCGCCTGACGTTCTTCGTCACCAGTGACGCCGCTCGCCTCGAAATCGTTGACGACGGAGTGGGTTTCGACACCTTCGAGCATCCGCTCGGCGGTGACGAGATGGGCGGGTACGGCCTACTGTCGATGGCCGAGCGCGCCGAGATCGTCGGCGGCAGGCTCAACATCCGGTCGCGGCCGGGCGCCGGTACTGCCGTCACCGCAACCATTCCGCTGCCGTCCCCAGCGCGAGAAGACGCTTAGAAGTCGCCGGAGTTGCGGCGCAGCGTCTCGATGGAATCCGCCAGCGCCCGCGACTGACCTTCGGACATCCCGATGTCGGCGAACACTTCGTTATTCAGCGTGACGGTGGCGTCCTCGACCGTCGAGCGGCCGAGCGCGGTGATCTGCACCAGCGTGGTGCGGCCGTCAGTCGGGTGGGGTAAGCGTACGACCAATCCGTCGGCCTCCAGCCGGCGGATCGCGTGCGTGACGCTGGTGACGTGCACCTGTAATCGGTCGGACGCCTTGGTGATCGGTAGCGCGCCGGTGCGGCTAAATGCCAGCAGCCGCAGCAACTCATACCGGGAAAAGCTCAGGTCATAGGGCCGCAGCGCGGTTTCCACCCGGGCCAGCAAGATCTGGTGCGCCCGCATCACCGAGGTCACCGCGACCATTCCGTCGGCGACGTCGCCCCAACCGGCCCGCTGCCAGTTGGCGCGCGCCAAGGCGATCGGATCATGCTCGTCGGATTCCGGGGGCACGCCTCTTCATACCGCACGGGATCGGGTGTCGTGCGCAACCTCGATCAGAACGCGCCCGGCAAACCAATCGTCATTCCGAGAAATCTCCAAGCACCGCCTGGTGGGCTGCGCACAAATTATTCGCCTTTCGCGCAAGTGGTCGCCTGCGCCGACGTGACAAGACCATCGACGACTGGGGCAAGCAGGTCTGCCCGCTCGGCGGATAGTCAACGCATTGCAGCCGGCGCCACCGCCGCCAGCACGGCGCGTGTGGACTGCCGGTTGCCGACCGTGATGCGCACGCCGCCGTCGGCGTAATGGCGAACCTGCAACCCGGTGCCGTCGAACACTTCCCGCCACGGCTCACGCCACGACGGCAGATATACGAAGTTGGCATGAGCGTCGGCGCTGTACACACCCATGGACCTCAGCCGCATCCGCAGGTAGCGCCGCTCGGCGGCGATAATCCGAATACGTTGCCGCAGCTGGCTTTCCGCGTCATAGGATGCCGCCACTGCCACCAAGCTGGTGATGCCCATCCCGAATGGCGGCTGCATGGCCCACAGTCTGCGGGCCAGCCCCGAGGCGCAGAACCCGTAGCCGATCCGCAGACCGGCCAATCCGTATGCCTTCGAGAAGGTGCGCAGCACAACGACATTCGGATAACGCTCGACGAGCGCAGGGGCGTCGATCCGATACGCCGGCGACAGAAACTCCACGTATGCCTCGTCCAGCAGCACCACGGTGTCCGGGGGGATCCGCTGCAGGAAACCCTCGATCTCGGCCGCCGGCTCGACGGTGCCGGTCGGGTTGTGCGGCCGGCACACCACAACGACTCTGGCGTCGTGGGCGGCGTCGGCCATGGCATCCAGATCGTGATGGCCGTGCACATCCAGCGCGACGGTGACCGCTTCCAGCCGTGCCATCCGCGCGAAGATCGGGTATCCGTCGAACGTAGGCGACGTCATCACCATTTTCTCGCCGGGGCTGGTTACCGCATGCAGCACCTGCAGGATCACCCCCGTCGCGCCGACACCGATCACCACCTGCTCGTCACGCACGCCGACTCGCCCCGCGATCAGCGCGCGCAACCGCTCAGGCAGGAATTCGGGATAGCGATTGGCCGCGTCAATCGATTCGATCAGCGCTGAACGCACCGCTGGCAGCGGCGGAAACGGATTCTCGTTGAGCGACAACGCCAACGGGTTCAGCGCGCTAGGCAGCGCCCCGACCGCATCGGTCAATTCGCGCTTGAGCGTGGCCATCAGCGGCCGCCCCACTTGACCGCGGCGGCACCGGCGAAGTCACCTGCGTGGGCGAACGCGGCCATCAAGACCACGTCACCCTTCTTCAACTGGCCCTCGGTGATCGCCCGGTCGAGATTGATCGGGATACCCGCGGCGAACAGGTTGCCGCAGTCGTCGAACGTGTCGACGTGGCGTTCCTTCGGCAGTTCCAGCGCCTCACGCCAGTTGCGCAGGAATACCCGGTTGGGTTGGTTCGTGACGAGTAGGTCAAGATCCTTGGGCCGCATGCCGATTCGGTCACACACGGCGTACGACACTTCCGGAACCTGACGGTTGCCCCTGGCCAGCACCTTGGTGATTTTGCTTTCGGTGAAGCCGATGTGAAGCTCGCCGACCCCCGGCTGCCACCACTTGCGCGGCGGGTCGACGGCGAGGGTCATGTCGCCCGCGTACTCGCCGTAGGTGCGGCATTCGACGTCGAGGATCGGCGATTCGTCCGACAGCGTGACCAGCCCGACGGCGGCACCATCGCCGGGCACCGCCGCCTGTGCTTTGCGGCGCACCGTGGGCTGGTCGAACGCCTGCCCGGCCGCGTTCTGCGCGACCGCGATCAGCGCGCTCTGACCCGCTCCCGACGAAAGCAGCTGGCGGGCCATCTGCAGCCCGAGCACGAACGCCGCACATCCACCATTGTGCAGATCGAGCACCCAATTCGGTTTCATGCCAAGGCGATGCGCCATCCCGCCGCCTCCGCCGTAGAACGGCATGTCCGGCGCCTGGGTGTGGGTGATCAGCACGTCGACGTTGGCGATGGTGTCGTGGCCGTGGCGCTCGATCAATCCTGCCGCGGCCCGCTCCACCATGTCGATGGCGGTCTCATCCGCGGCCACATGGTGGCGGAACTTCGGCGCGCGGAACATCACGTTGTCGCGCAGATCGTCGGAGTCCGCGAACTGGGCGTAGTACTCGGCGCCGATCGGTTCCCCCGGCAGGTACGTCGAAACGTCAACCAAGCTGACTGGCTTCTGCTCGTTCACGCCGGGCTCATCTCATCCAGGCCGGGGTCACCGGCAGGCCGTTGTGGTGTCGGTATTCGGCAATCGCCTTGAGGTTCTTCAGCTCGAGCAAATGACCTGCGCCGAACATGTCCCAGAAATCCCCGACCCACACCGGCCGCTCGGGTGGCGCAGCTTCCGGATACGGGTTGCGGTCGTAGAACGGGTGATGGCAATTGGTCCACAGCACCACCGAACCCGGCCTGTCGAACACGGTCTCGGCGTCGACGATCCGCATCAGGTAGACCATCCACAGGTGTTTGCCTTGGTCCCATGCGCAGTGATAGTCGACGGTCATGGCCTCTCTGTTGGCCACCGTTCGGGTGAAAATCTTGGTCTCCGAACCTAATCGGTCATAGGCCAGCCACAGCCCGGGTTCTTCGGTCGGCGTGAACCCTCGCAGGCTGTAGGTCCACTCTTCGAGGCAGCGAGTGTCGGACATGTAGTCGAACAGTTCGTCGGGAGGACAGTCGACATAGCTGTTGACGGTGCAGAATTCACCGAACACCTGGTCGTGCGGATACACCGACCGCATCATCTCCATGATGACGGGGGTCGCCTTTTCCCGAGGAGAGGTCTCGATGCGGACAAGATCGTCGATCGGATCCGGGGTACCCCGGTGGGCGGTGATGTCATCAAGCGCGGGCAATGACATGGGGGAGGTTCTCCTTCGTAGTGGGCGGTTGTGTCGAGGTATTGCGGAGAAAGGCCGCAAACGGCGGGATTTCGTCGGCTGAGCACTCGACACTGACGACCGATGGGCCGTCTGCCTCCAGTGCGGTTTGCAGTGCGCCGGGCAACTGGCCGATGTCGTCGACGTCCACCGACAACAGGCCGGGGAACATCGCGGCAAGGCCAGCGCCGAAACGGCTTGGCCCGAACCGGTTGTAGCTGTAGAGGTCGTCGTAGAAGATCTGCTCGCGCGTCACGCACATCGCATGCGCATGGTTGTCGAAAAGCACGAACGTCACCGGCAGCCGGTACTGCAGCGCCGTGTGAATCTCCATGCCGTGCATCAGGAACGAGCCGTCGCCGGCAATGACAACCGTTCGATGCCGTTGGCCATTGCTCTTCGCGCGAGCGCCCATACTCCGCCCGAATGCCACGCCCAGGCCGGCTCCGAAGCTGTATCCCATGCCGCCCATGCCGAGCGCGACGATGAACCGGCCGTCACGTCGCACCGGAAGGTAGTGAATCGCGGATGCGCCGATGTTTCCCGCATCGACGATCACGTCCGTGCCGACGGGGAGCATCGCGTCCAGCGCCGTCATCGCCTCGCGATATCGGATGCCAGGACCGTCCGAGCGCGGCGGCTGCAATTCGGTGTGCGGCACCGCATCAGGCACCAGCACACCAGGCGTCCGGCCCGAAAGGGCAGCGGTCAGTAGCGACAACGAGCCGCGCAAGTCGTCGGTATGCACGTGTGCGCATTGCACATACGGCGTCGCCGAACCGATCGAGACGACGGGAACCGACGCCAGCACGTCGTCAAGGCCGGCACGTGACGTCACACCCATGCGCGTGCCCACGAGTAGGCACACCGCGCTGTCGGCGATTGCGGTCGCGACGCCCGGGTGGCCCATCACGCCGGTGACGCCAAGCGCCGACGACGATCCCATGCCCGGCGTGCCCGCGACATCCTTGGCATCGGGCACCGTGGCGATCCGCGCGCGCAACACCGCGCGCAGCTGCTCGAGTTCGGCACGCGCGTCGTCGCGAGCGACCTGCTCGCCGGCAATGATCGTGACGGGCCCGTCGGCACGTCGCAGTGTGTCCGCAATGGCCTCGGGATCGCCAGGTTGCGTCGTTGCGAGTTCGAAGCCAACGCCGTTGGCGTCAAGCTCGGATTGCTGAATATCCTTGGGCAGCAACAGCACTGCCGGTCCACCGGTCCTGGCGGCCGCGATCGCTTCAGGCAGCGCCACGACGATGTCCTCCGGCCGCACCACACGTCGGCAGTACACCGATACCTCGGTGAACAATGCCTCGGCGTTCAGCGCACCGTTACAGCCGCTGGTGTCCTGGAAGGACCCGCTACCGTCGAGCGTGATCGGCGGTTGCCCGATCAGCGCCAGCACCGGCACCCGGCTGGCGAACGCTTCACCCAGCCCAGGGACGGTGTTCAGGCAGCCGCCGCCAGAGGTCGCAACCACCACGCCCAGCCCGGCTCCGCTGCGGCTGTAGCCGTCGGCCATTGTGGCGGCGGAGAACTCGTGCTTGGCGAGCACCGCGGTGATGTCATCGCGGAAGTAAGCGGCGTCGTAGAGATCCTCGATGTTGGCTCCGTCGACACCGAAGAAGCAGTCGATGCCGTTCGCCGCGAGACACGCGACGATGTGATCGACAACTCGATGCCTTCCGGCCATTTCTCACTCGCTTCTCCCGTCCCTATCAATGACACGACTGGCATCCGAGATGGGTTCACCAAGTGGCCGGGATCACAAGTGTCTTTCCAGCAAAACCTTTCCGTTGTCAGACGAAATCAGTTGCACCGCAGCGATTTCGTCCTTCTGCATCGGAGTGGTAGCACTCGGCAGCGCCGTCGCGCCCGACAAGCCGAGCCACGTGGCTACCTCGGTGTGGCTGCCGTCGCGGCCCACCACGACCATGCCCAGGTTCTGCGGAGGGATGGTGCCGGCTTGACCCCATTCGCCGTACGAGCAAGCCATGTCGATGCGGGTGCCCCAACCGAATCCGGTCAACGTGATCGACGCGTTGATCGGAGTATCCGACACCTTCGCCATGTCCATCGCCTGAGTGGTTCCCTGCGGGGTGTAGTCCGCAAGGCCCACAATCTCGGGACGAATAGCGATCACTACGCCAACCGCCAGCAGTGCGGCGGCGACCCCGACCGCGGCCGACGTCAGCCAGCGCGACCGCCTACGGCGCCACCGCACCTTGTCGAGGATCGAATCGAGCACCTCGGGCCGAAGCGGCGGGGATTCCGGCGGCTCCTCATCCAGCGCACGGACATCCTCGAGATCCATCATCGCCAGTAGCGCAGGGACGCCGCTGATCTCGGCGACGGCCGATCGGCACCGCTCACAGGTCTCCAGGTGAGCCTCGTACTCGCGGCGTTCGCTGCTCGTCAGTGAACCGAGGACATAGGCCGCATCCCAGGTCACGTAGCGATCGCCGTCCATAAGATCACCGCCTAGGGGAAAACCGAATTGTGTCATCGTGTCACCCCCATTTCCTGCAGATTGAGTCGCAACGCCCGAACCGCGTAATGAAGCCGGGATTTCACCGTGCCTTCCGCGATCTGAAGATCCTTGGCGATCTGTGCGGTAGTCCAGCCCTGGTAGTAGGACCGGCGGATCACGGCACGGTGTTCCTCGGACAGCTGGCTCAAGGCTGTGCCCAACAGCAGTCGGTCCAATGCGGAGTCCACCTCGTCGGGTGCGGCCCGGTCGGCGACCTGCTCGAGGTCGGGGGTGCCGGCTTCGTTGCGGTATCGCGCGCTGCGGCGCTCGTCGATGATCAGGTTGCGCGCCACGGTGAACAGCCACGCCCTGGCCGACCGTTCGACTTCGTCGGTCACCTCGGGGTGACGCCAAGCCCGAAGCAGCGTCTCCTGCACCACGTCCTCCGCACGCGCTTGATCACCAGTGAGCCTCAGGGCATAGCGCCACAGAGCCGCGGCGTGCTCGTCATAAAGCACCCGCATCATGGCGGCTTCTGGATCGTCCACTACCAACCTCCGTCTTAGATACGACGTTGGTGGTGCTCAGGTTCATTACACGCAGGATGCGGCCGGTGCGCGGCCTATTGCCGAATGTGGGCTTGATACACGCCGCAGGTGCTTGCGACGTGTTGGTAACCCACGTTCGCGCGCGAAAATTCAGACGGTGAGGATTCGTGGACCGTCGTCGGTGACGGCGACGGTGTGCTCCCAGTGCGCGGCGCGCGACCCGTCGGCGGTGACGACCGTCCATTCGTCTTCCAACACAACGGTCTTGGTGGTGCCGAGGGTGAGCATCGGTTCGATGGCCAGCACCGACCCCGGCGCCAGGTAGGGCCCGCGTCCCGGCGAGCCCTCGTTGGGCAGGAATGGGTCCATGTGCATCTGGCGGCCGATGCCGTGCCCGCCGTAACCAGCGACGATGCCGAACTTCCGGTCGTGGCGCGCCTGCGCGGCGTGCGTCCCAGTTTCGATGGCATGCGAAACGTCGGTCAGCCGGTTACCGGGCACCATCGCCGCGATTCCCGCTTCCATCGCCTCACGGGTGGCCGCTGACAGGGCCTCGTCGACGGGGATCAGCGCGCCGATGCCGAACGTGACCGCCGAGTCGCCGTGCCAACCGTCGAGGATCGCACCGCAGTCGATGGACACCAGGTCACCGTCGGCAAGTTTCTCACTTGCCGACGGAATGCCATGCACCACACGGTCATTCACCGATGAGCAGATGCTGGCCGGGAAGCCGTGATACCCGAGAAACGACGGGACACCGCCGCCGTCGCGGATGACGGATTCGGCGATCTCGTCCAGCGCCAGCGTCGAGACGCCAGGCGCGGCCGCCGTCCGGACGGCCAACAGCGCGGAGGCCACCAGCGACCCCGCCGCCGCCATGGCATCGAGTTCACCGGCGCTGCGCTGCGCGACGACCTTGCGGCTGCGCAGCCCCGGAAGGCCGATCATGGATTACTTGCCGAGCGCCCGCAGGGCCCGCGCGAACACCTCGTCCAGTGCACCTACCGCGTCGACCGTCTGCAGGTTGTTGTGGCTGTAGTACTCGAGCAGCGGCTCGGTCTCGTCGCGATACACCTGCATCCGGTTGTGGATGACCTCTTCGGTGTCGTCGGCGCGACCGCGGCCCTTGAGCCGCTCGAACAGCTCCGCCTCGGAGACCTGGAACTCCAGTACCGCGTCGAGCTTGGTGTCGTGGTTCTTCAGCATCTCATCGAGCGCCTTGGCCTGCTCTACCGAGCGGGGGTAGCCGTCGAGAATGAACCCGGCAGCCGCATCCTCCTGCTCGATGCGATCCTCGACCAGCTTGTTCGTCAACTCCGACGGCACCAGATCGCCTGCGTCGAGGTAGCGCTTGGCTTCGACCCCCAGTGGGGTGCCCTCGCTGATGTTCTTGCGGAACAGGTCCCCGGTCGAGATCTGCGGGATGCCGAGCTTTTCGGACAGCTTCTGCGCCTGAGTGCCTTTGCCCGCGCCGGGCGGTCCGAGTAGAACGACTCTCACTTCAGGAACCCTTCGTAGTTGCGTTGCATCAGCTGGCTCTCGATCTGTTTGACCGTATCCAACCCGACGCCAATCATGATTAGAACCGCAGTTCCGCCGAACGGCAGGTTCTGCACGCCGCCGCCGTTTCCTATCTGGAGGAACAGGTTCGGCAGGACGGCGATCACGCCCAGGTAGATCGAGCCTGGAAGGGTGATCCGGCTCAGCACGTAGCGCAAATAGTCGGCAGTCGGTTTGCCAGGGCGGATGCCGGGGATGAAGCCGCCGAACTTCTTCATCTCGTCAGCACGCTCGTCGGGGTTGAACGTGATCGACACGTAGAAGTACGTGAAGAAGATGATCAACCCGAAGTAGATGGCGATGTACACGGGGTCAGCGGGGTTGGTCAGGTAGTTGCCGACGAACCGGTCCCACCACGTGTTTCCGGGACTGGAGCTGCCGCTGCGGATCAGCTGGGTGATCAGGTGCGGGATATAGATCAGCGAGGACGCGAAGATCACCGGGATAACGCCGGCCTGGTTGACCTTCAGCGGCAGATACGTCGACGTGCCGCCGTACATGCGCCTGCCGACCATGCGCTTGGCGTACTGCACGGGAATGCGTCGTTGGCCCTGCTCGACGAACACCACGCCGACGATGATCACCAGCGCCGCCACGCAGACCAGCGCGAACACCATGCCGCCGCGGCTGTCGAGGATGGTCTTGCCCTCGACCGGGATACGCGCGGCGATGCCGGCGAAGATCAGCAGCGACATGCCGTTGCCGATGCCCCGCTCGGTGACCAGCTCACCCATCCACATCACCAACGCGGCGCCCGCAGTCATCACCAGCACGATGACGACGAGCGTGAAGATGTTCAGGCCCTGGCTCTGGCCCTGGATGATGTCGAGTGTGCAGCCCTGCAGCAGCCCGCCGTTCGCGGCCAGCGCCACGATGCTGGTGGCCTGCAGAATCGCCAGCGCAACCGCCAGATAGCGGGTGTACTGCGTCATCTTGGCCTGGCCGGCCTGGCCCTCCTTACGCAGCTGCTCGAAGCGCGGAATGACCACGGTCAACAGCTGCACGATGATGCTCGCGGTGATGTAGGGCATCACGCCGACCGCGAACACGGTCAGGTGCAGTAGTGCACCTCCGGAGAACAGGTTGATCAGCGAGTAGATCTGCGCCGAGTCACCGCCACTGACCTGCGCCACGCACTTCTGCACGTTCGGGTAGTTGACGCCCGGCGACGGGATGGACGCGCCGACCCGGTACAGGATCACGATGGCGAGCGTGAACAGGATCTTTCGTCTCAGGTCGACTGTCCTGAGCGAAGAGATGAAAGCCGAGAGCACTCTTCCTCCTGCGCAGCCGACCCGTAGATCCCGGCGTGCGAATGGGGCTGGTTTCACCAGCGTCTTGGTTTAGGTCCTGCGCGTACCTCTGTCAGGCTCGTAGCCTGCGAAGTCACGCGTCAAACAGTCTACGAGACTAACAGTTGAGGTTCTGCTTCCCCGCATCCATCGCGGGCAACTGCAGCACGGCCTGCTTTAAGAATCGGAGCGTACAGTCGGCGACGGGTCGTTACATCACCTAAGTAACGGCTTTGTACTACGGCAACAAGGGGTTTTCAGGGATGGCACGCACGGACAACGACACGTGGGATCTGGCATCGAGCGTCGGGGCGACGGCCACCATGGTGGCAGCGGCCCGCGCGATGGCCACCGCTGCCGACAATCCGTTGATCAACGATCCATTCGCCGAACCGCTCGTGCGGGCAGTAGGCATGGACTTCTTCACCCGCCTCGTCACCGGCGACCTACGCCCTGAGGATCTCGACAAGGACAGCCAGTCGGTCGGCATGCAACGGATGACCGACAACATGGCGGTGCGGACCAAGTTCTTCGACGACTTCTTTCTGACCGCCGGGGCCGCCGGCGTCCGCCAAGCGGTCATTCTCGCGTCGGGCCTGGATTCACGCGCCTACCGGCTGCACTGGCCGGCGGGAACGACGGTCTACGAGATCGACCAGCCCGAGGTGATCGAGTTCAAGACCCGGGTGCTGGCCGAGCTTGGCGCGGAACCGACCGCCAAGCGGCGCACCGTCGCGATGGACCTGCGCTACGACTGGCCCTCGGTGCTGATCGAAGAGGGCTTCGACCCGAACCAGTCGACAGCGTGGAGCGCAGAGGGCCTGCTCGGATACCTGCCCCCCGATGCGCAGGACCGGCTGCTCGACACCGTCACCGAACTCAGCGCGCCGGGCAGCTGGGTGGCGGTGGAAAGCGTGCCGAACATCAATCCGGACGATCACGAGAAGGCGATCGCGCGCATGCAAGCCGCGTCGGCGCAGTGGCGCGACCACGGCTTCGACCTCGACTTCGCTGAACTGGTTTACCTCGGCGACCGCAACGAGGCGGCCGCCTACCTCGGTGAGCACGGCTGGCAACTGAGCCGAAGCAGCGTCACGGAGCTGTTCGCCGCCAACGGGCTGCCGCCTCTCGAGGTCGAGGAAGACGGAAACTTCGGCGAGCTTCAGTACGTAAGCGGCGTGCTGAAGGGAGCGCACCGATGACCCGATCCGACGCCGACAGCTGGGATCTGGCGTCGAGTGTCGGGGCGACGGCAACCATGGTCGCCGCCGCGCGGGCGCTGGCCAGCCTCGAACCCGAGCCGTTGATCAGTGATCCGTTCGCCGCGGACCTGGTGCGCGCGGTGGGCGTCGACTTCTTCACCCGGCTGGTCGATGGAGAGATCCCGTTGACCGCCGTGGAATCAGGCGGGCCCCGCGTCATGGTGGACGTGATGGCGGTCCGCACCCGGTTCTTCGACGACTTCTTCGTGGGAGCCGGCAAGGCGGGCATCCGGCAGGCGGTGATCCTGGCCAGCGGCCTCGACGCGCGGCCGTACCGATTGCCGTGGGCTGCGGGCACGACGGTGTACGAGGTTGATCAACCGAAAGTCATCGAGTTCAAGACCACCACGATGGAGGCCATCGGCGCGACGCCAACGGCGCAGCGCCACGCGGTAGCCGTCGATCTGCGTGACGACTGGCCAGCTGCGTTGCGCCGCAGCGGGTTTGATGAGACCCAACCGACGGCGTGGAGTGCCGAGGGCCTGCTGGCCTATCTGCCTCCCGACGCGCAGGATCGGCTGTTCGACAGCATCACCGGGCTCAGCGCACCGGGCAGCCAGCTGGCCACCGAGTATCACCCCGATGGCGGAGCCGCGATGAGCGAACGCGCCAAGACCATGGGAAATCCGTGGCGCGACCACGGGTTCGACGTCGACCTCACGCAACTGTTCTACCGCGGCAAGCGCAATGCGGTGGTCGACTACCTGGCCGGGCAGGGCTGGCAGGTGTCCGCCAGTACCCGGCCTGAGGTGTTCGCCCGCTATGGCCGAGAATTTCCCGCCACCGATGACGTTGCGCCGCTTAGCACTTCACTGGCCGTCATCGCGACGCGAACGTAGGAACCGTTTTATGCCCCGAACTGACGGCGACACCTGGGATCTGGCCTCCAGCGTGGGTGCAACGGCCACCGGAGTGGCCGCATCGCGCGCGTTGGCGTCCAAGCAGCCCAATCCCCTCATCAACGATCCGTACGCCGACGCGCTCGTCAAGGCCGTTGGCCTCGAGCACCTCAACAAGTTGGCGGACGGCGAACTGGATTACGGCGACGATCCGCTGTTCAACCGCCGGCAGATGTGTGAGCAGATCGCTGTGCGCACACGGTATTTCGACGACTTTTTCATAGGCGCCGTGTCCGCCGACATTCGGCAGGCCGTGATTTTGGCTTCGGGACTCGACACTCGTGCCTACCGGCTGTGGTGGCCGAGGGAGGCGGCGGTGTTCGAGATCGACCAGCCGCAGGTGCTCGAGTTCAAGACCCGTGTGCTCCAAGACTTGGGCGCAGAGCCCGCCGCGAACCACCGAGCAGTGCCCGTTGATCTGCGCGACGACTGGCCCGCGGCGTTGCAGGACGGCGGGTTTGACCCTGATATTCCGACCGCGTGGATTGCCGAGGGCCTGCTGATCTACCTGCCCCCCGAAGCTCAGGACCGGTTGTTCGACAACATCACCGCGCTGAGTGCACCGGGCAGCAGGCTGGCCACCGAGCACATGGACATCCAGGGATCGCCCGACGAGTGGACGGAGAGGCTTTCGGAGCGGTCTCGCCGGATGGGGTCCAATCTCGACCTCACCGAGTTGTTCTATACAGCCGAGCGCAACGCGGCAGACAAATACCTGACGTCGAAGGGCTGGGACGTTGCCGTCCGTCCGAACCGAAAAGCGTACGCAATGAATGGTTTCAAGTATCCCGAGGATGAGCTGACCGCATTGGCGGGCGACAGCGGATATCTCTCGGCAATCCTCAACTAGGAGATCGACATGGCACGTACAGAAGGTGATTCCTGGGACCTGGCGTCCAGCGTTGGCGCGACCGCAACAATGGTCGCGGCGCAGCGGGCGCTGTCAAACCGTGAGGGCCTGATCGACGACCCGTTCGCCGAGCCGCTGGTGCGCGCCGTCGGACTTGACTTCTTCATCCGGGCACTCGACGGTGAGATCGATTTCGGCGACGTGGACCCGGAATTCGACATGCGCCGGGCCGCCGAGGGCATGACCGTGCGCACCCGCTGGTTCGACAAGCTGTTCACCGACGCCGCGGCCACGGGTGTACGCCAGGCGGTGATCCTTGCAGCCGGCTTGGACGCGCGGGCTTACCGCTTGGATTGGCCCGACGGCACGACGGTGTACGAACTCGACCAGCCTGAGGTCATCGACTTCAAAACGAAGACACTGGCCGGCCTGGACGCAAAGCCCAAGGCGAACCAGCTCACCATCGCGATCGACCTGCGCAACGACTGGCCGAAAGCGCTGCTGGCCAACGGGTTCGATCCGGCACAGCCCACCGCATGGATCGCCGAGGGCCTGCTGATCTACCTTCCGCCCGAGGCCCAGGACCTGTTGTTCGATCGGATCGACGAGCTCAGCGCCACCGGCAGCCGGGTCGCAACCGAGCACATCCCGGACGTCAGCATGTTTTCCGACGAACGCTCGCAGCAGATCAGCGACCGGATGAAGAAGTACGGCAGCGATATCGAGATTCAGGACTTGATCTATCACGGCGAGCGCAGCCACGTCATCGAATACCTGACGGCGCACGGCTGGGACGTGACTGCACAGACCATGCGAGAGGCCTACGCCGCGAATGGTTTTGAGTTCCCGGACAACGAAACGATCGGGTTCTTCTCCAACCTCAGCTATGTCAGCGCGGTCAAGCGGTAACGGCGGTCGCGAGCGTGGGGTTAACGCACGCCGGACGCGAAAAAGCGTGCGATAAGTCCACACTCGTCGCTACGGCGGTCCACCCAATTCGCGGAATCGGGCGTAGCGGTCATGCATCGCGTTGGCCCATGAAAGATCTGGTTCGACGACGTGTTCCGTCGATGCCCACCGGGCCGCATCGGCGATCGATTCTTCCAGGCCCGCCGCCACCCTGGCGATGAACGCCGCACCCAAGGCCGCACCCTCTGGAACGGCAGACACCTCAACGGGCAGGCCGGTGGCGTCGGCCATCGCCTGCATCCATGGGTGGACCCGAGTGCCTCCCCCGGTCGCCACGATCCTGGCGGCGGGTGCTCCACTGCGCTCGATGAGTTCACGCACAACGAAACCCGATGCTTCGTAGCCGGCGCGGCGTACCGCTGCGCCGCCGTGCATGAGGTTCAACCCGTCGAGCACCGCGCGGCGATCCGGGTCGTGATACGGCACCCGCTCCCCTCGCACATATGGCGACCACACCGGCACTCGCCCAGGGTCGACCGTCGAATTATCCTCGGCCACAAGCTGATCCACCCAGCCGAGGAACAGGCCGCCTGCGTTGCTCGGCCCACCGGTCTGAAACTTGCCCGCTGCCGCGTGGGGCACGGTCCACAGTCCCGGCGCCTCGCGGTATTCGGGAATGGTGATCCACACGATCAAAGTGGTGCCGCATAGCACGACCACATCGCCATCGCGATCAGCGCCAGCGACCACCTGCTCGCACAGCGCGTCGACCGAACCCGCGGCCAGCACGGCGTCGGTGTCGCGCACGTGGCCGACCGCAGCACCCGTCGGCGCGACGGTCGGCATGCGATCGGCCGTCGCCCCGCACTCCGCGCACTCTCCCTCGTTCCAGCCGGTGCCGTCGAACAATGGATAGGTCGTGCTCGCGGTGGCGTTGTCGACGACCGCCTCGCCCGCGAGCGCGTGATTGGCCACCGCGCTCGCCGGCCAGTACCCCTTCGCATCGGGCGCCTCTCGTGCCGTCCACCGCAGGAATCTGATGGTCTCGCCGGAGAACATCGACGCGTCGCCGGACGCGGCTCCCCTGCCTCGACTATCGCCGTACAACAGGCCGGGTGTCAGTGGCTCGCCTACGTCGTCGACGGCGGTCAGCGACGGCACCATCGCCGTCACGGCCACGGCAGCGGCATCGGGTATGCCCAGCTGCTCCAGCGCGGCCAACGGTCCGCGCCGCCACGCCTCGTCGGCGTCGTGCTCGAGACGGTCCGGTGCAGGCACCCGCAGCTGATGAGGAACTCGTGTCCTGGCTATCACCCCGCCGTTCTCGTCGGCGGCCACGGCTTTGACGGCGGTGGTGCCGATGTCGATGCCGATTGTGACCGCTTTTGCTGACACGCGGGTCACCGTACGCCAGCATGAGCAGTCGTGACGCGACTTCGAGCGCTCGTGACGGCGCCTTTGCGCGGGGTCGGCTTTGCGAAACTCCAGGGGTTGGCGGACGTCGTCTACGACCCGTGGATCGACCAGACGCCGTTGCGGATCTACTCCGCCGAGCAACTGGCCGAACGCGCGTCGGCCGAGAACGCGAATGTGCTTGTCGTCGAGAGTGATTCGGTCAGAGGTCCGGTGTTCGACCTGCCGCTGCGGGCGGTCGCCTCAACGCGCGGCGACCCGAACAACGTCGACGTCGCGGGCGCCACCAAGGCGGGTGTGCCGGTGCTCTACACGCCGGGACGCAATGCCGACGCGGTCGCCGAGATGACGATCGCGCTGCTGTTCGGTGTCACCCGCCACCTGCTCACCGCCGATGCGGATGTCAGGGCGGGCCAGGCGTTTCGCGACGGCACGATCCCCTACCAGCGGTTCCGAGCGTGGGAGGTGGCCGGGCAGACGGCGGGCCTCGTCGGGCTTGGCGCCGTCGCGGGGGCGCTGAAGTGGCGACTGGAGGGGCTCGGGGCCAACGTCATCGCGTACGACCCCTACAACGAGGCGGCCAGTCACAGCCTCGACGACCTGCTCGCCGAAGCCGACATCGTCTCGTTGCACGCGCCGGTCACCGACGAGACGGCGGGCATGATCGGTGCGACGCAGTTCAGGGCGATGCGCGACGGCGTGGTGTTTCTCAACACGGCACGGGCTCAGCTGCATGACACCGACGCCCTGGTCGAGGCGCTGCACACCGGCAAGGTGGCCGCCGCGGGGCTCGATCACTTCGCCGGTGAGTGGTTGCCAACGGATCATCCACTGGCGAGCATGCCGAACGTGGTCCTGACCCCGCATATCGGTGGGGCGACGTGGAACACTGAGGCCCGGCAGGCGCAGACCGTTGCCGACGGCCTCGAGGCGCTCCTGTCCGGACAACCGCCCGCGCACATCGTCAACCCGGAGGTGCTGGCTCGATGAGATTTGTCGACAACGCGGCTGACGCGGTGCTGGCCGCCGCCAAGGACATGTTGCGCCGCGGCCTTGTCGAGGGCACTGCGGGCAATATCTCCGCCCGCCGGGAGGACGGCAACCTCGTCATCACCCCGTCGTCGGTCGACTACGCCGACATGGCGCTGGACGACCTCGTCGTGGTCGACCCCGACGGGGCAGTGATGGAGGCCAAGGAAGGCCGGTCGCCGTCGTCAGAGATGAAGCTGCACCTGTCGTGTTATCAGGCGTTCGATGACATCGGCAGCGTGATCCACAGCCATCCGGTGTGGGCCACCATGTTTGCCGTTGCCCACCAGCCGATTCCGGCCGCCGTCGATGAGTTCGCGGTGTACTGCGGCGGAGAGATTCGGTGCGCGGAGTATGCGGCTTCTGGAACGCCCGATGTCGGCACCAACGCGGTGAAGGCCTTGGAGGGCCGCGCGGCGGCGTTGATCGCGAACCACGGCCTGGTCGCGGTCGGCCCACGGCCCGACAAGGTGCTGCACGTCACGGCGTTAGTGGAGCGGACCGCCCAAATCGTCTGGGGTGCACGGGCTCTCGGCGGTCCGGTGCCGATTCCCGACGAGGTCAACCGGAACTTCGGCGCGGTGTACGGCTACCTCCGTCAGAACCCGATGTAATTTTCATTCCCCGCGAGCGACCGTGTCTGCCCGCGACACGCCGCCAAATTCCGTACAAACGGGGTCGCTCGCGCAGGTGGTCAGGCGGGGCGGACGGCGCGATAGAACGAGAGCTGGCCGATCAGGCGATTCCGTCGGGTGCCGACCTCCGCGCACTCGAACCCCGCCGATCTGAGCAGCCGCGGGATCGCGTCGTCGAGGTTGCCTGTGGCATGGGGATTATCCTTCATCCACCGGGCCGCCAAACCATGGTGCGCGGTGGTGTGCCCGCCGATGTCGACGATGTGTAGTTGCCCGCCAGGGCGCAGCACCCGGTAAAGCTCAGTCGCTGCAACGGCTTTCACGTCTTCGTCGAGATGATGGAGCATCATCGAGGAAAATGCCCGATCGAACGTGCCATCCGCGAACGGCAGCTGCTGGGCATATGCCCGTTCGAACCGAATACCCGTCAACCCGTGCGTTTTCCGTTGTGCCCGGGCCAGCGCAAGCGGGTCCGGGTCAGTGGCAATCACGTCGGTACCCGGTGCAGCGCGTTTGATGCGCGCCGTGACGTTGCCAGTTCCGCAGCCGATCTCCAGCACACATTGCCCTTCGGTGAGCTCCGCCTGTGCGACGAGCGCGTCGTAGTTCTTGCCCATTCCGAGCACGCGGGTCAGCAGGTCGTAGCACGGAAGCAGCGCGTCTTTTCCGAATGCAGGGAGGTAGTCGTGCTCGCGGGCAGCGGCATCGGGACGATATTCGGTCATGTGATTCATAGTTACCCGCAGTCGCACAGAGATGTTGGGTGATCGTCGGCAATAGTTGGACTATCTTTGGTCACATGCCCCCGCCTTCTCGGCTGGTCCGTCATCGCGACGGCATGCCGGTCTATCAGTACCGGGCTGACTCTGACACGCCACCGGTCTCGGTCATCCGGGCCGACGGCATCCTCGAACATCGCGTGCACATTCACGAATTCCCGGTGCTGTGGTACGCCTGCACTGCGGGGGTGGTCTACGTGGTCGCTCCTGGAGCTGCGGTAGACCCTGGCCAGGTGCCCCATCGAGACAGCGGGGTCGGCTTGTTCTTCGATCCATCCGCACTCGACGGCGACGGGCGATCGCCCTGGCCGTCATGGCGTGCTCACCCGCTGCTCTTCCCGTTCGTCCACGGCCAGTCCAGCGGGCTGCTTCAGCTGACCGTGCCCTCGGCGCGAAACCGGTGTGGTCAGCGGCCATCGCGTCGATCGAATCCGAACTCGCACAGCGCAAGGAGGGCTACCGGCAGGCTGCGCTGGCACAACTGACGCTGCTGCTGATCGACGTCGCTCGGCTGGCCTGTGATGTGGTCGGCGATCTGCAACGCAGCGGTGAGCCGCTGCTGGCGGAGGTGTTCACGGTGATCGACCGCCGGCGCGGCGAGCCACTATCGTTACGCGACGTCGCGGGCGAGCTCGGTATGACGCCGGGTCATCTGACCACGGTCGTACGCCGCCGTACCGGTCGCACCGTGCAGGAATGGATCATCGAACGCCGCATGGCCGAAGCCCGCGACCTGCTGTCCGAAACCGACCTATCCGTCGCGGAAATCGCTCGGCGCGTGGGGATCTCAGATCCTGGATACTTCAGCAGGCAGTTCCGCCGCACGCACGGCGCATCGCCGCGGGAATGGCGTGGCCGCCGGATGTAGTCAGCGGTCAGGCGTGCCGCGCTGCCTCTTGCGCGAGTTGGACCCGCGAAGAGAGGCTGAGCTTGGTGTAAACGTGGGTGAGGTGGGTCTCGATAGTACGGGGCGAAACGAAAAGCCTTGCGGCGACGTCCTTATTGGCCAGACCCTCGCCCACCAGGCGCACCACGTCACGCTCGGTCGGTGTCAACGATGCCCAGCCGGACGCGGGTCGTTTGCGTCCACCTCGGCCGCGCAGCGCGTAGGCAGTCGCCTCGTCGGTACTCATCGCCGCACCCTCAGCCCAGGCATCGTCAAAGTCTGTATCTTCCATGGCATTACGAAGCACTGTCACCGACGTGTCGTAGTCGGCTTGGTAAATCTGGAACCGCACTTCGCGGGTACGCTGACGGATGCCATCCGCTGCGCCGAAGAGCCGCACCGCTTCTCGGTGGTTGCCGGCGTCACTGGCTAGACGTGCAAGGATTTCGAGGATTTCTGCGACGCCCAGGTACGCCTTGACGCTGGCGCTGCACTTAAGTGCATCGTGGGCATTGCGCTCGGCTTCGGCCGGCTCACCCTCCGCAATTGCGACTCGGGCACGCGCCGTCAGCGCCTCCCTCAAGTACCACCCGGTTGTTGCCGCGATGGCATCGTCCGCCCATTGTCGGGCGGCGGCAAGATCACCGCGCGCCCAAGCAGCCTGGGCGATAAACGCAGCCTGGAGGGCCGCAAGCTCGCGATAGCCACTCAGGCGGGACCAGGCAGCGTCGGCCGCGTCCGCCGCTAGTGCAACTTCACCGGCAGCGAGGTGTGCGCACATCAACGAGATATAGCTCGCACCCACGTAAAGATCACCCAGGTCCGCGGCAGATTCGATGGCGGCCTCGGCGGCAACCCGTGCCCCATTCGTGTCTCCGTGGTACGCCAGGGCCATCGGCAGCACCAGGAGCACGGTGACCCGCAACATCACGTCGTGATCGGCTTCGGCCTCGGCAACCAGCTCGCGCAATTGAGGAATCGCTTCGGTTAGGTTGCCTTCTTGCACATGCGCACCGGCGAGCCGCCACCGGCACTGCCGCGATCCGAAACGATCACCGATCGCGTTGGCAAGGTCGCGACCTTCTTCGGAGGCCGTCCGCACGGCCCATGCGTCGCCGGCGACGAACGCCGCTTGAGCCTGCTGGCTGAGAATTTGGTTCAACCTCCAGTGATCCCCGATCGCCCGCGCCAGGTCGATCGCCTCGGCGAAGTATCTGCCGGCCACCTCAGAGTCGTAAACTGCAGCGCTTCCGCAGGCGGTGAGTGCCCGGACCAACAGGGCCGCATCATCCAGTTCGCGCGCGATCGTTAGGGCTTGCTCGGCCTCAGCCAAGCTGTAGACGCCGACAAACTCATCGAGGACCGCCTTGTCGGCGAGCGCGCGCCCCCGCACCGCAGGCGCCACCTCGATATGAATTGCGTTCTCGCCGCTGAGGATGGCGTCGAACCAGGCGAGCCCTTCCTGGATCCGGCCCCGGGTTAGCCACAGCGGCTGCAGGGAAGATGCCAACTCCAACGCTCGCCCGATGTCGCCGGTTTCAGCGCTCCACCCGAATGCGCTTCGGAGATTGTCCATCTCTTCGTCTGCCTGCTCGACTCGCTGGTGATAATCACTGCGGGCGGGAGCGTCGAGCAAGCCTGCCGTCGAGGTGTAATGATCCCTGTGACGTGACCGCACCGCCTCCGCCTCGCCGGACTCGCCGAGCTTCTCCTGTGCATACTGTCGGACCGTCTCGAGTAACCGGTATCTCGTTCGGCCACCGGCATTTTCCGCGACCACCAACGACTTGTCGACAAGTAGGGCGATTTGATCGAGAACTTGGTAGCGCTCCACCTCGGTGTCGCCAGCGACCGCTTGGGCGGCGTCCAGGTCGAACCCGCCCTGGAATACCGCGAGCCGACGGAACAGAATTCGTTCGGGCTCGGTGAGCAACGCATGCGACCAATCCACCGACGCGCGCAAGGTCTGTTGTCGACGCACCGCAGTTCGAGCGCCACCGGTCAATAGGCGGAAGCGATCGTGCAGACTGCCGACGATCTCGTCGAGGGACAGCGCCCGCACGCGCGCCGCCGCCAGTTCGATGGCCAACGGCATACCGTCGAGACGGCGGCAGATCTCCGTCACGGTCGCGGCATTGTCATCAGTCACGCTGAAATCGGGTCGCACCCGGCGGGCCCGGTCGGCGAACAGCTTGATCGCCTCGTCCTCCAGCGGTAGCGACGGCACCAGATAGGTCAATTCTCCCGGCACATTGATCGGCTCACGGCTCGTCGCGAGAACCGTTAACCCCGGACAAGCTAGGAGCCCAACCATCAGGGACGCTGTCACCTCGAGCAGGTGTTCGCAGTTGTCGAGCACGATCAACATCTTGCGGTCGCCGACGAACCGCACGAGCGTTTCGAGGGTCGAAGTGCCGGGTTGGTCGGGTAGGCCGAGCGCGCGGGCCACCACCACCGGCACGACCTCGGCATAGGCGGTCGGCGCCAAGTCGACATACCAAGCGCCGTTCGCAAATTCGGGCGATAGGCGACCCGCGATTTCAATGGCGAGACGCGTCTTGCCGGCACCGCCTGCACCGGTTAACGTCACGAGCCGGTTGTCGGCCAATAAAGCTCGCACATCGGCCATCTGCGCCTGCCGGCCGATAAAGCTGGTCAATTGGGTCGGAAGGTTATGCGTACCAACACTCCAAGGTGTGCGCAATGGCGGAAACTCGTTGCGCAGATCGGGATGGCACAGCTGCACAACCCGTTCAGGCCGTGGCAAGTCGCGAAGGGCGTGTGTACCAAGATCGGTCAACCACGCATCGGCCGGGAGCGAGTCGACGACCAAATCCTCAACAGTGCCCGAGAGCACACTCTGGCCACCGTGAGCGAGATCGCGTAGCCGCGCGGTCCTGTTGATCGCGGGACCGATGTAGTTGCCCTCGTCGCGTAGGCGTACCTCTCCGGTGTGCACGCCGATACGCAGCCGGAGCGGTGTCAGCGGGCTCTGTTGCAATTCCAACGCACACGCGACCGCGTCGCTCGCTCGGGCGAACGCGAGCACGAAACTATCGCCCTCCCCCTGTTCAACCGGTCGTACTCCGTCGTGGGCGGCGATTAGATCGGCCAGTACGCGGTCGAGGCGTGCAATGGCGGCGGTCATCTCATCGGGCTGTGTTTCCCACAACCGGGTCGAGCCTTCGACATCGGCGAGCAGCAACGTCACCGTTCCGGTCGGCAGCTCGCTCATGACTACGTCGCTCCAGTCAGTTCCGCTCATGCTAGCCATCCTGCGGAGGCCGCGGGTCCCAAACATCAGCGAAAACCCGTATACGGCGGCCCTTCACTACGCAAATTCTGACCTGCACCGCTCGGCTTAGCGGAAGTCGATGGCCACCTTCACTGCACGACTCTCCCCCTGATTCGCGATTGCAAGGAACGCCTCGCGCCACTGCTCTAGCCGGAACGTGTGAGTCAGCATGGGACGCAAGTCAACTCGACCATCGACGACCAGATCCAGATAGTGCTCGATCGCATGCTGACGCTTGCCTTCGACCTCCTCGACGCCGAACGCGTTGGAGCCCACCCAGCTGATCTCCTTGAAATACAACGGGCTCCACTCCCACCGGCCTGGCGCATGTACGCCCATTTTCACCAGCGTTCCCCGCGCCTTGAGCACGCGCACTCCGACCTCGAACGTCTCCGGCTTGCCAACCGTGTCGTAGACGACGTCGACCGCGCCGGGATACGCCATCGGCAGACCTTGCAACGGCTGCCGCAGCCGGCCACCACCCCATGCCGCGAGTTCTTCGACAAGCGCCAAGCGTGGTTCGTGAGCGAGGACGAGGTCCGCGCCCATCCGGCGCGCCAATGCCGCCTGAGCGTCGAACCGCGCCACCACCGCGACCGCCACCTGCGGATACAGCGCCCGCAGCACCGCGAGCGCACACAGCCCCAGCGAGCCCACCCCGTAGACGACGACGCGGCCCGACGGCGGCGGCGGATGTCGAGTGATCGCATGCAACGACACCGAGAACGGGTCGGCGAACACCGCGACCTCGTCGGGCACCGAATCCGGCACCGCGAACAACATGCTGTCGTGGGCGGGCATCAATTCGGCGTAGCCGCCGGTCACATCGGCGGACACCCCGGTGTGGATGCCCGGCTTGATGTCGCCGTCCGTGAAGCTCCAGCAGAGGCTGTAGTCGCCGACTTCGCATGCCGGACAAGGAGGTTGCATGCCACGCGGACCACATGACAGCCACGGGTTGAGCACGACGCGCTGCCCGATCTCCAGTCCACGTGCCGCGGCACCCAGCGCAACCACATCGGCGACGACCTCATGACCCATCACTTGCGGGAACGAACAGAAGGCCGCTAACGCGTTGTCGGCGTCGCCCTCGCCGAAGTCCAGCAGGATCTGCTTGGAGTCCGAGCCGCAGATGCCGGTCAGCCGCGGTCGGGTGATCGCCCAATCATCATGCAGCGGAACAGGATCCGGCACATCGCGCAAACCGACCGGCGATCGCGCCAGGGCGTCGGGCACCTCGACCGGTTCAGGCGGAACACCAAAGACCAATGCCTTCATGCCATGCCCGCCGCTCCGGCGATGTAGGTGTCGATATCGGCGTTCTTCAGGTCGACCACCGCCTTCATGTCCGGGACGTAATGCTCAAACCCGTCGCTACCCAGCGCGGCGATGATCCCGACGGCAACCTCATCGGGGCTGAACTTGGGACCGTCGTAAATCGGATCGTCGTTGTCGGGTTGGTCCCATATCTCGGTGTCGACGGGGCCAGGCTCGATCAGCTTCACCGTGAGGCCCGTGGCGTGTAGGTCCACGGCCAGCGACTCACTCCACCCGCACAACGCGAATTTGCTTGCACAGTAGGCGGATTCATGGATGATTCCGAGCCGACCGCCGACGCTCGACACGTTCACGATCATCCCCGAACCCCGCTCGAGCATTCGTGGCAGCACCGCCAGGGTCAACCTCATCGGGGCGAAGAAGTTCACCTGCATGACAGCCTCGACCTCAGCAGGCGTCAACGCCGAAATCGCCCGGCGCTTGGGCACTGCCGCATTGTTGACCAATACATCGATCCCGCCGAGTGCATCCCACGCCTGCAGTCCCAAGCGACCGGCGTCATCGGCCAGGTCGGCGACCCACATCCGCGTGGCCGGCGACGCCTTCTGACAGTCCGCAAGCACCTCGGCGAGTCGTCCCTCCCGACGGGCGATCAGCCCGACGACCGCCCCGTCCGCGGCAAGTGCGCGAGCCAGCGCGGCACCCACCCCCGACGAGGCGCCCGTGATGAGCACCCGTTTGCCGGCCGCCGAAAAAGCCATGCCTTCAGGCTGGCCTATTCGGTGTGCGTCAGAAGCGGTATTCGCCGAGCCAAAGCGCGCTGACGCCGGTCAACGATTGCTCGGCCTGGGCGAGCACCCCGGCCACCGAGCGGCCCACCAGCGCGCCGAGTGCATCCGGCAGCGACGCGGCCCCGGGTTGCGACGACGCCTTGGGCCGCAGCAGGTCCATCAGCGACGAACCGGGATAGCCCACCACACGGACCTCGGCGTCGGGCTCGAGACCGGCCAGCACCTTGGCACGGGTGATCGCCGTGCGCAACCCGCCGAGCTCGTCGACCAGGCCGCGCTCCAGCGCATCGGCACCCGTCCATACCCGGCCACGCGCGATTGCGTCGACGGCCTCGACGGTCATCTTCCTGCCCTTCGCCACCCGCTCGACGAAGTCGGTGTAGAACAAGTCGGCCTCGGCCTCGACGTGTGCATGCTGCTCGTCGGTGAACGGCTGGTTGATCGACC
This sequence comes from Mycobacterium sp. JS623, assembly GCF_000328565.1. Taxonomy (NCBI): domain Bacteria; kingdom Bacillati; phylum Actinomycetota; class Actinomycetes; order Mycobacteriales; family Mycobacteriaceae; genus Mycobacterium; species Mycobacterium sp. JS623. The sequence continues at coordinate 1,052,912 of NC_019966.1, read as the reverse complement.
ACGCGTCGGCATTGGGGTTGGTGCGCACCGAATCGGACCCGACGCCAAGGCGGTCCTTGAGCTCGCGGGCCACCAGCTTGCCGGTGACCACTCCGATCGAGCCGGTGATGGTTCCCGGGTTCGCGACAATCGCGTCGGCCGACATCGACACGTAATACCCGCCGGAAGCCGCAACGGCACCCATCGATGCGACCACCGGGGTGCCACCGTCACGGACCCGATTCACCTCGCGCCAAATGGTTTCCGAGCCCGTGACCGAGCCGCCGGGGCTGTCCACCCGAAGCACGATCGCCGACACCGAGTCATCGGCGGCAGCCTCGCGCAAGGCCGCGGCGATGGTGTCACCGCCAGCGTTCGAGCCGCCAAACGGCAACAGCTGAGGTCCGCCCCGGCCGCTGACGATCGGGCCGTGCAGCGTGACGACGGCGATCTTCGGCTTTGTCTTGCGACCCGGGATCGACGGTGTTGGCGGCATCGGCCGCGACGCCGTGGCGCGCGCATACCGCGACAGGAAGAGCCGTGGTGGCGCGTCGTCGGAGTCCGCATCTCCGGTTTCGGGCGAAATGCCGCGCGCACCAACGAGTTCGCTGATACGCGCGTAGGCCTCGTCACGGAAGCCGATGCGGTCGATCAACCGTCCGGTGACGGCGTCGTCGCGTAGCAGCGGCGCCTTGTCGGCGAGTGCGTCGACCTCAGCGGGCTCCAGATGGCGGGACGCCGCGACCGCCTGTAACACCTGGCCGTGCAGGCTCTCGATCAACCGGCCGTCGGCTTCGCGGTGCGCGTCGGTGTAGCGGTCCTGGGTGAAAAGGTTTGCCGCGGACTTGTATTCGCCCTTGGCAATGAATTGCGCCTCAATGCCCGCCTTGTCGAGTGCGTCGCGCAGGAACAGCGCGTTGGTGGCGAAGCCGACAAGCCCGACGGTGCCCGACGGCTGCATCCACACCTCGCGGAACGCCGACGCCAGGTAGTACGACAACGTGCCGGGAAACGTCTCGGCCCATGCCAGCGATGGCTTGACGTCACTGAAGGCGGTGATGGCGTCGCGCAGTTCCTGCACCGGACCAGCCGCAGCCGCGGGAATCTGCACGCGGGCAATAAGGCCAGCCACGCGCGGGTCCTCGGTTGCGCGGTGAATGGCTGCAACGGCTTCGCGCAACAGAAGAGGCTTGCCGCCACTGGCGATCATCGCGAGCGGATCGAACCCACCCGTTTCGTGTGGCACCGCCTGCAGATCCAGTTCGAGCACACACCCGCCGGGAACACCGTGGTGCCGAGCGGTATCCACCCGCCTGGCCAGTTGGCGGAGTTCGTCGGTGCCGGGGATGCCGGACAGGAAAGCAAACATGATTTGAGCGTACCGATACCGAGGTGCTAGCCCGCCTGCGTCTGGATGTAGATATCTACCCGCGCGATACGCCCGTCGCCGTCGAGCCCGAAGACGAGCACTTCCGGGGTGAGCATTGGCTTGCCGTCGAGTTCCACGGTCTCGCTGAGCTCGACGAACGCCAGCGCATCGCTCGCATACGTCACCCTGTGCAACTCCATGGCGTAGCCCTCGAGCCTCGGCATCAGGTCGGCGATGAAGGCCAGGTAGTCGGCACGTCCCGCGTAGCGGTCCCCGTACGGCCCGACTCGAACGATGTCGTCGGCAATGCATTCGTCGACGACACCCCACTGCTGCGATGCGATTGCGCGCAGATAGCGCTCGACTATGTCGGCCACACGCCTACGTTAGATGTGTGAGGTTCTCGATTTCGATTCCCCAGCGCGCAGCGGACGGCTTCGACGCAGAGGGCGCAAGCAGTTATCTCAAGCGGGCAGAAGAGCTCGGGTTCGAAGGCGGCTGGACGCTCGAGCAAATCGTCGGTCCCGCACCGTCTCTCGCGCCGCTGGAGTTGTTGTCCTGGGCGGCGGCGCACACCACTCGCCTGCGACTGGGCGTGGCCGTGCTCATCACCTCCCTGCACGATCCGCTGCAGCTCGCATCTGCCATCACCGCGGTCGATCAGCTCAGCCATGGCCGACTCGACGTCGGCGTCGGCCATGGCGGCAACTTCCGGCCGTTTCCCGCGTTCGGCGTCGAGAAGGCCACCTTCGTCCGGTATTTCACGGAGGGCCTCGAGTTGATGGAGGCGGCCTGGTCCGACGAGCCGACGGTGACGTTTCACGGTCGCTTCCGCGATGTGGACGGCCTGCCGATTCAGCCCAAGCCGATACAGCGCCCGCACCCGCCGCTGTGGTTTGGCGGCAGCGCCCCAAAGGCCGTTGCCCGCGCCGTGCGCCTCGGCGACGCGTTCATGGGCGCCGGCTCGTCGACGACGGCCAACTTTGCAGAGGCGGTCAAGGTTGTCCACCGCGAACTCGACGACCAGGGCAAGGACCCAACCCAATTCAGAATTGCCAAGCGGGTGTACCTGACCATCGACGACGACGCGGCGCGCGCCCGCGAGCGGGTGCTCGCCGGGTTGCACCGCATCTACGGCGACTTGCCAGGCATCGATTTCGCAGCCGTTCCGGTGTACGGCACCGCCGCCGACATGGTTCGCGGGCTACGCGCGGTGATCGAGGCCGGCGCGGAGATGATCCTGCTCAACCCGGTCGGTGAGGGCGTAGCAGAGGATCGCGAGCAGATGGAACGGCTTGCTGCGGAAGTGATTCCGCAGCTCAGCTGATGCACAGCTTTTGCTGAAAATTAGCTGTTTTTAGTTTGTGATCTTGGTGGTAAACCGGAGTCATGATGGCGAAACTGAAATTCCTCGCCCCGCTGGTCATGGCGGGTGCCGCCGCGACGGCGATCGCCGCCGCACCGGTGGCTGCCGCAGAGTCCATCGCGGCGATCACGAGCACCTCGATCACTCAATTTGCACCCGAAAGCCCCGGCGGCGACGGCTGCTACAACGGCATCTGCGGCAGCGGCGACGCCGGCGGCGGCAGCGGCTGTACTACCGATGGAACGTGTGGCAGCGGCGGCCCGCTTGGGGGCGGCGGTTGTACCGCCGAGGGTGTGTGCGGTCACGGCGGCCCGTGGGGCGGTGGCGGCTGCGTACCCGGTGTCGGCTGCTTCAACTGGGGCCAGTAACGCAAAAGACCCCCGCGTGCGGGGGTCTTCAGCGTGCGTTCGTGAATTACAGCTCGGTCGCGGATCCGCCTGCAGCAGAGATCTTCTCGCGTGCGCTGCCGCTGAACTTGTGTGCGGTGACGTTGACCTTGACGGTCAGCTTGCCGTCGCCGAGCACCTTGATCAACGAGTTCTTGCGCACCGCGCCGGCGGCCACCAGCTCGTCGACACCGATGTCGCCGCCCTTGGGGAACAGCTTGTTGATGTCGCCGACGTTGACGACCTCGTAGGAGGTGCGGAACCGGTTGCGGAAGCCCTTGAGCTTCGGCAGCCGCATGTGGATCGGCATCTGGCCACCCTCGAACGTCGCGGGGACGTTCTTGCGGGCCTTGGTGCCCTTCGTACCGCGGCCGGCGGTCTTGCCCTTGGAACCCTCACCGCGACCCACGCGGGTCTTGGCGGTCTTCGAGCCCGGGGCGGGCTTCAGGTCGTGAAGCTTTATCGTCATTTGACTTCCTCCACCTCGACGAGGTGATGCACGGTCTTGATCAGACCACGCGTCTGCGCGTTGTCCTCACGGACGACGGACTGACGGATCTTCCGCAGCCCCAGCGTCCGAAGGCTTTCCCGCTGGTTCCAGCGCGCACCGATGGTGCTGCGCACCTGGGTGATCTTCAGTTCAGCCATGGTCATGCGCTTCCTTCACGTGCGGCCGCTGCGGCAAGCGCATCGGCTTCGCGCCGCTGTCGAAGCATGCTCGGAGGCGCGACGTCTTCAATCGGCAGCCCGCGTCGGGCCGCGACCTCTTCGGGACGCTGCAACATCTTGAGCGCGGCAACGGTGGCGTGCACCACGTTGATCGCGTTGTCGCTACCCAGCGACTTGGCCAGGATGTCGTGCACGCCAGCGCATTCCAGCACCGCACGGGCCGCGCCACCGGCGATCACACCGGTACCGGGGCTCGCCGGACGCAGCATGACGACCCCCGCGGCGGCCTCACCCTGCACCGGGTGCGTGACGGTCCCGCCGATCAGCGGGACGCGGAAGAAGCCCTTGCGAGCCTCCTCGACACCCTTGGCGATCGCGGCGGGAACTTCCTTGGCCTTGCCGTAACCGACGCCGACCATGCCGTTGCCGTCACCGACGATCACCAGAGCGGTGAAGCTGAACCGCCGACCACCCTTGACGACCTTGGAGACGCGGTTGATCGCGACCACGCGCTCGATGTAGTTGCTCTTCTCGCCGCCGTCGCGGCCACCACGGCCACCACGGTCGTCGCGACGGCCCCGCCCATCACGTGAGCCATCGCGGTCACCGCGCGAACCTCGGCCGTCGGATTGCGCCGGCCCGGCACCTGTTGCCTGCTCGGCCATCATGCAGTCCTTCCGTTGTCAGTCATTAGAACTTCAGCCCGCCTTCGCGCGCCGCGTCGGCCAGCGCCGCGATGCGGCCACCGTAGGTGTAGCCGCCGCGGTCGAACACGACCTCGTCGATGCCCGCGGCCTTGGCGCGCTCGGCGATCAGCTGTCCGACCCGCACGCTGTGGGCCTTCTTGTCACCGTCGACGGCGCGCACGTCGGCCTCGATCGACGACGCGGCGGCCAGCGTGGTGCCGGTGAGATCATTCACCAGCTGCACGTGGATGTGCCGCGCCGAGCGGTTGACCACCAGGCGCGGCGTGGTGGCCGTGCCCTCGATCTTCTTGCGGAGCCGGGCGTGCCGACGCAACCGCGCAACCCGCCTGGTCGCAGAAATGTTCTGGCCCACCGGCTTACGTGCCGCGGACTCTGTCTGCTGTGTTGTCTTGGTAGCCATGACCTACTTGCCCGTCTTTCCGACCTTGCGGCGGATCTGCTCACCCTCGTAGCGGATGCCCTTGCCCTTGTAGGGGTCGCTCTTCCGCAGGCGGCGGATGTTCGCCGCGACCTGGCCGACCTTCTGCTTGTCGATGCCCGAGATCGAGAACTTCGTGGGGGTCTCCACCGCGAAGGTGACGCCCTCAGGGGCGTTGATCAGCACCGGGTGGCTGTAGCCGAGAGCGAACTCGAGGTTGCTGCCCTTGGCCACGACGCGGTAGCCGACGCCGAAGATCTCCATCTTGATGGTGTAGCCCTCGGTCACGCCCGTGACCAGGTTGGCCACCAGCGTGCGCGACAACCCGTGCAGCGAACGGTTGCGCCGCTCGTCGTCGGGCCGGGTCACCACGATGGCGCCATCGTCGTTGCGCGACACCGAGATCGGCTCGGCGACCGCGAGTTCCAGCGTGCCCTTCGGTCCCTTGACCGACACGTTCTGGCCGTCGATGGTCACGTCGACCCCGGAGGGAACGACGACCGGTTGCTTTCCAATACGCGACATATCTATCTACGCTCCTGCTCCCGCTACCACACGTAAGCGAGGACTTCGCCGCCCACGCCTTGTCGTGATGCCTGGCGGTCGGTGAGCAGACCCGATGACGTGGAGATGATCGCCACGCCGAGGCCACCCAGAACCCGAGGCAGGTTGGTGGATTTCGCGTACACCCGCAGACCGGGCTTGGATACCCGGCGCAGCCCCGCGATGCTGCGTTCACGGCTCGGGCCGTACTTGAGTTGCACCACCAGCGACTTGCCAACGCGAGCATCCTCGGTGTGGTAGTCGGTGATGTAGCCCTCCGCCTTGAGGATCTCGGCGATGTTCGCCTTGATCTTGCTGTGCGGCAGGGTCACCTCATCGTGATACGCCGAATTGGCGTTGCGCAGACGTGTCAAGAAGTCTGCGATCGGGTCCGTCATGGTCATGACAGCCGGTTCACCTTCCTCGCGGCGGTTCCCCCACTGGGTTTAATCCCTTAGGGGCCTACCGCAACCTGTTGTTGATGTTGGTCTGAATGCTGGTTACCAGCTGGACTTCTGCACACCCGGCAGTTCGCCGGCATGCGCCATTTCGCGCAGGCAGATGCGACACAGCCCGAACTTGCGGTAGACCGCGTGCGGGCGACCGCACTTATTGCAACGCGTGTAGCCGCGCACCTTGAACTTGGGCTTGCGCTGGGACTTGTTGACCAGTGCCTTCTTTGCCATCTGTTCAGTTCTCCTTGAACGGGAAGCCGAGGGCGCGCAACAGGGCTCGTCCTTCGTCGTCGTTCGTCGCCGAGGTGACGACGGTGATGTCCATGCCACGCGTCCGGTCGATCGAGTCGACGTCGATCTCGTGGAACATCGACTGCTCGGTCAGGCCGAAGGTGTAGTTGCCCGTGCCATCGAACTGCTTGGGCGACAGGCCGCGGAAGTCGCGGATACGCGGCAATGCGATCGAGATCAGCCGGTCCAGGAACTCCCACATCCGGTCGCCGCGCAGCGTGACACGCGCGCCGATCGGCATGCCCTCACGCAGCTTGAACTGCGCGATGGACTTGCGAGCCTTGCGGATCTCCGGCTTCTGACCGGTGATCAGCGCGAGGTCGTTGACTGCGCCGTTGATCAGCTTGGCGTCACGGGCGGCGTCGCCGACACCCATGTTGACGACGACCTTCACCACGCCGGGGATCTGCATGACGTTGGTGTAATTGAACTCTTTTTGCAGCGAGTCGCGGATCTCTTCGCGGTAGCGCTCTTTAAGACGAGGAAGGGTCTTCACGCCGCTTTCACTAGTAGTCATCTTCTAGATGTCCTTGCCATTGGTCTTGGCGACGCGGACCTTCTTGCCGGTCTCGTCGTCGCGGCGGAAGGCGACGCGGGTGGGCTTGCCGTCGGAGTCGAGCAACATCACGTTGCTGACGTGGATCGGCGCCTCCTGAGTGACGATGCCGCCGGAGGCCGCGCCGCGCTCGGTGCGCGAGACAGGGGTGTGCTTCTTGATCCGGTTGACGCCCTCGACGAGGATCTTGTTGCGATCCGGGTAGGCCAACAGGACCTTGCCCTTGGCGCCCTTGTCCTTGCCCGAGATGACGAGCACCGTGTCGCCCTTATGGACGTTCATCTACAACACCTCCGGGGCGAGCGAGACGATCTTCATGAAGCGCTTCTCGCGCAGTTCTCGGCCGACCGGACCGAAGATGCGCGTGCCACGCGGGTCGTTGTCGGCCTTGATGATCACGGCCGCGTTCTCGTCGAACTTGATGTAGCTGCCGTCGGCGCGGCGGCGCTCCTTGACGGTGCGCACGACGACGGCCTTGACCACCTCACCCCGCTTGACGTTGCCACCGGGGATGGCGTCCTTGACGGTTGCCACGATGATGTCGCCGATGCCGGCGTAGCGCCGCGACGAGCCGCCGAGCACGCGGATGCACAAGATCTCCTTGGCGCCCGTGTTGTCGGCGACCTTCAGCCGCGATTCCTGCTGAATCACTCGATCTCCTCGACCTGGTTAATGTGTGCATGGCAGATTCCGACCTGACATGCGCGGTCTTGCTGTCACCGAAAGGCACGCAGGGATTTCTTGCGATATCCGAGGTCTGCCCAAGGCAACCGTTTGATTCTAGGTGACGACCTGCGAGGAACCAAATCGCCACTGGTCACCCCGACACACCACCAACACCGGCGATTATTCACCCGTTCACCTGGGCGTACTACGCCCAGCCACACTGGCACAATGCTCGCCGTCACCGCGCTGGCTCTGGCGGCCGCTTTCCTCTTCGCCTTGTCGGCATTCCTGCAGCAACGGGCCGCGCGCACCGTCGTCGGCGCCGATGCCGCGTCATTGCGCGACGCGTCCGGGGTCAAACGGCTTTTTGGCAGGCTGCTGCGCAGCAGGATGTGGCTGTCCGGCTGGCTGACGAACCTCGGCGGCGTCGGCACCCAGGCCGCGGCGCTGAAGGTCGGTTCGGTGTCGGCGGTGCAACCGTTGATGGCCGCGCAACTACTGTTTGTCTTGACGCTGGCGTCGGCAGAGCAGCGTCGCTGGCCGTCGTGGCGGGACTGGTTGTCGGCGCTGGCGGTGTGCGCAGGCCTGGTGCTGCTGGTCACGGCCGACGCGTCGTCGCTGACCGGCCAGCCGCACCGCGACCGGGCGTTCATCGCGACGGTCTGTGTCGTCGGCCTCGTCGTCGTACTGCGTCAGCTGAGCCGACACGTTTTTCCGTCACTGCTCGTCGGTGTCGCCGCGGGCCTGTGCCATGCGCTCAACGCCGTCTATCTGAAGCTGACGGTCGAGGATCTGTACCACGGTGGTGTGCCTGCCACGCTGCTCGACTGGCCGGTCTACGCGTTGGCCGCCACCGCGCTGAGCGGAATGTTGTTGGTACAGATAGCTTTTGCCAGCGGTCCGCTGCCGCCCGCCGTCGCGGCCATGAGCGTCATCAACCCCGTCGCCAGCTTCGTGTTGGGCATCCTCGCGTTCGATGCGCCTGCTCCGCGCGACCCGGCCGTACTGTCGGCGATCGCGGTGTCGGGGCTGCTGATAGCGGTCGGGATCGTCGGGCTGGCCAATGCGTCGAGCACACGCCGGCTGTACCGCGGCGATTCGCCCACGATCCAGCTTCTTCCCGTCGATCATGGGTGACATGCAACTGTCCGGCGCCGTCGTGCTCGTCACGGGCGCCTCAGCAGGCATCGGCCAGGTCGCGGCGGCCAAATTCGCCGCGCAAGGCGCACGCGTGTTGGTGCACGGACGCGACTCGCAACGCACGCGCCGGGTGGCCGACGAGATCGGCGGCCGGGCTCTGATCGCGGACCTGGCGTTACCCGCGGACCGTGAACGGCTCGCCGCCGAGGCGCTCAGCACACACGGCCACGTCGACGTGCTTGTCAACAACGCCGGGTTCGGCTACCTCGGTCCGGTGTCCGCCATGGCCGTCGACGTGATTCGGCGGCTGATCGAGGTTGATCTGCTCGCCGCGATCGAACTCACCCGTTCGCTGCTGCCGGGAATGATCGAACGGCGCCGTGGCGCAATCTGTTTCGTCACGTCGATCGCCGGCCGGACCGGTGTCGCCGGCGAGGCTGTCTACTCGGCGACCAAGGCTGGTCTCGACACGTTCGCCGACAGCCTGCGTGTCGAGACCGCCGGATCCGGCGTCAACGTCAGCGTCGTCGTGCCTGGCGTTGTCGACACGGGATTCTTCGAAACGCGCGGCACTCCTTACACGCGCTCGCGGCCGCGGCCGATTCCGGCCGAGACTGTCGCCGACGCTGTCGTCCGTGCCGTGGAGCGCGAGCACGCCGAAGAGTGGCGACCGCGATGGCTTCGGATCGCCCCGACCGTGCGGGCGCTGGCACCGGGTGCGTTTCGGCGGCTCGCGGTCCGCTTCGGTCGTCAGACCTAATGGGTGACCTGGCAGCGCGCAGAAAGGTCTGCCACGCAACGGAATCCGATGTGTGTGGTCGCGCTGTCCTGTGACTGCGGCGAGCGTGCTGCGGGGCGGTATCGGTGGCAGTACTCCGGTGCACACAGGTGTGAGCCACCCTTAAGCGTCTGGTTCACCGTTGGGTCGGGACTCGATGGGCCGCAACAAGATTCGATCGGACCGTCCAGCCGGTGGTGTGCCGAGAACTGCGTCGTCGTCCATTCCCACACGTTGCCGATCATGTCCACAAGGCCGAATCCGTTCGGCGGGAAGGCACCGACCGGCGACGTGCCCACCCAGCCGAGTGCGCCGTCGTTGCGGTACGGGAATCGTCCCTGCCAGGTGTTGGCCATCAATTGACCGCCGGGCGTCGCGTCGTCACCCCACGGGTAGACAGTGCTGGCGCCGCCGCGCGAGGCGTACTCCCATTCGGCCTCGGTTGGCAGCCGTCGACCCGCCCACCGCGCGTAGGCCGCCGCGTCGGGGTAGGCGACCTGTACGACGGGATGGTCGAGCCGATCCTCGATTCCGCTGCCGGCGCCAAACGGGTGTCGCCAGCTGGCGCCGGGGAGCCAGGCCCACCATTGCCGCCAGTCGCGCAGATCGACGGGACCTTGGCTGGGCTGGAACACGAGCGCGCCAGGAACAAGATCGTGCGGCGCGGCCCCCGGATATAGCGCGGGATCCGGGGGCTGCTCGGCGATCGTGACGTAATCCGTTTCGGCGACGAACTCCGCGTACTGAGCGTTGGTCACCGGATGACGCTCGACGGCGAAGGCGCCGACCGTCGCGGTGTGAAGTGGCGCCTCTTCCGGATAGAACTGCGTTGAGCCCATCCGAAAGGACCCGCCCGGCAGCTCCACGAGCTCAGTCAGCATGACTATCAAGGTAAAACGATCTCGAAGTCCTCGGTCAGCAGCGCCGCTGCCGAGTCGAACCCGGGGGTGCCGGTCGGGGCTTGCACGTGAACTGCCACGAGATAGTCGGGACCGCTATTGGTCCAGACATGGACGATGCGGTCTTCGTATTGGACGGCGTTCTGTGGCGTATCCGACCACGCCCCCATCAGCTTCTGCCCGCTGTAGCCGCACAGTTCGCCGGGTAGCACGCTGACCGAGCTGACTGTCGACTCCGCCATCAGGTCATCGGTGTATTTGCGGAACGCGGCCGCGGGGTCCAATTTTGTCGCCGCAACGGTGATGGTCGCCGCCATGCCACCGGGACCGGCCAGCTTGCCGCCCACGTCACCGGTGCCCGCGGTCATCGACCACTTATCGGGAACGCCGACCGTGACCCTGGGCGCCTGCGGATCATCGACCTCAGCCGTCATCCGCACGCTCGGTTTGATGGTCTGCGAGCACGCGACGATGTTCGCCGGCATCGGGGCCCGCGTCGTCGGGACGACGCCGAACGTCGACCCCTCCCGCTGCTGTGGTGGCACAGCCGTCTCCGACGTCGACGGGGTGGCCGCACCGGTTTCGCCGGCGACGGGCACCCCTTCGCTGGTCCGTACGCACGCAGCCAGCAGGAAGGCCAGCGCGAGCGTCGTCAGACCAACCCGCTTCATCAGTCTTTCGCGAAAGCCCGTGCGAACTCTCGTTCCAAATCCACGTACGGCTTGCCTGACACGTCAACGTTCACCATTGCGATGGTGCCACCTGTGAACGGGAACGGCGCCTTGTACGCCCGCGAGACGGGCGACCCGGTGTTCTGCCCGACGCTGAGGCTGGCGCCCGCCAGCCCGAACGTCCCGGGATGGATCTTCATGCCCGACATCGACGCCACCTCGGCGTTGTCGATGTAGAGCGCTGTGTCCCCGAGCGGGGTGTGGCTGCCCTCCACTGTCCCGGTCCTCACGAAGGCGACCCCGAAGGTGTGCTTGCCCAACGGCAACGCATCCGACGACAGCTTCTGCTCCTCCTCGCCGAGGAAGTTGTAGATGTAGTGCAAGCGGCCGTCCTGGACGAACAGCACGTGGCCGCCATGTGCGCCACCGTGTTTGATGATGACACCCTCGGCGCCGGTGTCGATCGTCACCTCGGCGATGATCGCGAACGATCGGCCCTGGATCTCGACGGCAGCGCCCATGCCGACGTCGGCGGTGCCGGAGTAATAGGTGTACGACTCGCGGGTGCCGGTGAGGTACGGCCGATACCGCGACATCGTCTCGAGGATGTTCAAGTCGGCCAGCGGCAGGCCGTTGTACTTGTCGGCTTCGGCGAACCACAGCTTCTTGAGTTCCTCGAGCTTGTCGGGATTCTCGGCGGCCAGATCCTTGCACTGGCTGCGGTCGGCCTCGATGTGGAAAAGCTCCCAGCGGTCCTTGTCGAAATGGGACCAGCCTGCAGGCGATGCGGCGTGCACGGTGTTGGCGAACCAGCCCTTGTCCCAGATACCGCGGGTGCCCAGCATTGCGTAAAACTGCGTTGCCTTACCGGTGGGTGCCTGCGGATCATCAAGGGCCACTTTGATACTCACGCCGTCGAGGGGCTTCTGCGGAACGCCGCGAACCGTCACGGGTGGGGTGATGCCCAGCACGTCATACACCGTAGGGGTGATGTCGCAGACGTTGATGTAGTTGTCGCGCACTTCCCCGTGGGCCTTGATTCCCTTGGGCCAGCTGATGATTGCAGTGTCGGCGATGCCACCCTCATGCGACGCGTATCGCTTGAACAGCTTGTAGGGCGTATTGAAGGCCATCGCCCATCCGATTGGATAATGGTTGTACGTCTCAGGCCCACCCAGGTTGTCCATCAACCGCAGGCTTTCCTCGACGGTGTCGATATAGCCGTTGAAGAATTTGACCTCGTTCACCGATCCGTTTGGACCACCTTCGCCGCTGGCGCCGTTGTCGGAGATCACCACGATGATCGTGTTGTCGAGCTGGCCCGATTCATCCAAATAGTCGAGGATGCGCCCGATTTGGGCGTCGGTGTAGGACAGGAAACCGGCGAACACCTCGGCCATCCTTGCGAACAACCGCTTCTCGTCGTCGCCAAGCGAATCCCACGGGCGAACGGTGTCCTGTGGCGGCCACGGTTCGCCGTTGGGCCCCTTGACATCCAGGTATGGGTTGACGGGCGACAGTTCGGTGTCCTGCGGGACGATGCCCAGCCTCTTCTGGTTCTCCAGCACGATCTCGCGGTAGCGCTCGTAGCCCATGTCGAAGCGGCCCGCGTACTTGTCGGCCCATTCCTTGAAGACGTGGTGCGGCGCATGCCCTGCGCCGGGGCAGACGTAGGAGAACCACGGCTTATCGGGCGCGATCACCTTGGAGTCGCGGATGAATTCGATTGTCTTGTCGGCGATGTCCTTCGACAGGTGGTAGCCGTCCTCCGGGGTTCCCGGCGGCGCGATCGGGTGGTTGTCGTAGACGAGTTCGGGATACCACTGGTCGGTCTCACCGCCCATGAATCCGTAAAACCGCTCGAATCCCCGCGACAGTGGCCAATGTCGTTTGGTGGCAGCCAGATTCGACTCCTCCAGCGGCGTGAGGTGCCACTTGCCGACGCAGTAGGTGTTATAGCCGTTCTCGACCAGGACTTCCGAGAGCAGTGCGGTGTCCTCGGGGATCCGTCCATTGCAGCCAGGGAACCCGTCGGTGAACTCCTCGATGGTGGCCATCCCGACCGTGGTGGGGTTGCGGCCAGTCAACAACGAGGCCCGCGTCGGTGAGCACAGTGCGGTGGTGTGGAACTGCGACAGCCGCACACCGCGCTCCGCGATACGGCTCATGGTGGGCATTTCGACCAAGCCGCCGAAGCAGTCCCACGTCGCGATGCCGGTGTCGTCCCAGACGAGATACAAGACGTTGGGTGCGTCCTGTTGCGCCGTCGGCGCGGCGTAGGGTCCCCAGTCCGGCTCCGAATCCCGGATGTCCAGCTCGATCTTGCCGTTGAATTCCTTCGCCATGTCAGCCTCGTCCCGGGTTCCTGATCGCCGTGTCGTCGACGATCGGACGGAGATTACACCCGCTGTGTATTGCTTAGCTGGGAAATTGACGATGGCGGCAGTACAGTTTTGCGGTTCAGCCACCGTCGCACCGCGAAGAACAGAATCGACCAGCCCAGCCACGCGCCGATGCCGGCCACGACCCACACGAAGTGTTCTTGATCGCCGCCAAACATGCTGTCCCGCAACGGCAGGAACGCGATCACCAACAGCGGCGTCCAGATCCGGTTCGTGATGATGGACAACGCAAGCGTCGCGCTGAGAATCATGTGACGCCGATGCTGCGCGAACCGCCGCTGTCGCGCAGCAAGGTGGCCGTTGATCGTGAACCACAGCCACAGCGATGCGAGCAGAACATTGCTGACAGCCAAAAACGGTCCGAAGGGTGTTGCCGCTCCGATCACCATGGCGCACACCGCGGCCGGTATGGCCGCACATACATAGCTCCGCCCGACCCGCCGGTGCAGAGCGGGTCGCTTGGCACGCAGCCCCGGCCAGATCTGCACCACCGCCGCCACCATCGCGACGCTGGCGCACATCACGTGGCCGACCAGCAGGGGGTAGTGCAATGCGAACGTCGCGGGCACCCGCGTGCCACCCGTGAAGTAGGGCGGCAGCGAGTAGGCCAGGAAGGCGACGACGACAACGGCTAGGAGGGGAGCTGGCCATTTTCTGCTCGAAGCAGCCGATGCGTATGTCATACGCATGAGCGTACGGCATACGCGTCCGGCGCATGCAGCGATTAGGCTGATGCGTGATGACGTCTGACGAACCGCTGCCCCGAGCGCTGGAGATCCTGTGGCGAGACGCGCCGCCGGCCCGGCGCACCCGAGGGTTGAGTCGCGACCGCATCGTCGCTGCCGCTGTTGAGTTGGTCGAGGCTGAAGGCCTCGCCGCGCTGTCGATGGCGCGGCTAGCCGAACAGCTCGGCTGCGGCACCATGTCGCTGTACCGCCACGTCGCGAACAAGGACGAGCTACTGACGTTCATGCTGTCGACCGCTCCGGATCCGCCGCCCACCCCGGTGGATCCATCGGATTGGCATGGTGCACTTACGATTTGGGCTGTCGGGTTGTGGGACGTCTACCACCGGCACCCCTGGGTACTGCAGACCGCCGCGGCGGGCCCGCCGCTGGATCCGGGCCAGTTGGCGTGGTTGGACGCGGGTCTTGCCGCGCTGGGCCATACAGGGTTGACCGAGCGTGACAAGCTGGCGGCCGTCATGGCGGTACTGCATTACGTCCGCGGTGCGGCGGCCCTGAGCATCGAGGCCGCTGTCGAGGGTCCGGACTACCCCGCGCTGCTTCGGCGCCTGTTAGACGGCGGGCGGTTCCCCGCGCTCGCGGCCGCTATGCAGGCCGGGGTGTTCGACGACGTCGACAACGACCACCTTGCCGAATTCCGTTCCGGTCTTGGTCAGTTGCTGGACGGCATCGCCGCGAAGATGACCTGAAACGCCTGTGATATCCCGGCGCGACATCATCCGGTGTTTAGGTTGCGGCCCGTCGTGCAAAGTTAAGAGTGGCTGTCTGGTCCGTGATCTCACGGTGGCCAGTGGTTTGGCAGCCTGCAGACACAGTGGGGCGGTGGAAGTATGCCGAGGGTGACGACCGGCAACCCGCAGACGATCTCCTATCCGGCAGTCGGCTCGCGGCCGTACCGACAGGATGAGGTCGCTGTAGACCCTCACGTTGTTGTGCTTTTCGGCGCGACGGGAGACCTGGCGCGACGCAAGTTGATACCTGGCCTGGCCTACCTCGACCAGTCCGAACTGGCGCCCAACATCGCGATCGTCGCGACCTCGCTCGAGGACATCTCCACCGACGAGTTCCTAGACGTGGCCAAGGACGCCATCGACGACTTCGGAACGCACAAGCTCAATAAGGAGCAGTGGGGCCGATTCGCTAAAACGGTCACCTATGTGCCGCAGAGCGCAGGGCCTGAGGCGCTGGCTGCCGCCGTCACCGAAGCGGAGGAAAAGCTCGGTAAGGGAGTCCGCCGGCTGCACTATCTGTCCGTGCCCCCGAAGGCCGCGCGAGCCGTGATCGAAACGCTGCGGGCCGCAGACCTGGTGGACCGCTCCCGCGTGGTGATGGAGAAGCCCTTCGGCACCGACCTGGCAAGCGCCGTGGCGCTCAACGACTTCGTGCATGAGACGTTCAGCGAGGACCAGATCTTCCGCATCGACCACTTTCTTGGCAAAGAGGCGGCGCTGAACATCTTGGCGTTCCGCTTCGCGAACGGCCTTTTCGAACCGATCTGGAACCGCAACTTCATCGACCACATTCAGATCGACATCCCCGAAACCCTTGGCCTTGACGAGCGTGCGAACTTCTACGAGAGCACCGGTGCGTACAAGGACATGGTGGTCACCCATCTGTTCCAGGTGATGGCGTTCGTCGTGATGGAGCCGCCGACCGCCCTGGAGCCCCGCGCCATCAGCGAGGAAAAGAACAAGGTTTTCCGGTCGATGCTGCCCGTCAACCCAGCGCACGTGGTCCGTGGCCAGTTCGCCGGTTATCGCGAATTAGACGGTGTGGCAAAGGATTCCGATACCGAGACGTTCGTCGCGCTCAAGGTCGGCATCGACAACTGGCGGTGGGCGGGCGTCCCGATCTATCTGCGCACAGGCAAGCAGATGGCCGAGGGCATGCGCATCATCTCGATCGCGTTCAAGGAGGCGCCGCGCACGATGTTTCAGCACGGCTCGGGTGTGGGCGCCCAGGGTCCGGACCACTTGACGTTCGACCTAGCCGACAACTCGAAAGTTTCGCTGTCGTTCTACGGCAAGCGGCCCGGCCCCGGCATGAAGCTGGACAAGCTGTCGATGCAGTTCTCCACACAAGAGGTCGACACCTCTACCGACGTGCTCGAGGCGTACGAACGGCTGATGCTTGACGCGATGCGCGGCGACCACACCCTGTTCACCACAGCTGAGGGCATCGAGTCGCTGTGGGAGCGATCGGAGGAGCTGCTGTCCGATCCGCCGTCGGCCAAGTCGTACCCGCAGGGCACCTGGGGCCCCAATGCGATCCACCAGCTGATCGCGCCGCATGCGTGGCGGCTACCGTTCGAGCGGGCGTGGCGTGAGGCCAAGAACAACGACCACTAGCTGTGCCGAGAAGACGCAAAAGTCCCCGACACGCCAAGCGTGCGGGGACTTTCTGCGGATGTTCGCGTTAGACGGCTATTTGGCCTTCTCGAGGACCTCGACGAGACGCCAGCGCTTGGTCGCCGAAAGCGGCCGGGTCTCCATGAGTGAAACCCTGTCGCCGACACCGGCATCGCCGTTCTCGTCGTGCGCCTTGACCTTCGAGGTGGTGCGGATGATCTTGCCGTAGAGCGGGTGGCTCTTGCGGTCTTCCAGCTCAACCACGATGGTCTTCTGCATCTTGTCCGACACCACGTAGCCGATGGCGGTTTTGCGTCGACCGCGCGGCTTCTCCTGGCGCGGAGTGTGCTTGGGGCCCTTAGTTTCTGCCATTACGATTCCTCACCAACGGGCCCGGAAGCCAGGCCCAATTCACGTTCGCGCAGCACTGTGTACACACGCGCAATTTCCTGACGCACCGTACGAAGCCGACGGTTGTTGGCGAGCTGGCCGGTCGCCATCTGGAAGCGCAGATTGAACAGCTCTTCCTTGGACTCGCGCAGCTTGTCCTTCAGCTCGTCGTCGGTCAGTTCGCGAAGTTCGCCAGGATTCACTCCCACTGCCATCAGAAATGGTCCTCTCGAGTCACAATGCGCGCCTTGATCGGCAACTTGTGGATCGCACGGGTCAATGCGTCACGCGCGGTCTTCTCATCGGGGTAGCTCAGCTCGAACAGCACGCGCCCGGGCTTCACGTTGGCGACCCACCACTCCGGCGAACCCTTACCCGAACCCATACGGGTTTCGGCCGGCTTCTTGGTCAGCGGGCGGTCCGGGAAGATGTTGATCCACACCTTGCCGCCACGCTTGATGTGCCGGTTGATGGCGATACGAGCGGACTCGATCTGCCGGTTGGTGATGTAGGCATGCTCCAGCGCCTGGATGCCATAGTCACCGAAGCTCACCGTCGTCCCGCCGCTGGCGATGCCACGCTGCCGAGGGTGGTGCTGCTTACGGTGCTTGACCTTGCGGGGAATCAACATGATTCAGCTCTCCCCTGACGTTGACGTTTCCGTGGTCCCAGAAGACGAAGCGTCACCAGCGGCGGCCTCGGTTCCTGTCGTCGCCTCGGCGACGGCGGGTGCATCTTCGGTGCCCGTGGCGGCGCGGCCGGCCTCGGTGCTCGTCGCGGTGGTACCCGACGCGCCGCTACGGCGCGGGCGGGTGCCCGACGGACGCTCGCGGCGCGGACGATCGGCACCCGACGGAACCGTCGCTGTCGCCTCACGCTTGCCACCGACGATGTCGCCCTTGTAAATCCACACCTTCACGCCGATCCGGCCGAAGGTCGTCTTGGCCTCATACAGGCCGTAGTCAATGTCGGCGCGCAGCGTGTGCAGCGGCACCCGACCCTCGCGGTAGAACTCCGAGCGGCTCATCTCCGCACCGCCGAGACGGCCCGAGCACTGCACCCGGATGCCCTTCACGTTGGGCTGACGCATCGCCGACTGGATCGCCTTGCGCATCGCGCGACGGAACGCCACACGATTCGAAAGCTGCTCTGCCACACCCTGAGCCACCAACTGAGCCTGCGACTCGGGGTTCTTCACCTCGAGGATGTTCAGCTGCACCTGCTTCTTGGTCAGCTTCTCCAGGTCGGCGCGGATGCGGTCGGCCTCGGTGCCGCGGCGGCCGATCACGATGCCGGGACGCGCGGTGTGGATGTCGACACGAACCCGGTCGCGGGTGCGCTCGATCTCCACGTCGGCGATGCCGGCGCGCTCCAAACCGGTGGCCAGCAGCCGACGGATCGCCACGTCTTCCTTGACGTAGTCCTTGTACTGCTTGTCGGCGTACCACCGGGACTTCCAATCGGTGGTGATACCGAGTCGGAAGCCGTGGGGATTGATTTTCTGGCCCACTACTCCGAGCCCTCCTTCGCTTCGGCAGAAGCTTCAGTCTTCTTGGCCGCCTTGGATTCTGCGGACTTCTTCGCTGTGCTGGACGTCGCCGCCTTCGCGGCTCCGGAAGCCTTCTTGGCCGGAGCCTTCTTGGCCGGAGCCTCGGCAGCTGCCTTGGTCGCCGGGGCCTTCTTGGCCGCGGCGGCCTTGCTGCCCTCGGCACGGCGGGCGCGCGCTGCGCTCGCCGACCGGCCACCACCGCGCTCCTCCTTCGAGGGACGGCTTTCGACGATCACAGTGATGTGGCTGGTGCGCTTGCGGATTCGGAACGCACGCCCCTGGGCGCGCGGCCGGATGCGCTTGGCGGTCGGGCCTTCGTCGGCATAGACGGTGGCGACCACGAGGGTGGTCGGGTCCAGCCCTTCGTTGTTCTGCGCGTTGGCCGCAGCGCTGGCGATCACCTTGGCGACCGGCTCGCTGGCGGCCTGCGGCGCCCACCGCAGGATGTGCAGGGCCTCGTCCACCGACTTGCCGCGCACCAGGTCGATGACCCGGCGCGCCTTGGTCGGCGAGATACGCACGAAGCGTGCCTTCGCGACCGCAGACGGATATTCAGTCGTGATACTCACCGGCGCTTGGCCTTCCGGTCGTCCTTGATGTGACCCTTGAATGTGCGGGTCGGCGCGAACTCGCCGAGCTTGTGCCCGACCATCGCCTCGGTGACGAACACCGGGACATGCTTGCGGCCGTCGTGCACCGCGAAGGTGTGCCCGATGAAGTCGGGGATGATGGTCGAACGCCGCGACCAGGTCTTGATGACCTGCTTGGTGTTCTTCTCGTTCTGAACGTCGACCTTCTTGAGCAGATGGTCGTCGACGAACGGACCCTTCTTAAGGCTGCGTGGCATCGTTTATCTCCTGGCTACGTCTACCGGTGGTGCTTCTTGCCGGTGCGCCGGCGTCGGACGATGAGCTTGTCGCTTGGCTTGTTCGCCTTGCGGGTGCGGCCCTCGGGCTTACCCCACGGGCTGACCGGGTGACGGCCACCGGAGGTCTTACCCTCACCGCCGCCGTGCGGGTGATCGACCGGGTTCATCACGACACCACGGACGGTGGGGCGCTTGCCCTTCCACCGCATACGGCCGGCCTTACCCCAGTTGATGTTGGCCTGCTCGGCGTTACCGACCTCGCCGACGGTGGCGCGGCACCGCACGTCGACGCGACGGATCTCACCGGACGGCATACGCAGCGAGGCGTAGCTGCCTTCCTTACCCAGCAGCTGGATGCTCGCGCCGGCAGAGCGGGCCATCTTCGCGCCGCCGCCTGGCCGCAGCTCCACGGCGTGGATCACGGTGCCCGACGGGATGTTGCGCAACGGCAGGTTGTTGCCCGGCTTGATGTCGGCGTTGGCACCGGACTCGACCACATCACCCTGCGACAGGCCTTGCGGCGCAATGATGTAGCGCTTCTCGCCGTCGAGGTAGTGCAGCAGCGCGATGTTGGCGGTGCGGTTCGGGTCGTACTCGATGTGCGCGACCTTGGCGTTGACGCCATCCTTGTCGCGGCGACGGAAGTCGATCACGCGGTACGCACGCTTGTGGCCACCGCCCTTGTGCCGGGTGGTGATTCGACCGTGCGCGTTGCGACCGCCCTTGCCGTGCAGCGGGCGAACCAGCGACTTCTCCGGGTGATCGCGAGTGATCTCGGCGAAATCGGAGACGCTGGCACCGCGACGACCCGGGGTCGTCGGCTTGTACTTGCGAATTGCCATGATTCTCTAGGTCTCTCTGCGTTATCCGCCGGCTACGCCGGAGCTCCGAACAAATCGATCGGCTTGCTACCCGCGGCCAGCGTGACGATGGCGCGCTTGGTGTCCTTGCGCTTACCGAAGCCGGCGCGGGTGCGCTTGCGCTTGCCCTGCCGGTTAGCGGTGTTCACCGACGCGACCTTGACGTTGAAGATCTTCTCGATAGCGATCTTGATCTGCGTCTTGTTCGAGTCGGGGTGCACAACGAACGTGTACACGTTGTCCTCGATCAGTCCGTAGGACTTCTCCGAGATGACCGGGGACAGGATGATGTCGCGGGGGTCAGTGACGGTCGCCATCAGGCCGAAACCTCCTCGGTGGCTTCTGCTCTTCGCGCAAGCGGCTCATCGCCGGTCTTGGTGTTCGCGCTGATGTAATCGTTCAGCGCCTCGACGCTGAAAACCACGTCGTCGGCCTTCAGCACGTCGTAGGTGTTGAGCTGGTCCGGCGAGAGGATGTGCACACCGGGCAGATTGCGCGCGCTCAGCGCGCCGGTCTCATCGGCGCGGCCGATCACGACCAGCACCTGCTTGTTTTCGGTCAGCGTGGCCAGGAACGCCTTGGCGCTCTTGGTCGACGGGGTCTGACCCTCCACCAGCTCGGTGACGGCGTGGATTCGGCCGTTGCGGGCCCGATCCGACAGCGCCCCGCGCAGGGCGGCGGCGATCATCTTCTTGGGCGTGCGCTGGCTGTAGTCGCGCGGCTGCGGGCCGTGCACGGTGCCACCGCCGGTGAACTGCGGAGCACGCGTCGAACCCTGGCGGGCCCGACCGGTGCCCTTCTGGCGGTACGGCTTCTTGCCGCCGCCGCGGACCTCGCCGCGCGTCTTGGTCGAGTGGGTGCCCTGCCGCTTGGCGGCCAGCTGCGCCTCGACAACCTGATGCATCAGCGCGATGTTCGGCTCCACATCGAACAGCTCGGCGGGCAGCTCAACCGAGCCGTCCTTCTTACCCGCCGGGGTGTTGACGTCAATCTTGAGAGTCTTGGCAGCCATTTACTTTTCGCCTCGCTTGATTGCGCTGCGGACCACGACCAGTCCACCGGTGCGACCGGGGATGGCGCCCTTGATCAGCAGCACGCCGTTCTCGGCATCGACCTTGTGTACCAACAGGTTCTGCGTCGTCACGCGATCGTTGCCCATCCGACCCGACATGCGCGTGCCCTTGAACACCCGGCCCGGGGTCGCGCAGCCACCGATGGAGCCGGGACGACGGTGCACCGCCTGGGCACCGTGGCTGGCGCCCTGGCCGCGGAAGCCGTGGCGCTTCATGGTGCCCGCAAAGCCCTTGCCCTTGCTGGTGCCGGTCACGTCGACGTAGGTGCCGTCGGCGAAGATCTCGGCGGTCAGTTCCTGCCCGACCTCGTATTCGCCTGCGGCGGCCTCATCGTCGAGCCGCAGCTCGGCGAGGTGGCGACGCGGGTTGACGCCCGCAGCGGCGTACTGACCGGTCACCGGCTTGTTCACCTTGCGCGGGCTGATCTCGCCGTAGGCCAGCTGCACGGCGGAGTAGCCGTCACGCTCAGGTGTACGGATCCGAGTCACCACATTGGGGCCGGCCTTGATGACCGTCACCGGTACGACCCGGTTGTTCTCGTCGAACACCTGCGTCATGCCCAGCTTGGTGCCCAGAATGCCTTTTCGTGCCATTTCTGTTGCGATCTCCTACTGGATGTTGACGTCGACACTGGCCGGCAGATCGATGCGCATGAGGGCGTCAACGGTCTTCGGCGTCGGGTCGAGGATGTCGATCAGTCGCTTGTGCGTACGCATCTCGAAGTGCTCCCGCGAGTCCTTGTACTTATGCGGGGACCGAATGACGCAATACACGTTCTTCTCAGTCGGCAGCGGCACGGGGCCAACCACGCTGGCGCCGGTACGGGTGACCGTCTCCACGATCTTGCGTGCCGAGGCGTCAATCGCCTCGTGGTCGTAGGCCTTGAGCCTGATGCGGATCTTCTGTCCCGCCACGCTTCTCCTACCTCACTCCTACTGGGCCCCTGTCGGGGCCGCTCTTTTCCGGCGCACGTCGCGCTGGTATGCCGCCGCTGTTTATCTGTCTGTGGTCCACCGATCCCCGCGGTCGGGCGTGTCGCCCTTACGCACACTCAGCCGCGGCGGAAAATCGTCGCGATCGAGTGGGGACCGGATGCGCCCGCTTGAGCGCTGGTCGTATGCCCCGGCCAGGCGCGAACCCGGCTCAAGGCAACCCGAACAGTATGCCCTAGATGCGGGCGTCATCCAAATCTCTGGCCATCCCCGATAGGCCGAGGTCAGCTGCTCAATGACCGTCGGCCTACGCTCGGCGCGGTCATGACGGTATATCCGCAGGACGAACATGCCGCTCGTCGAGCCGAGCCCGGCTGAGCTCGCTGCCGCACAACCCATGATCGAGTGGCTCAACACGGCGCCGCCGCTGAGGTCGCCGCGCAGGTCATGGCGGCATTCGGTCCTGGTGGGCCGGGCGCTGGAGGAGATCCGCTGACCCGCGACAAGCTCGTCGAATGGGAATTCCGCGAGGATCCCAAGCCTGGAGCTGGTTCGACCAGAACTATCCGCAGTTGGCGTGGCCCGCCACCCGGTTGGGACTTCGGCGCGTTGACGGACGCTGAGCGGGCGTACGCGCGCCGAAATCACCCGCCCAGATACGTGCCGTGGCCTTCGCGGACCAGGCCGTCGGCGTCGAATATCAGCACCTCGTTCACGAGTTCGCCGCGATGATTGCGGTAGTTGAGCACCAGCGCCGACTCGCCGCGGTAGACGCCGACGATGTCGAACCGCAGCTCCGGCTGCTTGGTCAGCGCGGCCGTCCAGTAGTCCCGCAACGCCGCCTTGCCGCGCACCACTCCCCCGCTTTCGGGGACAACGCGCGCGGCCACTGGCGAGGTGAACAGCACGTCGTCGCTAAAGTGGCCGAGCACCGCCTCGATGTCGTGCGCGTTCCATGCCCGCACCCACTGGTCTGCATAGCCGTTCGGGTCGGGAGTTGGCATGGCAGTTAACCTTTCACGCTCGCCCAGAACGCGCACTGGTGGGACTCGTCGTAGTCGGAGATGACTGTGCTTCCGCCGGGCTGAAACGACAACCGTTTTTTGTCGGCGCCGAATGACGGCCACTGTCCACCCGGTTCGGCGGTTCGCACGAAATGCGCCCAATAGTCGATCATTTGGTCGGACAGCACCTGCTGGCCAGGGTTCAGCGCCGGCGCGCCTCCGATGTCGAACAGGTAGCGCAGTTCCAGGGAGTGGCTGGCACCCAGCGGGAACGGCAGCGTGCGCAGCGGATCGGGTGTAGGGGCATCGCGGTCGTTGAACTCGTAGGCATAGACAGACTGCGTGCGGGCCATCGCCTCGGCCATCCGATCCGACGGACAGGCGAACACGCCGTCCGTGACGGCCGCCGAATATGCAAGGGGCACAGTGCCGTATCGCTGCAGCGGGTAGTGCGCCTCGACGGCGGCGGCGTCGGCGCCGAACGTCTCGGCCAGCAGTTGCGGATACTGTTCCGTCGTGTACTCGGCGTGCCGCAGATACTGCAGCGCGACGAATAAGGTGAACTCATCGCGGTTGGTGCCGATGAGCACCGGCACGCGGGCCGCGCGCCCGTCGGCGGATCCGGCGACGGGGTCGACCGGCAGCCTCTTCGTTCCAGTGACCGGACCGCTGAGTTTGTCGGCGCCAATGCGGTAGTACCAGACCGGCTCTCGCAGCTTGTCGGGCGGCATTGAGCGTAGGCACTGCGCTGCGGATTGCGGTTCGCCACAACCAAGTTCGGCCGCATAGTCGAGACTGGCTTTCTCTGCGTCGGGCAATGTCAGCTGCGCTTGGCACGGGCCGCTCTGAATGATGGCCGCCCTGAACAACCCCGCCGAGTCCGGCGCGACCAGATGGTCGCACACCGACATGCCGCCCGCAGATTCGCCCGCAAGCGTCACCTTGCCCGGATCCCCGCCGAAGTTCGCGATGTTGTCACGCACCCAACGCAGCGCCGCCTGCTGATCGGCCAGCCCATAATTGCCGACGTCGCCCGGCGATCCGAGCGCGGGATGCGCCAGGAAGCCCATTGCGCCGAGCCGGTAGTTGAGCGTGACGACGATCATGTCGCCCCGGTTGGCCAGCCAGCGCGCGTCGTAGATTCCACCGCTGCCGTTGATGAACGCGCCACCGTGGATCCACAC
Source organism: Mycobacterium sp. JS623 (assembly GCF_000328565.1). Classification (NCBI taxonomy): domain Bacteria; kingdom Bacillati; phylum Actinomycetota; class Actinomycetes; order Mycobacteriales; family Mycobacteriaceae; genus Mycobacterium; species Mycobacterium sp. JS623. The sequence continues at coordinate 1,028,663 of NC_019966.1, read as the reverse complement.
CATCACCGGGAATGTCCCGCCGCCGCGGCCCGCCGGGGGTGTCCACACGTTCAGCGTCAGACAGTCCTCGTCGGTCTGCCGCCCGAATTCCGGGTCACCACCGGGATCCTGAAGGCACCGCGGTCCGGCGCGGGTGGCGTCGCGCACCCCCTGCCACGCGGGGGCCGGCGCCGGCGGCTGCCACCGCAACGACCCGATCGGCGGTGCGGCGTAAGGGATTCCGGCGAACAAGCGGTGATCCGCGGCGACGACGCCGCGCAATGCTCCTGTGGCCGTGTACACCACCGCGGGATCAGACGGATGCGGCGGAGTCGCGGTCTTTGGTGGCCCGTCGTCGCCGCGGCCACAGCCGACAGCCAGCACCACACAGAAGGCGAGCGCCAACAGGCGGCGAAGCATTTGGGACGGCACGCCCTGAGAGCCTAGCGGCGTCAGATTCGTGCGCCCCTTCCCACCGGTGGCCCGCGTCACATACACTCCAAACTTGACACCCGTCAAGTTCACCGCAGCCCCGGTAGTGAGGAGCACGAATTGAGCACGCCGACGATGGATGACGCCGCCAAAGTCCTGGCCGATCCGACGGCCTATGCCGACGACGCACGACTACATGCGGCGCTGACTCATCTACGGGCGAACAACCCGGTGGCCTGGGTGGACAACCCGCCGTACCGGCCGTTCTGGGCCATCACCAAGCACGCCGACATCATGGCGATCGAGCGAGCCAACAACCTATTCCTGTCCGAGCCTCGGCCGCTGCTGGCCACGGCCGCGGCCGACGACATGCAGAAGGCGCAGCTGGAAGCAGGGATGGGGCTGCGCACCCTGATCCATATGGATGATCCCCACCACCGCAAGGTGCGCGCCATCGGCGCCGACTGGTTCCGGCCCAAGGCAATGCGGGATCTCAAGACGCAAACCGACCTTCTGGCCAAGCGCTACGTCGACCGCATGCGCGATTTGGGCCCCGAATGCGACTTCGTCACCGAGATCGCAGTCAACTTCCCGCTCTACGTGATCATGTCGCTGCTCGGGCTGCCCGAGGAGGACTTCCCGCGCATGCACATGCTGACGCAGGAGATGTTCGGCGGCGACGACGAGGAGTACAACAAGCGCGGCGGCACGCCCGAGCAGCAGCTGCAGATCCTGCTCGATTTTTTCGCCTACTTCTCACAGCTCACGGCGTCGCGGCGGGAGCACCCGACCGACGACCTCGCGTCGGCGATCGCCAACGGCAGCATCGACGGCGAACCGCTGTCTGACGTCGACACCGCGTCGTACTACGTCATCGTGGCCAGTGCAGGACACGACACCACGAAGGACGCGATCTCGGGAGGACTGCTCGCGTTGATCGAAAACCCCAGTGAGTTAGAGCGTTTGCGTCAGAACATGGACCTGATGCCGACGGCGGTCGAAGAGATGATCCGGTGGACGACGCCGGTGAAGGAGTTCATGCGCACCGCCGCCGAGGATACGGTCATCCGTGGGGTGCCGATCGCCAAGGGCGAATCCGTTTACCTCGCATACGTTTCGGGCAACCGCGACGAAGAGGTGTTCGACGAACCGTTCCGCTTCGATGTCAGCCGCGATCCCAACAAGCACGTCGCATTCGGATACGGCGTGCATTTCTGCCTCGGTGCCGCCCTGGCGCGAATGGAGATGAACAGCCTCTACACCGAACTCATTCCGCGGCTGGAGTCCATCGAATTGGCTGGTGAGCCGGAGTTGGCGGCGACGACGTTCGTCGGCGGACTCAAGCACCTGCCCATTCGCTACTCGATCAAGTGATTTCCGGAGCCTTCGCAAAGCACTTCAGGAAGCCGTCGACGGCGGCGATCGCGACGGCCTGGTAGTCGAACTCGGTCAGCGTGCTGATCCGGCCGAACGCCAACGGGCCGATGAGTAGCGCGAAAGCCGTTGTCCGATCGACAGGTTTGAGTTCAGCGGCGACCTGAGGGCCGTCGAAGATGACGTCGAACGGCGCCGAGTATTGCTCGGCGATGCGCTCGCGTAACGACCGCACCTCGGGACTGCCCGGCTCCTGCGTGCCGGGTAGCCGGCCGATGTCCGGCCCAAGCGAGAGCCAGGCCATCGCCGTCAATGTCGTTGGCACTTCCGCGATCATCTCCGCCCATGCGGTCACGATCGCGATGAGCCGCTCACGGAGCGATCCTTCGTCCGGCGGCATCGGGGGCGGCGGGATCAGCCGCATGAATGCCGCGGCGACGAGGTCGTTGGCGCTCGGGAAGTGGCGATACAGCGTCGCCCTCGCGACGTTGGCGCTACGGGTGACCGCGTCAATAGTGACTGCGCTCGGGCCGCCCGACCGCAACAGCGCGGTCGCAGCATCGAGCAATCGGGCCCGGGACTGCGCGGGCCGCGGATCGCTACCGATGCCCGTCATGCGTTTGCATCACCTCCGTCGCGGGAACAAGACTATCCGTCTTGCTCCGAGACTGTTAGTCTCAAAACTATCCACCTAAGGAGAACGACGCTGATGGTCGACACCCTCGCGCTATCCGATCAGGATATCGATGGCGGCGTCGCCTCCCTCTCCAAGCGCGCCCGGTTTTGGTTGTTGGCTGTCGCCGCTCTCGACGTGCTGCTGGTGATTTCGTCGATGGTGGCGCTGAACGCGGCACTGCCGGACATGGCGGTGCAGACCGCCGCGACGCAGACACAACTGACATGGATTGTCGACGGCTACACGCTGGTGCTGGCGTGCCTGCTACTGCCGGCGGGCGCCATCGGCGACCGGTACGGGCGCCGCGGGGCTCTGCTCGTCGGGCTCGCGATCTTCGCAGTCGCGTCGCTCTCGCCGATCGTCCTCGACAGCCCGGTTCAGATCATCGTCGCGCGTGCGGTCGCGGGTCTGGGCGCCGCGTTCATCATGCCCGCGACACTGTCGCTGCTCACCGCTGCGTTCCCGAAAGCCGAGCGCAACAAGGCCGTTGGCATCTGGGCAGGCGTCGCAAGCTCTGGAGCGATATTCGGCTTCATGGGCACCGGCCTTCTACTGAAGTACTTCTCGTGGCCGTCCATCTTCTACGGGTTCGCGGCCTCGGCCCTTGCCTTGTTCATTGCCACATGCACGATCTCTTCCTCGCGTGACGAAACCGCCACCCCACTGGACTGGGTCGGGGCGGTGCTGATCGGCGGCGCCGTCGCGGTATTCGTCTTCGGTGTGGTGGAGGCACCGGTGCGCGGCTGGACACATCCGATCGTTTGGGGCTGCATGTCGGCCGGCGTCGTCCTGGCCATCGTGTTCGCCTTCGTCGAACTCAAGCGTAAACATCCTTTACTGGACATCCGCTTGTTCGGTAGGCCCGACTTCGCCATCGGCGCTGTCGGCATCACCTTCCTGTTTTTCGCGAACTTCGGATTCTTTTTCGTCTCCATGCAATACATGCAGCTGATCCTCGGCTACAGCCCATTGCAGACCGCCTTCGCCCTTACCCCATTGGCGGTACCGATCATGGTTCTCGGCGCGACCTTGCATCTGTACCTACCCAAGGTCGGGCTGCGGATCGCGGTCGCGCTCGGTCTGTTTCTGATCGGCGTGGGCCTGTACTTCATGCGATTCCTCGATGCAGGGTCGGCATATATCGACTTGGTATGGCCGTTGCTGATCATCAGTGCGGGCATCGGATTATGTGTCGCACCAACGACGTCGGCGATCATGAACGCGGTTCCCGACGAGAAACAAGGCGTCGCGTCGGCGGTCAACGACACGACACGGGAGGTCGGCGCCGCGGTCGGAATCGCCGTCGCCGGATCTGTGCTCGCCGCCCAATACCACGACGTGCTTGCCCCCACGCTGGCCGGCTTCCCCGACCAAGTCCGCGAGCAGGCCCTCGATTCCCTCGCCAATGCGCTGGCCATCGCTAGCCAAATGGGCCCGCAGGGAACGAAACTCGCCGAACTCGCCGAGTCCGCGTTCGTCCATTCGATGGACTTATCCCTGCTCGTCGTTGCCGCCGCGCTCATGGTCGCGGCGGCATTCGTCGCGGTGTGGGCGCCTGGCCGTGACGGTCAGCAGTTCCGCTTTCTACGCAGGGCTGACGAACTCAGCGGCCCGGTGACCGATCATCACGATGGTGGCATGCGGTCCCCGGCTGGTGATGGCGGGAAGCACCGATCCGTCGACAACCCATAGCTTGTCGATGCCGTGTACTCGGCATTGCGGGTCGAGGACCGCGTCCGAATCGACACCCATCGGCGCGGTGCTCGCAAGATGCTGCGAGGTAGACCATGAAACTGGGCCCATTTGCGCTGTCTCGCCGACCAATTCGCGCGCCAACTCCGCACCTGCGGCTAGCTTGGCGACATCAGTAGGTGACGCGTCGTAATGATGCTCAATGATCGGGGCGACCTCCGGGTCAGCAGACGCGAGCGTCACACTGCCACGCGACTCGGGCCGCATCAGCGCGACACCGATGTGCGGATGGTCGCCCGGAGCGTCGCGTCGGCCACTGACCATCGCACCGAATCCCGCTGTGTAGGGCCTGATCTCAAGACCCTCATCGGTGGTCAGCACCGCTTCGAGCGGAGGCAGCCCGTGGGTTTCCGACCAGTTCACCGGCAGCACCCATTCCGGATGATCCACGCAGGCCAGGCCGACCGGGAGGTCAGCGATCACGGAAACGTCTGCTGCCTGCAGCGCACTCTGCGGGCCGATGCCTGACAACATTAGCAGATGAGCGGAGCCAATTGCCCCGGCGGACAAGACGATTCGATCGGCACTCAGATCTGTCACCCCGTCCGGTCCGACGCACTGAACACCGACGGCCGCATCGCCGACTATCCGCACCTGCGTGACCCTCGTGTTCGTCAGCAGCGTCAGGTTGGTCCGGTTCACTGCAGGCTTGAGGTACGCCCCGCCGGGGCCGACCCGCGTACCGCCGTTGATGTTCAGCGGGACAGCGCCGACGCCCGTCGGCAACGAGTCGTCGGATGTGGCGCCGTTGAGATCATCGATCCATCGGTAACCGGCCTCACCGGCGGAACTGACGAAAGATGCTGTGCAGCCGTCGAATTCAGAGACGCGGCGGACGAGAATCGGTCCGTCTGCGCCGTGCAGTGGGGTGTCGAAGTCGAGATCGGTTTCGATCGCGCGGAAGTGCGGCAGTACGTCGTCCCACGTCCATCCCGGCAGATCCCAGCCGTCGAAATCTGTCGGCAGCCCTCGACAGAAGTAGCCGCCGTTCACGGCGCCTGACCCGCCCACCACAGCGCCACGCATGATCTGTGCGCGCCGCTTGGGTTCGTCTGTCAAGGTCGTCGGGTAGCGGCGCACTACCGAGCTGGCCGTCCCGATCGGCAACCGCAGACCGTCGCTGATTTGCGCACGCACCCGGGGATCCGAGGGTGTCGGTCCGGCTTCTACGACCGTTACGTGGCACTGCGGATCGGCGGAAAGGCGTTCGGCCAGAACGGATCCAGCGCTGCCCGCACCGACGATCAGCACGTCGCTGCGCACCGGCGGGGCAGCAAGACCTGAGTGCAAGGCCGTGTCAGGTCCGGATCTGGGGTTTGAGCGCGCCGGCGTGCCGTTCGCGCACCACGCCGGTCCACAGGCCGACGCCGTAGGCGATGTCGTCGAGCCTCTTGAGCAGTATGTAGGTCACCAGCCCGACCCGCTTGGTGTCGTCGTCTGCGTTGCCGTTGCGGGTGATCCAGTCCACCACCCCGTCGACCACGGCTGCCACCAGCACCACCTGGCGGCAGCGGCGGGACAACAGCGCCGCGATCAGGGCGATGGGCCAATAGTGGCGACAGATCGCGGACGCCAGTTGCATGGCCGCGGACCACAGTCCGTGCGCGGCGACCACCGCGACTTCCTTGGGTTCAGTCTCGACTGTGCTCAGCGAGTTGGCGATGCGGCGACCGGTGATGGCCGCGACGATCATCGACGCGAGGTATCCGATTCCCGATCCCATGGCAAGCAGGATCCACACCACCAATGTCCATCCGGAGATCACCAGCGGCGCGGTCTTGCCGGGATGCCGAATTGACAATGGGGCGGCCGCTTCACCGTAAAAAGACTTGCGCAGGAACCAATCTCGCATTTGGGTGCGGTGATCGTGGGCGACGAGTGCAATGGGTTCGTACCGCAACCGGGCGCCCGCCTCGATGAAGCGCCAACACAGGTCGACGTCCTCGCCGGACTTGAGGGTCTCGTCGAAGCCGCCCAGATCCTTGAGAACTGAGCGGCGACAGATGATGGCTGCGCTCGGTACGTAGGACACCGTTCCGTACGGCACCACTGGCGCCTCGCGCAGACCGAGGTCAAGAGACGAACGCACCGCCTCGTAGCGCGCCACCAGGTTGTCGGCCTGGCGCAGCCCGACGATCCGGGGGGCGACAAGTGCGACGGCGGGGTCGCAGAAGTGGCCCAACAGCGCCTCGAGCCACCCGCGCCGCGGCACGACGTCGGAGTCGAGGAAGGCGACGAAGTCGGTGTTGCACGCCGACAGGCCGGTGTTGCGCGCGGCTGCAGGTCCCTTGCTGCGGGGGTGGCGCAGCACCTGAATATCGCAGTGCATGTCGGCGAAGTCGCCCTGCTGCACAGGTGTGGCCGAGCCGTCGTCGACTACCACAACGCGCATGCCGCGCAGTGTGCCCACCAAGCGAAGCAGGCCAGAGATGTTGTCGCGCACCGGAATAACGACAGTCACGTCGCGGTGCGAGGGGCCGCTGGCAGGTCGCGGATGCGCGACTGTCGCATCGAGCAAGGTGCGCGCGAGCTGTGCGCTGACCGCGTCGTGCACCTCGAGCCTGCCACCGTTGAGCATGGTCTGCGCGGCCGGCGCCAGACGCAGCAGCCGCGTCGGTGAGCCGCCGAGAAGAGCGGACCCCTCACCGAGCACCTTCACTCGGCGATCGACCTGAACGGCGAATCCGTCAGGCAGCCGCGGTCCCGTCATGTCAGCATCCCGTCGCGATTGGGCGTCCACCGGACGATACGCCGCAAACAATCGTCGACCATCGCGAGGTAGATCCGCCGACCCTCCTCGGCCGTCGCTGTCGTCGGATCCCCGAGCACGCCGAGTTCGCTGACGGCGGCCACACCGCCCTGACGCATCTGAGGAATCAGCTGCGACAGCGGCTCACGGTTGCCGGGAAGCAGTTCATCGGTCCAGACGTCCGCCGGCGAAATATGTAGCAATACAGACGTTTCGGTGTGGCCGGCATGCGCGTCGGCGTTTTCTGCGGTGCACGAAACCCAGCCCGCGTCTCGACCCTCGTACCGAAGCAAAGCCACCGCACCCGCAAGCGCCTCGACGTTTCCGCCGTGTCCGTTCACGAAGACGAGGCGCGACGCCCATCGCGATGCGGAGCGGCCGAACTCCACGAGCAACAGCCGCAGTGCTGACGTGCCGATGGAGACCGTGCCGGGAAAGCTTTCGTGCTCGCCGCTCGCGCCGTATGCAATCGCGGGAGTCAGCGCCCAGTTGGATTCATTCTGCTCGGACAGCCGATCAGCAACCGAGCGAGCGACGGCGGTGGCGATCCGGGTATCGGTGTCCAGCGGCAGATGCGGTCCGTGCTGTTCGACCGACCCTACCGGGATAATCAACGCTGGCGACGTGCTTTGAAGCTGCCTCGACGTTGAGTTAGCGAGCTCGGCGGGGGAAGCCACCCGCCGATGGTAGGCCGAATTCACCTGGCGTGCGCCAATTGTTGGTGCATGCGCAGCAATTGATTTCCGTGAATTTTTCTCGGCCGCCTCAGCGGAGCCACGTCAGCCCCCTCCGCCACGCCTGTACCAGGGGGTTCGGCCCTGGCCCGTTTTGCCGGTCAGGAATCGGCCTCTGGGGGCACTCCCAGCGCTCGGGTGAAGCCCGGCGGGACGAGGATGTCGCTGGCAACAAGATCGTGGACTGAGGCGCGACCTAGGCCCATCAACGCCGAATCGATGCCGCCCCGCAGGACGTCGAGTATGTTCTCAACCCCAGCTTGACCGTTAGCCGCCAGGCCCCAGAGGTAGGCACGACCGATCATCACCGCACGCGCACCCAGCGCCAGCGCCTTCACCACATCGCTGCCCCGCCGGATTCCACCGTCCAGCAGCACCTCGATCTCATCTCCGACGGCGTCGGCAATCGCGGGCAGCGCCCGAATTGACGCGGGTGTGCAGTCGAGGTTGTTGCCGCCGTGATTGGACACCGAGATTGCCGAAACACCGGCATCCACAGCACGTTTGGCGTCATCGACACGCATCACGCCCTTGAGCATGAACGGCCCGCCCCACAGCTCGCGCAGCCACGCGATGTCCTCCCAGGTGGGTGGAGGCGTGCCCATCCATTCGCCGTAGGCGGCGAAGAACGGCGGTCCCGCCTCGCCGCGTGCCGCCTGGTTGGGCACCCGCAGGTTGGGCGGGCGCATGGTCTTGGCCCACTGATAGAACCACCGCGGGCGCGTCAGCCCCGTCGGGAGCATGCGCACGGTGGTGCGCAGGTTCATCTCCTCGGGGATCTTCGGGCTGCCCCAGTCGCGACCGTGGGAGAAGCTCCAGTCCGTGGTGACGATCAGGCCGGCGGCACCTGCCTCACGCGCCCGCTCCACCCGTGCGGCGATCGCATCGCGGCCGCCGAGCCAGTACACCTGAAAGAACAGCTTCGGGTTGGCGGCGATCACCTCTTCGATCGGTTTACTCGCAAACGACGACAGCCCCATTGCGGTGCCGCGGGCGGCAGCGGCTCTGGCGACGGCGACCTCACCGTCGGGATGCACTGCCTGCACACCGGTGGGCGAGATCAGCACGGGCAGCGAAATATCCTGTCCCATAACCGTTGTCGAGAGATCCCGCTTCTCGAGCGCGCCGATCACGTGCGGCGCGAGGCCCAGCTCCGCGAACGCGTCGACGTTGTCGGCGACCGTCACGCCCTTCTCGCTCGCCGCCAGCAGCGCGGCGTACACCGGCTTCGGCAGGCGCTTCTTGGCGACCTGTTGGGCGAACGCGACGGTTTCGAACCAGGTGTCAGCCATGACTACACCGGACTTTCGTTACAAAGTCGGACCGGAGGCTTCGACAAAAGTTTCAACATGACGGGTTGGCTTCTGGAATGGTCGACGCTCGACTTCGGCTTGACCCGCTCTTGCGCCAGAGCCGGAGCACCGTAGCCCTCAACGCATTCGGGGTCGGGCCCATCGAGCGGCAGGCCGGTGAAGAACTTGGCGGCCATGCAGCCCCCACGGCAACTGTCGTAGTGCCCGCAGCTGCCGCATGCGCCTGCCGACTGCGGCTCACGCAGCTCGAGGAACAGCGCAGAATTCTTCCAGACGTTGTCAAAACCGCCGTCGGACAAGATGTTTCCAGCTTGGAAGCGATCGTGGATGGCGAACGGGCATGCATAGACGTCGCCAACTGGGTCGATCAGGCACACCACGCGGCCGGCGCCGCACAGGTTCAGCCCGGCCAGCGCTCCAGGCTCGCCGAGACCCGACAGGTGGAAGAAGGAGTCGCCGGTGAGCACCCGGTCGCCCTTGGCCACCAGCCAGTCGTAGAGCTGCACCTGCTGCTCGGCGGTGGGATGCAGTTCGTCCCACACGTCAGCACCGCGGCCCGACGGCCGCAGCCGGGTGATCCGTAACGTCGCGCCGTAACGCGCCGCGAGAGCAGCGAATTCATCAAGCTGGTCGACGTTGTGTCGCGTGACGACAACAGAGATCTTGGCGTCGGAGAAGCCGGCGTCGGCCAGGTTCTGCAGGGCACGGGTCGCCATCGCAAATGAACCCGCGCCGCGTACGGCGTCGTTGACCTCAGCTGTCGCACCGTCAAGTGAGATCTGCACGTCGACGTAATCGCTTGCCGCCAAACGCTTTGCGACCTCACCGGTGATGCGCACGCCGTTGGTGGAGAACTTGACGCCAACGTGATGCGCGGTCGCGTAATCGACGAGTTCCCAAAAGTCGGGCCGCACAGTGGGTTCGCCGCCGCCGATGTTCACATAGAACACCTGCATGCGCTCGAGTTCGTCGATGATGTCCTCGCACTGCTGCGTGGTCAACTCGCGCGGATCGCGCTTACCCGACGATGACAGGCAGTGCACACACGCCAGGTTGCAGGCGTAGGTGAGCTCCCACGTCAGGCAGATCGGCGCGTCGAGACCGTGCTCGAACTGCTCGACCAGCCTGGGCACGGGTTGGGCAGCCGGCGCGAGCGCCGAATCAACCGGAGTCACGGTGTCCTTCTTTCACGAGCATCTTCGACTGGGCCAGCACGCCGAGCGCGTGCAGATAAGGGGCCTGCTGCGCGTCCTCGATACCCGCGGCTCGGCACGCCGAGCGAGCGTCGGGGTGGTCGCCAATCGAGTTGACCACCGCGACGATCGTCGTGTTCTTCAGGAACGACAGCTTTCGCGTTCCGAAGTGATAGAGCAGCGCACCGAACGGCTCGGGCCGCACCGCCACCTGGTGGTGCAGCCGCCAGGGCACGTCCGGATCGAACGCCACAGCGGGCGACGACACGGTCAGTAGACCCCGCACATCCCGTCGATCGACACCTCTTCGACCAGCGTTTCGGTGACGAGTTCGGCACCCGATGGCGCCGCCGGAGCGGCTCCGGTCTCGTTTCCATCTACTTGGTTAGGCTCCATGAGCAGCACCTTTCGTCGCGTTGGGTCTCGACAATGTGATCGAGGTCGCAATAATATGGCATCGAGTGCCGAAATGGAAGGGGTGGTCATGCGGCCGGTATCCCAGCACCGGGTGGGCCGACGGCGCTCCACGACCACCGACCACATCTCCAACGTGGCCATCGACCTGTTCGCGGCCAGAGGCTTCGACGAGGTCAGCGTCGACGACGTCGCCGAGGCTGCGGGCATCGCCCGCCGCACCCTCTTTCGCTATTACCCGTCCAAAAACGCCCTACCGTGGGGCGACTTCGACGCACACCTTGACCACATGCGTGATCTGCTCCATGAGCTGCAACCCGATGTTCCCGTCGGAGAAGCGTTGCGCACTGCGCTGTTGGCGTTCAACAGCTTCGACGACAAGGAGACCGCTCGACACCGGCAACGGATGCGCGTAATCCTGGAAACCGCGGCACTGCAAGCATATTCGATGACGATGTATGCGGGCTGGCGCGCGGTCGTCGCCGCATTCGTGGCGCAACGGCTCGGCGCAAAGGTGGAAGATCTGGTGCCGCAGACGGTGGCGTGGACGATGCTCGGGGTCGCGCTGTCGGCCTACGAGAACTGGCTGGCCGACGAGTCCGTCTCACTCGCACAGGCATTGGGCGCTGCGTTCGACACCGTCAGTGCCGGACTGTCCGCGCTGGATGCGTAGCCTCTTTCGCCAATGCGAGCAGCACATCTGCGAGCTTGGCGCTGGCCGGCCCGATGTCTCGATCGCCGGCCGAGGCGAGGTAATTCGTCGGTGGTCCCGCTTATCGAGGCAGCGCCGGTATTCATGCCGGCCAATCGCACCCCCGGTAAGACGATCGTCCGTGTCGGAGAAGGCGGATAGCAAGATTTTTCGGATTGGGGCGTCGGAGTTGGGCCCCACGAGGCGACGATAAGGGTGTGAGCGCCGAACCAGATGGCAACGACGCTCCGCGGACCCTGCTGGCGCTGTACGACGATGCCCTGCCGGTTGTATACGGATACTTCGTCCGACGCTGCGGCGACCGCGGAACCGCCGAGGACCTGACCTCGGAAACCTTCCTGGCGGCAATGGATGCCGCCCGCAAGGACGCGCCTCCGCCGATGACGGTGCCGTGGTTGTTGGGCGTGGCGCGGCACAAGCTTGCCGACCACTACCGGCGCAGGCACGACCGGTTCAGCGTGCCGGTGGCCGAACTGCCAGAGGCGGCCGACCCGGCGGGTGATTGGGACGCGGCGCTGGATCGCATCGTCGCCGAGAGCGTGCTCGCCAGACTTCCCGAACAGCACCGCACGGTCCTGGCGCTGCGCTACATGGACGACTGCTCGGTGCCTGAGTGCGCCGAGTTGATCGGCCGCACCGTGCACGCGACAGAGGCGCTGCTGGTACGGGCCCGGCGCGCGTTCAGATCTCACTACCCGGCACCGGAAGGAGGGAAGCCATGAACAACAGCAGAGATCCGCTGAGCGTGCTGCATGGTGACGAGCTTCCGGTCCAACCCGATCCGGCATTCGCGGCCCGCCTCCGCGCCCGTCTGGAATCCGCTGTGTCCCTTCCCAATCGAACACAAGGAGTTGACATGAGTGGCACCGAAACTGCCATCGCCGAGCTCAACCGGCCAACCGTCGCGCAGGCTCCGCCGCGTCCTGCGGCGCTGCCGTACCTCGCCGTCGCCAACGCACGTGAGGCCATCGCCTGGTACATCGACACGTTCGGCGCCACGCTGGTCGGCGAGATGTATGAGATGGATGACGGCCGCATCGGTCATGCCGAACTTGCGATCGGCGACGGCGTGCTGTACCTGTCGGACGAGTACCCCGCCCTGGGAGTGAAAGCGCCTGCACCGCAAGCGACTTCGGTGAGCCTGATGCTGCATGTCGCCGACACCGATGCAACGCTCGAGCGTGCGCGGGAGCGCGGTGCGCGCGTGCAGCGAGAACCGTACGAGAACTACGGGGCCCGCAATGCGACGATCATCGACCCGTTCAACCACCGCTGGATGCTCAGCGGCCCGGTGACCGGTACGGCGGTTCCGATCCAGCACGGCGATGTCGGCTACGTCTCGGTGTGGACGCCCGACGCCGACCGCGCGGCGGCATTCTACGGCCACGTGCTCGGCTGGACGTATGACCCCCAGAGCCACCAGGTCACCAACACCACCCAGCGCATCGGCATCTTCAGCGTCGCCAGCAGGCAGGGCATGCTCTGCTGCTATGCGGTCGCCGATCTGCAGGGCGCACGGCAGTCCATCCTCGACGGCGGCGGCACCGTCGGCGAGGAGCAGCAGTTCGACTTCGGCACCGTGCTCGACGCCATTGACCCGCAGGGCACGGCATTCGCGGTGTTCCACCCGACGGCCGGCCAGCCGCGTCCCGCACTGAACGGCACTGGGCCGGGCGAACTTTCGTACCTCACCTACGAGGTGCCCGACTCGACGGCGTTCAAGGCGTTCTACAGCGGCGTGCTGTTCTGGACCTTCGAACCCGGCCGCATCGACGATGGGTGGGGCATTCAGCAGACCCATCCGATGGCAGGCATCGCGGGCGGCAACGCCGCAGCCGTGACCGTGCCGATGTGGACGGTCGAGGACGTCGATGCCGCGGTGGCCCGGGTGCGCGAGGCAGGCGGCACGATCATCGAGGAGCCGTCGCAGCAGGCCTACGGGAAAATGGCGCATTGCACCGACGACCAGGGCACGCGCTTCTACCTCGGCGAGTTCTAGAGCACGTCGGAAATGGGTGCACCCGAGGCGATCTTGTTGCGGGCCTTCATCACCTTGCCCGGCATGCCGCCGCCGACCACACCGGCGACCACGCCGTCGCGCTCGTAGAACGCCAGGAACTTGCGCCCGTCGTCCTCGACGATGTGCACAGTGTCGGTGGCCTCCGGCTCACCGAGGCACTGAATCTTGACGTCGTACTGATCGCTCCAGAAGTACGGGACCGTGACGGTCGCAGACGCCTCCTGGCCAAGCATCGCGGGCACCATAGCGCGGGCCTGGTCAGCGACATTGCTCCAATGTTCCACGCGCACTTGATGTCCCACGGGATGCCGCCATGACGCGACGTCCCCGATGGCCCACACGTGCGGGGTGGCGGTACGGCCGACTTCGTCGCAGACCACGCCGTTGTCCACCTCGATACCGCTACCGTCGAGCCACCCGATCGCCGGAGTCGAGCCGATCCCGACGACGACGATGTCCGCGTCGAGTTCGGTTCCATCGCTCAACTTGACCTTCTCGACCTTCTCGGTGCCCAACACCTCGGCCACACCGATACCGCACCGAACGTCGACGCCTTCGGCCTGGTGCAGCCGGGTGACCAGCGCGCCGATCTGCTCGCCGAGCACCGACGCCAGCGGAGTCGGCTGCGGTTCCACCAAGACCACGTCGACGCCCAACCTGCGCAGGCTGGCCGCCACCTCGCAGCCGATGAAGCCTGCGCCGACGACGACGGCCTTGTTGGCCGCATCGGCCTCGCTGCGCAGCTTCAGGCTTTCATCGAACGACCGCAGCACATGGATGCCCGGCAGATCGGGGAAGGACGGAATCCGCTTGGGCACCAAGCCCGTCGCGATGATCAGCTCGTCGTAGCCGATCGAGCTGCCGTCGGTCAGCACCACCGTCTTAGCATCGGTGTCCACCGAGCGCGCGCCCTTGCCGAGCAGCATGGTGATGTCGTGCTCGGAGTAGAACTCCGCGGGCTTGAGCGTGACGTCGTCGGTTTCGGCGCGCAGCACCTCCTTGGACAGCGGCGGCCGGTCGTACGGCAGATGGTCCTCGTCGCTGACGATGGTGATCGGCCCCGTGTACTCCGAACGACGCAGTTGCTCGGCTGTGCGCGCGGCCGCCAGTCCTCCCCCGACGATGATGATGCCCCCACTAGAAGTCATGCGCAGTTCTTACACGATCCCTGGATAGTTGTGACCGGCCACCCTGTGGTTGGCCTCTCAGCCCCGCATTCGGTCAATGATGTTGGTCAGCACCACGATGCTTTCGCTGCGCTCGACGTCTGCGGCCGAGCGGATCCGTTCGAGCGCCTCCTCCAAGTGCCGCATGTCGCGGGCGAGCACGTGCAGGATCGCATCCGCGGTGCCCGTCACTGTTGCGGCGCTGACGACCTCGGGAATGTCGACCCACGCCTTGCGCAGCTCATCTGGAGCGATGGTGCCGTGCCGGAACACCTGCACGTAGGCCTCGGTGTTCCAGCCAAGCGCGCTTCGGTCGACGACGGTGGTGAAACCGCGGATGACGCCGTTGTCGAGCATGCGGTCGACCCGCCGTTTCACAGCAGGCGCGGACAGGTTCACCCGCTGGCCGATCTCGGCGTAGGTAGCCCGCGCATCCTCGGCCAATTCGGCGAGAATGCGCTCGTCGGTGTCGTCCAGACGCTCCATGATCACCTCCGCGCAACGAACTGCCGTATTTTTCAGTCTGGCACAATAGATCGCTGGTCAAGACGCAACAAACGGCGATTGATTGCAAAAACGCCAGCTTATACCGTCTAATCATGACGTTTACGCGCACGGCGCGCCCTCGCCACTACGCCATGACCGCCCCGACCTTCTTCGCCGTCGAGTACGCCATCAATCCATGGATGGATACCACCACGACCGTCGACACCCACGTCGCGATGAATCAGTGGGAGACGCTGCGGCAGACATACAAGGAACTCGGCCACACTGTCGAGATGGTCGAGCCCGTCGCGGGCCTGCCTGACATGGTCTACGCGGCCAACGGTGGACTGGTGGTGAACGGCACGGCCGTCGTCGCCCGGTTCGCCTATCCGCAGCGCGCCGGCGAGTCGGCCGCATACGCCGAATGGATGACCCGCCACGGCTTTACACCCGCCGAAACCCGCCACGTCAACGAGGGCCAGGGCGATCTGCTCGTCGTCGGCTCAATCGTGTTGGCCGGCTATGGCTTCCGCACCGAGTTTGCCGCGCACAGAGAAATCGCCGCGTACGTGCGGATGCCGGTGGTGAGCCTCGAGTTGGTCGATCCGCGGTTCTACCATCTCGATACCGCGCTGGCGGTGCTCGACGACACCACGATCGCGTTTTACCCGCCTGCGTTCAGTGCCGAGGCACGCTCGGCGCTGCGTGAGCTATTTCCGGATGCGATCGAGGTCGCCGCCACTGACGCGAAAGTGCTTGGCCTCAACGTGGTTTCCGACGGCCTCAACGTCGTTATGCCCGCGGCTGCCACCGGCTTTGCCGAGCAGCTGCGCACGGCCGGGTTCCGGCCGATCGGTGTCGACCTGTCCGAACTGCTCAAGGGCGGCGGATCCGTCAAATGCTGCACGCTGGAGGTACATCCGTGACGATCCTCGAGTCCATGACCGCAACCGACAACGCGATCGCTCTCGACAACCGCTATGTCGCCCACAACTACTCGCCGCTGGCGGTCGTAGCGGCCAGCGCCGAAGGCGCCTGGATCACCGACGTCGAGGGCCGGCGCTACCTCGATTGCCTGGCGGCCTACTCGGCGGTCAACTTCGGTCACGGCAACCCGGAGATCATCGCTGCTGCGCACGCACAGCTGGACGCGGTGACGCTGGTCAGCCGCGCCTTCCACTCCGACCGCCTTGGGCCGTTCTGCGAGGCACTGGCCGAGCTCTGCGGCAAGGACATGGTGCTGCCGATGAACAGCGGCGCCGAGGCCGTCGAAAGTGGCATCAAGGTGGCCCGCAAATGGGGTCACGATGTCAAGGGCGTCCCCGCCGGCAAGAGCAATATCGTGGTGGCGCGCAACAACTTCCATGGTCGCACCACGACCATCATCAGCTTCTCCGACGACGAGACCGCACGTCGCGGGTTCGGTCCCTACACGCCCGGTTTCCGTGCCGTGCCGTTCGGTGACCCCGAGGCGATGGCCGCCGCCATCGACGCTGACACCGTCGCGGTGCTGATCGAGCCGATTCAGGGCGAGGCGGGCATCATCGTGCCGCCCGCGGACTATTTGCCGCGCGTACGCGCACTGTGCAGCGAGCGCAACGTCCTGCTGATCGCCGACGAGATCCAGTCGGGCCTCGCCCGCACCGGACGCACCTTCGCCTGC
Source organism: Mycobacterium sp. JS623 (assembly GCF_000328565.1). Taxonomy (NCBI): domain Bacteria; kingdom Bacillati; phylum Actinomycetota; class Actinomycetes; order Mycobacteriales; family Mycobacteriaceae; genus Mycobacterium; species Mycobacterium sp. JS623. Next base: position 1,012,000 of record NC_019966.1, on the reverse strand, counting down.
GATCACTGGGGGGTCGTGCCCGACATCTACCTCCTCGGCAAAGCCCTTGGCGGCGGTGTGGTTCCGGTATCGGCTGTGGTAGCCAACCGCGACGTGCTCGACGTACTGCACCCGGGTGAGCACGGCTCGACGTTCGGCGGCAACCCGCTGGCGGCGGCTATCGGCGAGACCGTCATCGCGATGTTGCAGCGCGGCGAATTTCAGGCTCGCTCAGCAGAATTGGGCGAGCGCCTGCACGCGCGGCTGCGCGCCCTGATCGGACAAGGCGTGATCGCGGTGCGCGGCATGGGGATGTGGGCCGGGGTTGACATCGACCCCTCGCTGGCCACCGGCAAACAGATCAGCGTGAAACTGGCCGAACGCGGTGTGCTGGTTAAGGACACGCACGGTTCGACGCTGCGGTTCGCACCGCCGCTCGTCATCACCGCCGAGGAAATCGATTGGGCGATTGATCAGTTCGCCGACGTTTTGGCCGAGTCGGGTTCACACTTGACCGGTAGTTCAATCTAGGCCCCGCAGGAGGCGCCATGACCGCTCCACCATCAAGCCTCTCCCAGCAACTGTGGCGCCGGCGGCCGGTCGCCGGTGCCCCTGTTGCCCACGGTGCCTCCGATCACCTCAAGCGAAGTATCGGCACTTTCCAGTTGACGCTCTTCGGCGTCGGCGCCACCGTCGGCACCGGGATCTTCTTCGTGCTGTCCGCGGCGGTGCCGGAAGCTGGTCCGGCAGTGCTTGTCTCGTTTGTCCTCGCTGCCATAGCGGCGGGCCTGTCCGCGATCTGCTACGCCGAGATGGCCTCGTCGGTACCGGTGTCGGGTTCGACATATTCGTACGCCTACACGACGATGGGCGAGTTCGTCGCGATGGGTGTGGCAGCCTGTCTGCTGCTTGAATATGGCGTTTCTATCTCCGCAGTCGCGGTCGGGTGGAGCGGTTACGTAAACAAGTTGTTAGAGAACCTGTTTGGTTGGCAACTTCCGCAGTCGCTGACGTCGGCCCCGTGGGACGCCACGCCAGGCATTGTCAACCTACCGGCCGTGCTGCTGATCATGATGTGCATGTTGCTGTTGATCCGCGGCGCGAGCGAATCCGCGGCAGTCAACACCATCATGGTGCTGATCAAGCTGGGCGTGCTGGGAATGTTCATCGTCATCGCACTCACCGGGTTCAATGCCGACCACTTCCATGGTTTCTGGGACAAGGGCCTAGCCGGTATCACCACGGCCGCGAGCATGATCTTTTTCTCGTTCATCGGTCTCGACGCGGTGTCGACGGCCGGTGACGAGGTCAAGGATCCGCAAAAGACCATGCCTCGCGCGATCATTGCCGCACTGGTCGTCGTGACCAGCTTCTACATCCTGGTTGCGTTCGCCGGACTCGGCACGCAGGACGCCGCCGAGTTCGGGTCGGACAAACAGGCGGAAGCCGGACTGTCGGTGATCCTGGAAAACATTCTCCATGGCGCGACGTGGGCCAGCACGCTACTGGCCGCAGGGGCGGTGATCTCGATCTTCTCGGTGACCCTGGTCGTCATGTACGGCCAGACCCGGATCCTGTTCGCGATGGGTCGCGATGGACTGCTGCCGTCGATGTTCGCAAAGGTCAACCCGCGCAGCATGACTCCGGTCGGCAACACCGTCATCGTCGCGGTCGCGACGGGCATCCTTGCCGGTTTCATTCCGCTGAACTGGCTACTGGACGCCGTGTCGATCGGCACGCTGGTCGCCTTCATCACGGTATCGATCGGCGTCATCATCCTGCGGGTTCGCGAGCCCGACCTCGAGCGTCCGTTCAAGGTCCCTGGATACCCGGTGACACCAGTTCTCTCGGTCCTCGCATGCATGGCCGTGCTGTACGGCCTGCGCTGGCAGACGTGGCTGGTCTTTGGAGGCTGCGTCGGCCTCGTGCTGCTGTTCTACTTGTTCTGGGGTCGCCGCCACAGCGCGCTCAATGCCGGTGGCGCCGACGGCTACATCCCGACTGCAGTGCCCGGTGACGACGATGTGATGTTCGTTGAGGAGCCGAAGGATCACCACTTCGTCACCAAGCACACGGACGAGCCGTGACCGTCGCTGTCGGTTACCTGGCCGGCAAGTGCGGCCAGTCTCCGCTGTATCTCGCCGTCGACGCGGCGAAGACGCTGAAGACGTCGCTGACGGTCGTCACCGTGGTGCCGCGACCGTGGATGACGCCGTCACTGGGCCGGATCGATGCCGAATATGCCCAGTACGCAGAGCAATTGGCGGCTAACTCGGCCAAGCAGGCGCAGGAGTGCATCAACAAGCTGGCCGACGGTCTTGACGTCAGGTATCACAAGGTGGCCCACCGATCGGCGTCCGGCGGGCTGTTGGAGGCGGCTTCCGAACTCGAACCAGAGGTGCTCATCCTGGGCTCCGCATCCGACGGCAGCCTCGGGCAGGTGGTGGTCGGATCGACGGCCGACCGGCTGCTGCACTCGTCGCCCGTGCCGATGGCGATCAGCCCACGTGGCTATCGTGGCTCGAAAGCCGGTGGGCTGACCCGGATTACGGCCGCGTATCCGGGCACGCCCGAGACCTTGCACGTGGTGGAGCGCGTTGCGGTACTTGGCGAGAGGCTCGGTGTGCCGATGCGGGTTGTCACGTTTGCTATTCGTGGCCGCACGATGTACCCACCAGAGGTGGGACTGAGTACCGAGGACTCGATCCTGGACCAACTGGCAGCTCATGCGCGAGAAACCCTGGCGCGGTTGAAGACCGATGGCGTGGTGGGCAACGACGTGGATTTGCAGGTCGTCATGGGCAATGGGTGGGACGAGGCGATGGATGCGGCCGACTGGCAGGACGGTGACCTGCTGGCCATCGGCACATCGCCGGTGGGCGGGCTGGCACGGGTGTTTTTGGGCTCGCGCGGCTCAAAAATCCTGCGGCACAGCCCCGTTCCGGTATTGGTGCTGCCGGGCTAGTACTTCATGGTGCCGCGGTCGACCGCGATCTGACTGCCCGAAATCGTCTTCGAACCGTCACCGGCCAGCCAGGCCACGACATCCGAAACCTCTTCGGCCGTCATGAATTCCTGAAGGCCCTTCTTGCCCTCGTGATCGACCGGGTGGTACGGCATCGGCGAAAAGCTGGGCAGGTACTGCGGATACTTGGCGAAGATGGCCATCATCGCTTCCTTCTCCACCATCGGCGTGTCGATCGAGTACGGGTGGATCGAGTTGACCCGAATCCCGAACTCCCCCACCTCGATCGCCAGCGCGTTGGTCAGCGCCACCACACCATGCTTGGACGCGGAGTAGTGCCCGTTGCCGGGCGTGGCCTTGAGACCAGCCGACGAGCTGACGACGATGATGGACCCGCCGTTGCCCGCTTCGATCATGGCGGGCACGGCGGCGCGAATGGTCCGCCATGTGCCGTTCAGGTTGACGTCGATGACGGTGTCCCACTGATCCTCGGACATCTCGAACATCCGGCCCCAACTCAGCACCCCGGCGTTGGCCACGACGATGTCCAGTCGGCCGAACTGCTCGATGCCGTCGGCTACCACCTGTTGCAGCGCGGCCAGGTCGCGGATGTCGACCTGACGGGCCAGCACCTTGCGACCGGTGGCCTCCACCGCGGCCACCGTCTCGGCCAGCTCCTCGGGGGTGGCCAGCGGATAGGTGATGGTCTCCGACACCGGGCCGCAGATGTCGATGGCGATGATGTCGGCGCCCTCATTGGCCAGCCGGATCGCGTGTGCCCGGCCCTGGCCGCGCGCGGCCCCGGTGATGAATGCCACTCGCCCTTCCAGGCTGCCGCTCGATGCCGTCACCGCTGCTCCTTTCGTGAGCTTGCGGACCAGGCTAACAGCCGAACTGGAACGTGTTCTAGGTACACCGTCAGGCGGGGTCGCGGATCAGCGGACAGGTCATGCAGTGCCCGCCACCGCGACCACGTCCGAGCTCGGCGCCGACGATGGTGATCACCTCGATGCCCGCCCGGCGCAGCAGCGTGTTCGTGTGGGTGTTGCGGTCGTAGGCGAACACCACCCCCGGTTCCACGGCGACGAGGTTGTTGCCGCTGTCCCACTGCTGGCGCTCGGAGTCGTACGCGGTTCCTCCGGTCTCGACCACCCTCAACTTGCCGAGCCCTAGCGCCGCTGCCACCACCTCGACGAACGGCTTACCCTCCTCGACCACGTCTACGCTGATGTCGTTGTCACTGGGATGCAGCGTGAAGGTCTGCAACGCGTCGACGATTTCGGGATAGATCGTCACCACGTCGCGGTCGGCGAACGTGAAGATGGTGTCCAAGTGCATGGCCGCCCGCAGCTTGGGCATGCCCGCGACGATCACCTGCGTCGCCGCGTCCTCGGAGAACAACCGTGACGCAACTTGAGTGATCGCCTGCCGAGACGTTCGCTCGCTCATCCCGATGATCACCACACCGTTGCCGGGCACCAGCACGTCGCCGCCCTCGAAAGTGGCGATACCCCAGTGCTTTTCGGGATCACCCCACCAGACCTTGGAGCCGACGAAGTCCGGATGAAACTCATAGATCGCCTTCATCAGCAGCGTTTCGTCGTGCCGCGCGGGCCAGAACAGCGGGTTGAGCGTCAACCCACCATAGATCCAGCACGTGGTGTCGCGGGTGTAGAGCGTATTCGGCAGAGGCGGCATCAAATATTCTGTGACACCGGTACTTTCGCGCGCCAATGCCCGGTAGCCCGATTGCAGTTCCTTGGGCAGGTCGCGGGTCGACATGCCGCCGATCAGTAGCTCGGCAAGCTGGCGCGGCTGCAATGAATCCAGGTAGCCGCGGGTGTCGTCGACAAGGCCGAGACCCACCTCATTCGGGACGATCTTGCGGTCCAGTAGCCAGGCCTTGCCCGCTGGGTCCTTCATCGTCTCGGTCAACACGTCGTGAAGTTCGACCACCTCGACATCGCGGTCGCGCATCTTGTCGATGAAATCGAAGTGATCGCGACGGGCGTTCTGCACCCACAGCACATCGTCGAACAACAACTCGTCGCAATTGGTCGGGGTGAGCCGCTCATGCGCCAAACCGGGCGAACACACGAGCACCTTGCGCAGCTTGCCGACCTCGGAGTGCACGCCATAGTTGGCAGACGCATTCATCACGTCTTCCCCTCTCCCGCAGCAGCGCCGCTAGATCTCGATTGCCCCAGTCGCCAAGGACACCACACCTGCGACCGCCCCAACGACGATCACGCCGAACAGCACCGCCTCGGCGGGCCTGAACACACGCAGATCAACAGAAAGACACCGGAGCCGATCATCGAGCCGACGACCATCGCGGTCAGTGTTGGGAGACTGACCTTTTCGGTTACCTTTTCAGGTTGCTCCGTCGCCGTCATGACAGTCGCAACAAGCCTATGCGACGCCGGTGAACGGTATTGCGGATTCTGCGATCCGGCTACAGATCGGACAGGATCTGCTGACGCTTTGCGTTGTACTCGTCATCGGAGACTGCTCCGGTAGCGCGCAACGTCTCCAGTTCCTGCAGTCGCTGTGCCGTGGTCGGCTCGGGCGCAGGAGCAGGCGCAGGCGGGTAGGACGCCGGGGGCGCCCCGGCAGGGGCAGGAGCGGCCGGGGCCTGCTGGGCTGCCGCGGCGCGGCGGACAACGGCCTGCACCTGTGCGCGGGCCGCAGGGTTGGAGCGCAGGTCGATCATGTTGTTCAGGCCGATGCCGTTGGCCTTGAGGATCTGCAGGATTTCCATCAACGGGCCAGCCTGTCCACTCAGGTCGTAAGTCCTGTTGTCCTCGGCGATGGTGAAGTTCGCAGGCATCACGCCGGCAACCAAAGCGCTTCGCTCCCAGTCGATTTGATACTCGTTGGTGGTGGGGTCGACGAGCGCGACCAGTTTACGGCTGGTGATCATCGGCAGCCGTGTGATCGAAGCGATGACGCGGTCCTGGGTCGCGAACGGGTTGATGCCTGGCCCCGAGATCTGCAGGTCGATCTTCACCAGCGGCTGCTCGTTGATGCGCGTACCCGTCTCATGGATGCCGACGACCTGCGCCAGCGCCAGGACGCCGCTCTGTTCCAGCGCCTGAGTCTTGGCGTCCGACTTTGCGCCGAAATTCGCCAGCGCCAACGCGATCAGCACATCCGCCGCGGTGATGAGCAGGCCGACCCAGAACATCCACTTCAAGTAGACGCTTTCACCCGTTCCGAAGTAGACGGCCAAAAAGATCGGACCGACGAGACCGCCACAGATGAGCACCATGATTTGGGACTTGATGTATCGCCCTAACATCTGCCACGCTCCTGTCGTTTGCCAGCTTCGCGTGTCAGATTAGCGCCAATCGAGCGGTTGCGAGCCGTATCGTCGGGCCGTGACCCTGACGGGCGAGCCTGTGCGTTACCGGTTGATCCTTGCGGCCGTCTCGATGGCGCTGTTCTGCGTGCAAATCGACTACTTCGCCATGAATCTCGCGCTTCCGCGGATGGCGCTCGACCTGCAAACCACCACGCCCAACCTGCAGTGGGTGATCAGCGTGTACATGCTCGCGCTAGGCGCCTTCATGGTGCCCGCGGGTCGTATCGGCGATATCTTCGGCCGCAGGCGCGCGCTGCTGGCGGGGGTCGCGTTGTTCGGGGCTGCCTCAGCACTGTGCGCGTTGGCGCCGACAGCGGGGCTCGTCATCGCCTTTCGCGCTTTGCAGGGTGTGGGCGCCGCGCTGATTTTCCCTGTATCTGTGAGCGTGTTGACGAACGCCTTTCCGGCCGCGCGCGCCAGTCATGCCATCGGGTTGGCTTACGGCATAGCGGGATTGGGCAATGCGGCGGGCCCGCTGATCGGTGGGCTGCTCACGGAAACGATCGGCTGGCGCTGGATATTCTGGCTGAACGTACCGCTCACCCTCGTCGTGCTGGTCATCGCGTGGCGGTTCATCACGGAATCGTTTGACGAGTCGGTGCCGCGTCGCATCGACGTCGCAGGGCTGGCGCTGATCACCGTCGGAATTGGCTTGTTCACGTTGACATTTGACCGAGCTCCGACGTGGGGATGGTTGTCGGCGCCGACGGTCATCGCGTTCGGGTGCTCACTCGCGGCGCTCGCTGTGTTCGTCGTCATCGAGAACCGTGTGCAGTGGCCACTGGTCGATCTGTCGCTGGCGCGCAACCCACGGTTCACGGTCTTGGTCGTCGCAGGCACCGTCGCGAACATCGCCTACGGCGTGACGATCTTCTTGTCGACGATGTATTTGCAGCAGGTGCGCGGACTCGATCCGTTGACCGCGGGCTTAGCGTTCCTCGGACCATCGGCGGGAGCGGCGTTGGGGGGCGTGCTGGCGGGTCGGCTTGCAGCCAGCCGGCCGCCGGTGCTCGTCATGGGCGTGACGACCGTCGCGGCGGCGATTTCGTTGGGCGCCCTTGCGGTATCGCGTGATTGGGTCGTCTATCTGCCTGCGTTGAGCGCGTGCGGACTAACGCTCGGCTTGGTCTACGCGTTCACGACAGTGGCGACTCAGGCAGTTGTGCGCACCGAGCGCGCCGGGGAGGCCGCCGGCGTCACGCTGACCGCGTTGGTCACGCTCGCCGGAGTTGGCGTCGCGGTATCGGGAACGGTGCTCGAGATGCTTCAGCGGGTGGGGATGTCGCCAGCCGGTGCCATCGACGCCATCGTCGTGGTGCTGGCGGCGCTGCTGCTGCCCGCCGGGGTGGTCGTGCTGTTGATCGCGAGGGCGTCCGGACCCGGCAGCTGAGATGCTGTCGGGGCCGGCGCCGGACCGAGCAGGAAGTACAGCGGCGCGGTCCAAGCCAAACCCTGCGTCTGTCCGACGCCATAGCTGGTATGGACGGCGACGCGCCGCGCGTACGCGGCTTTGGAGTCGTCAGCGTTAGCGTCGTAGTCGCACACGGCGTCGTTGAGATTGCAGACGCTGATGGTGCGGGCGCCGAGTTCTGGAGCAAGAGGTGCAGGCGCGTGCGCGAGGATCGGCCAATCCTGCGCGACACCCTTGCCATGCTGTGGGATGCCACTGGCGGTACCCAGGTTCAGGGTGGGGTCTTCTGGTCGCCGATCGCCGTCGGCGATCAGCAGCACCGCGGTCAGGTTAGGGCTTGCCGCAAGGGCAGCCAGATTCCGGTGGACGACCATCGCGCCCTGCGAGTAGCCGGCCAGCACGACTTTGGAGGTCGGGCATTGCGCAACGAAGGTGGCGTATTGCTCGCCGAGAGCCTTCGCGCCTGCGTCGACACTGCCCATGAAGCCGAGCCACGCGCCCACCCCGCCGTCGTCACCCGGCACCGGCACCGCCGGATAGTCGACGGCCTCAGCGGTCATCGTGCGACCGTCGTGCTGCAATTGCGACGACAGATCGGACATCGATTGGTTGACCACTCGGCCCATGCCGTTGTACGTGGTCAGGTCGGCGCCTGCGCGCTCGCCGGATCCTGCGGCACCGATCCAGTGCACGTCGGGGCAGCTGGGATCGGCAGAAGCGGAGGCGGCCGACAGGCCGACGACGGCAGCACTGGCGGCGGCTGCTGCGCAGGCAAGCGTAGTGACACGACGAAACATGGAACCCCAACCCTTCTCCGGCCCTACCAGGGCCTTCGGGAGGTTCATCGTCCCAATCAGCGCATCCGTTACACGTGTCACAACGGAGCGCTGGACCGCCGACGGTCGCTCGGCCGCACCCCGACAACGAGCCAAACAAAAGCGGCGCCCACCCGAAGGTGAGCGCCGCTTCGCGGTACTTCAGTGCATCTCCGGCTGCGCCGGAGGTCAGATCACTTGATGATCTTGGTGACCCGGCCGGCGCCGACGGTACGGCCGCCCTCGCGAATCGCGAAGCGCAGGCCCTCGTCCATGGCGACGGGCTGGATCAGCTTGACGGAAATGTCGGTGTTGTCACCGGGCATGACCATCTCGGTGCCCTCCGGCAGCGTCACCACGCCGGTCACGTCGGTGGTGCGGAAGTAGAACTGCGGACGGTAGTTGTTGAAGAACGGCGTGTGCCTGCCGCCCTCGTCCTTGGACAGGATGTAGACCTGGCCCTCGAACTCGGTGTGCGGTGTGGTGGTGCCGGGCTTGATCACAACCTGGCCGCGCTCGACGTCCTCACGCTTGATGCCACGCAGCAGCAGACCGACGTTGTCACCGGCCTGGCCCTGATCGAGCAGCTTGCGGAACATCTCCACACCGGTGACCGTGGTCTTGGTGGTCTCCGGACGGATGCCGACGATCTCGACTTCCTCGTTGACGTTGACCACGCCGCGCTCCACACGACCGGTGACCACGGTGCCGCGGCCGGTGATCGTGAAGACGTCCTCGACGGGCATCAGGAACGGCTTGTCGGTCTCGCGAACCGGATCCGGGATCGACTCGTCGACCGCGTCCATGAGCTCCTCGACGGACTTGACCCACTTCTCGTCACCCTCGAGCGCCTTCAGCGCCGAGACGCGGATGACCGGGGCGTCCTCGTCGAACTCCTGGGCGGCCAGCAGCTCGCGGACCTCCATCTCGACAAGCTCGATGAGCTCCTCGTCATCCACGGCGTCGGCCTTGTTCAGGGCCACGAGGATGTAGGGCACGCCGACCTGACGGGCCAGCAGCACGTGCTCGCGGGTCTGCGGCATCGGGCCGTCGGTCGCCGCGACCACCAGGATCGCGCCGTCCATCTGGGCGGCACCGGTGATCATGTTCTTGATGTAGTCGGCGTGACCGGGGGCGTCGACGTGCGCGTAGTGACGCTTCTCGGTCTGGTACTCGACGTGCGAGATGTTGATCGTGATGCCGCGCTGACGCTCCTCAGGCGCATTGTCGATCTGGTCGAATGCGCGCGACTCGTTCAACTCGGGGTACTTGTCGTGCAGCACCTTGGTGATTGCTGCGGTCAGCGTGGTCTTGCCGTGGTCAACGTGACCAATGGTCCCGATGTTGACGTGCGGCTTCGTCCGCTCGAACTTCGCCTTCGCCACTGTGTGGTCCTCCTGGACTGTGTTAGTGCTTGTTGTAAAGCAGTGTTGATCTTTGCAGTTGTTACTCGCCGCGGTGACGGCAGGGCAGATTACTGACCCGTCGCCTTAGCTTTGATCGATTGCTCGACTCCGGGTCAGCTCCGAGCCTCGGGCCTGGCGGCCCTCGATTCTCACTGACCCGTCGCCTTCGCTTTGATCGATTGCTCGACTCCGGGTCAGCTCCGAGCCTCGGGCCTGGCGGCCCTCGATTCTCACTGACCCGTCGCCTTCGCGATGATCTCCTTCGACACGTTGGCCGGAACTTCGGCATACGAGTCGAACACCATGGAGTAGTTCGCCCGGCCCTGGGTCTTCGACCGAAGGTCTCCGACGTAGCCGAACATCTCCGACAGCGGCACATGCGCCTTGACGACGCGTGCGCCCGCCCGCTCCTCCATGGCCTGGATCTGACCACGGCGGGAGTTCAGGTCGCCGATCACTTCACCCATGTAGTCCTCGGGCGTGGTGACCTCGACGGCCATGATCGGCTCCAGGATCACCGGTTGTGCTTGTCCCGCAGCCTTTTTCAGCACCTGTGAGCCGGCGACCTTGAATGCCATTTCCGAGGAGTCGACCTCGTGGTACGCGCCGTCGAGCAAGGTGACCTTGACGTTCACCAGCGGGTAGCCGGCGAGCACGCCGTACTGCATGGCGTCCTGGGCACCCGCGTCGACCGACGGGATGTACTCACGCGGGATGCGGCCACCGGTGACCTTGTTCTCGAACTCGTAGGTGGCACCGTCCTCGCCGCTGAACGGCTCGAGGTCGATGAGCACCTTCGCGAACTGGCCCGAGCCACCCGTCTGCTTCTTGTGGGTGAATTCGACCTTCTCGACCTTGCGCTTGATGGTCTCTTTGTAGGCCACCTGCGGCTTGCCGACGTTGGCCTCGACCTTGAACTCGCGCTTCATCCGGTCTACGAGGATGTCGAGGTGAAGCTCGCCCATCCCGCCGATGACGGTCTGGCCGGTCTCCTGATCCAAGTGCACCTTGAAGGTCGGATCCTCTTCGGCGAGCTTCTGAATCGCCATACCGAGCTTTTCCTGGTCGCTCTTGGTCTTGGGCTCGATGGCCACCTCGATCACTGGATCGGGGAAGGTCATCGACTCAAGCACGACCTGCTGGTTGGGATCGGACAGCGTGTCGCCGGTGGTGGTGTCTTTGAGACCGATCACCGCGTAGATGTGGCCGGCAGAGGCCCGCTCGACAGGGTTCTCCTTGTTGGAGTGCATCTGGAAGAGCTTGCCCAGACGCTCCTTCTTGCCCTTGGTCGCGTTGATGACCTGCGAACCGGACTCGACGGTGCCCGAGTACACGCGGACATAGGTCAGCTTGCCGAAGAACGGGTGCGTGGCCACCTTGAAGGCCAGCGCCGAGAACGGCTCGTCGACCGACGGCTTGCGGGTGATCTCCTCGTCCTCCTTGCCGGGTGCGTGGCCGATGGCAGGCGGCACGTCCAGCGGAGACGGCAGGTAGTCGATCACGGCGTCGAGCATCGGCTGGACGCCCTTGTTCTTGAACGCACTGCCGCACAGCACGAGGTAGGCGTCGGAGTTGATGGTGAGCTTGCGCAGCGCACCCTTGATCTCCTCGACCGACAACTCCTCGCCTCCGAAGTACTTCTCCAGCAGCGACTCGTCGGTCTCGGCGACCGCCTCGAGCAGCTTGGTGCGGTACTCATCGGCCTTGTCAGCCAGGTCGGCGGGAATGTCGATGGTCTCGTAGGTCTCACCGAGCTTGGTCTCGCCGCGCCACACCTTGGCCTTCATCTCGACCAGGTCGACGATGCCTTCGAAGTCACCCTCGGAGCCGACCGGCAGCTGGATCGGAATGACGTTGGCGCCCAGGCGATCCTCCATGGTCTTCACCGAGAAGTAGAAGTCCGCGCCGATCTTGTCCATCTTGTTGACGAAGCAGATGCGGGGCACGTCGTACTTGTCGGCCTGGCGCCAGACCTGCTCGGACTGGGGCTCGACACCTTCCTTGCCGTCGAAGACGGCAACGGCACCGTCGAGCACGCGCAGGCTGCGCTCCACCTCGACGGTGAAGTCCACGTGTCCGGGAGTGTCGATGATGTTGATCTGGTTGTCGTTCCAGAAGCATGTGGTAGCCGCGGAGGTGATGGTGATCCCCCGCTCCTGCTCCTGCTCCATCCAGTCCATCGTGGCGGCACCGTCGTGCACCTCACCGATCTTGTAGCTGATACCGGTGTAGTAGAGGATGCGCTCGGTCGTCGTCGTCTTGCCGGCGTCGATGTGCGCCATGATGCCGATATTGCGGACCTTGGTCAGGTCGGTCAGCACGTCCTTCTGTGCCACAGAAGTCATCTCTTTCGCTTGATAGTTGCTGTTGTCAGGTTTGACATCCCAGCGCCCCGGGCCACACCGCCCTAGGCGGCTGAATCACCAGCGGTAGTGCGCGAAGGCGCGGTTTGCCTCGGCCATCTTGTGGGTGTCCTCACGCCGCTTGACGGAGGCGCCCAGGCCGTTGCTGGCATCGAGGATCTCGTTCGCCAGACGCTCGACCATGGTCTTCTCCCGGCGCTGCCGCGAGAAGCTGACCAGCCAGCGCAGCGCCAGCGTGGTGGAACGGTCGGCGCGCACCTCGACGGGAACCTGGTAGGTCGCACCACCGACACGTCGGCTGCGAACCTCGAGTGCGGGCTTGACGTTGTCGAGAGCGCGCTTGAGGGTGACGACCGGATCGGTGCCGGTCTTGTCACGGGCCTGCTCGAGCGCACCATAAACAATGCGTTCGGCCAGCGATTTCTTCCCCTCCAGGAGAACTTTGTTGACCAGCTGGGTGACCAGCTGCGACCCGTAGACCGGGTCGTTGACCAACGGACGCTTGGGTGCGGGCCCCTTGCGCGGCATTAGCTCTTCTCCTTCTTCGCGCCATAGCGGCTGCGGGCTTGCTTGCGGTTCTTCACACCCTGGGTGTCAAGCGAGCCGCGGATGATCTTGTAGCGCACACCCGGCAGGTCCTTCACACGACCGCCACGCACCAGCACCATCGAGTGCTCCTGCAGGTTGTGACCCTCGCCCGGAATGTAGGCGGTGACCTCAACCTGGCTCGTCAGCTTGACGCGCGCGACCTTGCGAAGCGCCGAGTTCGGCTTCTTCGGGGTGGTGGTGTACACGCGGGTGCACACGCCGCGGCGCTGCGGGCTGCCTTTGAGGGCCGCGGTCTTCACCTTGGCGATCTTGTCGCGGCGGCCCTTGCGGACGAGCTGCTGAATGGTTGGCATCTACCGGCTTTCTGTGTTGCTTATTCGTTCTTTAAGTCTCTGTACTGCAGTTATGTCCCGTTCACGTACCCCGCGATCGGGTGTGTCGCATGCGCCCGCCGCGTAGATTTTCTCTAGGCTTCGTGGACACGCGAATTGGCCCGGCGTGCAGGCATGCTTGTGACTTTGACGTCGACAAGCGCCTTATCTGCCAGGCACGATCGTCCACGATACCAGGGCTGGCGCACCGCTCCAAACCCGTCCCGGACCGCCTATTCGCAGGTCAGCCCTAGCTCAAGCCATGAGCTCTTCGCGCAAGCGCTCATCGGAGCTTTCTGCTCTTCGCGCAAGCGCTCATCGGAGCTTTCTGCTCTTCGCGCTAGCGCTCATCGCCGCTCCATCCCGGTCGCGAGCCGCATCACCATGTCCGTGAACACGGCATCCGTGTCGATGCCGTTCATCGCCCCGGTCATCTCCAGCAGCACGAAACCGTGCATCGCCGACCAGAACTCGAGCGCTGCGTAGAACGCGGCATCGCCGTCAAGGCCGTACGAGGCAAGCACAGAAATAACAGGTGCAGCCGCCGCCCGCGTCGCGTTGGTGAACTCCGGGTCGTCGCCGCCGAGCGGCATCCGGGTGAACGCCGAATATCGACCGGGGTGATGGTGTGCGTAGCTCCGATAGGCACTGGCCATCACGGTCACCGCGTCGTCGCGGGTGCGGCCTTCTCCGACGGTGGTGAGCATCTCGATGATGTCGCCGACTACCCGCATCCGCACGGTCCGGCGCAGGTCCTCGAGGCTCTGGACGTGGTTGTACAGCGACGGTCCCTTGGTGCCCAGCTGGGTGGCCAATGCGTTGATGGTCAGCGCGTCCCAGCCCTCACGGTCGAGGAATGTCAGCGCAGCGTTGACGATGGAGTCGCGGCTGAGCTTCGTGGCGCGTCGGCCGCTCGTTGACGGAGCTGCCATGTGCCGTTTCCTTCCGTCGAACAGAACCTGATCTGGGAAAACTAACACCTCTAGTTTCCCTGTGGTCAGTTGACGCGCTCTTGACTGACCTGGGCGAGTTGCCCCGTGATCGTGCACAGGTCGGGCAGCATGGCCGGATTCATCGTCTGGATCGACCACGTGATGACGTCAGTGCCCTTGGCCACGTAGATGCTGCACGCGTTCGCGTCGTAGGCCTTGAAGCCCTTGTTGCCGTCGATCGACAATTCGGTCAAGGTACGCCCGGCCTTCTGTTCCAGCGTCCGCTCCGTGTCCATATCGCTGCCGCGATACCACCACGTCGAGATGCCCATGCCCTGACCGAAGGTGCCCAGCACGGTGTTCTCCTGCCAGAAGCACCCGGCGTCGCTGACCACCGTCTTGGTGAACATCGAGGAGCCGGCGGCCTTGGTGATGTCGGCGTCGGTGACGCCGTTGCAGTCGGCGCTGCGGAAGCCGAGGCCTGACGGCGGCGCCGGCGTGGTGGGTGCCTTTGACTGATCCGACGAGCCGCACGCGGCGAGCAGCATTGCCACGAAAGCCACGGCAAGGGCAGCCACGGACGTCGAAAGCGATCTTGGGAAAGCCATGCTCACATGTCCGACTGCAAGGTGGCGGTGAGCAGCTTCTCGGCGTCCTTGCAGGGATCGCCGTTGTGCTGGTTGCGGTACTGCACCCACCAACTGAGGACGCCGCTGCCTGCGGCGGCAGTGGCCGAGCAGGCCGCACCCGTGGTGTCGCGACGCGCAAGGTATGCCTGATGCCGTTCGACCACCTTCTCGGTGATCGTCGCGCCGCGTTCGGTGGCGAGCGCGCGTTCGCGGTCGAGGGTGCCTGTCTCGTACCAAGAGAACGTCACGTCGACAATCGCCGATCCGCGCGCCAACACGTACTGGCAGACCGCGCCGCTGTAGGGGCGCACGATGTGGTCGGCGCCGATGGCCTGCTGAATTGAACCGTCGACCAACAATCCACATCGGTCGTCGACATACCCGTAGCTGCGCGTGGGATCAGGCGCACCGGATTGCGCCCGACGCGCGGCGCCGCTGACGGTCTGAGAACACCCTGCGACCGCCACTACCGCAATGACCGCCACGACAGCAACCGGGTTAACCCGCCAACGCATCGGTCATCACGCTACCCAGCACGCTCAACGAAGGCGACTCGTGCGAACCACCGCCACGACCACCGGTGAGCGTCGTACGCTCAGCCCCATGATGTGGAGAGCCGTGGCCCGTCCGTTGGCGGCATGCCTGGTTGCGTTCCCGGTCGCACTGACGGCGACACCCGTCGCAAATGCGGAACCGGACCCGGTCGTCTGCAATCCGTATTTACGTAATTGCGCCGATAACGCTGTCGTCGGTGCGCACGTCCAAGGGGATACCCACATCACCGGTGTTGGCACCCAGCAGACGTTGGATTGCAACAACGGCACACTGCTCGTATTAGGCAGCTACAACACCGTGTACGCACTGGGCAGCTGCTGGGGGGTCACCATGCAGGGCTCGTCGAACACCGTGATTGCCGACAACGTCGTCAACGACATCACTGTGTACGGCAGCGACCAGCTGGTGTTGTACAAGAGCGGTGAGCCCATCGTATTGGACCGCGGCCGTGAGCTGGGGATGGTCAACCGGATCGATCGGGTAGCTGCCTGACATGCCGAGATATGGCTTCGCCGCCTGCCTTGCCGTCACGGCCTGTGTACTCGGGTTGGCAGGCTGCAACTCGGAAAAAAGAGACACCAACGCACCGCTTGCCACCGCGGGTACGTCGGGCGCTCAGGTCGAAGTCGGCAACACGATCAATTACGGGTCGTTCGGCACCACCGCCGAGATCGACTGCGCTGACGGGAAGTCGCTCAACGTAGGCGGTTCCAACAACTCGCTGACCGTGAAGGGCACCTGCGCGAGCGTGAACATCGGCGGCGCCGACAACAAAATCACGTTCGACAATGTCGACAAAGCGCTGTCGGTGGTCGGTCTGAACAACACTGTGACCTACAAGGCCGGTGAGCCCAAGGTCGAGGATCTCGGTTCAGGCAACAAGATTTCGAAGGGCTGAGGTTAAGAGCTCGCGCCGTGTCTGCCGGCGCCTGCGGCGAATCGTGATGCGCCCTCGAGTGATTCGGCTGCGACGCGCGAGATGCTGGCGAACTCGAAGTCCATGGCTTCGGCTTCCGATGACCCCCATTGGTTCAGCAGCGACAGCCGATCCGACCGCATGCACTGCTGCGGCAGCTTCGCGAGCTCGGCGGCAAGCTCCTCCGCACGTTGGCGCGCTTGTCCTTTGGGCACCACGCGGTTAGCGAGCCCCATCTCAAGGGCTTCTGCCGCGTCGACGCCACGGCCGGTCAGGATCATGTCCATCGCTCGGCTGTGACCGATCAGGCGCGGCAGGCGCACTGTCCCGCCGTCGATCAACGGCACGCCCCACCGTCGGCAGAACACGCCGAAGACGGCGTCCTCTTCGACGACGCGCAAGTCACACCAGATCGCAAGCTCCAGGCCACCTGCCACGGCGTAGCCGCTGACGGCGGCGATCACTGGCTTGGACAACACCATTCGGCTGGGCCCCATCGGGCCGGGGCCGCTGCGATGTACCGGATTGGCGTCCGCGGTGCCGAGCGCCTTGAGATCGGCTCCAGCACAGAACGTTCCGTTGTCGCCCCAGAGCACCGCGACGGCGGCCGAGTCATCCCTGTCGAATTCGTCGAATGCTTCGTACAGCTCCGCAGCGGCGGCACCGTTGACGGCGTTACGCGCCTGCGGCCGGTTCATGATGACGGTCGTCACCGGGCCACTGCGCTCGACCCGCACTCCACCCGATTCGCTCCTGCCCGCCGGATCGCTCGTCACGTTGCCTCCATCAGTTCGACACCGTCGCGTGAGCGACAGATTCAATACCATCGCGCCGCGCGACCAGTTCCGCGGCGAAGTTCACGTACGCCGCCCGCAAGGCCGCACCGGGCCAGTCCTCGGGCAGCAGCTCATCGGGCAGCACCGGGTCGGTGAGCAGGTGGCGCACCATGCCTGCTGCCGCCACGAATCGGCCGGGAACATCTGCGGCCGTTGCTATTTCGTTGAGCAGATCGCGGCCGGTGCGCATCCAGTCGGGCAGGTCCCACAGCCGAGCGGCGAGTCCCTCGGGGTTGTCATCGCGTGACTGAAGGACGCGGACCCGTTCCAGGACATCGGCAGGTAATTCCACTTCCAAGTTGTCGGGCCGAAGCCACACGCCCTCGCGTAGTTCGCCGAACCGCTTCTCCTGCAGTGTGTTTCGTAGAATCGCACGGCTGCGAGCGTCGGTTCCAACGCGGGTGATCACCAGCGTGGTCCATGTTCCCTGCCATTTCCGCAGCCGAGGGTTGATCGCGTCGTCCTGGCGACGCTGCCGGGCCAGCAGCCGATCGGAGAGCCGGTAGCCATCCTCGGAGCGCACCAGGTCGCCGGCGCTCACCATGCGAGTCAGCGCCACCCTCAGCGTCGGCTCTCTGATATCGAAATCGGATGTGAGCCTGATGAGTTCACTCGCGGTGGCCCAGGCGGGATGAGCGCCGAGCAGCACACTCAGCACGACCGACCGGGCCGTCATCCGCGAGAGCGTTGGCATTTCCTAGACTCCGGACGCCTTCCGGCCGTAATCACCGAACGGCTCGTCGCGCTGGCGGACCGCCTCCCGGAACCCGTGCTCGCGCGATTGCGCGACGAACGCGTGCCCCTCGGGCGTGTGCCGTGCGAT
This sequence comes from Mycobacterium sp. JS623, assembly GCF_000328565.1. Taxonomy (NCBI): domain Bacteria; kingdom Bacillati; phylum Actinomycetota; class Actinomycetes; order Mycobacteriales; family Mycobacteriaceae; genus Mycobacterium; species Mycobacterium sp. JS623. The sequence continues at coordinate 994,086 of NC_019966.1, read as the reverse complement.
GCCGTCGAACACCGTGCTGACCATTCGGCTGGTCGCGATGCCCTGCTGTAACAACGCGGTGTTCATCGCGAGCTTGACCATGATGAGCTGGTTGACCGGCACCGCCGCGATCCGTTCGACAAGGCGCTCGGTGCGCTCGTCAAGGTCCCTCGGGTCCGGCGCCTCAACCGCGAGCCCCCACTCGGCGGCCTGCGCACCGGTGATGCAATCACCGGTCAGCAGAAGACGTTTGGCGCGTTGGTCGCCGAGGCGATGCGCCCACATCCCCGCGGCCGGCACACCCCAGACTCGGGTGGGCGGGTAGCCGATCTTGGCGTCGGCCGCGGCGATCACCTGGTCGGCGTGCAGGGCGATATCCGTGCCGCCCGCAACGCAGTAGCCGTGGATCTTCACCACTGTCGGCTTGTCGGCGTGCAGCAGACTGGAGAAGCCGCGGACGAAGCGGCTCATCATCTGGTAGTCGATCATCGGATCCCACGGCTGATCCGGCAGATGGTTGATGGCCTGCGTCTTGCCGGAGAGCACGGTGTCCTTGTACGGGTTGCCACCGCCGGCGGACGACGACCCCTCGGCGTAGGCGCTGAGATCGAAACCGGCACAAAACCCTTCGCCGCGACCGGAAACCAGGATCACGTGCACGTTGGGATCGAGATCGGCGCGCTCGACGAGCGCCGACAATTCCAGCGGGGTGTCTGCGATGATCGCGTTGCCCTTTTCAGGACGGTTGAAGGTGATGCGCGCAACCCGATCGGTGACCTCATAGGTCATTGTCTTCAAGTTGTCGAAGTCCACGGGCCTGATGGCGTGCGTCATCCCTTGACCATTGCACGTTCGATGATCGGTGCGAGATCCAGCCCCGTTGGCATGGTTCCAAACGCGCCGCCCCATGCGTCGCCCATCCGGGTGGCAAGGAACGCCTCGGCGACCGCGGGATGCCCGTGGCGCACCAGCAGCGAACCCTGCAGCGCGAGGCTGATGTCCTCGGCGACCTTGCGGGCGCGATACTGAATGGTCTCGACGTCCGCCAATGCCGGCTTGAGCGCGTCGACGTGAGCGTCCAAGCGGGGATCCTGGCCCGTTGTCTTGGCCAGTTCGTCGAACAGCACGTCGACACACTCGGGACGAGTTGCCATGGCGCGCAACGTATCTAGCGCGCTGACGTTTCCGGAGCCCTCCCAGATGCCCATCAGCGGCGCCTCGCGGTACAGCCGCGGCATGCCCGACTCCTCGACGTAGCCGTTGCCGCCAAGGCATTCCATCGCTTCAGCCGCGTGCGGGGTCGCGCGCTTGCACACCCAGTACTTGCTGGCCGCCAGCCCGATGCGACGCAGCAGCGCCTCACGGTCGTCGCCGCGCACGGCGGCGTCGGTGGCACCGGCCATCCGCATCGCGACCATGGTGGCCGCCTCGGCCTCGACGGCCAGGTCCGCGAGCACATTGCGCATCAACGGCTGGTCAATCAGGTAGGCGCCGAACACCTTTCGGTGCGCAGCGTGGTGAATGGCGCGAGTGAGGCCGCTGCGCATGCTGGTGGCGCTGCCCAATGTGCAGTCGAGCCGGGTCAGGTTGACCATCTCGATGATGGTCGGCACTCCGCGACCTTCCTCGCCGACCAGCCACGCGGTGGCGCCGTCGTATTCGACCTCGCTCGACGCGTTGGCGTGATTGCCCAGCTTGTCCTTGAGCCGCTGCAGGAACATCCGGTTGCGGCTGCCGTCGGGCAGGATCCGCGGCAGGAAGAAGCAGGACACGCCGCCAGGTGCCTGCGCCAACACCAAGAAGACATCACACATCGGCGCCGACGTGAACCACTTGTGGCCGACCAGGCTGTACGTGCCGTCACCATTCGGCGTGGCTTGCGTGGTGCCTGCGCGGACGTCGGAGCCGCCCTGCTTCTCGGTCATCGACATGCCCGCGGTGATGCCGACCTTGGTGGCGGGCACCTTCAATTCGGGGTCGTACTCGCGGCTGGCGAGCAGCGGTTCGTAGACAGCGGCCAGTTCGGCGTTGTTGCGCAGCGCAGGGACGACGGCGTACGTCATCGAGATCGGGCAGACGTGGCCAGGCTCAGGCGTCCACGCCGACATCTTGGCGGCGCGCACGACGTGCGACCCGGGCCGGTCGTCGGCCCACGGCGCCGCGTGCAGACCATGGCCGATCGCCGCCTTCATCAGCTCGTGGTAGGCCGGGTCGTACTCGACCTCGTCGACCCGGTGGCCGTAGCGGTCGTGGGTGTGCAGGATCGGCTGGTTGCGGTCGGCGAGCTCGCCCCAACGGAGTGCCTGCTTGCTGCCGGAGAGCGCGCCCAGTTCGGTGACCTCGTCGAGCCCCCATTCGCCACCCTCGCGGATCAGCGCCTCGGTGAGTACCGGCGAAGTCGCGGGGTTGAAGTTCTCCAGGGTCGGGACCTGGTTGGTGACGACATGCGTGTCTGGCATTTCTCCATATTACAGTTTCACGACAGTCGCACAATAGCCGTAATATCGTTCCGCGGGCGTGAGCGCCAGGCCTCGAACCACCGCATCGCCAGCAGCACCACGGCGGCCAGTAGCCAGCCGAGAAGAATGTCGACGACGTAGTGCTCGGCCGTGTACACCAGCGTGAACGCCATCACCACAACGTAAGCCGCCAGCAGCGGCCGCCACTTCCGCGCGACCCGGGTCCACAGGAACGCCGCGACTGCGGCGGTGAGGGCGGCGTGCAGCGACGGGATGGCCGCCACCAGGTTCACACTCGCCTGGCCCTGGTCTATCAGCGCGCTGGCGGTCTGCAGGTTCAGCTTTCCCCAGCCGCGCCCGACGATCCTCTCAACCCAGCTGTTTGCGCCGTCGTGCGTCGAGTGCATGCCGCCGAGCAGCCCACCATCGGGCACGCCGCGCGCCGGGCCGAACATGCACGCCGGGCCCGACGGCCCGCTGGATACGTCGGCGGCTGTGCACCGGGCCGCCGCCCATGGCGGCGCGGCGGGCAGCAGCGTGTAGATGATCAGTGCCGCGAACGACAGCCCGACGAACAGCCGGACGAACGCCTTCCACTCCGCACGGTCACGCAGCCACAGGACCGCGGCAACGACGTAGGGAAGGATGAAGAACGACATGTAGACGGTGCTGATGACGATCTCCCACCACGGTGGGTAGGGCAGCTTCAGACGCTCCTGCAGCCACACCGTGGGGACCGTGCCCGCGAACATCCATCGATCCGCGTCCACCTGCCAGTGCCACATGGTCGGCCGTCCAACCAGGATGGCCGCTCCCCTGCTCAGGTCATAGGCGACGAGCACCAACGCGAACGGCAGCCAGTCGCGGACGACGTAGAGCATGCGACGGCCCTGACCGATGCTCGCCGCGAGCAGTCCGGTACAGATGTAGAGCAGCAACAGCTCGCGGTTGAATGCGAACCCCGTTGTGACAGTGCGGTATACGACGATTGCTGCCCACGTCGCGATCGCGATGCGGCGGGTAAATACCAGCCGCCGCTCGAGCGTGGGGGGCGCTTCCTCGAGGCGGACCAACGCAATTGGTGAGTCGTCAACTGCCGACACTCAATTCAGCGTAGTTCACTCCAGCGTTACCGCGGGTTGGATAACTGTTCGTTTATCGAAAAGTATTCAGACCGGGTTACTCCAAGTGGTCACGCAGGAACGCGATGTCGTCCTTTCGGCCCTCGTCGGCGGTTTCACAGATCACCGGCGCATCAGCGGCCTTGACGACCGCGACCAGCAATTCCGGGTCGATTTGTCCGGTGCCGAAATTCGCGTGCCGGTCCGCGCCCGACCCTGCGGCATCGCGAGAGTCGTTGCAGTGCACGAGGTCGATACGCCCCGTGATGCTCATGATCCGCTCGACGGCATCGATGAGTTTTTCACCTGCGGCCCAGGCATGGCAGGTGTCGAGGCAGAAGCCGATGCCCTTGTCGCCGATGTGATCCCACAACCGGGCGATGGTGTCGAAATGCCGTGCCATCGCATGGTCGCCGCCCGCCGTGTTCTCCAGGTACACGGCCACGTCGGTTTCGAGATACTCGAGCGCCTTGCGCCAACGCTCGAAGCCGGCCTCCCAATCGTTGTCGTCGGCGTGGCCGCCGTGCACGATCACCGCGGTCGCGTTGATCTCTGAAGCCGCGTCGCAGGTGTCCTGAAGGATCTTGCGCGACGGGATGCGCACCCTGTTGTTCGCCGAGGCCACGTTGATCAGGTACGGCGCATGCACGTACAGCGGCATGCTCGATGCCTTCAGCACCTCCGCGTCCTCGCGGGGTTTGGGCTTCTTCCAGCTCTGCGGATTGCCGAGGAAGAACTGCACCACGTCGGCGCCGTCGGCATCCGCCGCAGCCAGGGGATCGTCTTGATTGACGTGGGATCCAATAAGCACGGAGTCGAGTCTAGTGAGGCGGCCCGACACCGCCGCGTTCGCCCACATCACGTCGACTGTGGACTTGTGCCACGCATTTGGGGGCGCAGACGTGTCATAAGTCCACCCTCGGCGAAAGAAAAGAGCCCTCGCACAAGGCGAGGGCTCTCTTCTTGAGTGACTAGCGGTAGTCGCTGTAGCCGTAATCGTCCAGCGGCACTGCGGCACCGGTGGCCTGGCCGAAGTCCGGGCTGTAGTACTGATCCTCGTAGGAGGGGATCGTGTACGCCGCGGCCCGAGCCTCTTCGGTCGGCTGCACCTGGATGTTGCGGTACCGGCTGATGCCCGTACCTGCCGGGATCAGCTTGCCGATGATCACGTTCTCCTTCAGACCATTCAGCTTGTCGCTGCGGCAGTTGATCGCCGCATCGGTCAGCACGCGAGTGGTCTCCTGGAACGACGCCGCCGACAACCACGAGTCGGTGGCCAGCGACGCCTTCGTGATACCCATCAGCACCGGGCGACCCGCCGCGGGCTCGCCGCCCTCGGCAACCACCCGACGGTTCTCGGTCTCGAACTCGCCACGTTCGGTCAGCGAGCCGGGCAGGAACTCCGTCGCACCCGAATCGATGATCGTGACGCGACGCAGCATCTGCCGGACGATCACCTCGATGTGCTTGTCGTGGATCGACACACCCTGAGCGCGGTAGACCTCCTGGACCTCCTTGACGAGGTGGATCTGCACCTCGCGGGGGCCCTGGACACGCAGCACCTCGTGCGGATCGGCCGAGCCTTCCATCAGCTGCTGGCCGACCTCGACGTGGTCGCCGTCGGAAAGCAGCCGCTCGGTACCGTCCTCGTGCTTGAACACCTTCAGGCGCTGACGACGAGAGAGCTTGTCGTACACCACTTCTTCGCCACCATCGTCAGGAACGATGGTGATCTTGTAGAAGCGCTCGCCCTCCTCGAGGCGCACGCGACCGGTGACGTCGGCGATCGGCGCCTTGTCACGCGGCACACGAGCCTCGAACAGCTCTTGCACGCGAGGCAGACCACCGACGATGTCGCCACCGCCGGTGACGCCACCCTGGTGGAACGTACGCATGGTCAGCTGCGTGCCGGGCTCACCGATGGACTGCGCGGCGACGATGCCGACCGCCTCGCCGATGTCGACCAGCTTGCCCGTCGCCATCGAACGGCCGTAGCACATCGCGCAGACGCCGGTACCGGTGGTGCAGGTCAGCACGGAGCGGACCTTCACCTCGGTGATGCCGGCCGCGAGCAGTGCCTCGATCGCCGGGTCGCCAAGGTCGTGACCGCGCTCGACGACCACGTTGCCCTTCGCGTCCAGCGCGTCAGCGGCCAAAGTCCGTGCGTAGGCCGAAGTCTCGATGTGCTGATCGCGCACCAGAGACTTGTCCTGCAGCTCGGCCAGCGTGACCGTGATGCCGCGCTCGGTCTCGCAGTCGGTCTCGCGAACGATGACGTCCTGCGATACGTCCACCAGACGACGGGTCAGGTAACCCGAGTCGGCAGTACGAAGAGCGGTGTCCGCCAGACCCTTTCGGGCGCCGTGGGTGTTGATGAAGTACTCCAGCACCGTCAGGCCCTCACGGAACGAGGACTTGATCGGCCGCGGGATGAACTCACCCTTCGGGTTGGTCACCAGACCCTTCATGCCGGCCAGCGTTCGCGTCTGCGTGAAGTTACCCGTCGCGCCCGAGTCCACGATCGTGATGATCGGGTTGTCCGCCGGGTAGTGCGACCGCAGCGCCTCGCCGACCTCTTCGGTGGCCTTCTGCCAGATCTTCACGAGCTCACCGTTGCGCTCCTCATGGTTGAGAGCGCCACGCTGATACTGCTTTTCGATCCGGTCGGCTTCGGCCTCGTAGCGCTCGAGGATCTCCTGCTTCTCCGGCGGCACGATGACGTCGGCCATCGAGACCGTGACACCCGAACGCGTGGCCCAGTAGAAGCCGGCGTCCTTGAGCTTGTCGACGGTCTGCGCGACCACGATCATCGGGTAGCGCTCGGCCAGATCGTTGACGATCCGCGCCTGCACCTTCTTGTGCATCTGCTCGTTGACGAACGGATACCCAAGCGGGAGCAGCTCATTGAACAGCACCCGGCCCAGCGTGGTGTCGGCCGTCCAGGCGTCGCCCGGCTTCCAACCCTCGTCGCCGAACAGCTCGGCTTCGACCTCGGCAGGCGGACGCAGCTGCGTCAGCCGCACCCGGATCTTGGAACGCACACTCAGCGCGCCGCGGTCCATCGCCATGATGGCCTCGGCAGGCGAGCTGTACACGCCAGTCTCCGGCTGATCCTTGGCGGCGGCGGTGTATTCGCCGATGCCACCCGGAACCTCGGTGGTCAGATAGAACAGACCCGTCACCATGTCCAGACGCGGCATGGCCAGCGGGCGGCCCGACGCAGGCGACAGGATGTTGTTCGACGACAGCATCAGGATGCGAGCCTCGGCCTGTGCCTCCGCACTCAGCGGCAGGTGCACGGCCATCTGGTCACCGTCGAAGTCGGCGTTGAAGGCCTCACACACCAACGGGTGCAGCTGAATTGCCTTGCCTTCCACCAGCATCGGCTCGAAAGCCTGGATGCCGAGGCGGTGCAGCGTTGGTGCGCGGTTCAGCAGCACCGGGTGCTCGCCGATGACCTCTTCGAGAACGTCCCACACCTGCGGGCGCTGACGCTCGACCATCCGCTTGGCGCTCTTGATGTTCTGTGCGTGGTTCAGATCGACAAGACGCTTCATCACGAACGGCTTGAACAGCTCGAGTGCCATCAGCTTGGGCAGGCCGCACTGGTGCAGCTTGAGCTGCGGGCCGACCACGATGACCGAACGGCCGGAGTAGTCGACGCGCTTGCCGAGCAGGTTCTGACGGAACCGGCCCTGCTTGCCCTTCAACAGATCCGAGAGCGACTTCAGCGGACGGTTGCCCGGCCCGGTAACGGGCCGGCCGCGACGGCCGTTGTCGAACAGCGCGTCAACCGACTCCTGAAGCATGCGCTTCTCGTTGTTGACGATGATCTCGGGCGCGCCGAGGTCGATCAGCCTCTTGAGCCGGTTGTTGCGGTTGATCACGCGGCGGTACAGGTCGTTGAGGTCCGAGGTGGCGAACCGGCCACCGTCGAGCTGCACCATCGGACGCAGTTCCGGCGGGATCACCGGTACGGCGTCGAGCACCATGCCCAGGGGCGAGTTGCTGTTGGACTGGAACGCCGCGACGACCTTCAGACGCTTGAGAGCACGAAGCTTCTTCTGGCCCTTGCCGTTACGGATGGTGTCGCGCAGGCTGTCGGCCTCGGCGTCGATGTCGAAGGTCTCGATGAGCTTCTTGATCGACTCCGCGCCCATGGCGCCCTCGAAGTACTCGCCGTAGCGGTCGACGAGCTCGCGGTACAGCACCTCGTCGACGATCAGCTGCTTGGGAGCCAGCTTGGTGAAGGTGGTCCAGATCTCCTCGAGCCGGTCCAGCTCACGCTGGGCGCGGTCGCGGAGCTGACGCATCTCACGCTCGCCGCCGTCGCGAACCTTGCGCTTGACGTCGGACTTGGCGCCCTCGTCCTCGAGCTCCTTCATGTCGGCTTCGAGCTTCTGCGCCCGGGCCTCGAGATCGGCGTCGCGCTGATCCTCGACGGCCTTGCGCTCGACGGCCATCTCGGCCTCGAGAGTGGACAGCTCGTTGTGGCGCATCTCGTCGTCCACGGCGGTGATCACGTAGGCCGCGAAGTAGATGATCTTCTCGAGATCCTTGGGCGCCAGGTCCAGCAGATAGCCGAGGCGCGAGGGAACACCCTTGAAGTACCAGATGTGCGTGACGGGCGCGGCCAGCTCGATGTGGCCCATCCGCTCACGACGCACCTTGGCGCGGGTGACCTCGACGCCGCAGCGCTCGCAGATGATGCCCTTGAAGCGGACGCGCTTGTACTTGCCGCAGTAGCACTCCCAGTCGCGAGTCGGTCCGAAGATCTTCTCGCAGAACAGGCCGTCCTTCTCCGGCTTCAATGTGCGGTAGTTGATGGTTTCCGGCTTCTTGACCTCACCGAACGACCAGTTACGGATGTCGTCGGCGGTGGCAAGACCGATCCGGAGCTCATCGAAGAAGTTGACGTCTAACACGTAACTCCCTTTCCCCTTTCGGGATTAGTAACCAATAGCGCTGCGGCTCCGCCGCAATTACGCAAGATCCTCAACAGAAGCAGATTCATTGCGGGACAAGTTGATTCCCAGGTTCGCAGCAGCGCGCTCCAGGTCCTCGTCGTCGCCGTCGCGCATCTCGATCGCTGCACCGTCTGAAGACAGCACCTCGACGTTCAGGCACAGCGACTGCAACTCCTTGAGCAGCACCTTGAACGACTCCGGAATGCCCGGCTCTGGGATGTTCTCGCCCTTGACGATCGCCTCGTACACCTTGACCCGGCCGACGGTGTCGTCGGACTTGATGGTCAACAGCTCCTGCAGCGTGTACGCCGCGCCGTAGGCCTGCATGGCCCAGCACTCCATCTCACCGAACCGCTGGCCACCGAACTGCGCCTTACCGCCCAGCGGCTGCTGGGTGATCATCGAGTACGGGCCAGTGGAGCGGGCGTGGATCTTGTCGTCCACCAAGTGGTGCAGCTTGAGGATGTACATGTAGCCGACCGTCACCGGGTACGGGAACGGTTCACCACTGCGGCCGTCGAACAACTTCGCCTTGCCGTCCTCGTCGACCAACGTATCGCCGTCGCGGCTGGGCAGCGTCGAGGCCAACAGACCCTGAAGCTCGGCCTCGCGGGCACCGTCGAACACCGGCGTCGAGACGATGCTGTTCGGCTCGACGTCCAGCATCTCCTCGGGCAAGTTGGCTGCCCATGCTGGACGAGAACCGGCCTCATCCTTGATAGTCCAGCCGGCCTTAGCTGCCCACCCGAGGTGGGTCTCCAGGATCTGGCCGATGTTCATCCGACGCGGCACACCGTGGGTGTTCAGGATGATGTCCACCGGGGTGCCGTCGGGCAGGAACGGCATGTCTTCGACGGGCAGGATCTTGCCGATGACGCCCTTGTTGCCGTGGCGTCCGGCCAGCTTGTCGCCGTCGGAGATCTTGCGCTTCTGTGCGACGTAGACGCGGACCAACTCGTTGACGCCCGCGGGCAGCTCGTCGTCGTCCTCGCGGGAGAACACCCGGATGCCGATGACCTTGCCGGACTCACCGTGCGGCACCTTCAGCGACGTGTCGCGGACCTCGCGCGCCTTCTCACCGAAGATCGCGCGGAGCAGCCGCTCCTCCGGGGTCAGCTCGGTCTCACCCTTCGGGGTGACCTTGCCGACCAGGATGTCGCCGTCGCGGACCTCGGCGCCGATGCGGACGATGCCGCGCTCGTCGAGGTCGGCCAGCACCTCATCGGAGACGTTCGGGATGTCCCGGGTGATCTCCTCGGCGCCCAGCTTGGTGTCGCGGGCATCGATCTCGTGCTCCTCGATGTGAATCGAGGTGAGCACGTCCTCTTCGACCAGGCGGTTGGAGAGGATGATCGCGTCCTCGTAGTTGTGCCCTTCCCACGGCATGATCGCCACGAGCAGGTTCTTGCCGAGAGCCATCTCACCGTTCTCGGTGCAGGGGCCGTCGGCGATGACCTGACCCGCCTCGACACGCTGCCCGGCGTCCACGATGGGACGCTGGTTGGCGCAGGTGCCGTGGTTGGACCTGGCGAATTTACGCATCCGGTAGGTGTGCCGGGTGCCGTCGTCGGCCATCACGGTGATGTAGTCAGCCGAGACCTCTTCGATCACGCCCGCCTTATCGGCGACGACGACATCGCCCGCGTCGATCGCGGCGCGCAGCTCCATACCGGTACCGACCAGCGGGGCCTCGCTGCGCACCAGCGGAACCGCCTGGCGCTGCATGTTGGCACCCATCAGGGCACGGTTGGCGTCGTCGTGCTCGAGGAACGGGATCATCGCGGTCGCGACCGACACCATCTGGCGCGGCGAGACGTCCATGTAGTCGACCTCGGTCGAGGAGACGTACTCGACCTCGCCGCCCTTCCGGCGAACGAGGACGCGCTCCTCGACGAAGCGGCCCTTCTCGTCGATCGGCGAGTTGGCCTGCGCCACAACGTGGCGGTCCTCCTCGTCGGCGGTCAGGTACTCGATGTCGTCGGAGACCACACCGTCGTTGACCTTGCGGTAGGGGGTCTCGATGAAGCCGAACGGGTTCACCCGCGCGTACACCGACAGCGAGCCGATCAGGCCGATGTTCGGGCCTTCCGGCGTCTCGATCGGGCACATCCGGCCGTAGTGGCTGGAGTGCACGTCGCGGACCTCGAGGCCGGCGCGCTCACGGGACAGACCGCCCGGTCCCAGCGCCGAGAGACGGCGCTTGTGGGTTAAACCGGAAAGCGGGTTGTTCTGGTCCATGAACTGCGACAGCTGGCTGGTGCCGAAGAACTCCTTGATCGCCGCCACGACGGGACGGATGTTGATCAGGGTCTGCGGCGTGATCGCCTCGACGTCCTGGGTGGTCATCCGCTCGCGCACGACGCGCTCCATGCGGGACAGGCCGACCCGAATCTGGTTCTGGATCAGCTCGCCGACGGTACGCAGACGACGATTGCCGAAGTGGTCGATGTCGTCGGTCTCCACCGGCACCTCGACGCCGCCGGGGACCGTCATCGAGGTCTGGCCCTCGTGCAGACGCACCAGGTACTCGATGGTCGCGACGACGTCCTCTTCGGTCAGCGTCGAACTGGTGATCGGCTGCCCGGCGTTCAGGCCGAGCTTCTTGTTGACCTTGTAGCGGCCCACCCGAGCCAGGTCGTAGCGCTTCTCCTTGAAGAACAGGTTCTCCAGCAGGGTCTGCGCGGACTCCTTGGTTGGCGGTTCGCCCGGGCGCAGCTTGCGGTAGATGTCCAGCAGCGCCTCGTCGGTGCCTGCGGTGTTGTCCTTCTCCAGCGTGCCCATCATGATCTCGGAGAAGCCGAAGCGCTCCACGATCTGCTCGTTGGTCCAGCCCAGCGCCTTCAGCAGCACGGTGACCGGCTGGCGCCGCTTGCGGTCGATGCGCACACCAACGGTGTCGCGCTTGTCGACGTCGAACTCCAGCCACGCGCCGCGGCCGGGGATCACCTTGACGCTGTGCAGCGTCTTCTCGGTGGACTTGTCGATGGTCTCGTCGAAGTACACACCCGGCGAGCGGACCAGCTGGGACACCACGACACGCTCGGTGCCGTTGATGATGAAGGTGCCCTTCTCGGTCATCATCGGGAAGTCACCCATGAAGACCGTCTGGCTCTTGATCTCACCGGTGTTGTTGTTGATGAACTCCGCGGTGACGAACAGCGGAGCCGCGTAGGTCATGTCCTTGTCTTTGCACTCGTCGACCGGAGCCTTGACCTCATCGAAGCGCGGGTCGCTGAATGACAGCGACATCGAGCCGGAGAAGTCCTCGATCGGCGACAGTTCGGCGAGCACCTCTTCGAGGCCGCCCACTGGGTTGACGTCACCGCGGGCCTTGGCCTTCTCGCGCCACGAATCGGACCCGACCAGCCAGTCGAACGACTCGGTCTGAACGTCAAGTAGCCCCGGAACCTCGAGAGGCTCGCGGAGCTTGGCGAAAGAGACTCGGTTTGGTGCGCCTGGGACGGAACTATTAGTGGTATCTACTGCTGACTTGGATTGGCGGGACCCTGCCAAGATGCATCCTTCCAGCACCTCATGCGACGGTTTGGTGCCAGGCGGTGGCCTGTCCTTTAGTCGCTCTATCTGCGTCGGTTCGGCTGGCCTCTCGAGACCACAAACTTCCCGGACGCACGGCACGCGACTAGATCACTGAGCGGGGCTCAGGCTAGGACATCGGTGTCAGGTGCGGGTTTAGGTGGGCAGGATGCAGCCAGCGCAACGTCCAACAGTACCGCAGGACGGCGTATTCCTCAACCACCGCACGCAGGAGTCACCGGGCGCTGGCTGGCGTCCTTAACCCGTGCACACATGCTGCCCAACAGATTGGCCCGTCGAACCCTTTCCGTCAAGAGATAACGCCGTGTTGGCTGTGGAGTTTTGCGTTAAATCTGGGTTTGCGAGGCGACCGCACACGTCGCGGTTGCGGTGGTGGTCGCCGACGGGTCCTCCGCACAGGGCGTGGGGACAGCTTCGGCGCGGGTGTCGGCAGCACGTGGGCTTGGGCGCCGTCGGTCCCCTCCACCGCGCATCCGCAGTCGGCGTTGCCGCGATCGGTTTATGCTCAGGTCAGCAGCCATGGCGACGTCATGACGCAGCGATATCGAGACGACCGATGGCACGCAGCGACCCGATGCCGACGCAGGCGGATGCGTACGCCGGAGTACCGGCGGAGTTGGTGGCTGCCGGTTTCGAAGATCCCGAGGAGATCGGCCGCGGCGGCTTCGGCGTGGTGTATCGCTGCAGCGAGCCCGAACTCGATCGGACGGTCGCGGTGAAGGTGCTGACCGCAGATCTCGAGCCCGACAACGTCGAACGTTTCGTGCGTGAGCAACTCGCGATGGGCAAGCTGTCCGGCCACCCGCATATCGTGAGCATCTTCCAGGTGGGGACCACCGCCACCGGCCGGCCGTACATCGTGATGCAGTACCACCCGCACGGTTCGCTGGAAGCCAAGATCCACAACAACGGGCCGGTGGGGTGGGCCGACGCCGTTCATATCGGGGTGAAGGTGGCCGGCGCGTTGGAAACCGCGCACCGCCGCGGGACGGTACACCGTGACGTCAAACCGGCGAACATCCTTCTCACCGAGTACGGCGAGCCACAGCTGACAGATTTCGGAATCGCCAGGGTGATCGGCGGATTCGAGACCGCGGACGGAGCGGTGATGGGTTCACCGGCATACACCGCTCCAGAGGTGCTGCTCGGTCAAACGCCGGACGTCACGTCCGATGTCTACAGCCTGGCGTCGACATTGTTCTGCGCAGGAACAGGGCACGCGGTGTTCGAGCGTCGCCAGGGCGAGCAGATGGTCGCCCAGTTCCTTCGGATAACGAAGCAACCCATCCCGAACATGCGCGACTCCGGTCTGCCCGCCGACGTCTGCGCGGTGATCGAACAGGCGATGTCGCGCAATGTCGAAGACCGCCCTTCGACCGCGGAGGAATTCGGGGAGCAGTTGCGCGAGGTGCAGCGGATGCACGGGTTGCCGGTCGACGACATGCCCGTGCCGATACCGGCGCCCACAATCCGGTACAACCCGCCCCGCTCACCCGGCACACCGTCGGGTTCGTACCCGGCGCGGACACTGACACCGCCTGTGCCGGCCACCCGTTTCCAACTACCGGTGTCGACGAAGGCGTTGGTCGACCGCGCCCGGTTGATCGAGGTCCTACGAGCCGGGAACACCAAGAAACTCACAGTGATTCACGGCCCGACCGGATTCGGCAAAAGCACGCTGGCCGCGCAGTGGGCGAAGCTGCTGACCGCCGAGGGTGTGGCGGTGGCATGGCTGACCGTCGACCACGACGACAACAACGTCGTGTGGTTCCTGTCCCATCTGATCGAGGCCATCCGAGCCGTAACGCCCGCCCTGGCAACCGAGCTCGGCGAGGTACTTCAAGAACACGACGACGAGGCCGAGCGCTACGTGCTGACGTCGTTGATCAACGAGATCCATGAGACTGGCACACGCATGACGTTGGTGATCGACGACTGGCAGCGCGTCACCGACCCCGCGACCATCGGGGCGCTGCTCTACCTGCTCGTCTACGCCTCCGATGACTTGAACGTCGTGGTGACCAGCCGCAGCCAGAGCGGCCTGCCGATGAGCAGGATGCGAATGCAAGACGAACTCCTCGAAATCGACGCCACCGCACTGCGTTTCGACGTGGCCGAATCAAAGAACTTCCTCGTCGACCTGAGTGGGCTGGATCTGGACTACGCCGACGTCGAGGAGCTGACGGCCAAGACAGACGGCTGGGTCGCCGCACTGCAGCTGGCATCGCTGTCGCTGCGCGGGCGCGACGATCCCGTGCAGTTGATCGACACGATGACCGGCCGCCACCATGTGATCAGCGAGTTCCTTGCCGAGAACGTGTTCGACACTCTGGAACCGTCGATGCTCGACTTCTTGCTGGCCACCTCGATCACCGAACGCATCTGCGGCGACCTCGCGTCGGCATTGTCCGGCGTGCCGGACGGGCAGGCGATGCTCGAGTTGGTCGAGGAACGCGATCTGTTCCTGCACCGGATCGACGAACAGTGGTTCCGCTATCACCAACTGTTCAGTGACTTCCTGCAGCATCGGCTCGGCCGCGACCCGCAGCGGGTCGTTCGGCTGCACCGGGCGGCCTCCACGTGGTTCGCCGATCACCAAATGGTCAGTGAGGCAGTCGATCACGCGCTTGCAGCGGGCGATGACGAGCGCGCCGTGACGCTCGTCGAGAACCACGGCATCGATCTGGTGGCGAAATCGCAAATGGCCACGCTGATCGGGTTGATCGGCAAACTGCCCTCCGCGGTGGTGCGCTCTGATCCGCGGCTTCAGCTTGCGCTGGCATGGGCCAACATCGTGCTGCACCGCATCCCAGCCGCCGAACAGGCGCTGGAGCTGATGGAAGCCCGGATGACGAAGTACGGCATCACCGACGAAGAGATCGTCGACATGCGCGCGGAAGCCGGGGTCGTGCGAGGAGTGGCCGACCTGCGCTCGGACCGTCTCGCAGGCATCGACGAGCACATCGGGCCCTGTCTGGAACGTCGAGAAACACAGCGGCCCTTCGCCGTAGCCGTTGCGGCGACCGTGTCCACCTTCGCCGCCGCCTATCACTACAACCTCGACGAGGTGAACCGCATCCAGGCGTGGGCCGCACCCTACGCCGAGCGCAACGGCGATAGCTTCAACATGGTTCACGGGCTCTGCTACACGGGGCTCGCGCATCGACTGATGCTCGACATCCCAACGGCGGAAGCCTGTTTCCGCAAGGCTCTCAAAATCGCAAAGCGGTCGGGCGGCAGTCATTCCTACACGGCCCGATTGGCGAGCTCGGCGCTGGGCGAATTGCTTTACGAGCGAGGCGATCTCGACGAAGCTGCCCGCCTGCTCGAGGAAGGCTACAAGGTCGGCCCGGAGGGCGGCTCGGTCGATTTCAAGATCGCGCGTTACGTGATCGCCGCCAGAATCAAGGCGCTGCAGGGCGATCGGCACGCCGCGGGGCAACGGCTCGACGAGGCCATCCGCGTCGCGCGGGCGCTGTCGCTGAACCGGCTGCGGGCGATGGCCGAACACGAACGCACCCGGCTCGGCCTTGCGCCGCACCCAGATGCTGACCCGTGGCCGACGACCACGTATGAAAGCCGCCGCCAGCCCGTCGACGCGATCGACGAGATCACCGTCCAGTTCGAGGAGGCGTCGGCGATCCGGGTGCTGATGGGCGCCGACGATCAGGAGTCGAAAGAGCTGGCCTGCCGATGGGCGCAGGGATGGGTCGATCGAACCTCGTCACCGGTCAGACCACAGGCGTTGTTGCGGGCGCGTCGACTGTTGGGTGCGAGCCTGTCGGCCGCCGGACACGTCGACGAGGCCAAGGCCACGATCGCCGCGGTCGCAGCCCAATGCGCACAGTTGAGGATGCTGCGCTACCTCGTCGACGGTGGTCCTTATGTCGCCGCAACGCTTTCGGAGCTGCAGGCCGATCAGCGGTCCGGTTGGTGGCGTCCCGAATGGCCCGAGATACCGCCCGAGTTCCTCGATGACGCGGTTACTGCCGGGGTGGCGCAGCGGATTTGACGGCTGCCCGCTCGACGCGGACAGGGACGCCAGTCAACCGGGCCATGCCTGCCAGCTTCTCCAAATGTTCCGGCGCGCTGGACATCAGCTGGTTGACGTTGGCGCCGCCCGCTCCGTTGGCAACCTGCCAACTGCCGGTGCCCTTGTGGCCCCAGCCATGCGGCACTGCGACGACGCCGGCGACGATGTCCTTGGTGACGATGACGGGCAGTTCGATCTCTCCGTGCGGCGAGGCGATCCGCACCCGGTCGCCGTCGACGATGTTGACCGCGACCGCGTCGTCGACGTGCATGCGCGCGGCCTGGACGCGATCGCCGCGCATCAGCAGCGGCGAGTTGTGCATCCACGAGTTCTCCGAACGCGTCTCGCGCATGCCGATCAGCCGCAGCGGATATCCGTCAGGCACTTGTCTGCGCCACAGCGCGTCGACCTCGGCGGCGATCTCGTCATGCCGGAGCCGCACGCGGCCGCCGCGGTACACGACCACCTTGCGCAGTACGCCGTCGCGCAGGTTGCGCGCGAGCACCTTGCCGTGTGGGTAATCGGCGGCAAGCCGCGCGAAGGTCAGGCCGCCGCGACGCAGCCCGTAGCGGTCGCCACCCTCACCCAGCCGGATCACGGCGTCCACCAGCAACCGTGGGGTCAGCCGAATACCGAAGAGCGCCAGTGCCTTTCGTGCTACCGCGAGCGCAATCAGTCCCGGTGCGCGCCGCCACATCCTGCGGGTGAGGTCGTCGATCACCTCCCACTCAGCGCGAGCCTGACCGGGCGGCGCGACCACGACCTCGGTCGTCTGACGGAAGGGCGTTGGCTGCAGCGTCTGGAAGGGCAACGGGAAATCGTCGCGTTCGTACATCGTCGCGGCGGGCAGCACATAGTCACAGTGGGCGAGCGTCTCGTTGACATAGATGTCGATCCCGACCATCAACTCCAAGGACTCCAACGCTGTCTCTAATTCATTGCCGTTGGGTACCGATAGCACCGGGTTGCCTGCGCTGACGAACAGCGCGCGTACCTGCCCCCGCCCTGGCGTGGTGATCTCCTTGGCCATCAGCCCCGCCGGTTCAGACATCAGCACCGATGGGAAGCCACCGATCCGCGACCGCCTGCGGCTGTAGCTGGTTCGCAACAGCGCGCCGAGGGCCTTCATCCCCCACCGTTCGCCTGGAATCCCGAAGGTGCCGAACATGCTGCCGCCGGGGGCATCGAGGTTGCCGGCAACCAGGTTCACTGCATCGAGCAAATATGTTGTGAGAGTGCCGTTTTCACCCGTGCTGGTGCCCACCCGGCCGTATACGGCCGCCCGCGGGGTTCGCGCGAGGTCGCGCGCCAGCGCGCGCACGGTGTCGGGATCGATGCCCGTTTGCGGCGCAGTGGCTTCGGGGCTGAACCGTCTGGTCAACTGTTCCAGCCACGCAACGCCATCGGCCTGCCTGGCCAGCGCGGCGGAATCGGTGAGGTTCTCCCCGAACAACACATGAAGCAGAGACAGCAGTAGGAAGGCGTCGCCGTCGGGAACGATGCCCAGCCACTCGAATTGGGCCGCGGTCTCGGTCTTGCGCGGATCGATGACGAGTACCCGGCCGCCGCGCTTGACGATGTCGTGCATCCGGTCTTTGATCCGCGGCACGGTCAGCACGCTGCCGTGCGAGACCACGGGGTTCGCACCGATCACGACGAGCAGATCGGTACGCGGAATGTCCGGCACGGGTAACGCCAGCGGCGAGCCGTACAACATCTGGCTGGCCACAAAGCGGTTGTTGACGTCCTGCGACCCGGCGGTGAAGACGTGCAGGCGCGGGCCGAACGCGTTCATCAACATCGCCAGGCCCAGCGTGTGTGAATAGCTGAAGGCGCCCGGGTTGCCGTAGTACCAGCCGATCGCGCCAGAGCCGTGCCTGCGGTGAATGTCGGTCAGCCGAGAAGCGATGTCGGACATCGCCTCGTCCCAGCCGACGGGTTCGAATCGGCCGTCGGCCGTGCGGCGCAGCGGAGTGGTGACGCGGTCGGGGTCGTTGACGACCTCGGTGAACGCGATGCCCTTCTGGCAGGCAAAGCCGGCCGAGAGTGGGTGGTCCTTATCGGGCCGCAGCGACACCAGCCGACCGTCGTCGACGGTCGCGATCATGCCGCACAGCGGCTCACAAATCCGGCAGAAGGTGACCTTCTGCTGGGTGGTCATATCCGAAGGCTAGCGCTCCTCGGCTACCGGGATCCGGCCGGTTGGCGCGTCGTCGTCGGCTGACCGGTGCCGCGCCGTGGCGCTTTCACCGAATTCACTGGCCGCATACTTGTGCGTGCCTTCGAGGTCGTCGCGGATGGCTTCCTGGGCGGACGGCGGCAGGGTGTGCATGATCTCGCGAACACGGGCCTGACGACGAGCGACAGCCTGGCGTTCGGGCATGCCGGGGGTTGCCTGGATCTGCGGGGGCACGCCCTGAATCTCTTCGACACCGCCGTCGTGGTGACCGGCATCGACCATGGCCTGCTCTTCGGCCATCGTCGACTCGTCCTTCTCCTCCGACATACCGATCGGGCCGATACGACGGCCGTTGAGGAACTGCCGGACCACGGGCTCGTCGCTGGTCAAAAGGACCTCGCGGGGGCCGAACATGACCAGGTGCTTGCGGAACAGCATGCCCATGTTGTCGGGCACGGTGCGGGCGATGTTGATGTTGTGCGTGACGATCAGGATCGTGCAGTCGATCTGGGCGTTGATGTCGATCAGCAGCTGGCTCAGATACGCGGTACGGACCGGGTCCAGACCGGAGTCGGGCTCGTCGCACAGGATGATCTGCGGGTCGAGCACCAGCGAGCGGGCCAGGCCGGCGCGCTTACGCATACCACCGGAGATCTCGCCGGGGAACTTGTTCTCATCTCCGCCCAAGCCGACCAGCTCGAGCTTCTCCATGACGATGTTGCGGATCTCGCTTTCCTTCTTCTTCGTGTGCTCACGAAGAGGGAACGCGGTGTTGTCGTACAGGCTCATCGAGCCGAACAACGCGCCGTCCTGGAACATGACGCCGAACAGCGTGCGGATCTCGTAGAGCTCCTTGGCCGAGCACTCGATGATGTTGGTGCCGTCGACGATGATCTTGCCGCGCTCGGGGCGCAGCAGACCGATCAGAGACTTCAGGAAGACCGATTTACCGGTACCTGACGGGCCCAACAGCACGCTGACCTCACCGGCCGGGATCTCCATGGTGACGTCTTCCCAAATTCGCTGGGCCCCGAAGGACTTCGTCAGTCCTTCTACTTGAATTCCGATGCCCACGCGCGATCCTTCCGCCAAATATTCAGCCCCACGCCACATGGCTCCCGCCTGTGGCTTGAGTCACTGTAGCTTACGCCCTCTGACCACGACACTCGTCTTGCGTCACATTGTGACTGACCCCAGACATTCCCTAGACACAGCTGTGGGGCGGACCTGTTTGCCAGGTCCGCCCCACAGCTGCATATTTGTCGGCTACGCCGACGGAAGTCGGATGCTACTTGACGGTGACCGACGCGCCAGCGGCCTCGAGCTTGGCCTTGGCCTCCTCGGCAGCCTCCTTGGCGACCTTCTCGAGCAGCGGCTTGGGAGCGCTGTCGACCAGGTCCTTGGCCTCCTTGAGGCCCAGGCCGGAGACGATCTCGCGGACGACCTTGATGACGCCGATCTTCTTGTCGCCGGCACCCTCGAGGATGACGTCGAACTCAGACTGCTCCTCGGCAGCCTCGGCGGGGGCGCCAGCGGCAGCACCGGGAGCGGCCGCAACGGCGACCGGAGCGGCGGCGGTTACCTCGAAGGTCTCCTCGAACTTCTTGACGAACTCGGAGAGCTCGAGCAGCGTCAGTTCCTTGAACGCGTCGAGCAGGTCGTCAGTGGACAGCTTGGCCATTTTGGTCCTTCCTTACTTACTTACTTACTTACGTCTGGGATTTGTAGTGGGTCTATTCAGCGGCGTCGTCGGACGGCGCCGGGCTCTCGGATGCTGCGTCGGCGGGCGCCTCGGCGGTCTTCTTCTCTTGCAGGGCCGCGAACAGCCGGGCTGCCTGCGCCTGCTGCGCGGTGAACAGGCCAGCCGCCTTGGACAGGTTTGCCTTCATCGCGCCGGCCAGCTTGGCCAGCAGCACCTCACGCGACTCCAGGTCGGCGATCGTTTCGACCTCGGAAACGCTGAGCGCGCGGCCGTCCATGTAGCCGCCCTTGATGACCAGCGCCTTGTTGTCCTTGGCGAAGGTCTTCAGCGCCTTGGCGGCGTCGACGGCCTCACCCTTGACGAACGCGATCGCCGTCGGACCGACGAACAGTTCGTCGAGCCCATCGATGCCAGCCTCCGCCGCGGCACGCTTGACCAGCGTGTTCTTGGCAACCGTGTAGGTGGCTGAGGCACCGAGCGACCGGCGCAGGTCCTTGAGGTTGGCGACGGTCAGCCCGCGGTATTCGGTGACCAGCGTGGCCGTCGAATCCTTGAACTGCTCGGCGATGTCGGCGACCGCGGTGGCCTTGTCAGCCTTGGCCATGCATTGCCTCCTCGTGATTGGTATCTGGTTGTCCCGCTTCAGAGCCGCACGAGGGCCGGAAATGACGAACGCCCCGACGCAGACAGGTCGGGGCGCACTGAAATAAGCGTTAGCCTCGTCCTCCTGCGTGGGCCGCCGGGGCAATCCCGGACCTTCAACCGATTTCTCGGTGACCGACGGTCTTCGGTGGAACTGGTCAAGAATAGCCTGCCACCCGCCGATCAGCCAAAACGGTGCGACTTCGGCGCCGAGCGTGCGCGTCTGCCCGCCGACACGCCGCAAAACGTGAGCACTTCGCGCACCCTCGCCGGCCCTCGAACGTGCGCTAAGCGACCATGCCGACCGTCAGCGCGACGAACAACGTCGCGAGCAGGCCCACCCGGACCCAGTGCAGCCGGTCCCATCGGCTGGCCAGGTCACGGTTCACATCGTCTTCGGAGCGCCACGCGCCGATCCGGTTGTTGATCGGGACGAGCACGGAGACCGTCAACAGCAGGGCCACCGCCATCACCGCGACGGCGGCGAGCGCCAGCACGTTGCCAGATACGACGGCGCCGGCGACCAACGCGACGAGTGTGCCGATGTACCAGAACGGCATCAACGCACCGAGCAGCCGGCTGCCGCCGCTGCGGAAGATGCGATAGGGCTCATCGGGCAGCTTGGCGACGAGTGGGTTGGTAAACGCCGCAGCATCCCCGACATCACCGAGCGCATGCTGATCCGCCATCTTCATGACCTGGTCGACGCCGGGATCCTCGACCGCCATGACGCGGGCACCGTCCCGCCTTGTGTGCATTATTCGATTTCTGAGTACGGCATGACACTGGCTCCTGCCCTGCAGAGCTTGTGTGATTGGGGCCGAAAGCACATGGCCCGCACATCCTCTCAGGCGTCGAAGAGAGCTGCCGCCCCCACCAGGCCCGCGTCGCCGCCGAGTTCCGCCGACAGGACCCGCACGTCACGGATGAAGTCGAGCCGCGCGTAGGACGCCAGCGCCTCGCGCAGCGGATCAAACAGCAGCGCACCGGATTTGGCCACGCCGCCGCCGATGACGACGAGGTCGAGGTCGCACACCGCGCCCACCGACGCAATCATCGCCGCCACGGCGGTCGCGCCGCGCCGAAATGCTTGCAGCGCAACCGTATTGCCGACGTTCGCGGCGTCGGCCAGCTCTTTCGCGTCGGCCTCCTGCGGGGCGTCCCATCCGTTCTCGCGGGCCCACTGCGCCATCCGCGGTCCGGCGGCGATCGTTTCGACGCAGCCGCGGCCGCCGCACGTGCACGGGCCTCCGTCGGGGTCGACGACGACGTGGCCGACGTGCCCTGCGTTGCCTGTCCGCCCGTCGTAGGGCGCCCCGTCGAGCACGAGCCCACCACCGACACCGGTCGACACCACCATGCCGAGCAGAAACTGGGCGCCACGGCCCGCACCACGCCACCGCTCCCCCAACGCCATGCACAACCCGTCGCCGCCAAGACGCACGGCCACCCCGGTCAGTGTCGACACCCGTTCGACGATCGGAAACCGTTGCCACTCAATGATGTTGATCGGGCTCACGGTTCCGGTCGGCAGGTCGATAGGTCCTGCCGAGGAGATGCCGACGCCACGCACTTGGCCGCCTGCCTGCGCGAGGGCCCCGGTGACCAACGTGTCGACGACCGCCCAGACTGCTTCGGCGTCACCGTCGGGCGTTGGCAGCTTGGCTTGATGCACCAGAGTCCCCTCGGGGTCGACGAGGCCCGCGGCGATCTTCGTGCCGCCGATGTCGAGCGCAAGCGTGAGGTTCATCAGTGCCTGTGGGTGTTGTCGGGCTGGCGCGGGTCGCCGGGATGCTCGTAACCCGGTGCGAGCTCGACCAATTCGGCGCATCGGGCGTCCAGCCACAGCCGGAACGCCCGGCGCTTGGCCGCGCCCCGCAGATGATCGGCGATCTCCGTATCACTGCCGAACCGCCCCGGGTTGCGCTCGCTGTAGTCGCGCACCTGGGTGTCGGTGATGTCAACCGCGGCGGTCACATTCACGAACAATGCGCGCGCCAGCGGATCGGCAAGCACCGACGCCGCGACACTGCCGATCTCCAACCGGGTCGTCGTGTCCGGCAGCAGCGAATCCTCGCTCGGCGCCCCCTCGGGGGTCAGCCCGCGCGCCGCCGCCTCCGCGGCGGCCACCCGCTCGGTCACCAGCAGCTGTGTCAGCCAGCGGCGCAGCTGCCTGCCTTCGCTGGTGCCGGGACGCGGCAGCGACGATGCCAGCCGAGAGGCGCGCAACCGGTCTTCGCGGGCATCGACCTCGTCGACCCGCACCGGCACGCCGCCGACGGTTGCTGCCACGGTCGTAGTCATCGGACCGTCACCTTCACCGCGAGTGAGTACACCAGACTGCCGGCGCAACCGATTCGGATCAGCGCCCACCACTCTCCGGGTTGCACCCATGCCGGCGGCGCGACGTCGAACGCCAGCTGCACCGTTGCGCGAGCGGGCAATTCGCGGCCGACGGCGGCGGGCCCCATCCACTCCCATGTCCCCCACGGGCTGATCAGATGCGCCTCGACCGCAAGGTCCACATGTGCGTCGGTGCCGACCGTCACCGCCAGCTGGGCTGTCTCGCCTGCCGACACCTCGATGGGCTCGGGGTCGCTGACCAGCCGCAGCACGTGCTCGTCCGTGGCACCGACCGACACCACGCACACGTCTTCGACCACCTGCCGCCACGATGGCGGTATCGACGCCGCATCACTTCCCGTCACCGCCAGTTCGGCGCGCAGCGGATACAGCCCCGGCTGCACCTGCGGCGGCACTGCCACCGCGACGTCGGTCTCCAGATACTCTCCCGGCGGCAGGACGAACGACAACTCATCTTGGTCGGCGCTCCAACCGTCGGGGCAGAGCAGCCGCACCTTGCCATGCAATGCCGCGTCGCTGGTATCCGTAGCCACCGTAAGCCGAAGCGACACTTGCGAATTCGGCTCCGCCTCGACCTGCTGCGGATGCAGGTGCGCGACGGCAGGCAAGCCGCCAAGGGCGGCGGGACCGCGGTTATGCAGCCAGTAGCGCGCGTAGAGCGGCTGCGCCGCCTCGGCCTCGGGCGCGAGCACGGCGTGGTCGGCCTCGAGCACCTGCGGCATGTTGAGCCGCGTCAACACCGTGGCGATCTCATAGCCGTGCAGCGTCAAGCTGTCCGCCGCGAGTCCTTGCACCCGGGGCTGCTCGAGCAGGTCGACGCGTGAGGCTGCCGAGATGCGGCGCAAACCGGAACGGACCACGACATCGGTGGTGGCGCCACAGGTTTCGATGAGTCGGACCGCGACGCCGTCGGCCGCATCGACCTGCTGTCCGCTGCCTGCGGCCAGCGGATTGCCTGCGGCCTTGAGCGCGCCGAGCGCCACCTTGCCCGCCGGCTCGATCTCCAGCAGCGATCCCCATGGGGGCAAACCGCCTGCTGCGCCATGGTTTTCGACAACTGTCAAGAGCGGGCGGGAGAACTCGGCGCTGCGAGCGGGGATATCCGCTTGTCGCCAGTCTCCCTCGCCGGACACCAGCGCGTAATCGAAGGTGTGTGTCCAGTGCTGCAGCTGAAAGTTCGAGCCATCCGGAGCGGTGCGCCGCGGCGGATCGATCCAGGTGCCAGACGGCCAGCCTGTGCATGAGCGCATCAACGACATGTGCAGCGTGCCGTCGGAGTCGACGGCGAAGCCCGGCATTCCGCGGTTGAGCACCGCGACGGTGCGCGCTTCGAACGGCTCCACCGCGGACGCCACCGCCTGCTCGACAACGATCTCGAAGTCGGCGAGATCGTCGACAACGGAGGTAACGACTTCCTCAAGCTCAGCGCCCGCGACGATCAGCACCGGCAGCGCGCGCACACCGCGAAGGTCCGCCCCTGGCACCCACTGGTCGGCCAACGTCGACACCGCGGGCACCCACACCCGTGCCGTGCCACTCGCGTAGAGCTGCCGCTTCAGTTCCTCGGCGTAGACAGGCTCGGCGTCGGCGAGAACCGCGGCGGTGAAAGCGTTTTGGTCAGGACCGCCCAAAGCGATCCGTGCGTCGGGCAGGTTGGAGTCGACGGTCAGATCACCGTAGCGCGGCTTGTCGGCGCTGCTGCATGTCGCGGTCACGCCTGCCCGGACGAGCGCCACCATCAGCGCACGCGCGAGCGGAGCCGAGACTGATTCCGTCGGCGAGATGACCTCGGCAACCGACACTGCACACACGGCCTCGCCGACGCGTACGCGCGCCGCAGAGGACAGCCCGAACCAGCCGTAGGCCGGGTTGTCCAACGTCCATGGGTGCTGCGCGGAGTCGACAGCCTCCTCGGCGCGCTGGCCCGATGTCGCCGGCCGGCCCGCTCGGCTGTCGTGCAACAGACCGAAACCCCGCCCGATCACCGCGTCGCCAACCTCACTGACCGGCAGTGCACCCGGCACCGGGCACGGCCATCGCAGCCGCAGCAGGCGGTCCTCGCCGGTGAACTCGTCGATGGTGGCGCGGCAGTCCACGCGGGCCACACCATGCCACAACGTCACGATCTGCTTGTAGCGCAACACATCACCGATGCGGCCATCGATGATCAGTCGCTCTCCCAGCGGTCCGCGGTACGCCTGCACCGAGGCCGCTTCCGCGGACGAGGCGACGACGGGCCCCTTCGGCAGCAGGTGCCAGGGGCCCTCGCCGGCCTGCGGATGCGCCGGGTACTCGTCGTAGACGGCCAACTCGTTGCCGACCCTGCCGTCGGCGATCAGCTCGCGCCCGGACGCTACCTCGACCAGCGAGCTGACCCCACCACCCCGCGCAGGGTCAACCGACAGCCGATAGTGGTCGTTGCGAATCTCGTCGGTGGCCAAAGGTTCCCAGCCAGAGGACCTGCCGCTAGCGAAGCGATACGACTGCCAGCCCACCGACGGCACGTCGCGAGCCAGCCAGCTGATCGACCGCCCACCGTGCTCGACGTGCGCGGCGAGTTCGCCACCTTCAGAGTCGAGGACGCGCACTCCCGCCCCAGCAGGACGCGACAGCCGCGCGGTCACCACATCGGAGCGTTTGTGCGCCAACGGGTTCCACACCACAACCGAGCCGTCGACCGCACTGGACAGCAGTTGCAGCGCGTTGTCGCGGGCTGTGGTGCCGAGGTCCCATGCGTCGCGCCACCCGGTGAGCAGGTCGAGGTAAACCTGATCGGATTCCGATCCGGTGATCGCGTCGTGGTGCGCGCCGTAGGCCAGTTGCACCCACGCCTTGGCCAACGCCGCGTGCGGATACGTCGCGCCGCCGAGAAGACCGGCGAACACGGCGAACCGTTCGGCGTCGAGCACCGCGTCCTCCGTGGCTCGATTGGCCTGTTTGGTGTCGATGTAGGACACGTGGCAGCCCGTGTAGATCGGGTTCATATCGCGGGTTTGCGGCGACGCCTCAACACCGCGCTCCGTCAGTTCAGTTTGCACGGCGGCGAAGAACTCCCGAGGCAGGGCGCACACGAACCGAGGCCAGGTGTAGCGCGCATTCCAATCGCGGTGGATATCGGTGACCCACTTGTTCGGCGGCGTGTAGTCGGTGCCGACGGGCAGCAGCACGTTGCGCGTCAGCGCAACCGTCTTCAGCGTCGCGAACAATTCGTACGTCGCTTGTTCGGCCTCGGCAAGCGTTGCCGACGAGTCCATCCACCAGCCTGCGGAGTAGTGGGCGGGCATGTAGTGCGTCAACAGCCCGCGTCCAGACGGCGCGATCCACTCGAACTCACTGGAGAACTGCATGCGACGCGGATCGCCGCCGCCTGCGACCGGACCCCATTGGTGGTGCGGGCCGCGGGCCCACGAACTCGACGTCAAGCCGGCATCGGCAGCCATCCCCGGGAATTGCGGATCATGCCCGAACACATCCAGCTGCCACGCGGTCCGCGGGTCGGCGCCCATGATGTCACGCTGAAAACCCATGCCAGCCACGAAGTTTCGGATTGTCGTCTCGGCGTTCGTCAGGTTGGTGTTCGGCTCGTTGTATGCCCCGCCCATCACTTCCACGCGACCGTCGGCGATGAACCGGCGCAGGTCGTCGCGGTCCTCGGGATAGGTGTCCCAGTAGGGCTTGAGGTAGTCGACCTCAGCCAGCACGAACTTGTACTCCGGCTCGCGACGGGCCATCTCGAGGTGCGCGCGCACCAGTTCGAGACCGTTGGTCTGGCGACAGCGGCCCGGCGGATCCTCGCTCCACACGCTCGTGTAGCCGGCCTGGGTGTTCCACCAGACCGGGTCGTAGTGGAAGTGGCTGATCATGTACATGGTCCAGCCGGGCTCGGCGACGGTGAACACAAACGACGCGTCGCCGGCGCGGGCCGTCCGCTGCTCTCCCGGCGTTGGCCGCTCGACCCGAACCGGTACCTCGACGGTTCCGTCGCCCGGCCCAGCCTTGGCCGAACCCGCGAGACCGTCGCCCTCAACCTGGATTTCGCCGACGCCGCCGGTGTAGTTGACCCGCACTAGTTGCAGCGGGTCGTCGGCGGGACCGACGAAACGTTCCGTCGACTCCGCGGAGATGACGTGCACGCCAAAACCCTACGGCGATCACAGACCGTTGCGGCGTCCGATGATCAGATCCTGCGGTTGTCGACAGCCTCACACCCGTGAAATGTCGACGACCAACGCACGATGATCCGAGACCGACAGCCGCGGCGACGAGCATTCGTCGACACGCAAGCTCCGGTCGTCGGTCAGGATGTGGTCGAGCTGGTCGCGGGGCGCATCGGCCGGGAACGTCGTCGCGTCCCCCAGCGCCGACATCCCGGTCCAGCGCCGGGGCGTCGGCGCATCCATGTTGAGATCACCCATCAATACCCGCGGGCCGGGAAAACCGCGAAGGTCGCGGATGAGTCGACGCAGTTGCACCCGGTTCCAGCCGGGCACGAACGACAGATGAGTGTTGGCGACAGTCAGCGGCCCGAGCGGTGTATCCAGTCGGGCGACCATCGCCGCCCGCGGCTCCTCATGCACGACCTGGACGCGCCGCGGTCCCGGCAGGTACATCGGGAAACGCATTGGGATGCGGGGCAAGTGCACGACCTGCCAGCTCTCGGCGAGATACCGCGACAGCAGGGCGATGCCGTAGGCCGCGGTGCCCGGCTGCTCGCGACCGGTCGCCGCCATCCACGTCGCTCCTGGAGTACCGGAGATCGCGGCGACGAACCGGTGGCTGACCGCCCCCATCGCCTCCGCCGCGACCGCGGTCAGATCCGCATTGCCCGAGCGCGGCTGTTCCAGGTCGACCTCTTGCAGCGCCAGGATGTCGGGGTCCAGTTGTTTGACGGAGTCCACGAGCCTGTCCAGTTGCACCGCCCCGTCGTGAACACTGCGTCCGTGCAGGATGTTGAAGGTTGCCATCCGCATGGGTACTCAAGTACCCACGATGACGCTTTCCGATGTACCTGCCCGAAACGACGAGTTGCGCGACGCGCTCAAGCGAGCCGCGTCGGCGCTGAAGGCGCAGGGCCCCGAGTTCGCGCTCGCGGGCAGCTACGCCCTGTGGGTTCGTGGCGGGCCTGAGCCAGTGCACGACGTCGACTTCGTTGTCGCCGAGGAGGATGCCGACACCGCCGCCAAGACACTGGAGGAGGCCGGCTTCCGCATCGACCGGCCGCCGGAAGACTGGCTGTTCAAGGCCTGCACCGGCGGCGTGGTGGTGGACGTACTGCACCGCCTCAACGGCGTGCCGGTCGACATAGCGACTATCCGCGGTGCCGACGTGGTCGAGGTGCTCGCGATCGCGATGCCGGTGCTGCCGCCCACTCAGGTGATGTCCGAGAAGCTGTCGTCATTCAGCGAACATCACTGCGACTTCGCGGCCCTGCTGCCCGGCGTGCGCGCCGTGCGCGAACAGGTGAACTGGAATCAGGTCCGCAGCGCCACCGCCGACAACGACTTCGCCGCGGCGTTCCTGTTCCTCACCGACCGCCTCGGTATCACCGCCTAACCCGCCGCGTGGCGTAACCGCTCGGCGAGTGATCCGACCGCCGCGATGACCTCGGGCGGCTCCAGCACCTCGAATTCGCAACCCGGCAGCGCCAGATAGAACACCATGCGCTGCGGATCGTCGGCACCCGCGGTGACGATGCACGCATCGGGACCCTCGGCCTCGATCGTCACAGACGCAGGAGAAAAGTGCTGCGCCACAACGTGTTCAGGGGCTTGATAGCGTACTCGGACAATGTAGCGGTACGGCGACGAGCTGATCGAGCGCCGCACGTACGCCGCCGCCTCGGGCGCTTGTCGGGGCGTAAACGTAGTGCTGAGCGCACGCACATCAGCCATCCGATCCAACCGAAGGCTGCGCCAGTCCTGTCGATCGCGGTCGTAGGCCAGCAGATACCAGCGCCTGCCGGTGGTCACCAGTTGGTAGGGCTCCAGCCGTCGCTGGGTCGCGTCGCCTGCCCGCGAGACGTAATCAAGCGTGACGTGCTCGCGGTCGCGGCACGCCCGCGCCAGCGTCATCAGCACCTCGGGTTCCACGGGTGAGTCCGAATAGTTCGACGGCAGTGTCACCGTCGCGTCGTGTACGGCGGCGACCTGTGACCGCAGCCGCGCCGGCATCACCTGGTCGAGCTTGCTCAGCGCGCGCAACGCCGATTCGCCGACGCCTGCCACGCTGCCACCCGCAGCCAGTCGCAGGCACACCGCCATGGCGACCGCCTCGTCGGGATCGAGCAGCAGCGGCGGCAGCGCGGCGCCCGCGCCCAGTTGGTAGCCCCCGCCGTGGCCCTTGCTGGCGTGCACGGGATAGCCGAGGTCACGCAGCCGCTCCACGTCGCGGCGCACGCTGCGCGTCGTCACCGCCAGCCGCTCGGCCAGCTCCTCCCCCGTCCACACCCGGCGCGCCTGCAGCAACCCGAGCAGCTGCAGCACCCGGCTCGTCGTTTCGGACACCAGACCACCATGGCACAGTCATAGGACAGAACCTGTCCTATATCCCTGTCAGGCTGTACCCATGAGCGAATTGACCACCCAACTGGCCGACCAACTCGACTATCACTGGACCAACCAACTGCGGCCTCGTCTCGAGGGGCTGACCGATGAGGAGTACTTCTGGCAGCCGGTGCCCAACTGCTGGACGGTGCATCCCGACGGCGGCATCGACTTCACGTATCCGCAGCCGGAGCCTGCGCCGTTCACGACGATCGCGTGGCGGCTCGCCCACGTCATCGTCGGCGTCTTCGCGATGCGCAATCATTCTCATTTCGGCGGCCCGCCTGCCGACTACGAATCATGGCACTACGCCACCGATGCGAAGGCAGCCGTGCAGCAGCTCGACGACGCCTACAAGAACTGGCTCGCCGGCGTCCACGGCCTGGATGACCAGGACCTGGCGCGTCCGATCGGCCCGAAAGAAGGTCCGTGGGCAGAGCACTCGATGGCAGAACTTATCCTCCATATCAACCGCGAAGCCATCCACCACGGCGCCGAAATTGCTTGTATTCGCGATCTTTACGCACACACAACCAACAAGAAGGAGAAGTAGGCATGCCAGGACAAGCTCCCGTCGTCGGCGACGAGCGTGACGCGTTGCGGGTGTTCCTCGAATACCACCACAGCTCGTATCCCGCGGTGGCCTTCGGACTGTCCGACGAACAGGCCCGGTCCAAGCCGACAGTGAGCGCGCTGTCGATTGGCGGCCTCATCAAGCACGCCACCGGCGTACAGCGGTCGTGGATGGAGCGCGTCGCGGCGGCGCCGGATTTCCCGCCGAAGGACACCCGCCCGTTCGAGGAAATCGTGGCCAGCTATCAAGACGAGCACGTGATGCGCGAGGACGAGACGCTGTCGGAGCTGCTGGCCAAGTTCAAGGCGCAGAACGCCGAAACGCTGCGGATCTTGGCTTCAGCCGATCTCGATACTGCCGTGCCGGTGCCGCATGACGTGCCGTGGTTTCCCAAGGACGTTGAGAGCTGGTCCGTGCGCTGGGTGATCCACCACTTGATCAACGAACTGGCCCGGCATGCCGGGCACGCCGACATCATCCGCGAATCCATCGACGGTGCAACGCTTTACGAATTGGTGGCCGGCATCGAAGGCTGGGAACCAACAGAATGGATCAAGCCGTGGAAACCGGCGGCGGTGTAAACAGAACGAAGTGCAAACCAGAAGCGGGACCGCGGCGTGCGGCGAGGGCATCGAGATCTTCTATGAAGACCTCGGCGATCCTGCAGCGCCGCCGGTCCTGCTGATCATGGGCGTCGGCGCGCAGCTGCCGATGTGGCCGGACGGCTTCTGCGCGCGCCTGGTCGAGCGCGGGTACCGGGTGATCCGGTTCGACCACCGCGATACCGGCCTGTCGACAAAGATGCATGGCCTGCGCGCCAAGGGTTCGGTCTACCCGCGAGTGCTGAGGTACCTCGTCGGTCGCGGCAGCCCTGTGCCGTACACGCTGGTGGATCTGGCCGAGGACGTCAAAGGCCTTCTCGATCACCTCGGCATCGCGCGTGCACATGTGGTGGGCGCCTCGATGGGCGGGATGATCGCCCAGGTGCTAGCGGGTAGCCATCCCGAACGTGTCCAATCACTTGGCCTGATCATGACGAGCTCGGGCAGTCCGATGTCGTCGATTCCGAAGTGGCGCGTGATCCGGCTGGCATTCGATGCACCGAAGAAGGACGCACCCGCAGAGGACAAGCTCGCCAACGAGGTGCGCAACATCTCGATCATCAACGGCCCGAATTTCCTTCCGCCCGTTGACCAACTGCGCCGCCGAGTCGAGGAGCTGACCGCCCGCGGCGACTACCCGCAGGGCATGCTGCGCCAGTTCGATGCCATCCTCGGCACCGGCAGCCTGATGCGCTATACCCGCCGCATTAGCGCGCCGACGGTCGTCATCCATGGATCCAAGGACCCGATGGTGCGGCCCCGCAACGGTCGCAACGTCGCCAGGGTGATCGAGAACGCACGCTACGTCGTCGTCGACGGGATGGGCCATGATTTGCCCGCGCCGGTATGGCGGCCGATCGTCGAGGCGCTGACGGACAATTTCGGAGCCACCTGTGACCCGGTGCACACGATTTAGACTCGTCAACCCGCCGTTTGAGACACTGCAACCATGAGTACGACTAAACACCGCGAGGTGGCCAAGCTGGACCGGGTGCCGCTGCCGGTCGAGGCCGCCCGCATCGGCGCGACGGGTTGGCAGATAACCCGCACCGGCGCGCGGGTCGTCACCAAGCTCGCCGGTAAGGGATCGTTGCAGCAGAAGATCATCAAGCAGATCCCGCAGACGTTCGCCGACCTTGGCCCCACCTACGTCAAATTCGGCCAGATCATCGCGTCCAGTCCGGGCGCCTTCGGTGAACAAATGAGCCGGGAGTTCCGCAGCCTGCTCGACGCGGTCCCGCCCGCCGACCCCGACGAGGTCCACAAGCTCTTCAAGGAAGAGCTCGGCGACGAACCCTCGAACCTGTTCAAGACGTTCGACGAGACGCCGTTTGCATCGGCCTCGATCGCGCAGGTGCACTACGCGACCCTGCACAGCGGCGAAGAAGTCGTCGTCAAGATCCAGCGACCGGGCATCCGCCGCCGCGTCGCGGCAGACCTGCAGATCCTCAAGCGCGGCGCGCAGATCGTCGAGCTGGCCAAGCTCGGCCGGCGGCTGTCCGCCCAGGACGTCGTCGCCGACTTCGCGGACAACCTGGCCGAGGAGCTCGACTTCCGGCTCGAAGCGCAGTCGATGGATGCCTGGGTGTCGCATATGCACGCCTCGCCGCTCGGCAAGAACATCCGCGTGCCGCAGGTCTACTGGGACCTGACCTGCGCGCGGGTGCTGACGATGGAACGCGTCCAGGGCATCCGCATCGACGACGCCGCGGCCATCCGTAAGGCCGGCTTCGACGGCACTGAGCTGGTGAAGGCGTTGCTGTTCAGCGTCTTCGAGGGCGGGCTGCGGCACGGCCTGTTCCACGGCGACCTGCACGCAGGCAACCTATACGTCGACTCCGACGGCAAGATCGTGTTCTTCGACTTCGGCATCATGGGCCGCATCGACCCCCGGACACGTTGGCTGCTAAGGGAATTGGTGTACGCGCTGCTGGTCAAGAAGGACCATGCCACCGCGGGCAAGATCGTCGTGATGATGGGTGCGGTGGGCAACATCAAACCAGAGGCGCAGGCCGCGAAGGACCTGGAGAAGTTCGCCACGCCACTGACCATGTCGACGCTGGGCGACATGTCCTACGCCGACATCGGCCGCCAGCTGTCGAAGCTGGCCGATGCTTACGACGTCAAGCTGCCGCGTGAGCTGGTGCTGATCGGCAAGCAGTTCCTTTACGTCGAGCGCTACATGAAGCTGCTCGCGCCGAAGTGGCAGATGATGTCCGACCCGCAGTTGACCGGATACTTCGCTAACTTCATGGTCGAAGTCAGCCGCGAGCACTCGGAAGAAGTCGAGGCGTGACCGACGAGCCTCCAGGAGCAGACATCGACATCCGTACCGGCACAGCACGGAGCCACGTGCGTGGCGACATTGGGCCTGAATCGGGCGATCTGGATATCTACTACGAGGACATGGGTGACCCCAACAATCCCGCCGTCCTGCTGATCATGGGTCTTGGCGCGCAGTTGTTGTTGTGGCGCACCGACTTCTGCGAGAAGCTCGTTGACCAGGGCCTGCGCGTCATCCGCTACGACAACCGCGACGTCGGCCTGTCCACCAAGGTGACGGGCGGCCACTCCGGCATGTCGCTGCCCAAGCGGATGGTCCGCTCGTTCCTCGGCCTGAAGAGCCCCGCGGTGTACACGCTGGACGACATGGCCGACGACGCTGCCGCGCTGTTGGACCACCTCGAGATCGACACTGCGCACATCGTCGGCGCCTCGATGGGCGGCATGATCGCGCAGGTGTTCGCGGCCCGCCACCGCCCACGCACCAAGACTCTTGCGATCATCTTCTCGAGCAACAACCAGCCGCTGCTTCCGCCGCCGGGGGCGAAGCAACTGCTCGCGATCCTGCAGAAACCCAAGGACGCGACGCGCGAGGCGCTCGTCGAAAACGCCATCCGGGTCACCAGAATCACCGGCAGCCCGGCGTATCCGGCGCCCGTGGACCGCATCCGCGAGGAGGCGATCGAGGGGCTCGAGCGGTCCTACTACCCGGCGGGCGTCGGCCGCCACTTCGCCGCGATCCTCGGCAGCGGCAGCCTGCTCGACTACGACCGACAGATCAACGTTCCGACCGTCGTGATCCACGGCAAGGCCGACAGGCTGATGCGCCCTTTCGGTGGCCGGGCCATCGCGCGCGCCATCAGGGGCGCCCGGCTGGTGTTGTTCGACGGTATGGGGCATGACCTGCCCCGCGAGCTGTGGGACGACATTGTCGGCGAGCTGAAGACCACCTTTGCTGAGGCATGGTGACCCTCGGCACACCTCTCGATTCGTTAACCGAGTCCCAAGGCGCGTAGCCTCTGGATGGAGTGCGTCAGCACATGACAGTGGTTATCGTCGACACGGGCAAGCTGCTGATCAGCCAGAAAGGCACCTAAACCCATGGCCCAAGCCAACAAGTTGAAGCCGCATTTCGCAGACGTCCAGGCTCACTACGACCTGTCCGACGACTTCTTCCGACTGTGGCTGGATCCCACCCAGACCTACAGCTGCGCGTATTTCGAACGCGATGACATGTCACTGAAAGAGGCGCAGCTCGCGAAGATCGATCTGGCGCTGGGCAAACTCGAATTGCAGCCGGGGATGACCTTGCTCGATGTTGGTTGCGGCTGGGGTTCGACGATGCTGCGGGCGATCGAGCGCTACGACGTCAACGTCGTCGGGCTGACGCTGAGCGAGAACCAAAAAGCCCATGTGGAAAGGGTTCTCGCGCAATCTGACAGTCGACGCAGCAAGCGAGTGCTGCTTCGTGGGTGGGAGCAATTCGACGAACCGGTGGACCGGATCGTGTCGATCGGCGCGTTCGAGCACTTCGGTTTCGACCGCTATGACGACTTCTTCGACTTGGCCTACTCGTTGTTGCCCGACGACGGCGTGATGCTGTTGCACACGATCACCGCGCTGACGCTGCCGCAGATGGCCGACCGGAAGATCCCGCTGACCTTCGAGGTCGCGCGGTTCGTGAAGTTCATCCTCACCGAGATCTTCCCCGGCGGCAGGCTGCCGTCGATCGAAAAGGTCGGAGAACATTCGGCCAAGGCCGGTTTCGAGCTGACCCGCCGCCAGTCGCTTCAACTGCACTACGCGCGCACCCTCGACTGCTGGGCCGAGGCGCTGCAGGCTCACAAGGACGAAGCCATCTCCGTTCAGTCCGAAGAGGTTTACGACCGCTACATGCACTACCTGACCGGCTGCGCCAGAGGTTTTCGCATGGGCTACATCGACGTCAACCAGTTCACGCTGAAAAAGTAGCCAGTTCTGGCCGCGTAGCATTGCCGCTCATGGCCGACTTGAAGCCTCATTTCGAGGACGTGCAGTCGCACTACGACCTGTCCGACGACTTCTACCGGCTGTTTTTGGATCCGACGCTGATGTACAGCTGCGCGTTCTTCGAACGCGACGACATGACGCTCGAACAAGCTCAGCTCGCCAAGATCGACCTGTCGCTCGGCAAGCTCGGTTTGCGGCCGGGGATGACGCTGCTGGACATCGGGTGTGGCTGGGGCGCCACCATTCGTCGGGCCGTCGAAAGCTATGACGTCAACGTGGTCGGGTTGACGCTGTCGCAGAACCAACACGACCACGCCGAGAAGGCCCTCGCCACCGTCGACAGTCCACGCTCCAAGCGCGTGCTGCTCGAAGGGTGGGAGCAGTTCAACGAGCCGGTCGACCGGATCGTGTCGATCGGCGCGTTCGAACACTTCGGGCACGACCGGTGGAAGCAGTTCTTCTCCACGACCTATGACGCGCTGCCCGACGACGGCGTCATGCTGCTGCACACCATCACCCGACTGACGCTGGATGAGGTCAAGGAGCGTGGCATCGCGTTGTCGATGGACGCCGCACGGTTTGCGATGTTCATCGCGAAGGAGATTTTCCCCGGCGGCCAGCTGCCGACGATCGCGGCGGTCGAAGAGCACGCCGCAGCGGCCGGCTTCACGGTGACCCACATCCAGTCGCTGCAGCCCCACTACGCACGCACCCTGGAAACGTGGGCCCAGGCGCTGGGCGCGCGGCGCGACGACGCCGTCGCCGTCCAATCCGAAGAGGTTTACGACCGGTACATGAAGTACCTGGCCGGTTGCGCGGACATGTTCCGCAAGGGCTATATCGACGTCAACCAGTTCACGCTGCGCAAGTAGCGCCGGATTGGAGTCCGCGCCCTGCCAAACGCTAGGGTGTACGCCTTGAGACGCGTGTTCGCACGTCGAAGTACCGTACCGGGGGTACGGTCGCAGCAACACTCACACCTGAAGCAAGGGAAATATGTCTGACAATTCATCCGGCACGAAGGACATGACGCCGCATTTCGAGGACATTCAGGCGCACTACGACCTGTCGGACGACTTCTTCGGGGTGTTCCAGGATCCGACGCGCAAGTACAGCTGTGCGTTCTTCACCGGCCCAAACGTCACGCTGTCTGAGGCGCAGATAGCCAACGTCGATCAGCACCTCGACAAGCTCGATCTCAAGCCGGGGATGACGCTGCTGGAGGTCGGCTGCGGTTGGGGCCTGACGCTGCAGCGGGCGATGGAGAAGTACGACGTCAATGTCATCGGCCTGACGCTGTCCAAGAACCAGAAGGCCTACTGCGACCAGCTGCTGGGCAAGATCGACTCCAAGCGGACGTTCGACGTGCGGCTGGAGGGCTGGGAGCAGTTCCATAGCCCGGTCGACCGCATCGTGTCCATCGAGGCGTTCGAGCACTTCGGCTTCGAGCGCTACGACGACTTCTTCAAGACCTGTTTTGACATCCTGCCCGACGACGGCCGTATGACGATCCAGAGCAGCGTCGGCTACCACCCATACGACCTGGCCGATCGTGGCAAGAAGCTGACCTTCGAGCTGGCCCGGTTCATCAAGTTCATGATCACGGAGATCTTCCCCGGCGGCCGGCTCCCGACCACCCAGATGATGATCGACCATGGCGAGAAGGCCGGCTTCGTGGTGCCGGAGGCAAAGTCGCTCCGCAACCACTACATCAAGACGCTCGGCATCTGGGCCGACCGGCTCGAGAAGAACAAGGATGCGGCAATCGCGGCCACCGACGAGGAGAACTACCACCGCTACATGCGGTACCTGACGGGTTGCCAGTATTACTTCATCGACGAGAGCATCGACGTCAGCCTCGTTACCTACCTGAAGCCGGGCGCAGCCGCGTAAGCAGCGCGCGAAAGGAAAATCCCCCGCCACTGCCTGATGTGACGGGGGATTTTGCTTATCGGGTCAGGCCGCTGCCTTGGCCGTATCCGCATCCTTCTTGTCGGAGTCCGACTTCTTGTCGTTATCAGACTTGGCGTTATCTGACTTGGTGTTGTCTGACTTGGTGTTGTCGGCCTTCTTCTCGTCGACATTCTTCTCGTCGACCTTCTTCTCGTCGACCTTGGTCTCGTCGACCTTCTTCTCGTCGACCTTCTTCTCGTCGACCTTCTTCTCGTCGACCTTGGTCTCGTCGACCTTCGTCTCGTCGACCTTGGTCTCGTCCGCCGTTGACTCCGGCGTGGTGTTGGGGGTGTGGTTCTCGACGGCCGCCTTCTGTGCCGGTGGGTCAGATTCCTCAACGAGCTTTAGCGCCGGAGCCGCGGTCTTGGCATCAGACTCCGAGCCCTGGTCGACGGCGAGCATCGCGGTGTCCTCGGCCGGCGCAGAGCGTGCGGCGAAGGTTGACACCGGGGTCGGGCTCAGCGGGGCGGGAGCCGTTGGCGCGATCATCGTGGTAAGCCCACCGAGGTCACCCAGGAAGGCCTGAACGCCCTGGACCGCTGCGCCGAGCAGATTCACGCCCACCGCAGGCCAGTTCTGAATCGGATTGAACGGCAGCGGAGACAGCGGCCTCACCACACTCGGATCTCCGCTCCAGTCGTAGCCGAGATCGATGAGCACCTTGAGCACCGGCGACACCAGGTCAGCGACCGGCTTGACCACCGGCTGCAGCTGGCTGGGCAACAGACCGGTGACCAAGTCCACGATGGGCAGGCTTCGGGCAGGAATCATCACATAGGTGTTGCCGTACTGGTCTGTACGGCAATTCGCCGGATGCGCCGTGCAGTTCAACTGCTCAGCGAGTGTCGTCGGCGTGTAGCCGTACGCGATGGGGTCGGTGGGACCGTTGCCGTTGGGGGTGAGGTAGTTGCCGTGCACGGTCTGGAACGCGGCCAGCGCATTGAGCATCGTGAACGGGTTGCCCCAGTACAGCGGCGCATAGACCACCGGGTCGTATTCGAACCCCACCGTGTAGAACTTGCCTTGCAGCGCGCCGATGTCGACGGGCATGGCCGGGTGCGGCGTGATGTTCAGAATCGGGACGTACGGAATGAAGCTGAGCCTCGTCCACAGCCCGCCGTCGGGATTCTCGATGCCTCCGATCGTGACAACCTTGTCGATCTTCGCCAGCAACTCGGGGTTGTTGCGGATGTTGCTGAGCTCGGTGGCGACGACGGCTCCGCCCTGCGAATAGCCGAAAACGACGACAGGCCCGCTGGCGGCCGTCAACGCGGTGTTGAGGTTGTTGACCCCTGTGCCCACAGACACGTCCCACGTGTCGCACGTGTATCCGGGACACCAGTTCCCGATGAATCCCAGCGGCCAGAACGATGCGGGGTAGTTGACTCCGAGCAGGCCCGGGTTCGCGGGGTTGCCCGTCACGTTGAGGGGACAATTCGCGTTGTTGGTGCACATCGTGCCCTGCATGTAGTAGTCGCGGGCGTGGATCAGGTAGTTCTCGACGGTGTTCGCATTCGGCGTCCCCGTACCCGGCACGACCAACGCCGTAGCAGCTCCGAGTGCAAAGGCGGCGGTGAATGCCGACATGACGCCGAGGATGGCGGCCGAAAATAGTGAAACGACGACAAGACCGAGGGCGTGTGCCGACTTACGCATGGGTAAACGATCACATAGCGGCGACTTTGCTGTTGGCGGAAAAGAAAAGTTGTCTCCGCAAAGTTCGCTGAGCGTGTCGGATTCGCGCGGCGCCGTTCGTCGGACAGGTAGAGAGTGGAGCAGAAGGTTCCACTCGCGACCGGAAGGTTCCTCCGATGCAATACCTCGCGCTGCTGCGTACCGCCGAATCCAACCGAGCACCCGACCCCGAGACCCTGAACGCAGAAATGGCCGCATACCAGGCCTTCCACGCCAAGGCCGGCGCAGCCATTCGGGCCGGCGACGCGCTGGCCCCGACGGAGGCCGGTGTGCGGATCACCGGCGGCCCCGACGCCCCGACCGTGACCGACGGGCCCTTCGCAGAGAGCGCAGAGGTGGCCTGCGGCTACTACGTGTTCGACGCCGAGAACCTGGACGACGCACTGGCATTGGCTCGCGATGTTCCCGCGGCCAAGCACGGAGCTATTGAGGTTCGGCCGACCTATCACAGTTTCGATCCCGACTGGTCAGGCGCGGGCGCTCAGTGGTTGGCACTGCTGCTCGAGCCACCCGCATCCGCCTATACCCCGGGTACGCCGGAGTGGGAGGCTGAAGCGGCCCGGCACAGCGAGTTCGCCGCCTCGGCAGGCGACCACATTGTGAGCGGCGCGGCGCTGCACGAGCCGGCGTCGGCTACGACGGTGCGCGTTCGCGACAATCAGGTGCTGCTGACCGACGGGCCGTACCCGGAAAGCGCGGAGGTCGCCACCGGCTTCTATCTGCTGACGGCCGCTGACCGGGACGAGGCGATCAAACTGGCGTCGATGATCCCCGCGACCACCGTCGAGCTGCGGCAGCTGATGGGCGTCTCTGGACTCTAGCCGCTTCAATGACCAACCTGGACGGCGTCTTTCGGCGCGAATGGGGACCTGCGGTTGCTGCGCTTGCGCGCTGGTCAGGCGACCTCACCGTCGCCGAGGACGCCGTCCAGGAGGCCTTCGCCGAGGCATTGCGTGCGTGGCCGCTCAACGGCGTGCCCGACAACCCCGGCGGATGGGTCGTGACGGTCGCCCGCAACCGCGCACTGGATCGGTTGCGACGCGAATCCGCGCGCCCTGGAAAGGAACTCGCAGCCGTGGTGGACAACATCCGGGCCCGCACCGACAGCGTCGACGTGCATCCCGTCCGTGACGACGAACTGCGGATGATGTTCACCTGCGCCCATCCCGCGCTCGACCCGACGTCACAGTTGGCGCTCACCCTACGGCTGATCTCGGGGCTCACCGTCGCCGAGATATCACGGGCGCTTCTGCAGTCTCAGTCGGCGGTCGGGCAGCGGATCACCCGCGCCAAGAACAAAATCCGGCACGCCAACATCCCGTTGCGAGTGCCCCCCGCCGAGTTGCTGCCGGAACGCACACCGCACGTGCTGGCGTGCATCTACTCGGTGTTTACCGAGGGCTACTGGTCAACGGCGGGCCCATCGGCGATTCGCGATGAGCTGTGCGACGAAGGTGTGCGACTGGCCGGTGAACTGTGCACGTTGATGCCAGACGATCGCGATGCGCAAGGCTTGGCAGCCCTTGTCCTACTGCATGATTCGCGACGACAGACCCGGGTCGACGCCGACGGCGCGCTGCTACCGCTCGAGGAACAGGACCGCAGCCGTTGGGATCGCGGTCGCATCGCCAGGGGCCTCGATCGGTTGGCGCACGCTGCGGGCGCCTTGGGCCCCTATCTGCCGCAAGCGGTGATCGCGGCACTGCACGCGACGGCGCCGAGTTGGCAGGAGACTGATTGGACCACGATCTGCGCGGCCTATGACCGGTTGATCGAGATCACCGACTCCCCGGTCGCGCGTGCGAATCGGGCGATGGCCATCGGCTTTCGCGACGGGTTCCCGGCCGGCCTTGCCGCCCTCGATGCTGTTTCCGACGATCCCCGGCTAGCAGGATCGAACACCGTCATCACGATCCGCGCAGACCTGCTGCGGCGCGCGGGCCGGCGCGACGAAGCACTCAGGTGGTATCGCGTGGCGCTGGACGGCAACGGTTCAGGCCCGGCGCGAGAGTTCCTGCAGCGCCGCCTCGCGGAGTGCGCGGGCTAGCGGTCGCTAGCCTCGTCCCGTGACCGCTGCTGTCGCAATCTTTAAATCCGGATGTCACGGCCGTCCGGTGGACATTGCACACGTGACCTGCTCGTATCTGATTGATGCGTGCCGTCATGCCCAGGTGACTGACAACCCGTAGGGAAACACCCGATTCCAGGACCGCGGTAACGCACTACCGTTCCGCCTCATGGATGCCACGGTTGATCCGGCGTATTACCTCGCCGAGTGGTATCTGCCGGAGATGACCGCGACGTCGGTCGATGAGGTGGTGGCAAAGCTTGACGCCGCCGCCACCGTTGTCAGCACAGAGGGCACCCCGATAAGAC
This sequence comes from Mycobacterium sp. JS623, assembly GCF_000328565.1. Classification (NCBI taxonomy): domain Bacteria; kingdom Bacillati; phylum Actinomycetota; class Actinomycetes; order Mycobacteriales; family Mycobacteriaceae; genus Mycobacterium; species Mycobacterium sp. JS623. The sequence continues at coordinate 953,071 of NC_019966.1, read as the reverse complement.
TGGTGGTCACGCTTTCCGTGCCGAGCGATGAAGTGCTGTACGGAGTCTTCGGTGCGCTGTCACCGGACGTGGTGTCGCAGACATGCCTGCGCGCCGGCGTGCCCTTTCAGCGGATTTCCGGCGACGTAGGAGCGCGAATACAGCTCAGCCCGACCTCTGAGGTTGCCGATATCGCACCCGTCTGACCGTTAATCGTTCCCGTGAAAGGGTGCTCTAGCTGCCAACCGCGGTGGTGCAATGCATCGCGGCGGCACCGTCGTTCGATGTACCCTCTGTTTGCTGCAGGCAAATGGGGGTGATCGTGAATGCCTGGCGTGGTCAGCCGTCCGCTGGAGATCCGGGCCATTTCGGAATTCCTGCAGTCAGCAGCACGCCAGCCGTCTGCACTGATCATTGAGGGCGAACCCGGGATCGGCAAGACAACGCTGTGGCTTTCGGCCGTCGAACGGGCACGCGACAACGGATGCCAGGTCTTCCGCGCACAGGCGGGCCGGGCGGAGTCGATGCTCGCTTATGCGGCGGTGACGGATCTGCTCCGCGACGTGGAGGAAACCGTCCTCGCCGACTTGCCGGATGTGCAGCGCCTCGCCGTCGACCGGGTGCTGCTGCGAGCCAGCAGCGAGGATCACACCACAGATCAACGCACTGTTGCCGCGGCCTTCGTTGCGGTTTTCGAACGCCTCACCGCTGAGTCACAAGTGTTGATCGCAATCGACGATGCGCAGTGGCTCGATCGGTCCAGCCAGGACGTGATCTCCTTCGCTGCCAGGCGGTTGAAGGGACCGGTCGGGTTATTGCTCACCGAACGGTCGGATGCAGGCCGCGAGGGCGCGGCGTCGTGGCTACAACTGATCCGACCCGACGGTGTCGAGAGGTTGCGTGTCGGACCATTGAGCCTCGGCGGGTTGCATGTGTTGATCTCCGGTCGCCTCGGCCGCTCGTTCCCACGACCGACGATGGTGCGTATCGCCGAAATCTCAGGGGGGAACCCGTTCTTCGCGCTCGAGCTGGCGCGCGCCGTCGAACTCGGCGCATCGAGTTCCCACAGCAGACTGCCCGCCTCACTGTCGGAGTTGATGCGGCTACGGATAGGGCGACTGGATCGGGATACGCGAAAGCTGTTGTTGGCGGCCGCTTCTGTCGCGGACCCAACGGTGGAATTACTCGCGGAGGTCTCCGGTTCCCCCGTCGACTCGCTCGATGAAGCGGAAGCCAAGGGCATCGTCGGGATCGACGGCAACGTGGTGCGTTTCACCCACCCGTTGCTGGCCCAGAGCGTCTACGCCGATGCAAGCGCGGCCGAACGGCGTGCCATGCACCGGTCCTTGGCGAAAACCGTGACGCTGCCCGAGCTGAGGGCCAGGCATATGGCGCTCGCGGCGTCCAGCGCGGACCCCGAGACATTGGAGGCCTTGGACATCGCAGCCGACGAAGCCGCCGCCCGTGGCGCGCCCGCAGCAGCGGCGGAGTTCGTGGAGCTCGCCATTGGTCTCGGCGGCGACAATGCACAACGCCGAATCAACGGTGCAGTAAACCATTTCAAGGCCGGGGACCCCGAACGGGCGCGGGCCTTGCTCGAACCGACACTGGATGGACTGGCTTCCGGGGCGCGGCGCGGGGCTGCACTCAACCTGCTCGCCGGAATACATTTGTATGACGACAACTGGAGCGAGGCCGTCGCTATTCTCGAGCGCGCATTGTCCGACGTCGAGGACGATCGCGCGCTGCTCGTGCAGACGCTGATCCTGCTGGCGTTCGGCCAACGAATGATCTCGAAGTACGAGGAGTCGTTGGCTACCGCGCGGAGGGCTGTCACCGAGGCTGAGCGAGTTGGCGATGCGGCGTTGGTCAGTAGCGCCCTGGCGATGTCAGTCCAGTTGAATTTCATGTTCGGCAACGGCGTCGACGAATTCACCCTGAGAAAGGCGGTGGAACTGGAGGATCCGGATGCCGACATGCTTATACCGTTCAGCGCCAGCATGATTGAAGGCTTGATACTTGCCTGGACGGGAGACTTGGACGCGGCATATTCCAGAATGGAGGCGCTACAACGCCGATGCACAGAGCGTGGCGCCGAGAACGACCTAACCGCCGTCGTCAGCTCTGAGGCGATGATCGAGAATTGGCGGGGAAACCTCCTAGAGGCCGATCGCCTTGCCGAAGAGGCCGTCCTGCGCGCCGAGCAGGGCAGCGGGTCGTTGGCGATCGCGCTATCCATCCAGGCCATGGTCATGGCTTACGTTGGGCGCGTGCAGGTTTCGCGTGATGCGGCCCGCCACGCATTGAAGATTGCGAGCCGAACTGATTCGCCACGCCTCGCGGAGTGGCCGATGATGACGCTCGGATTTCTGGAAGTATCGCTTGGCCACTATGCCGAAGCCCTGGATGAGCTTGCGGCGATGCAACGCACGTTTGAGGCGACCCCCGGCACGGAGATGATGACGGCGTCGTTCATCCCGGACGCTGTCGAGGCCATGATCTCGCTTGGCCGCAGCGGTGACGCCGAGGGGTTGATCGAGGCGCTCGAAAACAATGGTCGCCGGCTGGACCGGCCATGGATGCTGGCCGTCGGTGCCCGCTGCCGTGCCATGTGGTTGGCAGCCCAGGGGGATGTCGGCGCCGCCGATGCCAAAGCACAAGAAGCCATGGCTGCGCACGATCGACTACCGATGCCGTTCGAGCGGGCCCGTACTCAGTTGCTGCTCGGACAATTGCAGCGGCGTCAACGACAGAAGGAGCGCGCCCGGGCAACGCTGCGAGAGGCGCTGGAATCGTTTGAAGCGACCGGCGCGCCGCTGTGGGCCGGCCGCGTCCGGGCCGAGCTCGCGCGGGCCAAGGTCGTCCCGACAAACGACCTCTCGCTCACGCCGTCTGAGCGGCGCGTCGCCGAATTGGCGGCGTCGGGCATGACGAACAAGGACGTTGCGACGGCGTTGTTCATCAGCCGGAAAACAGTCGAGGCAAACCTCGCGCGCGTCTATCGCAAGCTCGGTATCAAGACGCGTGCCGAACTGGGCCGCGTCATTGGCCACGGACACTAGCGGGGAAACTCACGGCCGAGATCCAGCCGACCCCTCTGAGCAGCGCGCGCCCGTGCGCAGTCGTTGCGTTGCCAAGGAACCTTCCTGTTTGTTGACGCGAGCGACTATTTGTTCGCTACTTCGACCGCCCGTCGAAGCCGTCGAGTATCGATCTCACTTTGCTGAATTGATCTGCAGCTTGTTAAAACTAAAGGTTGACAGGCTGAACAGGAGTCTGCGATGCTAGCAGGAGCTCACTCGGGAGAAGGGCTGGGGGATAATGTCAAACATTGCTACGAAACTTCGATTCGGAGCTGCCGCATGTGCGGTCGCGAGCACTGTCACTTTCGCGCCGATGCCGGTCGCTCAAGCTGCACCTGTTGTGCCGGCGCCAGCGGCCCTTGGCTCGTCGCTCGCGTCGACCGCCTGCGTGCTTGGGGTTTTTAACGCCGCCAACTGCGCAGCCGGGACTGCCACCATTGGCAATTTCTTCTACCTCGGCGATGTCAATCCGAATCCGCCCCCTCGCACCGACATTCTCAGGTTCAATCCGACCCCGCTGTTTCTTCTGATTCCGATCATCGGTGTGCCGTTGGCCAGCTGGTGGAATTCGTTGAATGTCGAGGTTTGCATCGGGGGCCTCGGCGCGAGAATCGGTGGGCCCTACAGCGCCGGGACGCTCTCGGTGTCGGTCGGGTCTGGCTGCTAGCCCGACGCACGTGTTCTGAGTGCAAATTTTCTCGCGAGATCCGTTTGGCCGGGAGCCGGACGGCGACGATGCCGACGGTTCTGCGAGACCTCGGTTTCGGCGGATCGCTGTGGCCGCTGGTCTACTCCTGTTCTTAGCAATAGCGTTTGGATGCTGGCTGGGGTTTGAAGCCGTTCACGCGAGAGCCAACCTCGAAGACGCACGAATCAGCGGTCGGCAGGTCAAGGAAGCGCTGCTGAAAGGCAACTCCGCGGACGCGTCGCAATGGGCAGGCAAAGCACGTACGCAAGCGCAGACGGCTCGCGACTCCACTCATTCGTTGCCTTGGAACGTCGCGTCGTTCGTGCCGTGGCTGGGAGGGCCGTTCAAGACGGGCCAACAGATATCCGATGTCGTACTAGGCCTGACAGCCGATGTATTGCAGCCCTCGGCTCAAGTTGCCGCGGCGATCTCACCGGATCGGTTGCTCAAAGGCGGGAGCGTCGATGTGCGAGCGCTTCGCGACTCTGCCCCCAAATTGGACCAGATATCAGCCGCCGCGAATCATCTTGATGCTGACGCCGAAGCAATCTCACGCCCGACGTATCTTTCTTCTGTCCGCGACGCTCGCACGCAACTACAAGCGCAAACTGCTGAGCTATCGAAGTTGCTGAAAGACACGGCCCTCGCCGGACATTTAGTGCCCTCAATGATGGGCGCAGACGGTCCCCGCACCTACTTCATGGGTTTCCAGACCAACGCTGAAGCCCGGGGAACGGGTGGACTACTGGGCGGATACGGGATTCTTCGGTTCGATCACGGCACGCCGAAGGTGGAAAACCTGGGAGCGAACAGCGAACTCGATAAGCGATTTACTCCTTTCGACCTCGGCCCGGATTACAACACGCTGTACGCGACGGGCAACCCCACCACAGATTCTCGAAACAGCAATTTGAGCTCACACTTCCCGTATGCGGCACAAATCTGGAAATCGATGTGGATGCAGCAATCGGGCATGAACGTGGACGGAGTCATCGCGATCGATCCGGTCGCTCTGAGCTACATCCTCGGTGCTATCGGTTCCATTACGATGCCGGATGGTGTGTCGGTCACAAAGGACAACGTGGTCGAGTTAACGGAATCGGATGTCTACTTCCGCTTCCCGACGGACCAGATCGCGCGCAAGCAATATCTTCAGGATGTCGCTGGCGAAGTCGTAAAGAAAATGACGGGACCAATCGAGTCACCGCGCCAGCTGCTCGACGCACTCGGTAAGGCAGTAAGTGAAGGTCGTATCGCGGTTTGGAGCTCATCGCCTGCTGAGCAGCAGCTACTCGAAAAGACCCCGTTGGCACACATAATTCCAGACGATCCTGCGCCATATGTGGGGCTGGTCGTCAATAACTTTGGCGGAAACAAGCTCGATTATTATCTGAGGAGAAAAATCGAATACTCGGCCGATTCTTGTGATGGCGAAACCAGGAAAACGACCGTAACTGTTCGGTTGACGAATACCGCTCCGGAAGGTCCATTGCCCGACTACGTCGCCGGTCTGGGCCTACCTCCAGATCTTCCTATCCACGTGCCGAGTGGCACCAGCATCTCTTCAGTTGTGCTCATCGCGACCAAGAACGCGAAACTGGACAGTGCGATCGTCGATGGCAGGCGGAGGCCGGTCTTCACGGGCACGGAACGCGGTCACCCGGTCTTCGAAGTACAGGTGTCCATACCTCGCGGAGTCACAGCGGAGTTCAGGTTTCTGCTCACCGAGCCGACGGCTCCTGGCGCGCCGCGCATTCCGATTCAACCCCTTGTGGACAACGTGGTGCCGGTAGTGTCGGCGCCCGAATGCTCGGGATGAGTTGACAATCACTCCGCTCAGGTATACGGCACGCGTCGCCCAACTGGCAGCGCGCAAGCAAACCCTCCGCGGATTTAACGCAAGGTCGGTATCAAGACAAGCGCTGAACCCGCACCATCATGGACGACCTCTAACTCCCGTCTTGCAGCGCAAGTTGCGGCAATGCGCGAGTCAACGCCGCAACTATGCTTCGCGTCGGGTCGCTGCGTTCGCTGCCGCTAGCCGTTTCGAGGCCCTACTGAAAGCAAGAACTGTATACTCCAGCAAACCGCAGCTTCGGGTGACGCAGCGGCAGGGGCGGGCAAGTCAGCGACGAGGGGGCCGCATTGAATATTCACGAATTCCTGCGACTGTTGCGTTCGCGTTGGCTCATCATCTGCGCCACTACGGCCGTCGCCGTCGGGGGAGCCGTCGCGCTCAATGCGCTAACGACCCCGCTCTACGAAGGCTCGACCAGGCTCTTTGTGTCGACCACGTCCGGCGCGTCCGCAAGCGAGGCGTATCAGGGCACTCTTTTTTCCCAACAGCGCGTACTCTCCTACACCAAGCTACTTATGGGCGAGACGCTGGCTCAGCGAACTGTCGACAAGCTGCAGCTCGATATGAGCGCGGACAGCCTACGGGCAAAAGTCAAGGCCACCTCGGCGCCCGATACCGTCCTGATTGACGTGTCGGTCCTTGACCCATCACGTGTCCGGGCACGCGACATCGCGAACGCACTGTCGGACGAGTTTGTCGTAATGGTGAGCGAGTTGGAGACTCCGGCTGGAAGTGAGAAGCCCGATGCACGTGTTGTCGTCGAGCAACACGCGTCGCTTCCCGCCAGCCCGGTAGTCCCAAAAACGACTCGCAACATTTTAATCGCCCTCGCACTGGGTGTGCTGTTGGGAATTGGTCTTGCCGTTCTCCGTGATCGATTTGACAACACCCTCAAGGACAGACAAAGTCTCGAAGAGACTACGGGTGTCGGACTCGTCGCCAGCATTCCACTCGACAGAGACCGCAAGAAGGATCCCGCGATATCGTTCAATAGCGATCGCTCGGCAATAGCTGAAGCATTTCGCGAGCTCCGGACCAACTTGCAGTTTCTCGAGGTCGATGACCCGCCGCGCATCCTCTTAATCACCGGTTCGCTGCCAAGCGAAGGTAAGAGCACTACTGCGATAAACATCGCGCTGGCGTTGGCCGAAGGTGATAACAGTGTGGTGCTAGTCGATGGTGATATGCGACGCCCTACATTGGCCGAGTACCTCGGTCTGATCGGGAATGTCGGCTTCAGCACGGTGCTGGCTGGCCGAGCGACGATTCATGAGGTAGTGCAGAAGACGACATTCCCTGGACTGAGCGTACTGACCTCGGGGGAAATCCCGCCCAACCCCAGCGAACTACTCGGGTCACTGGCAGCCAAGAAGGTACTCAGCGAACTGCGCGCGGACTTCGACTATGTCATCGTGGATTCGTCTCCGCTGCTGGCGGTCACGGATGCGGCGGTTTTGGCGGCCGCTGCCGACGGCGTGCTTCTGATCTGTCGATTCGGTAAGACCAAGCGCGAGCAGCTCGCACACGCTGTTGGAAACCTCAGAAACGTCGGAGCGCGAATCCTCGGCGCGGTATTTACGATGACCCCCGCACGCGGAAATTCGTCGTACAACTACAGTTACTACGGCGGTGTCGACAATTCGCCGGCTATTCTCTCGCGCCCGAAGAACGGGAAACGGCATCGCCGCGAGGTTGGGCCCTCAAACCGCATTTCGGGCGCGACTAGCTAGGTATTGGTGCAATGCCGCGCGTCTCTGTCGTGCTGATCTTCCTGAATGAAGAGCGCTTTCTCGAAGAAGCGGTACAGAGCGTTCGCGACCAGCGGCTGGGGGACTTTGAGCTGATCCTCGTCGACGACGGCTCAACAGATCGGAGCACACTGATAGCTCGCGAGCTAGCGGCGAGCGACGACAAGATCCGCTATGTCGACCATCCTGGCCACGAAAACTGCGGGATGAGCGCGTCGCGCAACCTCGGCGTCGCTCACGCCACCGCGCCCTGCATTGCCTTTCTCGACGCGGATGACGTCTGGATGCCGGATAAGCTGTCCGAACAAGTCGACCTGCTGGACAACATGCCGGACGTGGCAATGGTCGTAGGCGCTATACAGTACTGGTACAGCTGGGCGCCGGGATCAACCAAAGCGGACCGCGACGTGCTGACAGGTGGGATGGCCGACCGGCGCCTCGAACCCCCGGAGGCGTTATTGGCCCTGCACCCGCTGGGTCCTGCCAGCGGGGCAGGGGTGACTGGGGTGGTCAGGCGTAGCGCTTTCGACGCGGTCGGCGGGTTCGAAGTGCCCTTCCGCGGACTGTTCGAGGACCAGGCTTTCCTCGCGAAGATCTTCTTGCGCTATCCCATCTACATCTCTTCGCGATGCTCGTACCGCTACCGACAGCACGACACCTCGTGCGTTGGGCGAACCAGCCGGACCGACCACCTACGTCTGCGCGGCGCCTACCTCGCCTGGTTGGAGAAATTTGTCGGGCCGCACGGGGACGAACGTGTTGTCGCAGCTGTTCGACGCGCACGCCGCGAACTCCCGTACAGGCGGCTCACGGCGCCGGCATACGAAATGTACGACCGCTTTCCCGAGGAACTCAAGGGGCGGTTGCGTGCCCTCACCGGGCGGAGCGTGGAATAGCGCAAACCAAAGCTGGGCTGGCCAGAGGTGGTTATCTGATCGCGAATCCCGCCTCGGACACCCACCGTTCCATCCGGGCGAGCGCCTCGCCATCCGCGACCGGCCGCGACCAATCCGACACCACATGACTGCGGAACTCGTGCTCACTCGACAGAATGGCGAGCAGGTCGCGGTCCTCGGGCACCTCAAACGGATCTACCGAGACGTCCGCGCCGAGCGCTGTCTTGGTTGCGAATATAGCCGCGTCGATCGCCTCGTCTACCTCAACTCGCGCCAGCGATCGCCGTACTAGGCGCCCGATCGGCCCGCCGTAGAGCATCTTGAGGGTTCCGGCGATTGCGGGACGGGCAGTCGCGCGCGTAGGCGCAGCCGTCGGGGCCGCCAGTACCGGCATGACCCCGATCGCCTCGGCAAAGCGTGCGATGAGTGTCGACCAGCGCAGCGCGCTCAGGTCCGCGAAGTGATGGTATCGGCCGATTTCCTGTCCTGAGGACACCGGCGCGGCCACCAAGTGGCCCAGGTAGGACGCGATGTTCTGCGCGAACGCGGCGTTTGAGTACCCGTCTCGCCCCGCTACGCCGACTGGTCGTCCGTCGAGGAGTCGCTGCGCGAGATTGGCCGTCCACCCGGGCGCCCCTTCACCGACGATGTTCCCAAGCCGGACGATGTCGAGCCGATATCGCGCGCGAGACTGCAGCTCCTCGAGCAGCAGCTCCGCATCGACCTTGGACTCGACGTAGGCGTCGCCGGCGCGCCGAACTGCACGCACAGGCCGCGGTCGCTCGCTGAACTCGTAGCCGAAGACCGCCTGCGTGCTTACGTGAACCAGACGGGCGGCGCCAAGCTGCGCCGCAGCGTCGTGGATGCGTTGCATGAGCAGCGCGTTTTGCCGGAAGAGCCGATGGGGCTTCTCTACCTTGATGTAGGCCAGGTTCAAGACAGCCTCCGCCTGACCGGCGGCAGCCAGCTGATCCGGCGCAATGACCGTGATCCGGTCCTTCCACGGGTGAAGCAGGATCTCGCTCACAGCTGGATTGCGCGTCACGGCCAGAACTCGGTAGCTACGCGCGAGCAGATCGTCGAGCACATATTGTCCGAGGTAGCTTGTCGCCCCGAAGAGCACGACCGTTGGCGGTGACATGAGCGGTGTCACGCGCAGGCCAGGGTATCGAGCAGCTGAGTGAGTGTGACAAACCGCGATCCCTCGAGCAGGGCGACGACATCTTGGTGACCAGAGGGATTCGCCAGCGCTTCGTGCTCCAAGCGAAAGCAACCGGCCGCGTCGGCGGGGCGTGGCACGGCGAGCGGCAGGTCGACGCGCATGGCGCGCTTGCCAGCGACGGTCGTTGGCTGCTGCGCAAACCCGCCGCCGACAACGAGCGATGCGTGCTCGCCGTGCAGCATCACGCTCCGAGGCAGCGCCTCTGTGCGACTCACGCGGAAGTCGACGGGAAGCTCACTTCCCTCTCGGCACAGTCGGAAGCGCGCGCGGAAATTGTGCGACGGCTCGGTGTCCCGATCGCGCACGACCGATTCGACGGCTGTGCCAGGCGCCGCTCCAGGATCGTCGAGGTCGAGCAGAAACAGCAGCGTGTCCAGCACGTGCGCGCCCGTGTCGTATAGCACGCCACCTAATGGGCTCCTGACCACGTACGAAGACGCAGCGGGCCACTCCCACCGAGCGCCCTCGCGCGCCTCTGCGGCGCGAATGTTGCCGAGAACGCCCGAGCGCACAATCTCACGAGCCACCTGGATCGCCGGGTAGAGGCGCCTCACGTGCCCAACGAGCACACGAGCGTTGCCCGCGCGCGCGGCGTCGAGCAGCTTCTCGGCGTCTGCGAGTGTCGGGGCGAACGGCTTCTCAATGAGAACGCTTCGCCCGGCCGACAGGTAGGGCAGGGCGAGCTCCGCGTGGAACTCGGGCGGGGTGGCGATTAACGCCACGTCAGCGCCCGAGACCCCGGCTTGGCTGATACTGGCGGCAGCAGTCGCGCGGAGGCGCTTCGCCACCCGCGCGGCTCTGTCGGGCGCGGTGTCGATGCACGCGCGGATGGTGACGAGCCCTTCGATCCGAAGGCGGTTGAGAACCGGGGCATGCTGCTGCGCCACCACCTCTCCACAGCCGACGATGTCATAACGCAGCACGCCAACACCGTACGCCAGCGGCCAGCAACGGACCCGGAGAAACTGTGAACGCGCTGGTCAAAGGTAGACAATCTACGCCGGGCACGGATTTTGGCAACGCCCCCGTCGAAATAATGCGCCTGGTCACGGGACACGGATAGGCATGGTGAGCTACTCTTTTCGTAGCACGATGGGGGGCATACCGCTATTTCGCGTATGCCATAGCGGACAGGGTGGATGATGTGGCTAGCAAGCACAAGATGATCTTGTTCGAAGTAAATGAAATACCGTTCAGAATCCTTGACGATTACGTTGCAGAGCGTCCACGAAGTCACCTCGCAGAATTACTGGCTACGTCAAAGCAGCTGTCCACGGTCTGTGAGGATCAGGTGGAATTGGACCCGTGGATCAGCTGGCCGACGCTACACCGCGGGGTAATCGACGAGGAACATCAGATCTTGCATCTCGGGCAATCGCTCGACGTCGCCGAGCAGCACTACCCACCGATCTGGCGCTTGCTGTCTTCACAGGGAGTCAAGGTCGGCGTAATGGGCTCACTCCACAGCTCCAGCGTTCCCGACGATGTGGACGATTATGCGTTTTACGTCCCAGACTTCTTTGCCCACGAATCATTCGCGCACCCACCGGACCTGGTCGCATTCCAGCAATTCAATCTGCTCATGACCAGAAAATCAGCTCGAAATGTCGACACAGCGTTGCCGCTGAGATCTGCCGGCAAATTTCTCAGGTACTACACGACTCATGGCCTGTCACGAACCTCCGTACAAGCGACGCTCAAAGAGCTCTTGGCGGAATCGTTTCATCGACACCTTCGCTGTCGCAGACGATCCATTCAGCCCCTGATATCGCTCGATGTCTTCCTACACCTAATGCACCGCACCCGACCAGATTTTGCGACTCTCTATACAAATCACGTTGCGGCGGCCATGCACCGATACTGGGCGGCAGCATACCCGGACGATCCGGGCGGAACGGTAATGCCCGACGATTGGCGTCGACTGTATAAGCACGAGATCACGTATGCGATGGATTGCCTCGACCTAATGCTTGGACGCCTCGTGAAGTTCGCGAAAAGGAACGACTACATGCTGCTGGTGTGTGGAAGCATGGGGCAAGCCGCACACAAATCTGAAGCGACGAGCGGTTTCGTGACTATCGTTGATCTCGAGCAGTTCATGACCAGAATGGGGCTGTCGCGATCGCACTGGACTGAGCGTTACACGATGGCTCCTTGTGTGAGTGTGACCGTTGACCCACGCATGGCGGACGCATTTGAAGAGCGGCTCCGTAGCATCTCGTGTGACGGCAAAAACATGGTGTCAGCGAACCGCGAGGTTCCACCGCTGAGCTACGACCGTTCAAGCGAGACTTTCCACTTATTTGTGTATTTTGAACGATACGTTGGACAACGTGCAGCCGAGTTCGCCGGCGCGCCCGTGCCATTTGAATGGCTCGGCTGGGGCTTCCACGAACACCAGGATAATATCGACTGCTCTGCGCGGCACACTCCGCATGGGTTATTGCTGGTCTACAACCCCGGCGTGCGAAAGGCAGAAGGAAATCACCGCGCCCCGATTTCGACGCTCGACATTGCGCCGACCCTACTGGATTATTTTGGTCTCCCCGTTCCGAGCTATATGCACCCTCCAGATCCGAAAATACTCGATCCGGCGGCTATCGGAACCGACGTAGCGGTCACTGCATTAGGAGGCGGCGTCGAAGAACCGGTCAAGCGAGAAGTGCGCAGGTAGCGGAGTGCCCGACGCCCCGGCTCGTATGAGCCAGGTCGCATCTTGGGACGAGCCGGAGGGACCTTGCCGCAATGCCCAGCCATAGGCGTTCTGGCCCCGCTCCCTCCCGGCCAAGGGACGTAAGGGCGGCCATTGAACTCGGATTGGCCACCATGCTCGGGCCGGTTGGCGGCTTTGTCGCAAACATCGTATTTGCGCGGACGCTGGGTGCCAGCGGGCGGGGTGATCTCGCCGCGATCGTTGCTGCGCTGGCGGTATGCGAGGCGATATTGGCTGTCGCGCTATCGGACATCTTGGCCCGCCATATTGCAAAAGGTGACATACCTGTCGGCGCCCAGCGCACCCTGGTCACAGGCGCCGTGGTGGTGTCGCTCATTCCAGGCGTGCTTGTGGCGATTTATTGCCACATCTGGCACTTCTCTTGGCCCGTCGCGGTCGCTGCCGGATTGGTCGTTCCCCTGACAACCGGCACCGTGATCGGGAGGGGCGTCCTGTTGGGCCGTCACGCTTACCGAAAGCTGACTCTGTCCCAAATCGTCGGCGGCGTCATCCGTCTTTTGGCCCCGCTGACGCTGCTTCTGGTCGAACATCCGACCGAGAACCTCGGATTGGTCGTCGTACTCAGTTGGAGTGTGGCAACGGCAATTCCCATTTTGGCGAGTCGACCGTTTGCCGAAAACGCTGCCGCCATTCGTGACGTATGGCCAATCTTGCGGGCGTCGCTGATTATTTGGCCTGTGCACATGGCTTGGTTACTTCATGTGTATTTGGATCAGCTCGTTCTTGCAGCCTTCGTATCGCCCGCAGACCTGGGCTTATACGCTGTCTGCGTAGGTATCGCGCAAGCCCCGGCTGCGCTCGCGAGTGGCCCGCGCCAGGTTCTTCTGGCACGAGCTGCAAAGTCACAAAACTTGGACGAAATTCCGAAGGTCGCGCAGGCCGTCCTCGCGATTGCTGTGGTCAGCGGGGCCATTTCCGCATATTTCGCAGGACCATTACTGGCAGCTGTCTTCGGGCCGGAGTTCGGAGGGACTTCGCTGGTGCTCGGCTTACTACTGGCCGCCACCGGCTTTGACATCGCCCTGGGGCTGTTCAACACAGGTCTCGTCGCGGTTGGCCGCCTGCGGTCTGCGGCGATTAACCAGTCCGTCGGGCTGTTGGTGACTGTCGTGGTCCTTCCTATCGCCGTAGCTTCCGGCGGTGGCATTTTGTCAGCCGCGATCATCAGGTTGGTCTCATCTGCCGCCGCGTGCTTCTCCGCACGTATCGACGTTCTGCGCTTCTGCCGATCTCAACCAATCAAGTCGGAGCAATTGTGATCCGCTCTCGTGCGTGGTCTGGGTTCGTGGCTTGGCCTCTTCAACTCGGTCGGGGAGTGCGCTGTTGCCTCCAGGCCACCATGTGAAACCCTGCCATCTTGAGCGGAACCTGCAGGTCCGCACCATTGTGGGCGTCTGCAACTTGTTTCGCCGCCGGCAAACCGCCTCGTCGGGGGTGAGAAGGTGGCGACTCTGATCCTGGTCGTAGACGAGTGCCGAGCCGACCCGCCAATATGCCGTCCGCCAACCCCATTGGGAGAACCAAAAAAACCATGCCGGGGTAGCTGAGAGTTAGACCGCCCAAGACGATCACCGCGCCCATTATCGCGTATGGCTCCGATCTGCGGCGGAAAAAGCACGCGAGACACGCCAGGATGGTTAGGGCAATAGCCAGCCCAACGATACCGCCCTGACCGAATAATGTCGCGAAGGTATTGTGTGCCGCCTTTGCAACCTCAGTTTGTTCGAATGTTCCAACGCCAACTGGAAAATGCTTCATACCGAGGTTGATCCAAGACTCGAGCAATTGACGACGTTCTCTTGCAACAAAAGCATCGACCGCATGTCCGGTCCGCACACTATTTTGGATGCCAGCTCCGATGAGAAATGCTTGGACTGCCCGATCGCGTTGGCCGCCAACGTTGAATGCAAACAGCGCGACCAAGCAGACCGCTACCAAGATTACGGTCTTGCGTCCTCTGGTCATGGGGCCCGCACTTCTCGTCGACGGACGCATCATTACCGAAACTGCCAGGGCCACAACCGCAAGAAGAATCCCTGCACGCGAATTGGTGGCATAGAGGCCCAACGCAAGAACCACGAGAGCTGGCCCACGTAGCCGCGCGAATCGCCAACTCACAATCAACGGAACAACGCTTGCCAGCAGAATAGCCAAGAAATTGGGGTCGGCCAGAAAACCAGCACCGCGGAGGTCGCCCGAGGCCGTCGTGGAATAGCCCCACCGGTCGCGCCCCACAGGTCCCAGGATGCCAAACCGTTGGAGGGCCGCGACTGCCGAACTTGCAAGCGCGAATATCACCAGCATGTCAGTCAATTTGAGGCGCTGTTCATCGCTGGCGAGGGCACGGGCAAGCAACACCATTCCAGCGAGGGATACCAGCTCGAGGGCCAATCGCTTCCACGGCTCAAATGTGTCGATATTTGGCAAGAAGAATATTGGAAATAGGATGTAGAGGGGAAGAAGCAAATACATTGCGGCACAAAAAGGGGTCCGAACGCCGCCGCGCCCTAAAAGCAGTAAGGGGATGATCAACACCGCGACCAATCGACTCGAATTACCGATTAGTGGCAGAGGAACATCCACGAACAACAACAGGCAGACCGCGACTATGGCGAGGGTTGCATGTTCGACTCTGCGATCCTCTCGCAGTGAGCCGGACTCATCCATCTCGCCCCCTTTGCCCAACTTCCGGATGCAGTTGTCTCACTTTACCGGCCGAGGCCCGCTCAGCGGGCCGAACGGGGACGACCGGACGATTCGCCATGGTTTGCCACGCCGCGAGATGATTCAGGCTCTCGATCTGTGGGTCTCGGTGTGCACCGACTTCTGCGTTCGCCCCGATGGGGACCAGTGCGACTGGCACACGGATACTGAGTGCAAGTCCGATGAAGGATCCCCACGCCGTCTCGCGGACGCCACCGGGAATCCGGACTCGTAAACGTCCAAATTTCATGCGAGGAGTTTGCTCTGCACATCCTGTTCGTCTGCACTGGAAACGTCTGCCGATCCCCTACGGCGGAACGTCTAGCTGTCGCGCACTGCACTCGATCCCAAGAATTCCGAGCGTCGAGTGCGGGTACCCGCGCGGTAACAGGGCAACCGATTCAGCCCTGGGCAGCGCGTGTCCTCGAGCAGTTGGGTGGTGACGCATCGGACTTCGCCGCGCGACAGCTCACGGCGAAGATCGCCGCCGAGGCGGATCTTGTCATCACGATGACGAGGGCACACCGCAACGCTGTTCTCAAGTTTGCCCCGCAACAACTCCACCGCACCTTCACATTGAGCGAGGCTGCCCATCTCGCATCGGAGTGCAACGCGCGAAATATCGAGGATCTCGCCACGCTCCGCCCGCGGCTCCCCGCGGGCGGGTCGCCGGATATTCCGGACCCGATCGGTCAGGATGAGGCATTCTTCGCGATGGTCGGGGCACAGATCGCCGACCTCCTGCCGCCCATACTCGAGCTTTGCCGGCGCGATTGACACTGCTCGATCACCTAGGCTGTTCCGCACCTGTGGTGCGAGGAGGGGCGCTATGCTCGTCATGTTTGCTACGCCATCGAGACTTAGAGCAGCGACCATTCGACCCGTAGGGGAAGCCATGCCGCAATCCCTGACGGACGCTAAGGTCCGTCCGCGACCCAGCGGGGCTCGGCACCGGTGACCGAGGCAGAGCAGGGTCCTGACTCTGCGGTTCCCGCGCACCACGGACGTAGACCCTCCCGTGCGGGCTTCGCACAGGCCCTCAATCATTGGGTGCGCCGATGGGTGCCCTCGACTGCGTTGCTGTCGCGAGGCTGGGTGTTCCGCGTGACCTCGTGGTTGCCCGACCTCTTCGCCCGAGCGATCCTCGGCCTCCTCACCCGCCAGCCGCTGCCGCCGCTGCGCCTCATCGTGCGAACCGGCGTCGGAAACTCGATCTTGTTTCCGCACTACTACTACCTGACGGCATCGGCTCCCATCTGGATGTACTTCTTCGCGAATCGTTACGCGGGCCTCGATTCCACGATCGTGGACATCGGGTCCGGCGTCGGGAAGAGTGCGGTCGGCCTGCGCGACGGCGACTACATGGGCGAACGCTTTCGCGGACGCTACCTTGGCTTCGACGTCGATCCCGAGATGGTCGCCTGGTGCCGGGCCCACTTCCCGGCCGATCGCTTCTCGTTCACGCGGGTAGACGTGGCGAGCACTGTGTACAACCCGGGCGGCTCGGCCTCGCGACCGCCCTTGGATTGTCCCGACGGCACCGCGGACCTGGTGTTCTCGCAATCCCTGTTCTCGCATCTGCTCGAGGAGGATCTGCGCCACTACCTCGCGGAAAGCCACCGCATGTTGAAGCCTGGCGGCTGGATGCTCATGACGTTCTTCTGCCTCGACGACCTCGAACGCCTCGGCCTGATGGAGGGCCGCTGGACGTTCAGTCATTCCGTCGGCCCCGCGCGGGTGGAGAACCCGCGCTATCCCGAAAGCGCGGTCGCGTACACGCGGGCGTGGATGATCGAGGCGGCGCGGTCTGCCGGATTCGCCGAGGCGAATGTAATTCTGCCGAACTACCAGAGCACCATCGCCTGCCGGAAGGGTGCTTAGCGCTGCCGCGGGTGTCACTATGTGCCTCCAGAACTGGTCTTTGCTGCACGACGTGTGGAACTCGTGGGCGGGTCGGGACAGAAGTGAAGGGCGGGAGTCGCTTGTTGACGCCCCGCGGCCTAGGAGTTATCGACAGAACGGCGTCAGTTCAGGCCATCCATAAAGCACGGCTAGCGTTGAACCACATCCTCCGACCGCGCCATGAGAGGGCGCGGATTCCCCGACCATACGCACTACCAAGCACGTATCCTGTTTGCCAGGACCGCGCAGGAGCTGGCAAGAGCACTCACAGTGGGCTGGAAGTAGGGGGACGGACCGCAATGGGTTCTAGAAGGGCTTCGCCGGTGTATGTGGACACCCGCGAGGCCGGTGCCCACATACGCTATGGCGTTAACCACGGTATAGCACGCTACGCGCGAGAGGTCATCCCTCGTCTAACCATTCAATGGGTAGCGTTCGACCGACCCTTTAGGCCGTCCACGCCCATGGATGCGCTCAATCCGAACCGCGCCCGGCTTCCCAGTTCCGCGTTGCTGTACAGCCCCGGGTACAGCGCGGGACTCGCCAGGTGTACTCAGCTGCTGACGATTCATGACCTGACTCACCTGCGGACGCAAGATTCCCGGTTGTCGCACGTAACCCGTGTGTACTACGAGGGAGTGGTGAAACCCGCTGTCAGGCGGGCACGTCATGTTTTGACGGTGTCCGAAACATCTGCCGACGAGATTCGGAACTGGCTCGATGATGACAGCGTGACTGTCCACAACGCTGGAATTGGGTGTTCAAGTGCGTACACGCGCGAGGGGCCCGCGAGCACATTTGACCGCCCCTATTTTCTGTATGTAGGAAATTTCAAGCCTCACAAGAACCCGCGTCCGCTATTCGAAGCGATGACTTCTTTTCAAGATCACCTTCTCGTCGTCGTATCGGCGGACGCGGACGTCGCCGCCGTGAGGGCATTGGCGGGACAGTACGGGCTCAATGACCGCCTGAGGATCCGAACAGCGGTCAGCGACGAAGCGCTTGCGGCGCTGTATCGGGGCTCCGATGCGCTGGTGTTCCCATCCGTATGGGAAGGGTTCGGACTACCTGTACTCGAAGCACTGATGACGGGCACGAAGGTGGTTTACTTCAGCGGAGCGGCCTCCGTGTCCGAGATTTGTCAGCATGGCCAGTTCGCAGTTGAAAACTCCTCCGATGCAAGGGAATTCAGTAGCCAGATGGCATTGGCGATCGATTCCTCATTTACCTGCCCAACCGATCTCACACAGTTCCGCTGGGAAACCGTTGCAGCCAAAGTCGAATCGCTAATCCGTCACTTCCAGCACCGGTCAGGCGTGCCGAAACAAGAGTCTCGCCACCCATGAGCCCAGGATCGACGGCTCCATGATGGAGACCAAAGGGCATCGCCCGGTGCTGGTGACCACGCACTATCCGCCGCTAGTCGGTGGAGCGGCAACATACTTCTCGCTGCTCGCTCAAACGCTGGCGGCACGTGGCGCAGACGTGACGGTGCTAACCACGCGGCAATCGAACCTTCCGGCCGTGGAGCACGGCGCCGTCGACGTCTGGCGCGTGATTCCGAGTCTCAATAGCGCGCCGACAGCGATTCGCCAGTGGGTGCAGGCCGCGGCGACCTTCATCACGCTGGCCCTGCTCAGGCTTTGCGGCCGCGGCCGAATCGCGCACGTCCACGGCAGCAAGTCAGTGACGGTCGGGACGGCGGCGTTCAGCGTGGTGGCTCGCGTGCCCGTGGTGTATGACGTACAGGACTTCTTTTCTCGGCCGACGGTCATTCGCCGCGGCGTCAGGCCGCAGTACACCGCCGCCGGGAATCCAATCGCCGATCGACTCGCGGCGCTCGGGATCGCGCGCGATCGCGTGCTCGTCCTGCCGTCAATCCCCGACGACCAGGCGCGGGCGCCGGTCGCCCCACGCTCGAGCGGCGGTCCGTGCCGATGCCTCTTCGTTGGCGAGCTAAACCACGCGGTCAAGGGGACGGATCTACTCATAAGCGCGTTTGCCCGGGTGCACGAAGTCGAACCGGCAGCACGACTCGATGTCGTGGGCGACGGTCCGGACCGTGCGGTCGACGAGGCGTTCGTCCGCGACCACGGGCTCGACGCGGTCGTGCGGTTTCGTGGCACGATGCCGGCCCAAGGAGTGCTCGACGCGATCGACGCCGCCGACGTGGTCGTGATGGCTTCCCGGTCTGAAGGCATGCCGCGGACCATTCTCGAGGCGTTCGCACGCGGTGTACCAGTGATCGCGCCCAGGGTCGGCGGCATCCCCGAAGCGGTCCGCGATGGCGAGACCGGCCTGCTCGTCACCCCTGACGATCCGGCGGCGCTCGCCGACGCACTCCTGCGATTGATCGGCGATCCGGCTCTGCGCCAGGCGCTCGGCGCGCGCGGACGCGCGTGGGTCGACCACCTCCCGACCTGGGACGGGTTGGGCGCGCTTGTCGAGTCGGTCTACGACCGCGTCCGCTAGGCCAGAGCATGAGAACTCTTGTCGCGCATGAATGGATCGCTGAGATCGGCGGTTCGGAGAATGTGTTCGAGCAGATTCGCCTCGCCGTGCCGCACTCCCGTGCGGTGTGCCTATGGAACGGCGACCCGGTTCGATTCAGTGGTCTCGAGGAGACGTGGTTGGCCCGCTCGCCACTGCGCGGCCGGAAGACCGCGGCCATGCCATTCATGGGGAGCGCATGGAAGAGGGTAGACCTCACCGACGTCGAGAGGGTTGTCGTCAGCTCTCACGCGTTTTCACACCACCTCGCCAGTCGGGCAACAGATTCCGGCATTCCCGCATTCGCCTACGTACATAGCCCAGCGCGGTATGTCTGGGCTCCCGATCTCGACGATCGGGGTAACTCACTGGTTGGGCGTCTGGGACGGTCCTATTTCCGGAGCTGGGATCGGCGTCACACTTCAAACGCTGTCAACTACGCGGCGAACAGCGAGTTTGTCGCGAAGCGGATCGCCGATGCCTGGGGTGTCAACGCCTGCGTGATCTATCCGCCGGTCCATGTCGAGCGCATTCGCAGCTTCGGTGGTGAGCTTTCTGACCTTGACCGCGCGACCCTCCGCGCGCTGCCGCCCCAGTTCGTGTTAGGTGCGTCGCGCTTCATTCCGTACAAGAATCTTGACGCTGCGGTCAGCGCGGGCGAGATTCTGCGCCTACCAGTCGTGCTCGCCGGGGAGGGGCCAGACGAGCCGCGGCTCAGAACTTTGGCAGAGCAAGCGCGAACGCCGGTGATTTTCACCGGCAGGGTAAGCGACAATCTGCTGATCGAGATGTATCGGCGTGCGGCATTGTTCGTTTATATGGCCGTCGAGGACTTCGGGATCATGCCGGTGGAGGCTATGGCCTGCGGAACTCCGGTGCTCGTCAACGCCATTGGCGGCGCCAGAGAGAGTGTTCTAGCAGTGTCCGGCGGACTCACATCAGGGTGGCGGAAATCGCGCTTCGACGACCCGGCTTCGGTCGAAAAGGCCCTGGCGGTCGATATGCAAGCTGCTAAGTCTGCCGTGTCAGAGTTTTCAGTCTCATCTTTTAGGAAGAATCTGCTTGGATGGATGGGAGAAGGATATCCGGGAGGGAATTCCTAGGAGGCGCGCGAAGCCACCCAGTACTTGTCATCGAGCATACGGACTTCGTCTAGTCCCGCAGCTGCAAGATGCTCGAGCAATTCGCCGATTTCGTAAGGTGAGCCGGGCTCGTAGTCGATGTGTACTTCAATTACTGGCGCGAGTACGGCAGCAGTTGCCGCCATAAGGATGGGTCCCGCGGCACCTTCGACATTTGCTTTAATTACAACCGGTTGGCCGGGCCTTTTCTCGAACGCCCGCTCCAGCACCGTCGCCAAGGTAACCATCTCAACCCTCTCGACGGAATGTTGAACGCGCCCGGATTGCTCAAGGTAATTCCTCCACGGTGTCGACCGGGTTTGGCGAGTGGTATCAACCATCTCCTCGTAGATCGAATGCGCCCATGATTCGGTTGAGACGAAAAGCGATACCTCGCCTGATTTAGCACCCACAGCGATGCGCATCACTTCCCAGTCCTCCGAACGGGCATTTTCCGAGCGAGTCCGTTCCAGCATCCGGAAGTTGTTACTCTCTGGTTCACAGCTGATCACGAAAGACGCCCCGTGCCTGAGGGCCCATGCTCCGAAGTAGCCCTTGTGAGCTCCGAGGTCGAGAACCACGCGATCCTGACAAGACGCTTCCCAGACATGGCCATTCCAAAGGTAATCCAAGACCAAAGCATCTATGTAGAAGGAATCGCGGCTAAGGAATACTGGGCCCCCCGGCAGCATTAGCCGGAAATCCGCGGAGCGCGCCGAGGGCATTAGCAGTGTTGGTGCGTGCAACAGCAGCTGAGCGCGCGCGCGAAACGGAAGTTCGCCCGTCAGTGAGGCGATTTTGAGAACTTTTACTGCAGCATGAGCGCGCGGCGGCAGCGCCTCGCTGATCTTCGACCTGATCGCATTACTCATTTGCACCACCTGCGTCTGGCGTGTTCGTAAGAGCGCTCAACATCCGCGGCGAAGCAAAACCTCGCGAAATGTTCTCAGGATGATTTTGATATCCAACCAAAGCGACCAATTTTCGATGTAAAAATTGTCGTATCGGGCGCGGTCGGCAATCGAAGTGTCCCCCCTCAGCCCACTGACCTGGGCGAATCCAGTAAGTCCAACCTGCACGCGGTGCCGGTGGGCATATCTGTCGAACTGCATGGAGAACTGCTCGACAAAGAACGGCCGTTCTGGTCTCGGGCCCACTAGAGTCATATCGCCGCGAATTATGTTCCACAGTTGAGGTAGCTCGTCGATCGAGGTGCAGCGCAGGAGCCGCCCGAGCGGACCGACCCGAGCGTCTGTCGCCACACACCACATGGTCTCCGACTCGAACTCATCGGCCGGCCGCATCGTGCGGAACTTCAGTACTTGGAATTGCTTGCCGTCGCGCCCCACCCTAACCTGCCGGAAGATGACGCCGGGTCCACCCTCGAAACGAACCGCAATCGCGACGAGAACCAACATGGGCAGCAACACGATCAATGCCGTCACCGCAACGGCGATGTCGAACAGTCGCTTGATCAGCCGCGCCGGCCCACGCAGATTGGGATTGCGGATTCGCATGATCGGAATGGATCCGATGTGATCAGCCAGGCCCGTCTGAGTATGGAAGTGATGCAGCCGAGGAACGACGAGCAGGTCTGCTTTCTGGCACACCTCGGTACGCACAGCGTCGATCAAAGCGCGTTCCTCGAAGTTGCCATCGGCGACGAGCAGAGTAGCCGCACCAGTCGCCGCGACCACACTGTCTAGATCAGCGAGATCGCCTAAGCGCGACAGATGGTTCTCCACCGGAAAGAGATCGCCATCATCGACGAACCCGACCACTTTGAGTCCATATGCCGGATGCTCGTCGAGAGTTTTCGCCAACTCAGCTGCCAGTAGCCCACCGCCAATCAGGACGGTGCGGTACGTCGCAATCCCTCGTCGGCGCGCAAACGCAATCAGACGTGTGGTGATCACGCGGCCAACCACAACGAGCGCCATAGCCTGGCAGGCGGTCTCGAGGAAGGTGATTACCGCCTCGCGTTCGTGCAGATAGACGATGATCGAAGCAACCACCGCGGCCGCCGTCAGTAATCGGGAAAGGATTGTGGGCAGCTCGTCCAAGACGCTGAGGTGTAGACGAGCGCGATACCCCACGCCACCCGCCATCAGAATTGTCGATAGAGCGGCCATCGCGAGGACCGCGTGGATCTGGGGCGGCCGCCACGCAAGGGGGCCCACGATCACCGCGAAGTCGACCACCGGGACAAGCATCCAAGCGCGAATGCGGCTCAGGAAGCCCACGCCGATGGCAGCACTTTTCGCGGATGCCGACCTGACCTCCTCGTCGACTTCGAGGACTTCCAGCCGCGCGGTGTGTTCGTTCGCTGACTCCGGCGCAATGTCTACCCGACGGGCGTCGAGCAGTCGAACGTTATCCGGGAGAGCGCTCGCATCAAACGGACGGTCCGTTAGAGCCTCCCAGGGCGCTGTCCGCGGAGGCGAGTCGACGACCTCAGGCCGCGTCATGACAGACCACCAGTTTTGTCGTCGGCCACAGGTTCCGAGGAACTTACCGCGTCGGTGCCGACTATCCAGACGGGATCCGCTCCAGCGATCGAGTAGATGATCCAAC
Organism: Mycobacterium sp. JS623; assembly: GCF_000328565.1. NCBI lineage: Bacteria > Bacillati > Actinomycetota > Actinomycetes > Mycobacteriales > Mycobacteriaceae > Mycobacterium > Mycobacterium sp. JS623. The sequence goes on along the minus strand of NC_019966.1, from coordinate 930,073 downwards.
GGGCGTTGATCAGACCAAACGTTCCGTTCTTCGCCGGAATGAATTGGGCCAGAACCTCGTCGTCAACCGTGATGCGATTCGCGGTGATCGTCGCTGTCCACCCGGCCGCATTGAGTGCGTTGCGCGCCTCACCGATGACCGACATGCCAGCGACGACTTTTGCGACTCTCTCCACCGTCGACATGGCATCTGGCGATGTCCCGGTAAGAGACGCCGCCGCTAAATCGACTTCGGCAGGCTCCCAGAGTGCATATGGCGCAGTCGGATCGACGGTTTGCGTCATGGCTTCTCGCCCGCTACGAAGCCGACGGAATTTGCGTTCGCGTCGAATAGCAAATGTTGTCGATCATGCTTCATCGTCACTGCAGCTGCATGCAGGCCGCAGTGCGTCCGCTGGGCGCTCGCGCCGGTCGTCGCCAAACAATCGACGTCAACGTCCACTGCGGCCCCACCAATCGACCCCCCCGGCCGACTAGTGCCGTACTCGCGCATCTGCGTGATCCCCCGAAACCACATCTTCCACCCCCCGGTTGCCGCTTGGTGACGGCGTTGCCGCTGAGAAGTAAGGAAGCCGACGCCCCGTCCCCATCCGGTTTGCAAGTGCCACTGCCGAGCCCCCGAGCACGATTCCGAACTTCTCTGCAAACCGTAGCGTATTAACTGGCTAAGCGCCTAGGAATCGGGCGTTTCCCTATGATTTAGGGTTTTTGACCAGAAACTAAGAGGTGAACGGCCGGATCCCACTAACGACCGACGACCTCTCAGATATCTTTCAGAAGTTTGCTGAAATTGACGCGTCCGTCGAAGAAATGCCCGGCCCCGCAGCGAGCTCGAGTCAGGAACGGACGGCCTGTGTTCTCTATTCGCGAAGTTGACCGATAACGTTCGCGCGAGCGGTTTCATCCGCGAGTTACAGGTGCGTCCTAAGTTGGCGCGTTGCCTCTCTCGGGCAGCCGCGGTTGCCGCTCGGCTCGGCCGCCCGCGACACTCCACCCAAGGGTGCTCGCGGCTACGGATCTTGGTGACGGACGAGTAGCCTTCGGAGGCCGGTCACCGCGCCTCGTCAGTCGCCGCTGACACTGATCAGCACGAGGGCTGTTACGACGTGGGATCACGCGTCCAGCAACTAGCTACCTATTAACCTGAATGTCGATTGTTCCGCGGGATCATGTTGATGAAGGTGCTCAAGAGAAGAGCCCCCACACGCTCGGTGTGGAGGACTCTTCGTACTCTATGGAGACTTACGCATCGGCGAAGTTGCGGGTCACCTGCGGGTCGACCGGAATGCCCGGGCCGGTGGTCGTCGAGACCGTGACCTTCTTCAGGTAGCGACCCTTCGACGACGACGGCTTGGCACGCAGGACCTCGTCGAGCGCCGCGCCGTAGTTCTCAGCGAGGGCCTTCTCGTCGAACGACGCCTTGCCGATCACGAAGTGCAGGTTGGCCTGCTTGTCGACGCGGAAGTTGATCTTGCCGCCCTTGATGTCGTTGACCGCCTTGGTGATATCGGGCGTCACGGTGCCGGTCTTCGGGTTCGGCATCAGACCGCGTGGCCCGAGGATGCGGGCGATACGGCCCACCTTGGCCATCTGGTCGGGCGTCGCGATCGCGGCGTCGAAATCCAGGAAGCCGCCCTGAATCTTCTCGATCAGGTCGTCGCTGCCGACGATGTCGGCGCCGGCCGCAGTGGCCTCCTCGGCCTTGTCGCCGACGGCGAACACGGCGACGCGGGCGGTCTTGCCGGTGCCGTGCGGCAGGTTGACCGTGCCGCGCACCATCTGGTCGGCCTTACGCGGGTCGACGCCCAGCCGGATCGCGACCTCGACGGTGGCGTCCTGCTTCTTCGACGACGTCTCCTTGGCCAGCTTCGCGGCCTCGAGCGGGGTGTACAGCCGCTCGCGGTCGATCTTCTCGGCCGCTTCGCGATATGCCTTGCTGGTCTTGCTCATTGGTATCTCCTAATCAGAGTTGTGGTTGACGCGGGCCGATGCCAGCCCTCCCACGGGTCGAACTATTCGACCGTGATTCCCATCGACCGGGCGGTGCCGGCGATGATCTTGGCCGCCTGATCAATGTCGTTGGCGTTCAAGTCTTCCTTCTTGGTCTCGGCGATCTCGCGCACCTGATCCCAAGTCACCTTGGCCACCTTGGTCTTGTGCGGCTCGCCCGAGCCCTTCTGCACACCAGCGGCCTTCAGCAGCAGCTTGGCCGCAGGCGGCGTCTTCAGGTTGAAGGTGAAGCTGCGGTCCTCGTAGACGGTGATCTCCACGGGGATGACGTTGCCGCGCTGGTTCTCCGTCGCGGCGTTGTACGCCTTGCAGAACTCCATGATGTTGACGCCGTGCTGGCCGAGCGCCGGACCGACGGGCGGGGCGGGGTTGGCCTGCCCGGCCTGGATCTGCAGCTTGATCAGCCCGACGACTTTCTTCTTCGGGGCCATGGGTGTTGGTGTTCCTCTCTCGTTCCTCGGTGATTTCGGCGTAGTTCGTCACGGACACCGTGACTAAAGTGCGCCCAAATCGCTAGATCTTGGCGACCTGGTTGAAGGTCAGTTCGACAGGTGTTTCGCGGCCGAAGATGGACACCAGCACCTTGAGCTTCTGTTGTTCGGCGTTGACCTCGCTGATCGAGGCGGGCAACGTCGCAAACGGCCCGTCCATGACGGTGACCGACTCGCCGACCTCGAAGTCGACCAGGATCTCCGGACGCTCGATCGACGCCTCGGAGCTCGCGGCCGCACCGGCCGTGCTCTTGGCCGGCTTCTTGGCGGCGGCGGGCGGCAGCAGGAACTTCACCACGTCATCGAGCGACAGCGGCGAGGGCCGCGACGTCGCACCGACGAAGCCGGTGACGCCCGGCGTGTTGCGCACCGCACCCCACGACTCGTCGTTGAGCTCCATGCGCACCAGGATGTAGCCCGGCAGCACCTTGCGGTTGACCTGCTTGCGCTGGCCGTTCTTGATCTCGGTGACCTCTTCGGTCGGAACCTCGACCTGGAAGATGTAGTCGCCGACGTCAAGGTTCTGCACGCGGGTCTCGAGGTTGGCCTTGACCTTGTTCTCGTAGCCGGCGTAGGAGTGGATGACGTACCAGTCGCCCGGCTTGAGGCGCAGCTCCTTCTTCAGCGCGACGGCGGGATCTTCTTCCTCGTCGGCTTCCTCGACCGGCGCCTCGTCAGCCGCAGCGTCCTCAGCCTCAGCCTCGTCAGCCGCAGCGTCCTCGACCGGCGCAGCGTCTTCCACAGCCTCCGCGGCCGTGCTGTCCTCCAGACGCTCGGCGGCCTCGTCCACGATCACGGTCGCCGGGTCCGCTGCCTCGGCTAGCGCATCCGACACGGCCGAAGGCGTTTCGCCCTCGAAGGAAGTCACTTGTCAGTCCTCTCTAGTTCGCTCGTCAGCCGAATACCAGCATCACGAGCTTGGCCAGGCCCAGGTCGACCAGGCCGATCAACGCCACCATGAACGCCAGGAAGACCAGCACCACGGCGGTGTAGTTGACCATCTGCTTGCGGTTCGGCCAGATCACCTTGCGCAATTCGGCGACGACCTGCAGCAGGTAGTTCCAGACGAACGTGATCGGGTTGCGCGACGGCCGATCGCCGGCCTTCTTGGCCGTCTTCGTCGCGGTGCCCGCGCCATTCTTGGTCGGGGCGGCCTTGGTGCCCGTCCCGAGGTCGACGGCCTCGCTCTCGGCGTCGACCGCGCCGCGCCGCGACCGTTTACCGGTCGGACGCGCCGGACGCGTCACCACCGCAGTCTGCCCGGTGCTGTCAGTGACGCTGTCGGTTACGGTGCCGTCGCCTATCGAGTCACGGCGTGCCGGCTCGGAATCACTCACCGCATGCCTTTCGTCTGGGTTGTGTGGTCACCTTCCAGTGTCCACACTTGTCGAGTATTCAGTTGAGCAGGGGCGACAGGACTTGAACCTGCAACCTGCGGTTTTGGAGACCGCTGCTCTGCCAGTTGAGCTACGCCCCTTCAGGATGGCACTGCGGGCAGGTCCACCCACCGGGGCTCACACAATTTGCGCGCTCCCCGTTCGGCCGTTTGGTAACCGATGGACAGCGCGCTGGACTGGGAAAACCCCGAGGTCCGAGTGTAGCGCGCCACCCGTGCTAGTTACTAATCCGATGACTGGCCATTCGGGGCGACGGCAGTGCGCACAACCTGGCCGGTCTCTGGATCCCACTTCGCCGAAATCGAGTTGTCGCCCTCGTGGCCCATCAGCGTCGTGAAGGCCTCCATCACAACCTCGCCGTCAGCATCGGTGCAGACGTTGCGGGTGGTGACGATGTCGGCGCCGAACCGCTCGTCGACCGATTCGATGTGCATGGTTCCCGTCAACGCGTCACCAACCTTGATCGGCCGGTGGAACTTGAACTTCTGATCCACCTGGACGATCTGCATGGTCTCCAGGCCGACGTCGACGTGCTGAAAGAAATGGTTCTGGATCATCACCGCGAAGATCGAGGCGAAGGTGAGCGGCGCTATGAGTGCGTCGTGACCCAGCGCGGCCGCAGCGTCGTCGTCATGCGTGGCCGGATCGAGCGCCTTGACGGCGCGCGCATACTGACGAACCTGTTCACGTCCAACAACAAAAGTGTCCGGATACTTCCAGACCATCCCCCGAATATCGGTCTTGAGTGCCATCGGTTACGCCAGCTTCGCGGTCGCGACTGCGCGGCCGAAAATCTTTTTTCCCCCGGTGGTGGCCGACAATGCGATAGTTACTGACTTCGTCTCGGGTTCAACAGATTTCACGCGTCCATTGAACACGATCTCGGCGCCGACGCCGTCATTTGGGACGGGCACCACGGCGGTGAAGCGGACGTTGTACTCGATCACCGCCGCGGGATCGCCGACCCACGACGTCACGTAACCGCCGCCAAGGCCCATGGTCAGCATGCCGTGGGCAATCGCGGTGTCCAGGCCGACCTGCTTGGCGATTTCGTCGTCCCAGTGAATGGGGTTCAGGTCGCCGGATACGCCGGCGTAGTTGACCAGATCCTGCCGGGTCAGCGGGATCACCTTCTCGGGAAGCGTGTCACCTACGTTCACCGAATCGAACTCACGCAATGGCATCGGAAAAGCCCTCTTCTCCCTCTTCACCCGAACGACCCGCCAGGGTCGTGTACGTCTCTTGCACGATGTCACCCTCGTCGTTGGTGACGATGTTCTTGGTGACGATGATGTCGGTCCCGTGGGCCTGCTTGACGGAGTCCACGTAGACGTCGCAGTACAGCTTGTCGCCGGCGTGGATGGGCTTGCGGAACTTCAACACTTGATCCACCTGGACGATCTTCGCGTCCTTGATACCGATGTTGGCGTGGTCGAAAAAGGCCGACTGCGCCTGATAGCCGAACACCGAGATGAACGTCAACGGGGCCGGCAGCGCCTCATGCCCGAGTTCGGCTGCGGCCTTCTCGTCGAAGAAAGCCGCGTCGTCATTCTTGACGGCGACGGCGTACTCGCGAAGCTTCTCCCGGCCGACGACGTAATGGTCCGGGTGTCGGTAGTGCATCCCGACGATGCTTTTTGACAAGCCCACGTTCGATGAACCTCTCGGTCAACCCTGGGCAAGGGCCCCCGGGTTGGCGCGCGTTAGCGCGATTCCTTGTGAGCTTGGTGCTTGCCGCAGTTCGGGCAGAACTTCTTGATCTCGAGCCGGTCGGGATCGTTGCGGCGGTTCTTCTTGGTGATGTAATTACGGTGCTTGCACACCTCGCACGCCAAAGTGATCTTCGGCCGTACGTCTGTACTGGACGCCACGTCAAGTGCCTCTTTCTCAAATATCTGCGTTGTCTTGTAGCGGTGGGGGGACTCGATCCCCCGACCTCACGATTATGAGTCGTGCGCTCTAACCAGCTGAGCTACACCGCCATCCGGGTGCCACTTCGCCTTGGTGAAAAGCTCGGCGACTACCGAGCCCCCTAACGGAATCGAACCGTTGACCTTTTCCTTACCATGGAAACGCTCTACCGACTGAGCTAAGGGGGCCTGGCCCGCGCAGTCGTGGCGTGGGCCTTAAAGAGGGTACATTCTCGCGGTTTAACGCGCCAAACTGCTGGTCCTCGCCGCGCTACAGATCGACGGGAATATGCGTCCATGCGTTGCACGCCGCTGCCGACGAGGTGATAGACCTTGAGGCGTGACTGAACCCGGCGCGCCCCGCGTGGCGGTCTACCTCGACTTCGACAACATCGTCATCTCTCGCTACGACCAGGTGCACGGCCGCAACTCATTCCAGAAGGACAGGACGGCGGGCTTTCACAAGCAACCGGGGCGGCTGACGCAAGCGACCGTCGACGTCGGCGCCATCATCGACTTCGCGTCGTCGTTCGGCACGCTGGTGCTGACGAAGGCCTACGCCGACTGGTCGGCCGACGTCAACGCCGACTACCGCGGCCAATTGGTTGGCAGGGCGGTCGACCTCGTCCAGCTGTTTCCCGCCGCCGCATACGCCAAGAACGGGGCGGACATCCGGCTGGCGGTCGATGCGGTCGAGGACATGTTCCGGTTGCCCGACCTGACCCACGTCGTCATCGTCGCCGGCGATTCGGACTACATCGCGCTGGCGCAGCGCTGTAAGCGGCTTGGCCGCTATGTCGTCGGCATCGGCATCACCGGCTCGATCAGCCGGTCGCTGACGGCCGCGTGCGACGAGTTCGTCAGCTACGACGCGCTGCCCGGCGTGCCGACCGTGGTGCCAAAGAGGCCGGCCAAGCGCGCCAAGGCAAAGGAAGCCGACGACGACGCCGAGCAGGCCGATCCGCAGGCCGCCGCGACAGGCCTGCTGGAGCGGGCGCTGCGGATCGGCCACGAGAAGGACGACGCCGACTGGCTGCACAACTCGGCGGTCAAGGCACAGATGAAGCGGATGGATCCGTCGTTCTCCGAAAAGTCGTTGGGCTTCAAGTCGTTCAGCGATTTCCTGCGCTCGCGCACCGACCTGGTCGACCTCGACGAGAGCAGCACCACCCGCTTGGTGCGGCTCAAGACCACCGCCACCTAGTCTGAGCACATGACCGACCGCCTGTACTTTCGGCAGCTGCTCTCGGGGCGCGACTTCGCGGCCGGCGACATGATCGCCGCCCAGATGCGCAACTTCGCCTACCTGATCGGAGACCGCGAGACCGGCGATGCCGTCGTCGTCGACCCGGCCTACGCCGCCGGCGATCTGGTCGACGCGATCGAGGCCGACGGGATGCGGCTCTCCGGTGTGCTGGTCACCCACCACCACCCCGACCACGTCGGCGGGTCGATGATGGGCTTCGAGCTAAAGGGCCTATCCGAGCTGCTGGAGCGAACCAGCGTGCCTGTCCACGTCAATTCGCTTGAGGCGGACTGGGTTTCACGTGTCACCGGCATCGCGCGGTCCGAGTTGACCGCACACGAGCACGGCGATGTGGTCAACGTCGGCGACATCGCCATCGAGTTGCTGCACACCCCCGGCCACACGCCCGGCAGCCAGTGCTTCTTGGTCGACGGACGACTGGTCGCGGGCGACACGCTGTTTCTGGAGGGCTGCGGGCGCACCGACTTCCCCGGGGGCGACGTCGACGCGATCTATCACAGCCTGCAGGCGCTCGCGCAGTTGCCGGGCGATCCCACGGTGTTTCCTGGCCATTGGTATTCGGCGGAGCCCAGCGCGTCGCTGTCGGAGGTCAAGCGGACCAACTACGTGTATCGGGCAAGCAATCTGGATCAGTGGCGCATGCTGATGGGCGCCTGAGGGAATCGTTTGCCTGAGCAAAAGGCGCGCCGCCTTCTGTGAATCGGGTTATCCTCCCGCGGTGACCACACCGCCCACCCCCGCAGGTTGGTATCCGGATCCCGACGGCTCAGGCGGCCAACGGTATTGGGACGGGTCCGCGTGGACGGAGCACCGCGCACCCGCCACCCCCGAACCGGTAGCGCCCGCCGCACCCGCCACCCCCGAACCGGTAGCGCCCGCCGAACCGGTGGTCCCTGGCAGTGAGCAGCCCACCGCAGTCGTCCCGCAGCGCCCGGCCGATGAGCACGTCGGCTCGCACCGAGCGCCCGAGGCGGAAGCTGCGCCAGAGCCGACGCCCGAAGCTGCGCCAGAGCCGACGCCCGAAGCTGAGCCGGGACCGACGGCGGTGATCAACCTGGACGCGGTGCCCAGTGCGCCAAGCGCGCCTAGCGAGCAGGCCACGTCGGTGATCCAGAGGCCGCACGGGGCCTTTGAACCGACGTCGACAGCGTCAGAACCGACGTTGGCCACCGAGCCGCAGTCGCCACCCCCGCCGTCACCGCCTCCGTCGTTCGGTGCCGTCGACGAGCCACCGGCATCGGACCCCCGCCGCGCTCTCGTCATCAAGTTCGCCGCCGCGTGCGCCGCGCTGCTGGCGGTGTTGGTGGCCGTCGTCATCTACGGCCTGTTCTTCAACAAGTCCCACGACACGCAGGCGTCGGCAGGCCCAACCAGCACATCGAAGTCCGCGGCACCGACCACGTCGTCGGGCAACGGCTGGGGCAACGGCACCAAAACTGCCACCGAATCACCCAGTGCCCCTTCGGGTTCCGGGCCTCAGGCGTCCGACGGCGGGCTGACGTTCGCAATCACCGGCGTGGAGAACGCACCGACAGTGAAGTACCAGGACGCACCGGTGGAGAAGAAGGCGCAGGGCGAATTCCTGATCGTCCACATGAACGTGCTGAACTCCGGTAGCTCGAAGGGCACGTTCCTCGCGACGCTGCAGAAGCTCAAGGCCGGCGGCACCACGTACAACATCGACGACGAGGCCACGGCGTATCTCAACGGCACCTGGGCGGACCTGCGCCCAAGCGATAGTGCAGATATAGCAATCGCTTTCGATGTGCCACCGGGGACCACCGGCGAGTCGCTCGAGGTGCACGGCGAGCCGATGAGCGCTGGCGTCGACGTGCCTTTGTCGTAGTTTCACGCAGACTGGAAGCGTGGCTGACACGCTCTACGCCGATGTGTCCGAGTGGCAGGTCGGCGTCAACGACAGTTATCCGTATCCGATGCTGTGCATCCGGTCCAACGACGGCACACATCGAGATCGCCGCTGGGTCAACAACTATGGCTGGTGTCTGCGCAACGCCGATAGCGACCGGCTGGTCCTGTTCATCGTTTACTTTGTCTGGCGGCCCAATTGGGAGCAAACCGTCGACACATTCAAGAACATGGTCGGCACGCCACATCCGAAGATGGCGGTGATGCTCGACATCGAATCGTGGGGCGGACAGATCCGCGGCAACCAGTCGGCGGGCATCAACGCCGCGTATGACGCCGTCGGCGCGTTCGTCGGCTCGACGGCCAAGGTGATCGGGTACGGCAATGTGGGCGACCTGAACAATCTGTGGCCGAACAAGCCGGCGGGCATTCGGCTGGTTGTCGCGGCGTACGGACACAACCCGCCGTACCCGGGGAAGGTCGCCCACCAATACACCGACGGTTCCGGCTATGGCGGCGGTCTACCTGAGGGTGCACCCCCCTTCGGCCGCTGCGACATGAACTCCGCCGATGGGCTGACGGCAGAGGAATTCGCCCGCGGATGCGGCATCACGATCGCGGATTCCGTGCCCAGCGACGTTTCGCTGTAGCGAATCCGCAGTGATTCGCAATTCGAGTAGTGCGATACGCAGGACACGGGCAACTTTGCGGAGCAAACTAATCCCTAACAGCGTAAATACTTCCGTCGGGGGTCGCCGTGAAGAACATCGTGCTGTGCTTTGACCGGGCACCTGACCATCCCGGTCCTCGCGATGCCACTAACGTCGAAACGTTGCTGCGTCTGCTCGATGAGAGCGACCGACAGGTCACGTGGTACCACCCAGGGTCGCGGGTGCCGGCGGCCGACCGCAGCACGATGGCGAAGTTGCGTTGGCGCCAGGCCGCCGCTGACGACGCGCGGGCGACGATCGCCGAGGCATACGAATTTCTGGTCGACAACTGGGACCACGGCGATCGCATCTATCTGTTCGGCGTCGGGCGCGGCGCATGCTGCGGCCACGCCCTGGCCCGACTGCTCGGCACCGTCGGCGTGCTGCCCGACCTGATGGACTATGTGCTCGCCGCCTATGCGGTGCCAAGGACGCGGCGCAGCCCCCAGGATTGGTGCCGGCTTCGGGTGCTCGCCGCGCGGCTGGCCGGCCATCGCGAAATCGGTACTCCCGTAGAGTTTTTGGGGCTCTGGGACATGAGGAGCGTGCCCGGGGTGCACTTGGCGGGCGACCCGCTCAATAGCGTCGTCGCAGGGCGGCACGCGGTCGCCATCGACGGCCGCTACGGGACGCACCACCTGGTGTCGTCGCCGGACTGCGTCGACGAGGTCTGGTTCCGCGGGGCGCACTGCGACGTGGCTGGCGGGCCGGGAGCATGCTGGCCACTGGCGGACATCGCGCTGGACTGGATGCTCGACGGCGCAGTGCAGGCCGGCTTGATGGTGCGCGACGCCGGCCACTGCGAAGCGCCTGCGCCCACCGAATTCGACGCGCTGGCCGAAAGCGCACGCGCGATTTCGCTGCGACGGCTGCCTGCCACCGCGCAGGTGCACGCCAGCGTCGATATGTATCTGCGCGCCAACCCCGACTACTGGCGACGGCTGCCGGGCCTTGTGGTGTGGGCCGACACCGACTGGCTGGCCCGCAGCGAACGGCTGGTGCAAGCGGAGTCGCGGCCCGAGTCCGCCGCCGTCGCGGTTATTGACGTCGACGCCGAGCGAGAAGTATTTGCCAACGTCGCGAGTTAACCCCTGATCCCGTCAGGCACTTCTGTCTCTTTTTACCCACTGTGCTGCGGGTTTTCCGCAACGAGCCGGCCGCCACGCTCGCGAATGCTGTAGTTAGCGGCGGGCCGTGGTTTACTGCGGTGCGTGGATTGGTTCTCAGACCACGTGGTCGGCATGTCGGCCGGCGGCTGGACGGCGCTCGCGGCATGGCTCGCGGTCGTGGTCGGCATTGGCGCGTTGGTGTACGCCTGGCGTCAATACCAGCAGGCCAAGGCACAGACCGCGGAGCTGATGCAGCCCAACGTGGCGATGTACATGGAGCCCGCGGCCAACGACTGGCATCTCGTCGAGCTCGTCGTGAAGAACTTCGGAAAAACTCCGGCGTACGGCGTTAGATTCGAGTTCGCGAATCCGCCGACCGTCGGCAAGTACGAAACTGCCTACGAGGACCGCTACGTCGACATCACCGAATTGAACCTGCCCTCCGAGATCCCATATCTGGCGCCGTCGCAGGAATGGCGCATCGTGTGGGATTCGGCGCTGGACCGACGTGAGCTGGGCGAGGCCATCGCGTCACGCTTCCACGGCGCAGTGACTTACTACGACCAACCCAAGTCCACTACGCGTACCAAGCAGAAACGGGCACAGTTCCGGTCCTCTGCGGTGTTGGACTGGGCGACGCTGCATCCGGTCGAGCGCCTCGAGCTGCTCACCACACACGATCTGGCCCGCCAGGAGAAGCAGAAGCTCGAGCTGCTGCGCCATCTGTTGACCTACTACCACTACGCGGCCAGTGAGAGCCGCGAGGACGTGCTGCGCGTGGAGATCAACCGTGTCCGCGCGGCCGCCGACGACCTGCGCGAGCGCTACCGCGACCAGTACAACCACGACACCAACAACATGGCCGTGGCCAACAATCACAACAACGTCGACACGGCCTTCGAAGAAGCGCACACCACCATCATCAACGGCAGGCATCGCGCGATCTAGCAGCTATTGGCTTTCGTAACGCCGTTACGTAACATCGTTAGCCATGACCGGCACCGTGAATTACGAGCTCAACGAAACCGTCGCGACCATCACCCTGGACGACGGCAAGGTCAACGTGCTTGGGCCGGCAATGCAGTCGGCGATCAACGAAGCGCTCGACAAGGCGGAGAAAGACTCGGCCAAGGCCGTCGTGATCGCGGGCAACCAACGGGTGTTTTCTGGTGGCTTCGACCTGGCGGTGTTTCAGTCCGGCGACCCAAAGGCCGCACTGGGCATGCTCGCGGGCGGCTTCGAACTCTCGGTGCGCTGCCTGACGTTCCCCACGCCGGTGATCATGGCGGCGACGGGCCCGGCGATCGCAATGGGGTCGTTCCTGCTGCTGTCGGGTGATCACCGCGTCGGCCAGCCGAAGTCGCGGTGCCAGGCCATCGAGGTGGCGATCGGCATGACGATCCCGATCTCGGCGATCGAGATCATGCGGGCGCGGCTGACGCCTGCGGCGTTCGAGCGCGGCGCGTCGATGGCGGCTACGTTCGCCGGTGACGAAGCGGTGGCGGGCGGCTGGCTCGACGAGCTCGTCGAGGCCGACCAGGTGCTGGCGCGGGCGCAGGAGGTGGCGCGCGAGGCGGCTTCGACGTTGCACGCGGGTGCGCACCTGGCGACCAAGCTGAAGGCCCGCGACTCCGCGCTGAAGGCGATCAAGGCCGGAATCGACGGGCTCGCAACGGAATTCACGCTCGGTTAGGCGATCGATGCCAAGGGCCAAGCAGCGCACGCCCGAACTTCGGGACCGGCTGCTGGACGTCGCGATCACCACGCTTTCCGAGGAAGGCATCGCGCGGTTCACCACGCGGCGGGTGGCCGAACGGGCGGGCACGTCGGTGCCCGCGGTCTACGAGCTGTTCGACGACAAGGCCGGCCTGGTGCGGGCGATGTTCTTCGAGGGCTTCCGGCTGCTGGGTGCCGAACTGGCGAAGGTGCCCGTCACCGACGATCCGTTGGCCGATGTCGAGCGGCTGGTTCCGGTGTTCCGGTTGTTCTGCCGGGCGTATCCGCGGCTGGCGCAGGTGATGTTCTCGCGGCCGTTCGCCGATTTCGAGCCAGGACCCGAGGAGCTGGCAGCAGGCGCTTCGGTGCGGGAGGTGTTCGTCGGGCGGATCCAACGTTGCCTCGAGACGGGCCTGCTGAGCGGTGACCCGAACGACATTGCGCACGTATTGCTCGCTCTGGCACAGGGTTTGGCGGTACAGGAGGCGGGCCGGTGGCTGGGCGCCGGGACGGTGATCGAGCGACGCTGGACGTTGGGGGTGACGTCGCTGCTGGCCGGGCTGCGATAATTCGTCGATGGCCAGTCGCGTCGGCTCGATGTTCGGGCCGTACGAGCTGCAGGCGCTGCTTGGCGTCGGCGGCATGGGCGAGGTGTATCGCGCATACGACACCGCGAAGGACCGCACAGTGGCGCTCAAGCTGCTGCGTGCCGAGATGGCCGCAGACGCCCGCTTCCAGGAGCGGTTCCGCCGGGAGTCGCGGATCGCGGCCAGACTGCAGGAACCCCACGTCATCCCGGTGCATGACTTCGGCGAGATCAACGGCCTTCTCTACATCGATATGCGACTGGTCGAGGGTGACAACGTGCACAACGTGCTGCAGCAGACCGGCCCGATGGATCCCGCACGGGCTGTGGCGATCGTCGGACAGGTAGCGGCGGCGTTGGATGCCGCGCACGCTAGCGGGCTGGTGCACCGCGACGTCAAACCGGAGAACGTATTGCTCACGTCCAACGACTTCGCATATCTCGTCGACTTCGGCATCGCGCACCTCGGCGGCGACAGCGGACTGACGAGTGCGGGTGCGGCGATCGGGTCGTGCGCGTACATGGCGCCGGAACGGTTCACCGGCGGGCAGGTAGGCCCGGCGACCGACATCTACTCGCTGGCGTGCCTGCTCTACGAATGCCTGACCGGGTCGACGCCATTCCCGACGCGGGAGCTGAGCCAGTTGATGGGCGCGCACATCATGTCGCCGCCGCCGCGACCGAGTGTGACTCGGCCGATCGTCGGGCCGGCTTTCGATGCCGTCGTGACACGCGGAATGGCCAAGCAGCCCGAGCAGCGGTTCGCCTCGGCCGGTGACCTGGCGCGCGCGGCGTCAGTTGCAGCGAGCGCCGCGCAGGTTCGGACGATGGTCAACCCTGCGCCGGTGCAGCCGCCACCCACCTATCGATTCGCGCCGCCCTCTCCGCCCCCTCAAAGTCCGCCCGTGCGAAAAGGTTTCGGGCCTGGCCAGTGGTTGCTCGCGGGTGCCACATTCGGGGTCTTCGCGGGGGTACTGGCGCTGGTGTTGTGGCTTGTGTTCGGGCAGAACAAGTCCGAACCAGCTGCGGCGCCGCCGCCCCCAACGAGCAGCGCCACGCCGACAAGCCAGCCTGTGTCGACGACGACGGCGTCGGCGGCTCCCCTGGCGATGCCCGGCACGGATGCGCAGGGCTTCGTCGACTATCCGGGGGCGCGGTGCGACGTAGGCAATAGTCCTGCGGCGCTGGCGCGGACGCCGAATTCGGTCTTGGTGGTATGCCGCTCCGGGCCGGGCGACTTCTACTACCGCGGTGTGCGGTTGAGCGATGGCGCAGGCATCGAACTGGCCAACGCGGTGCGCTCGTCAGGCGGATTCGACGTCACCAACCCAACCGACGGCACGCGGTACCAGATCCGGCCCGACGGCCTGACGATCATCCCGCCGGGCGGCCAAGCGATCACCGAGCCGATGGTCGCGTACGCCGTGGGTTGAGAGTCAGACGCCCCGGGAAATCAGAACGTCACGCCCTGGGGCAGAAAATTCCGAGAATCTGCGCGCAGTTGTCGCGATTGATCAGCGCCGGCGGTGGCGGCGGGGGCGGTGGCGGCGGGGTATCGCCCTCAAAGATGTTCTGCGCGACGTTGCCTTGACCGAAGTACACGTACCAGTAGGTGTGGCAGACACTTTCGTCCCAAACCACTGGGTTGGTGATGTGATTGCCGGTCTGAACCGGAGGGTCCCCGGGACACCAGCGACACGGCCCCTCCGGGTGGTCGTTCGGACAACCTGGCCACGCATCCAGCGGCAAAGGACCGTGTCGTGGTTGCGCATCGGCGTAAGCCGCGGTCAGGCCCAGGCCAGCCACACTGAGACCAGCAGAGACCAACATCGTCATTGCGAATCGCGAAACTTGTTTCATGCTAATCCCTTTCGCCAGACCTACAGCCCGCCGCACCGCGAGGGCGCGAGGAACGGCGACCACGGTGGGCAATCCGCGGGCAACGGCTGCGGGGGCGGCGGCGTGTACGGCGGCAGCTGCGGTGGTGGCGGTCCCGCGTCGTGCGGAACGCCGTGCCACGGGTAGATGATGTTCGAGTTGACGTCGACGACGCCCTCCGAGTTCCAGTACCAGTCGTGGCAGATGTTCCAGTCCCACGTGATGACCTGGCTGCCCGGGATCAACGGATCCCCCGGACACCAGCGAGTGCACGTCATGCTGCCGGGACAATTCCCGCCGTTGTAGCTCGGACCCCAGGCGGGGTCGGCGTGAGCGGTGGCCGTTCCGGCCAGGCTGACTCCGCCACACACCACAGCAGCGATTGCGAACCGCGACATTCGGCCCATGGTTGGTTCCCTTTCGTAAGGCGCCACCCCGCTGGCGTTGCGGTAACTACGCCCGAACCTGCGACGGGTGCCTTGGAGGATCCTTGGAACCCTGCATATTGAGCGCGGCCCGCCACCACCGCCTCTTGAGGTGACGGACCGGCATCGCGCCAAGTACAGCCAGGGCGACCCGCTACCGATCCCAACTTGAGGCATTTGCCCCATCCCCTGGGCGGCTCAGCCGCCACACCATTGGCCCATGACAAGCACCCCACAAGCTGCCGCAGCCGCTACCAAGGATCTCGAGTTGCCGTCCGGAGACGACGAGCGCGTCGTCGGATTCGGCGTCATGGGCCTGCCGTTCGCCAACGGTCACTACCTGGCGTTCCGCGACTTTCCCGCGACCTCGTTCGCACCCGGCTACCTGTCTGTGTGGCATCGCACTCCGGACGGCGTCTGGACTTTCTACGCCACCACGCCGGGCCCACAGAGCTGCTCGCGCTACTTCAGCTCAGCGACCCTGGTCGAGCCCGCGGTGTGCGATATCCGATCCACCTGGCTGACGCCGTGGTCGCTGCTGATCTCGATCGAGGATGTGCTGCAGTGGCGGGTCGACGTCAAACAGACGTGGGCGACCCGCCTGATGAGTGTCGTCGGCAGCCACCTGCCCACCGCGGCCTGGACCAGCCGCAGCACACTGAAAGCCATGGGCGTTATCGTCGGCCCTCTGCTTGGGGTCGGACGGATGCGGCTGACGGGGAACCTGCCCAACGGCCAGGAATTCCGGATCGCGCCCAAACAAGTGTGGGCCGTGGCTGATTCGACGGCCGTCGTCAAGGGCGAGAACCTCGGCCGCGTCGGCCCGCACGCCGTGCAGGGCAATCTCGCCGACTTCCACCTCCCCCAACGCGGCGTCTGCGCCGTCGCACAGGGCCGCTTCGAGCCGTTCGACATCGCGCGACATCTCGACGGGGACAGAATCGGCATATGACTACCCGAGCTGAGGTGCTGGCCGCGTTGTCGGTGGCCGTCGACCTCGGCCTCGGCCAACCCGCGGAGCACATGCTGCGGTCGGCGCTGATCGCGACGCGGCTCGCCGAACGCATGGGACTGCCGCAGGCGCAACGCGATCACATTTACTACACGACGCTGATCATGTGGATCGGCTGTCACGCCGATTCCCACGAATACGCGCGCTGGTTCGGCGACGACATCTCGGTCCGTCGCAGCTCGTACCTGGTCGACTGGTCTGGACTGCCCTATCAACGCTTCCTACTCACCAACATCCGGCACGGCGAATCGCTTCTGCAGCGGCTGAAGACCATCTCGACGCTGTATCTCAATGCCCGCGGTCACATCTCGGATCTGATCCATTCGCACTGCACGTCGGCAGCACTGCTGGCTGAGCGAATCGCTCTGAGCACCGACGTGCAGACCGCGCTGCGGTACACCTTCGAGCGGTTCGACGGCGGCGGGCTGCCGAACGGCACTACCGGCGAAGCGATCCCGATCGAGATGCGCGTCGCGCAGGTGGCCGACATGGTCGAAGTACATCAACGCGAATACGGCACGGTGGGCGCGGTTGCGATGGCGCGCAACCGCCGTGGCGGGCAGTTCGATCCCGCGGTCGTCGACGCGTTCAACGCGGACGCCGAATCGCTGCTCGCCATCCCGTCGACCGGTGATGTCTGGACGATGGCGCTGCAGCAGGCGCCCGATCGGCACATCGAGCTCGACGAGCAGGCTCTCGACCACCTCATTGTCGCCATCGGTGACTTCGTCGACCTGAAATGTCCCTTCACACTGGGACATTCACGGGCGACCGCGCAGTTGGCCGCCGATGCCGCGGCGGCCGCGGACCTCGACTCCGACGCCGTCACGTCGACCCGCAGGGCCGCACACATTCATGACATCGGCCGCATCGGCGTATCCAACCAAATCTGGTCCAAGCCAGGCGAATTGACGATGGCCGAATTCGAGCGGATGCGGCTGCACCCGTATCTGACGGAGCGCATCTTGCATCGGGTGCCCGGACTGAAAGACGTGGCCGAGATCGCCGCGAATCATCATGAGTGCCTCGACGGCTCGGGATATCCGCGGGGGTTGTCGGCACGGCAGCTGACGATGCCGGATCGACTTGTGGCTGCCGCGGTCAGCTATCAGTCCGCACTCGAGCCACGACCGTACCGCGAGGCGATGTCGCCGGAGAGCGCGGCGCGACGGCTGCGAAACCGGGTGCGCGACGGCGAGCTCGACGAGATTGCCGTCGACGCGGTGCTGCACGCGGCGGGTCAGGCATTCAAATCCAAGCCACGGCCCGACGGGCTGACGGCGCGCGAAGTCGATGTGCTTCGCCTCGTGGCGCAGGGCGCGACCAATAAGGAGATCGCCGCGAAGCTCGTGATCAGCGAGAAGACCGCCCGCAACCACGTCGAACGCACCTACGCCAAGATCGGGGTTTCGAACCGGATCGGCGCCAGCATGTACGCGCTCGAGCGGGGACTGGTCGGCCGCGTCGAGAGTTGAGGCAAATGCCCCATGCGCACGGCGTCCGCCCGGCGCGACGCTGAGAGCCATGAACCGTTACTTCGCAATCACCTACGGCGCGATCAGTTATGCGCTGTTTCTCGTTGTGTTCGTCTATGCGATCGGCTTTGTCGGCGGGCTGACCCCGCGCAGCATCGACAACGCGATCACCGCTCCCGTCGGCCAGGCGATAACAATCGACATCGCGCTCCTCACCCTGTTCGCGGTGCAGCACAGCGTGATGGCGCGCCCGGCGTTCAAGCGATGGTGGACACGCTACGTCCCCCAGCCGGTCGAGCGCAGCACCTACGTGCTGCTCGCGAGTCTTGTTCTTGCCCTGCTGCTTTGGCAGTGGCGGCAGCTGAGCGCCGTCGTGTGGGACTTGAACTCGCAGCCGGCGCGGCTGGTGATATGGACGCTGTTCTGCCTCGGCTGGGCGATCGTGCTGGCGTCGACGTTCATGATCAACCACTTCGAGCTGTTCGGGCTGCGGCAGGTGTTCGCGGTCTGGCGGGCGCGGCCGCAGGCGCAGACAGGCTTCCGCACGACGCTGTTCTATCGCGTGGTGCGCCATCCGCTGAACCTGGGCTTCATCGTCGCGTTCTGGGCGGCGCCGACGATGACCGCGGGACATCTGCTGTTCGCCGGCGTGACGACGGCGTGGATCCTAGTGGCGATGCAGCTGGAGGAACGCGACCTGACCGCCGCGCTGGGTGCGCGCTACGACGCATACCGCCAGACCGTGCCGATGCTGGTGCCGCGGCCACGCACGCGGATGCGCCGCACTGACATGATGAAGGGGTGACGCACGTTCGAGGCCGGGTCTGGCGGGCCGGCAAGCCGCAGGACGATTTCGACTTCCCGTCGATCTCGGACTACCTGGCCGAAGAGGACACGCTGGTGTGGTGCGACATCTACGACCCCGACCACGCGATCCTCAAGGACCTGGCCGAAGAGCTGAGCCTGAACAGTTGGGCGGTCGAGGATGCGATCGCCGAGTCCGAGCGCACCAAGGCGGTCGTCTACCGCAGCCACACCTTCTTCACGGTGTACGGCGTCACCACCCGCGAGCCTGCCCAGGAGACGGAGTCGATGCTCGACGTGCACCGGATCTCTGGGTTCGTGTTGCCGCGGGGGCTGATCACGGTGCGGCTGTCACCACATTTCGACATCGCGGCGGTGTCGCAGCGGTTCGACGAGCTCGGCGGCCAGGAGTACGGCGTCGGCTCGCTGGTACACGGCCTGCTCGACGTGGTGGTCGACGGGCACTTCGACGCGGTGCAGAAGCTCGACGACGGCATTGAGTCCGTCGAAGACGATCTGTTCGAGAACAACCCGCGGAAAGGTTTCCAGCGCAAGACATTTCGAATGCGCAAGGACCTCGTCGAGTTGCGGCGTGTTGTGCTGCCGATGCGGGAGGTCGTCAGCTCCATTCAGCACCGGCGACTGGACGCGAAGACCGCGCCGGAACTCGATCCGCTGTATTCGGATCTCTACGATCACGTGCTGCGCGTCTCGGAGTGGACAGAGTCGTTGCGCGACATGGTGACAACGGTGTTCGAGACCAACTTGTCGCTGCAGGACGCCCGGCTGAACACGGTGATGAAGAAGCTGACCGGTTGGGCGGCGATCATCGCGGTGCCGACCGCGATCACCGGGTTCTACGGGCAGAACGTCGAGTATCCGGGCATCAACACGTTCGGGGGCTTTTTGGTCAGCACATCGGTGATCGTGCTTATTGTGATCGCACTGTACTGGATGTTCCGGCGACGAGATTGGTTGTAGCGCGGCGGTAGTCGTCGTCGGCGTTGAGTGTGAGAACCCCGACGAGATCGTCGCCCGACTCGTAGTAAACCGTGAACCCGTCGCGGTGATCGACGAGCCTGGCGTGGTCGTAGTCGATGCCCCAGCCGCAGTACTTCAGTGTGGATTCACCAATGGTGCAGGCGAATTCGGGCACCTTGCGCCACGCGGCAGGATGGCGGGCCGCGGACAGGCCGGCGATGCGGCCCTGCTGCGCGGCGTCGCGCCAATGCTCGGCACGGATGCGCCGGCCCGCGGTGACGTTGTAGGCCAATGCGACATCGCCCGCGGCATAGACATTCAGCGCTGAGGTGTGCATGTGTTCGTTGACCACGATGCGGCCATCGGAGGTCTCCAGGCCGGCGTTGGCGGCCAGGTGCGGATCGGGGCGCACGCCCGTGGCGGAAACGACGACGTCACCGTCGACGCTGGCACCGGTGTCGAGGTGGACGCGGGTGTCGTCGATTGCGGTCACGGTGGTCGACCCAATGAAGCGAACCCCGTTGTCGGACAGGATCTTTGCGACGCGTTCGCCGACCTGGTCGCCGAACCGACGCTGCAGCGGCACGGGTTCGGCAGCCACCATCGTGGTGGGCACGCCGCGGGCGGCAAGCGTGGCGGCGGCTTCGCAGCCGATCAGCCCGCCGCCGATCACGACCGCGGAGTCGGCGGTACGGGCCGCCATCCGCAGGATGAGCGCGTCGGCGAACGACCGCAGCGGTAGCGCAGCTTCGGCGCCGGGAATGGCGAGCGGGACGGCGTTGGCGCCGCAGCCCAACACCAGATGCCAGTAGGGATAGCGGCGGCCGCCCTCGGTGACGACTTCCTGGTGGGCCAGGTCGATGTGGTCGACAGTGATGCCGCGGATCAGCTCGACGTCGTGGCGGGCGAACCAGCCTGCGCTGTGCAGGTCGAGTTTGGCTTCGCGGCCGCAAAGAAAGGCCTTGCTCAGCGGCGGCTTGGCGTACGGCAGGGCGGGGTCGGTGCTCAGAATTCGCACGGGAATATGGGGGTGCTTGCTGCGGAACGTCTCCGCCGCGCTTAACCCTGCCGGACCACTGCCGATGGCGATGAAACCCGCTGCCACCACACTTCTTGAGTACCACTTCGGAGGGCGTTGCGAACGCCTCGTCAGCAAATTGTCACATTCGTTGAGGTCGCCCACCGCGTGTGGGAACATCTGCGCATGAATCCGCAGGACGACCCCGAGGCCCGAATCAGGGCGCTCGAGCAACCGCTCGCCGATACGGCGCGGGCGACCGAACTGGGGACGGGGACAACGCCGTACACCGCACCAGATCAGGCGTACGCGCCGCCGCCATTGCCGCCGATGCCCCCGCAGGCACAGGGCCCGTACACACCGCCGGGATACGGCGCTCCCTGGGCGCCACCGCCGCAGGCGAAGTCGTCGGCGGGCATTCCGTGGGGGGTGTTCGCAGGCATTGCCATCGTGTTCCTGATCGTGGCCGGGGGCGTGGGCTTCGTTGTCATGAACAAGGCGACGCGCGAGATCCCGAGCTTCCCCGGCATCTCCATCCCAAGCATTCCGAGCATGCCGTCGATGCCCTCGATGCCGAATGCGCCCTCGCAGCCCACTGCGGCGCCGCCCGGTAGCCAGCTCAGCGTCGCTGGCATGGGCGCGAACAAGACGCTCGAATGCAACGACAACCCGGTGAGCATCAGTGGTGTCTCGAACACGGTGACGATCACCGGGCACTGCACGATGGTTTCGGTGTCGGGCATGCAGAACAAGGTCACGCTCGACACATCGGACCGGATAAGCGCGTCAGGCGTCGAGAACACAGTGACGTACCACTCCGGCTCCCCGGACATCAATAACTCCGGAAACAACGTGGTGCAACAGGGCTGAGCGCCTCGCAGTCGGTGCGCTCGTCGGCCGCGCGGTGGTGCATCAGCCGTGCGTATCGATCAGGCCATTCCCGGTTATCAAGTTGCGGAATGAGCCATCCTGGAGGTGGAGGCTCTCGTGCTGCGGCGGCGTGCTCTCGGTTGGCTACGAGCGTCGGTTGGGGTGACGCTCGTCGGGGTTCTCGCGCTGCCCATACCGGGTCACGCGGCGCCGGGCGCGACGGTCACGATCACGGTCGCGGCCGTCGGTGCAAACGGCGAGCCGGTCAATGGGTATCAGGTGGTGAATCGGCAGGGCTCGCCGAACCTGTCAGGCTGCCCGGGACCGTCGCCGGCGGCAGTGGCCTCCAACGTCTATGCGTGCGAGCCGGCGCAGGCCGCGGCGCAAGTGTGTTGGCCGGCACCCGCCTTCGTGTTGTGTCTGGCGGATCCGTGGACCAAGGGGCTGCGTCGATTCGCAAAGCCGGGCGCGCTACCGGCGGTGGATCCGCCCGCGACGCCGATGCCGTTCGCGCTGCAGCTCGACGACGGCACACGGTGCATCCTGCCCGACGGAATCGATTGGGGCGCAAGGGCCGACGACATGGTGCCGGCGTACGGATGCAATCCGGGCAAGACGTCTATGGGTGTGCTCATCGCGGCGGGCGACGATCCGGTGTCGGCGATCGACCGGTCCGGGCCGGCATGGGTGGTACGAGTCGGCGAGCTGGGTCCGCGTGACACGCCGTTCGAGTCGCCGCGACGGCACGCGGTGACGACGGCGTGGTTCGCGGGAAACTGAGCGGCAGATATCCATGTCACCCCCTGCGGCTATGGTCGGACTGAAAGGGGGCAAATCGAACCGTGAGTGAGCAGACCTCGACACCCAAATTGACCGACCTGTTTTCCCACGCGCTCGTCTACGCCGAGCGCAAGCACCACAGCCAGGCGCGTAAGGGTGGCGACATCCCATACGTCGGCCATCTCCTGAGCGTGGCCGCTCTGGTTATCAACGACGGCGGCTCCGAAGCACAGGCCATCGCGGCCCTGTTGCACGACGCCGTCGAGGATCAGGGCGGTCCACCGACGCTGGACGAGATCCGGACCAAGTTCGTCCTAGTCTGACCCTCGATGGGCCTGCACCTCCACCGCGCTGAGCGCACCGATCTCCTCGCCGACTCCCTCGGCCATCTGCTGTCCACTCCCCTACCCGACCCCTTCGCCGACGAGCTGATCATCGTCCCCGCCAAAGGCGTCGAACGGTGGCTGAGCCAGCGGCTGTCCCACATCCTCGGGCGCGGTGCCGGGCACGACGGCATCTGCGCAGGCATCTCGTTCCGCAATCCGCACTCCCTGATCGCCGAGATCACCGGCACCATCGACGACGACCCCTGGTCGCCCGACGCGATGGTCTGGCCGCTGCTCGAGGTCATCGACGCCAGCTGCACCGCGGACTGGTGCAAGACGTTGGCCACGCATCTCGGCCACTTCGAAGCCGGCGAGGAAAAGGAGCTGCGCCAGGGCCGGCGCTACGCCGTCGCCCGTCGACTCGCCGGCCTGTTCGCCTCCTACGCTCGGCAGCGCCCGCAACTGCTGATCGACTGGGAACGTGATGCCGACGGTTACATCGCATCGGATCTCGACTGGCAGCCGCCGCTGTGGCGCGCGCTGCTCGACAAGGTCGACGCCGACCCCCCGCATGTTCGCCACGCGAAAACCCTTGCGCGACTGCAGGAATCACCGCTGGACCTGCCGGAGCGGCTGTCGCTGTTCGGGCACACCCGGCTGCCGTCCACCGAGGTCGAGCTGCTCACCGCCCTGGCCACCCACCACCATCTCCATCTCTGGCTGCCCCACCCGAGCGACGACCTCTGGCAGAAGCTCGACACCGACCGTGGCCCCATCCCCCGCCGCGACGACACCAGCCACCGCAACGTCGCGCACCCGCTGCTGGCCACCCTCGGCCGTGATTTGCGCGAGCTTCAGCGCGGTCTGCCCGTAGACCCGGACACCGACGAATGTCTCGGTGGCTCAACGCATCCCGACACTCTGCTCGGCTGGCTGCAGTCGGACATCGCCGCCAATGCGGTCAGACCCGCCGGCCGCACGCACACGCCAACAGATCGCTCCATCCAAGTGCACAGCTGCCACGGCCCGGCCCGCCAGATCGACGTGCTGCGCGAGGTCCTGCTCGGCCTGCTCTCCGACGACCCCACCCTGGAGCCACGCGACATCCTCGTCATGTGCCCGGACATCGAGACCTACGCGCCGCTGATCGTCGCCGGTTTCGGCCTCGGCGACATGATCCACGGCGTGCACCCCGCGCACCGACTGCGGGTCAGGCTGGCCGACCGGTCGCTGGTCCAAACCAACCCGCTGCTCGGCGTCGCGAGCCAACTACTCAGCCTCGCGGGCAGCCGGGCCACGTCCAGCGAGGTGCTCAACCTCGCGGCCGCGGCGCCGGTGCGGGCGCGCTTCGAGTTCAGTGACGACGACCTCGAGGACATCACCCGCTGGGTACGCGAAGCCAACATCCGCTGGGGTTTCGACAAGGAGGACAGGCAGCCGTTCGGCGTCGACTTCATCCAGAACACTTGGCGATTCGGCATCGACCGTGTCCTCGCGGGCGTCGCGATGTCCGACGATTCGCACGCCTGGCTCGACACCACGCTGCCGCTCGACGACGTCAGTAGTAACCGCGTCGAACTGGCTGGCCGCCTCGCGGAGTACATCGACCGGTTGCACCGCGTCGTCGAATCACTCACCGGCACACGGCCATTGCGCGAGTGGCTGACCGCGCTGGAGCACGGCATCGATCTGCTGGCCAGGGTCAACGATGACGACGCGTGGCAGACCAGTCAGCTGCAACGCGAATTCAACGAGGTGCTGCGCCAAGCCGGCCCGCGCGCCGAGACAGTCATGCGGCTGCCCGACATCAAGGCGCTCCTGGAGCGCCATCTCGCCGGTCGGCCTACCCGCGCCAACTTCCGGACCGGCACGTTGACGGTCTGCACGATGGTGCCGATGCGGTCGGTGCCGCACCGGGTGGTCTGTTTGGTCGGTCTCGATGACGGGGTGTTCCCCCGGCTCGGTGTGGTCGACGGCGACGACGTGCTGGCGCGCAATCCGATGACCGGCGAGCGCGATATCCGTTCTGAGGACCGGCAATTGCTGCTCGACGCTATCCAGGCCACCACCGAGCACCTCGTGATCACGTATACCGGCGCCAACGAATACTCCGGGCACGAACGCCCGCCCGCGGTGCCGCTGGCCGAGCTGCTCGACGCGCTGGACCTGACCACGGCTGAGCCAGTGCGCGACGCGGTTGTCGTCCGACACCCGTTGCAGCCCTTCGATACTCGCAATGTCGTTCCCGGTGACCTGATCCCTGATAAACCATTCACCTTTGACCCGACGGTGCTGAGGGCCGCACGCGTGCGCTCCGCCGGCCGCGCCGAGAAGCCACCCTTCATCTCCGGCCCGTTGCCAGCGCCGCCGACCGAGGACGTGGTGCTCGCTGACCTTGCCGCGTTCTTCCGGGATCCGGTAAAGGGGTTCTTCCGCGCACTGGACTACACGCTGCCGTGGGAGATCGACGGGGTCGAGGACGCCATGCCAGTTGACATCAACGCGCTCGAGGAGTGGACGGTCGGCGACCGCATGCTGCGCGACATGCTCGACGGCATGCAGTCCGATCAAGCTCGGGAGGCCGAATGGCGGCGCGGCACACTGCCGCCCGGTCGGCTGGGCTGGCGCAAGGCCACCGAGATCCGCGACCAGGCGGCGCTGTTGGCGGAAGTCGGGCGGCACTACCGCGGCGTCGCATCGCGGGCCATCGACGTCGACATCGACCTCGACGGTCGACGGTTGACCGGCACTGTGTCACCGGTGTTCAGCGAACGACTCGTAGCGGTGACGTACTCCAAGCTCGATGGTCGCCATCTGCTGCAGTCATGGATTCCGTTGCTGGCGTTGCTCGCTCACGCGCCGCGCACCGACTGGTCGGCGATCGTCATCGGCCGGCCCAAACGCGGCACGACGCCGCGCGAGGAGGTGCTGGGCCGTTCGGCGGACTCGGCCGTCGAACTGCTCGCCGACCTTGTCGCCATCTACGACGCAGGACGGCGTGAGCCGCTGCCGCTTCCGATCAAGACGTCCTACGCGTGGGCGGAGGCCAAACACACGCACGGCGATCCCGAGCGAGCCGCGATGTATCGGTGGCGCTCCGATCGCTACCCCGGCGAAGACGCCGAGAAGGCGCACGAGCGGGCATTCGGCAAGGGCGCCTGGCTGTCTGAGCTCATCAATCGCGGACTCGACGAGTACGCCAGCCGGCTGTGGTTACCGATGTTGAACGCGCTCGGGTGATGGACAGCTTCGATCTGTCGGGTCCGCTTCCCCAGCCGCGGTCGACCACGGTGTTGGAGGCAAGCGCGGGCACCGGCAAGACGTTCGCGCTGGCCAGTTTGGTCACGCGGTATGTCGCCGAAGGTGTCGCGACACTGGACCAGATGCTGCTCATCACGTTCAGCAGGGCGGCGACGCAAGAGTTGCGCGATCGCGTGCGCCGCCAGCTCGTCGATGCCGCAGCCGCGGAGGAGCTACCGGACCGCCGTCGACGGCTGCGAGATGCCTTGGCCGCGTTCGATGCCGCGACGATCGCTACCACGCATCAGTTCTGTCAGCTGGTGCTGCGTTCGTTGGGTGTCGCGGGCGATACCGACGCCGGGGTGACATTGGTGGAGAGCCTCGACGAGCTGGTCACCGAGATCGTCGACGACTTGTACTTGCGGCACTTCGGCCGCGAGCGCGAGGACCCGCTGTTGGCATACCCCGACGCGCTGCGGCTGGCCCGCGAGGTTGTCAACAAGCCGGCGACGGAATTGCGCCCTCAGGGCGCCGACCCCGACTCACGCGCGGCGGTCTGCGTCAGCTTCGCCAAAGATGTTGTGGTTGAGCTGGATAAGCGGAAGCGGCAGCGCGGCATTCTTGGCTACGACGACCTGCTCAGCCGGTTGGCCGATGCACTGGATGCCGACGACTCACCGGCCCAGGTGCGGATGCATCAGCGATGGCCGATCGTATTGGTCGACGAGTTCCAGGACACCGACCCGGTGCAATGGAAGGTGATCGACCGCGCGTTCACGGGCCGCTCAACGCTGATCCTGATCGGTGACCCCAAGCAGGCGATCTATTCGTTTCGCGGCGGCGACATCGTCACGTATCTCGACGCGGCCGCAACGGCGGGTGTGCAGAAGACCCTCAGCACGAACTGGCGCAGCGACGGCGATCTCGTCGGCCGCTTGCAGGTCATGCTGAAAGGCGCCGAACTCGGTGATCCACGCATCATCGTCCACGACGTCGACGCTCACCACGTCGGATCGCGGCTGAAAGGCGCAGGCGAGCCGTTCCGACTTCGCGTCGTGCATCGGGAGACACTGGGCCGCAGTGGGACTCGGGCGCTACTCATCGGCGACCTGCGCTCGCATATTCCCCGCGATATGGCTGCCGACATCGGCAGCCTGCTGACGAGTGGGGCGACATTCGACGGTAATCCGATCTGTGCGGGCGACATCGCGGTGATCGTCGAGAAGCACGTCGACGCCCGCGCCTGCTACCAGGCGTTGTGCGAAGCGGGCATTCCTGCGGTTTACACCGGCGACTCCGACATCTTCGGATCGGATGCCGCCGAGGATTGGCTGTGTCTGCTGGAGGCATTCGACCAGCCGCACCGCCCCGGCATGGTGCGCGCCGCTGCGGCAACGATGTTTTTCGGCGAGACGGCGGAATCGCTGATGTCCGGTGGCGATGCGCTGACCGACCGCGTGGCGGAAACGTTGCGGGAGTGGGCCGGTCACGCCCGCGAGCGTGGTGTCGCCGCGATCTTCGAGGCCGCGCAGCTCAGCGGGATGGGCGACCGGGTGCTGTCGTGGCAGGGCGGCGAACGGTTGATGACGGATCTGTCGCACGTGACCCAATTGCTGCAGGAGGCGGCCCATCGCGAGCACTTCAGCCTGCCCGCGCTGCGCGACTGGCTGCGTGCGCAGCGCGACGAGCGAAGTGGCGCAATGGAACACGCCCGCCGGTTGGACAACGATGCCGCGGCTGTGCAGGTGATGACGGTGTTCGCCGCGAAGGGCCTGGAGTTCCCGGTCGTGTATCTGCCGTTTGCGTTCAACCGCCATGTCAGGGATCCCGAGCTGGTGTTGTACCACGAGGGTGCAACACGGTGCCTGCATATCGGCGGGCCCGACAGCCCTGACTACAACGCTGTCGTGAAGCTGGGCCGGTCCGAGGACGCCAGTGACGACAGCCGGCTGACGTACGTGGCGCTCACCCGCGCGCAGTCTCAGGTGGTCGCGTGGTGGGCGCCGTCCAGTGACGAGCCGAATGGCGGGTTATCGCGATTGTTGCGGGGCCGTAGGCCGGGTGAGGCGGAGGTGCCGAATTCGGCTCAGCCAGCGAAGGTTTCGGATGGCGACGCGATGGCGCGGCTGCGGGAATGGGAAGCCGCGGGCGGTCCGGTGATCGAAGACTCGCTGATTGCGCCGATGCCCGCATTGCCGGGTGAGGTGGCGCCAACGGACCTTGACGTCCGCCACTTCCACCGCGGCATCGACACGACGTGGCGGCGGACGTCCTACTCCGGTCTGATTCGCGACGCCGAGGCGACGCCGGTGAGCAGCGAGCCGGAAGTGGTCGAGCTGGACGACGAGGTCGCCGAGATACCGCTGGTGTCCTCGGCGGCCGGCGATGACGTGCCGTCGCCGATGGCGGACCTGCCGTCGGGCGCGAAGTTCGGCACGCTGGTACACGGGGTGTTGGAGACGGCGGACCCGTTCGCGCCCGATCTCGCGGCGGAGCTCGAGGCGCAGATTCGGGAGCACTCGGTGTGGTGGCCGGTCGACGTCGAGGCTTCGGTGTTGGCTGCGGCGATGGTGCCGATGCATGACACCCCGTTGGGGCCGCTGGCCGACGGGCTGACGTTGCGGCAGATCGGCCTGCAGGATCGGATGCGCGAGATGGACTTCGAATTCCCCTTGGCCGGTGGACATTTGCGCGACGTCGGCAAGCTGGTCCGGGAACGTCTGCCGAAGGACGATCCGTTGGCGTCGTATGCCGATCGGTTGACGGGCGTGGCGCTGGGTGGGCAGCCGCTGAAGGGCTACCTATCGGGCTCGGTGGACGCGGTGCTGCGGATTGGCGACCGGTATGTGGTGGTCGACTACAAGACGAACTGGCTGGGTGATCCGGCGCGCCCGTTGACGGCCGCAGACTACGCGCAGCCGCGTCTGGTCGAGGCGATGCTGCATTCGGATTATCCGCTGCAGGCGCTGCTGTACAGCGTTGTGCTGCATAGATTTCTGCGGTGGCGGCTGCCCGGTTACGATCCCGAGACGCATCTGGGCGGCGTGATGTATCTGTTCCTGCGCGGCATGTGCGGGCCGGATGCGCCGGCAGGCGTGTTCAGTTGGCAGCCGCCGGCGTCGTTGATCACGGCGGTGTCGGAGCTGGTCGCATGACGATCGAACTGGTGGTCGACGATACGGGCTTCTTCGCGCCGGCGGATGTGCATGTTGCGCAACGACTTACCGCGCTTGCCAAGGAGACCGACGAGCGGGTCGCGTTAGCCGTCGCACTGGTGGTGCGGGCGTTGCGAGGCGGCTCGGTATGCGTCGACCTGACGTCGCCGGAGATGGCGGATCTGGCGGCGGCGGTGAAGGCCAGCCCGCTGTTGACCGGCCCGCCGGCGCTGCGGGTCGACGGCGACTTGCTGTACCTCGACAGGTACTGGCTCGAAGAGCAGCAGGTGTGCGATGACATTCGGGCGATGGTCTCGGCGCGACCCGCCGAGGTGTCTTCCAACATCGACCGGTTGTTCCCGGCCGGGTTCGAGGAGCAGCGAGCGGCCGCGGAAATTGCACTGTCGCAAGGCTTGACGGTGCTGACGGGTGGGCCCGGGACGGGCAAGACGACGACGGTGGCTCGGTTGTTGGCGATGCTGGCAAGCGGTAATCGGCTGCGGATCGCGTTGGCCGCCCCGACGGGTAAGGCGGCGGCGCGCCTACAGGAAGCGGTGCAGTTGGAGGTCGGCAAGTTGTCGCCGGCGGATGGCGAGGCGCTGGCAGGCTTGCACGCGACGACGTTGCACCGGCTGCTGGGCAGCAGGCCGGATACGTCGGCGCGGTTCCGGCACAATCGCGGAAATCGGCTGCCACACGACGTGATCGTGGTGGACGAGACGTCGATGGTCTCGCTGACGATGATGGCCCGGCTGCTGGAGGCGGTGCGGCCGGACGCAAGGCTGATACTTGTCGGCGACCCGGATCAGTTGGCGTCGGTGGAGGCGGGCGCGGTGCTTGCGGATCTGGTCGATGGGCTGGGTGAGGCAAGGACCGCGGCGCTGAAGACGTCGCATCGGTTCGGCAAGTCGATCGGGGCGTTGGCTTCGGCCATTCGGGTCGGCGATGCGGATCGGGCGATCGAAGTGCTGCGGGCTGGCGATGAGCACATCGAGTGGATCGACGCCGAGGATCCGCGGCAGAAGTTGCGCAATGTGCTTGTCCGACAGGCAATTGCGCTGCGGACGGCGGCGATCCTTGGCGACGAGCAGGCGGCGTTGAAGGTGCTGGACGAGCATCGGTTGTTGTGCGCGCATCGCCGGGGGCCGTTCGGGGTGACGCAGTGGAACCGGCAGGTCGAGCGGTGGCTGACAGAGGAGACGGGCGACCCGATCTGGTCGTCGTGGTACGCGGGTAGGCCGGTGTTGGTGACGGCGAACGACTATGGGCTGGGCCTGTACAACGGCGATACGGGTGTGACGGTGGTGCGCGACGAGGCGCTGAGGGCGGTCATCGGGGATGCGACGTTCGCGACGAGTCGGCTGGCGGATGTGGAAACGATGCATGCGATGACCATCCACAAGAGTCAGGGCAGCCAGGCCGATGAGGTGACGGTGTTACTGCCGCAAGAGGATTCACGGCTGTTGACGCGGGAGCTGTTCTACACCGCGGTGACGCGCGCGAAGGAGCGGGTTCGGGTGGTGGGGTCGGAGGCGGCGCTCCGCGTGGCGATTGAGCGGCGGGCGGTGCGGGCGTCTGGCCTGGCGCAGCGGTTACGCGAGTAGCGCGTCCCAGAACGCGGCGTCGTTGTCGGCGTGGCTGGCGATGATCGCTGCTTCTTCGCGAAGGTCGAGCACGCGCTGGTGTATCCGATACTCGGTGGAGCGGGGCATCTCGCCGGGGCCGTAGCGGCCGCGTTTGAGGCGGATGACTCGGCCGTGCGCGATCTCGGCGCGCAGTGCGTCGGACACCACCTTCGAGGCTCGGCCGGGAATCTCGAAGCATTGGTAGTCCAGCGCGTCGATGAGCTCTTCGACTGTCTTGGGGCCGTGTTGGAACAAAAACATGGTGAGCGCGTACCGAAGCTCGACACCACGCAGTTGTCGTCTGTGTGTCATGGGTCGACCGTGCCAGGGGCGACTGACAAGTCGGCACTAAGGCGGTGCGCCTGCGGCATGCACGGTGGGTAAATTGCCCGGCTCTTGGCGACAAAGTCGGCACTAGCGACAGTGCGCCCGCCGCCCACACGGGTATGTGAATTGCCCGGCTCCTGGCGACAAAGTCGGCACTAGCGACAAAGTCGCCCAGAGCTGGGCACTTTGGATAGTGGGTCCCCGGAGCCCCGAAAAGGCGTACGCCAGCGGGGCCCCTGACTTCCCCGAACTGCCCCAACGGTTTGAGGGCACTATCTAAATTGCCCGGCTCCTAGCGACACAGTCGGTACTAGCGACAAAGTCGCCCAGAGCTGGGCACTTTGGATAGTGGGTCCCCGGAGTCTCCGAAGCCGTGATCCCCGGACTCGCCGAAGCCGTGATCCCCGGACTCGCCGAAGCCGTGATCCCCGGAGTCGCCGAAGCCGTGGATCCCCGGAGCCGCCGAAGCAGCTACGCCAGCGCGCTGCCCTTGCGCCACTCACTCCACGGCACGGTCCAGTCGCCGTTGTCCCACAGCTTCAACGGCGGCCCGCCGGTGTTGCGCACCTCGACGACGTCGCCGGGCACCGAAAAGTCGTAGAACCAGGCCGCGTTGTCGCCATTGAGGTTCAGGCAGCCGTGACTGGTGTCGGTGTTGCCCTGCGCCCACACCGTCGCATTCAACTGGTGCATGTAGATGCCGTC
The DNA here is from genome assembly GCF_000328565.1 of Mycobacterium sp. JS623. Taxonomy (NCBI): domain Bacteria; kingdom Bacillati; phylum Actinomycetota; class Actinomycetes; order Mycobacteriales; family Mycobacteriaceae; genus Mycobacterium; species Mycobacterium sp. JS623. Next base: position 898,391 of record NC_019966.1, on the reverse strand, counting down.
CTTGCTGATGCGCGTCGCGTACGGAATCGTCTCGCGATAGCCGAGCCGCGAATTGATCGGCAGCCCGAACGTCGACGAATCCATGATCACCGGGTTCGCCTTGTCCATCACCGTGTACACCCCCGGAGGCGTCCAGAAGCTCAGCGTCGTACCACCAATGGTTTCGGTGCCGCCCATCCCCATCGACGTCGGCATGGTGCGAACCAGCTTGCCGTTGTCGTAGACGCTCACCTGCTTGGTGTTGTCGTCGGCGATGGACACGTGCGAGTCACCGATCTTGAAAGACAGGTGCTCGTCTTCTTGGCCATACAGTCCGTCGCCGACCGGTGTGCCATACAGATTCGCCGCGACGGTTACGGTAGTGCCTGGGGCGTAATACTTTTCGGGTCGCCAGTGTGCGGTCTGATCGTCGATCCAATTCCAGGAGCCGACGACCGGCGGGTTGGTCGTGACGACAAGATGACGTTCGGCGTTGGCCTTGTTCTCGATCGGCTCGTCGAATTTCGCGACGACAACCATGCCAACCCCATACGTCGCGCCGTCCTGCAACAGAGAACCCGCGGTGTTTTCGAGGTACACCTCGGTCTGATTGCTTGGCGAAAGCGTGCTGAAGCTCGACGTCTGGCGCGACGGCATGCCGTTCGGCCCGCGCGCGGCAATCGTCAGCGTGTACCTGCGGCCGTAGCCGAGTTGAGCCGTCGGCTTCCACACCGTTCCATCCGGGGTGAGCACCCCAGGGATCACCTTGCCCGAGTCACTGCGCATCTCGACGCCGGTGATCGTCCCCGACGTGGCAGTGACTAGTACCGGCCCCGAGGGACTGACGTGTTCTGCGCCCGAGGCCGGCGCGGTCCACACCGCGGCGGGCTGCGGAGCTGTGGGCTTCGATGCCGCCTGCGGGACCGGAGCAGCCGTCACGGTCGAGCAATGATCGCCACATTCCGGAGTCGTGGAAACGACAACACCACCCAGCACCGCGACGATCGCAAGGACGACCGCCAAACAGGCACGCTGGGCAGGGCGAGTAGACGTCAACTGTTCTCCGTTGGGTTCGGCGAGGGCCGGGACGCACATATCCTAAACGCAGCAGCAGGGCGTCGTCGCAGGACCACCGACCTGCGCACATTCGTAATCGTCTTGTTGCGCGGGCGATTTCCGCCCTTCACAGTCAGGCCAGATTTTCGCCGCGCCCCAGTCCCGCTACGGGCGGGTGCCGCCCTCGGGAGGACCGGGAATCCACGTGAGGAGGTCCTGGACTCCGTCGTTGTAGACGACACTGTTCGGGGCGTCGCCCACCGCGTCGAAGTAGAGCTTCCCGGGAACCGTCCCGCCGATCACGCGGTAGTTAGCACCGCTCTGCGCGCGGGCGTTGAACATCGGAACCATGGGCATGGCTCCGCGTGCCTCGACATTCACCGTCGCTTCATACAACTGGCCGTTGTGGGGCACGGCGTCCGAGCTCGGAGTCAGCCCCAAAACCGTGTACGTGATCGTCGGAAATCCGGTGGCTGGGTCAAGCAGTGTCTCCGGTTCGCCGAACGGCTTGATGTTGCTGGCCGCCGAGGCGGGCGCGATGGTGGCGACCCCCATGCCGAGCGTGATCGCTGCCGCGGCGACGGCTCCCGTTAACTTCTTCATTTCCACCCCTATCTCCCTGGCTAGTGCCCAATAGGCACTGGTACTGCCAGCGTTACCCGGGCAGCAGCGGTCGAAACCCCTAGCGCACGCGCATTGTTAAGGTCCAGCCGCGTTCGGTTCAGCAAACGGGCGTCGGACACCCGTACCGTCGAGGAGGTTCATGTCACCAAGGTTGAAAACGCGATTCCGCCACAGGATTTGAGCGGCATCGTACGTTGTTCGAGCATGTCGGCGCCGACGACGAATTCAGTGATCGACACGGCGCCCGACCAACTCCGGGTCCTACGAATTCACTGCCCCGGTCAAGCGCTGTAGTGCCGCTCCGGAGGCTCGAGGAGGCCGACGACCTCCTCGAGCGCCGGAACAGCTTCCGTCGAACGGCTCACTTGGGTTACGTGATCGTCCGTCGGTGACGAAAGATCAGCGATGTTCGCCGTTGAACCCTGGCTCAGCCACCTCCGCCGGGGTGAGCTCGAAGGGGGCCGGCGCCTCAACCGGAGGAGCGACGTCGTTACCGCTCACTTCGCCGCCAGCAGGGGCCGGTGCACCGCCGATGTCCTCAGTCGACTCCCCTGTTACGTCCGGGGCACCACTGGAGATCGGCTTCGGTGAAACCCACACGAGCAGATCCTGGACACCGTCGTTATAGACGACGCTGTTCGGAGTGTCGCCGACGACGTCGAAATAGAGCTTTCCGGGGATGCCGCCACCGATGACCCGGTAGTTGGCTCCGCTCTGAGCGCGAGCGTTGAACAGCGCGGCGATAGGAATGCCGCCGTCGTTGGTCACCATCGCTTCATACAGCCGGCCGTTGTGGGGCACGGCGTCCGAACTGGGCCTCAGCCCCTGAACCGTGTACGTAATCATCGGGTTGCCATAGACATCGTTCAGCGACTCTGGCACCCCGTATTCCTTGATGTTGTTGGCCGCTTCAGCAGGCGCGGCTGCGACAGCACCAAAGCTCAATGCGATTGCTGTGGCGGCAACAGCTCCCGCCCATTTCGAGACCTTCACGCTGGCTCCCCTCGTGGATCGACGCTTTAACCTGCGCGAACGTTACCCTTCGGCGTCAGAATCGAAACGCAAATTTCTGATCTTGTTCCGTGCGTGTCGCGACACCGACGCCACGATTACACCTTCAGTAACATTGACCTCATTAATCCCAAGCGCCGCGGAGGGCACGTGCCACATTAAGCGGGCTCTGAGCGCGGTTACGTTTGTTGCGTGGGTCCTGCGCCGGGCGAGCTCGTCCTCACCGACGAGTTCAAACACGCGCTGGCAACGCTGGCCGAGGGCCAGCACCTCTTCCTGACGGGCAAGGCGGGCACTGGTAAGTCGACGCTGATCCGTCGGTTCATCGCCGAGACCGAGCGCAACGTCGTGGTGGTCGCACCCACCGGCATCGCCGCTCTCAACGTCGACGGGTACACGATTCATCGGCTGTTCGGGTTCCGCACCACGACAACGCTGCACGACGTCCGCGATGGCGGCTACCGGCCGGGGCGGTTCACCAAGACGCTGGCGTCGCTGGACACGTTGATCATCGACGAGGCGTCGATGGTGCGGGCCGACGTGTTCGACATGCTGGCCGCGGCGCTGGAGCGGTTCGGACCGGCGCAGGGCAAGCCGTTCGGTGGTGTGCAGATCGTGCTCGTCGGCGATCTGTACCAACTTCCGCCGGTGGTCACCGAGGGTGAGGCTGACTTCTTCTCGACCACCTACGAAACGCCGTACTTCTTCTCCGCCAACAGTTTCCGACGTGACGACTTTCCGACCGTGGCGTTGACGACGGTGTTCCGGCAGCTCGGCGACGATCGAATGACCGCCATTCTCAACGAAATTCGCGAAGGCGTGCTGTTGGGTCACGCCCAACAGCAGCTGAACGCACGCACGTATCCCGACTTCGTCCCGCCCGAGGGCGAGTTCTGGCTGACGCTGGCGCCGACCAATCGCCTGGTTACGGCGCGCAACCGTCAGCAGCTAGAACGGTTGCCCGGCGACGAGTTGGTCCACCACGCCCGCATATCGGGCGACCTGTCGTTGTTCGACCCGCCCGTCGAGGAGACGCTGCGGTTCAAGGTCGGCGCACAGGTGATGATGCTCAACAACGATCAGGGCGACCGCTGGGTCAACGGCACCATCGGCCGAGTCGTCGGTGTCGATTACGACCGCTTTGGAGCCATTGTCGAGGTCGAGTTTCCCGACGGCTCCTGCGCGGACGTGACGCCGTACACCTGGGAGGCAACCCGGCCGGTGGTGGCGGGCGGTTCGCTGGCCCGTGAAGTGATCGGCTCGTATACCCAGCTGCCGTTCAAGCTGGCCTGGGCGATCACGATCCACAAGAGCCAGGGCCAGACGTTGGACCGGTTGATGGTGGACCTGACGGGCGGGATGTTCTCGACCGGTCAGCTGTACGTGGCGCTGAGCCGGTGCACGTCGATGAATGGGCTGGTGCTGAAACGCCCTGTGCTGCCGAAGGATTTGAAGGTTGACCGCCGCATCGCACGGTTCCTGCGCAGCGCAGTGCGCGACGATCGGGTGCGGCGGTATTGCGGGATCGGCCTCCTGACGGTCGGCGACGAGGGACGGATGTCGCGGCCGCGGCCAGTGGAGTTGGCGGTGGCCTTCGACGACGGGACGGCGGTGTCGACGGTGGTCAATCCGCAACGCGACTTGGCCGACGCCCGTCAGCCATACGGGATCACGGTGTCCGATGTGCTGTTGGCGCCGAGGCTGCGGGAGGCGTGGGCGGTGATCGCACCGATGCTGGCGGGCTACACGCCGGTCGGGTTCGGCATCGACGAGACGCTCGGGCTGATCGACTTCGAGTTGAAGCGGCTGGGCCACGTGACGCCAATGCCGTTGGGCCTGAATCTGGCTGGAACCGCGAGGGCATCGACGGCGCTGGGACGGGCGCGGACGGCGCTGAACGCGCATACCAGCGCGGACGTTGATGACGGTGGCGCGTCGGCGTTCGAGGAACCGGAATCCGCCGAATCAGTGTCGGGCCTGTTGGTCAGCCGCGACGACGATGCGCCGACGCCGGCGGCCAGCCATCTGCCCGCTTTGTCGGCGCTGCTACGGGTCAGCCGTGATCTCAGCGCGATCCTGCTGCGAGGGTCGTCGGCCGCAGAGGTGCAGGGCGATGACGAGACGCCGTGGATCGCGGCGGCGCGGCAATCGGTGGCCGACCAGCTTTGTGCGGCAGCGTCCCGCGTAGCCCTGACCGATGCGGTGGCCGAACGGCTGCGGGAGGCAGAGGCGTTCCTTGGCGCCGAGATCGTTTCTGGCGCTTGCCTATCGGAGCGTCATGACATCGACTCGGTTCTGGTACCCGGTGCGCGGATCTGCTTCACGGGGACGGCGCAGGACTCGCGCGGGCGGATCGTTGAGCGCGATGAAATGGAGCGGCTGGCGTCGGGGGTCGGCCTGGCGCCGGTGAAGTCCGTGACGAAGACGTGGTGCGAGGTGCTGGTGACCGCGGAAGCCGGCACCCAGTCGGGCAAGGCCCGCAAGGCGCAGGAGTACGGCAAGCCGGTGTTTTCGGCCGACGAGTTCTTCGCGTGGCTCACCGGCAAGCGCGTCAGCATTCAATGACACGCCACAAAAAAGCACAATTGTGCGTCGTCGCCGCTCCTGGGCGGAAAAAGCAGCAAACGGCGCTCACTCGCAGGCATACTGTTCGACCGTGCGCGTCGATGTGATGACGGTCCCGCAACCGTTGGGCAAGATCGGCGATTTGGCGCGGCGGACGCAGGCCGCTGGGTTCGACGGGCTGTTGTTCACCGAAACGGGTCGCACCGCGTATCTGGATGCGGCCGTCGCATCCCAGGCGGCGCCCGGACTGCAGCTGTCCACCGGCGTCGCAGTGGCGTTTCCGCGCAGTCCGTTCGTCTCGGCGGCGACGGCGTGGGAACTGCAAGAAGCGACGAGCGGAAATTTCCGGCTCGGCCTTGGCACACAGGTGCGCACCCATGTCGTGCGGCGCTACGGCGTGGACTTCGAAAAGCCCGGCCCCCGGCTTCGGGATTACGTGCAAGCGGTGAAGGCGTGCTTCGCAGCGTTTCGCACAGGCAAGCTGGATTACCACGGCGAGTTCTACAACCTCGACTTCATCACGCCGCAGTGGAGCGCCGGCCCTATCGACGCGCCAGACCCGAAAGTGGATGTCGCAGCGGTGAATCCGTGGATGCTGCGGATGGCTGGTGAAGTGGCCGACGGCGTGCATGTGCATCCGCTCGGCGAGCCGGGATACCTGGCGCGGCACGTGGTGCCCAATGTGGCTGCGGGAGCAGCCAAGTCGGGACGCTCGACGGAAGACATCGCGGTGATCGTTCCGGTCATGACGATCGTCGGCGACACCGACGAGGAACGCCACAACGAGCGCGAGCTGGTGCGCGCAAGCATGAGCTTCTACGGAAGCACCCCGAACTACGCCTTCATCTGGGACGAGGCCGGGTTCGAGGGAACGACCGCGCGTATACGGGAGAAGCAGAAGGCCGGCGACTACAAGGGCATGGCAGAGCAGATCACCGACGACCACATCGCTACGTTCGCGACCGAATCGACGTGGGACGGCTTAGCTAATGCCCTGACCGACAAGTACGACGGCGTCGCCACCCGCATCGTCTTGTACAACGCGCTCGGCGATCAAGACCGCTTCGAGCGGTATGGCGCTGTCGCGCAACGGATATCGAACTAGCCCACCGAGCTGATGCTCGCGGTGCAGATCGGCATGTCGACGCTCATCGGATGCGAGACGAAGCCGTTAGGCGGAGTGACCACCAGGTTGCCCCAGCGAGGGCACGCGTTTCCGGTCGCGGTGTCGATCGCATACGCCGTGACGTCTGCGGTGGCGACCTCGCCGGGGTCCAGCGTCAGGTGTGGTGCGGCATTGGCCGGACGCCGAGGCACGTTGATCAGCACACCGCCGGCCGGCGTGACCAGGTCTGCGCCGGGATAGCCGACAAGCGTGCAGGAATGCGACGACGTGTTCTTGAACGACAGGATCACGTGCTTCTGGGTGTTGGCTGACTCCAGCGTCCCGTTGGTGACCTCGAGGTCGTCGTCGGTGCACGGCCCGGCCACCTCAGATGCCGGTGCTGGAGGCGTGGTCGTCATGGTGACGGTCACTGGCGCGGCGGGCGTCGGTGCAGCCACAAAAGCCGAGGGGGCCGCGGCCGTTACCGTCACGGTCGAAGCCGGAGCCGCAGGGGTCGTTCGCTCCGCAGAACAGCCTGCGAGCAGAGCAACCGCCAGTATGGGCACCGCGATCAGCTTCATGTCCACTCCTGTATTGAGGCCCCGGGTGGGCCTGACACCGAAATGCTCTGCTGGCGCGCTTGGCGATTTCTTGGAGCGTTTCGGGGCCCGCCCTCACGGAAACCCTGACCCCATGAGCCGGGTCTTTCGCGCTGTCGCGGCCGCGGCTGCTTCGACGTTGGGAGCTGTCGTCGCCCGTGACCTGTTCCAGCGCAACCACGCGCTGCTGCGCAACTTTCCGCTCGTCGGTCACGCTCGATACCTGATCGAAGCCATCGGCCCCGAGCTTCGGCAGTACATCATCGCGGCCAATGACGAGGAGCGACCGTTCACCCGCGACCAGCGTCGCTGGGTGTACGCCTCGGCCAAGAAGGAGAACAACTACTTCGGCTTCGGCACCGACAACGACCTCGAGTTCACGGCCGGCTACCCGGTGATCAAGCACCGCACCTTCGGTCGCGCCGTGCCGCGGTCGGCGCCCACGGCCGGGCACGAGGTGGAGCTGCCGTGCGCCAAGGTGATCGGCGCCGCCCGCAATCGGCCCAAGGCGTTCCGGCCGAAATCCGTCGTCAACGTCTCTGCGATGAGCTTCGGGTCGCTGTCCGGCAACGCCGTCGAGGCGCTCAACCGCGGCGCCGCGCTGGCCGACTGCCTGCACAACACCGGCGAAGGCGGCATCTCCCGCTATCACCGCCACGGCGGCGAGCTCGTCTTCCAGATCGGCACCGCCTACTTCGGCTGCCGCGACGCCGAGGGCCGCTTCAACATCGACAAGCTCAAGGACGTGGTGGCCGGCGCGCCGGTGCGAGCGTTGGAGATCAAGCTGAGCCAGGGCGCCAAGCCCAGCCTCGGCGGGCTGCTGCCCGCACCGAAGGTGTCGGCCGAGATCGCGGAAGCGCGCGGTGTGCCCGAGGGCCGCGACTGCATCAGCCCGTCGCGGCACGCGGAATTCACCGACACCGACAGCCTGCTGGACTGGGTGGAAATGCTCGCCGCCGAGACCGGTCTGCCAGTCGGCATCAAGTCTGCGGTCGGCGATCTCGAATTCTGGTATGAGCTAACCGATCTCATGCGCGAGACAGGCCGCGGGGTCGACTTCGTCACCATCGACGGCGGCGAGGGCGGCACGGGCGCGGCACCGCTGATTTTCACCGACACCGTTTCGCTGCCGTTCCAACTCGGCTTCGCGCAGGTGTATCGGATCTTCGCCGAGCGAAATCTGCATGAGGACATAACATTCATCGGCGGCGGCAAGCTCGGCTTGCCCGACAACGCGGTGGTCGCCTTCGCGCTCGGCTGCGACATGGTCAACGTCGCCCGCGAGGCGATGCTCGCGATCGGCTGTATTCAGGCGCAGAAGTGCCACACCGACACGTGCCCCACGGGCGTCGCCACCCAGAACGCGTGGCTGGCGCGCGGACTCGTGCCGGAGGTCAAGGCCGTGCGAATGGCCAACTACATCAAGACTTTACGACGCGACCTGGTCAAGGTGGCCGAGGCGTGCGGAGTGGAGCACCCCGGTCTGATCACCACCGATTCGGTGGACATCCTTGACGGCCGGACCGCCGCGACGCCCCTGCATGAGGTTTACGGCTATGAGCCCGGCATGGGTCTTCCGTCGTCGGCCGATCGCGAGGAGATCGTCCGATTGATGACAGCCACTGAGCCGCAAGGTGGTTCGGCACCGCCGTCGGCGTCGGCCGTCGGATAGCACTCAGGGCGAGTACGGCTTAGCGGCACCCTCCGCGCGGACGGAACCCCTGCGCCGCTCGACACCGGCGGCGGCCAGCGGGGTGGCGATCTCTTCCAACGACCGACCCTCGGCATCGACCGCGAGGAACCATGCGACCAAGCCGCCGACGATCATCACGCCCGCACCCAGCAGATAGCCAAGGAACAGCAAGAAGGGTTGGGAGCCATCGCCGATGAGCGCGCCGTAGACGACCGGCCCGAGGGCGCCGAAGCACTGAGCGATGGAGAAGAACACCGCGATGGCCTTGGCCCGCACCTCGAGCGGGAAGATCTCACTCACAGTCAGATAGGCGGCGCTGGCGCCGGCCGACGCGAAGTAGAAGATGACACACCAGGCAATGGTCTGGGTGATCGCGTTGAGCACCCCGGCGTTGAACAAGACCGCGCTGACGGCAAGCAGAACACCGGACAACAGATACGTACCGGCGATCATCTTCTTGCGGCCGATGGTGTCGAAGAAGTGCCCAATGGTCAACGGGCCGGTGAGGTTTCCGACGGCGAACGCGATCAGGTACAGCGGCGTCATTTCGGACGCCACGCCATAGAACTTGCCGAGCACCAACGTGTAGGTGAAGAAGATGGCGTTGTACAGGAAGGATTGGCTGATCATCAGAGTCGCGCCGAGGATGGACCGGGACGGGTAATCACGGAACAGGACTCGCGTCAGCGCCAGATAGCCGATCTTCTCAGTCGGTTTGAGCTCGATGGCCTTGCTCTCGTCGACAGGAGGCAACGTAGCGCCGGTGGCCTCGACTTCGCGCTCGATGTAGGAGATCGACTCTTCGGCGGCATCCACACGGCCGTTCATCACCTGCCAGCGCGGGCTCTCCGGCAAGTTGCGCCGCACGAACAAGATCACGAGGCCGAGCACCGGGCCGATGAGGAAGGCCAGCCGCCAACCGAGGCTGAGGTCGATGACTTTGAGGAATACGAACGTGCCGATGGTGCCGAGAATCGCACCACCCCAATAGGTTCCGTTGATGGCGATGTCGACGCGGCCGCGGAAGCGGGCAGGGATCAGCTCGTCGATCGCGGAGTTGATGGCGGCGTACTCGCCGCCGATGCCCATGCCGGCGATGAACCGGGTGATGTAGAGGAACACGATCCACCCTGCGCCGTTGCCGAGAGTCAACGCGGTCAGGCCGCTACCGAGGAGGTAGACGCCCAAGGTGATCATGAAGAGGTTGCGTCGGCCGAGTTTGTCCGACAGTTGCCCGAAGAACAGCGCGCCGACGACCTCGCCGGCCAGGTACACGCTGGCGATGAAGCCAACCGCGGCCGACGACAACCCCAGGGTCTCGGGCTGTGTCAGCGTGTCGGCCACGGCGCTGGCCACGGTGATCTCTAGACCATCGAGGATCCAGGCCACGCCCAGCGCGACGACCATCCTGGTGTGGAACGGCGACCACGGCAATCGGTCGATTCGTGCGGGAATGATGCTGCGGATTACACCTTGCGTCTCGGCCGGCGCTGCCATGGTCGCCTCCTTGCGAACAGGACAAACAATGGGTTTCGCTTTCCCGCCGCTCGGTGTTTGCAAACCTTGGGTTGCCGACGCCTAGCGCTCGAGCACTCGTTCTGGAGTGGCGCGACGGGCCCGCACACCGCTGCACTCCGACAATCCGTCTTGCCCGCCCCGCTCCTGTCCGATCCAGCGGCGATGCTCGTCGGATTGTTGCCCCGCTTGTGCGGTCCGATCTCGTACCGTAATGTCAACCAAGTTGATATCCCACGCCCGGGATGTCGGCCGCCCATCAACGTGTCACCGCTCGTCGAAAGGCCACGGATGCAGCGGGTTTCGCTCGGAAGCCGACTGTTGCGACGCTGGATGCTTCTGGTCGCGATCCTCGTCATCGCGGTCGCGGGATTCGCTGTGTACCGGCTGAACGGCATCTTCGGCTCCAAAGACGTCACCTCCACCCCCAGCGCAGCCGCCAACGAGATCCACCCGTTCAACCCCAAGCACGTCGTCATGGAGGTCTACGGCCCACCGGGCACCACCGCGACCATCACCTACCTCGACGTCAACGCCCAACCCCAGCGTGTCGACGCCGCGACCCTGCCCTGGTCCTATGACACCACCACCACCCAACCGGCCGTCTTCGTCAACGTCTCCGCCCAAGGCGACAGCGACTCCCTCGGCTGCCGAATCAAGATCGACGACGTCGTCAAAGACGAAAGAACGGTCAACACCCTGAACGCCTTCACCTACTGCCTGGACAAATCCGGATGAGCCAACATCTCACCGAACGCCCCACGACGACAGACCGGGTCGCCAAATGGATTCGTCGGCTCTGCGTGCCGATCGTGTTGATCTGGGTGGCCATCGCCGCCCTGACGAACGTACTGGTGCCGCAGCTCGAAAAGGTCGGCGAAGAGCACAACGTGGCGTTGAGCTCCCCGGACTCACCTTCCCTGCAAGCGTTTCAACGAATCGGCAAGGTGTTCGGCGAGTTCAACTCCGACAGCGCGGCGATGGTGGTGCTCGAGGGTGACCAGCCGCTCGGCGCCGACGCGCACCGCTACTACGACGAGCTGGTCAAGCGGTTCAACGAGGACACCAAGCACGTCCAGCATGTGCAGGACTTCTGGGGTGATCCGCTGACAGCCGCGGGCTCGCAGAGCTCGGACGGCAAAGCCGCCTATGTTCAGGTGTTCCTGGCCGGCAATCAGGGTGAGGCGTTGTCGCTGGAGTCGGTCGACGCCCTGCGCCAGATCATCGCCAAAACGCCTGCACCGCCTGGCGTACACGCCTACGTCGCCGGCTCGGCAGCGCAGATCGCCGATCAGTTCGAGGTGGGCAACGAGAGCACCGTGATGGTGACCCTGTTGACCGTCGTGGTGATCGCGCTGATGTTGCTCATCGTCTACCGGTCGCCAGTCACGATGCTGCTGGCGCTCATCACGGTGCTCGTCGAAATGTCCGCAGCGCGCGGGATCGTCTCGTTGCTCGCGAACGTCGGACTCATTGGGCTGTCGACGTATTCGACCAACATCCTCACGCTGTTGGTCATCGCCGCGGGTACCGACTACGTCATCTTCCTGCTCGGCCGCTATCAGGAGAGACGCAACGACGGTTTCGATCGCGAGGCGTCCTTCTACGACATGTATCGCGGCACATCGCACGTGATCTTGGGGTCCGGCTTGACGATCGCCGGCGCGGTGTTCTGCCTGTACTTCACCCGCCTGCCGTATTTCCAGAGCCTCGGAATCCCTGCTGCCATCGGTGTTTTCGTCGCACTGATCGCGTCGTTGACGCTGGCGCCCGCCGTGCTGGTGATCGGTAGCCGCTTCGGTCTGCTGGAACCCAAACGCAAGACGGCCAAGCGGGGTTGGCGGCGAATCGGGACGGCGATCGTCCGGTGGCCCGGGCCGATCCTGATCGCGACGATGGCGCTGGCCTTCGTCGGACTGGCAGCGCTATCCGGCTACAAGGTGAGCTACGACGTCAGCCGGTACATGCCGTCCACTGCCAAGTCCAATGTGGGATACGCGGCCGCGGAGCGGCACTTCTCGAAGGCGCGGCTCAATCCCGAACTGCTGATGATCGAGACCGACCACGATCTCCGCAATCCCACCGACATGATTCTGCTGGAGCGGGTGGCCAAGGCGGTCTTTCACACCGACGGCGTCGCGCAGGTGCAGTCGATCACGCGGCCGTTGGGCACCCCCTTGGATCACACGTCGATCCCGTTCCAGATCAGTGCGAACAGCGCGGCGCAGATCAACAACCTGCCGTTCCAGCAGGACCGCGCCAACGACCTGCAGAAGCAGGTGGGCGTCATCAACGACTCGATCAACATTCTGCGGCAGCAGTATGCGTTGCAGCAGCAGTCCAGCGCGGTGACGCACGAACAGACGGTGGCGTTTCAGCAGACGGTGGTGGTGGCGCAGGAGCTGCGCGACAAGATCGCGAACTTCGACGACTTCTTCCGGCCGATCCGCAACTACTTCTATTGGGAGCCACACTGTTACGACATCCCGATCTGCTGGGCCCTGCGGTCGCTGTTCGACGCGCTCGACGGCATCAACGATTTGACCGATCAGTTGGCCAACGTCTCGGGGAGCATCGCGAAACTGGATGAGCTGCAGCCCAAGCTGCTCGCGCTGATTCCGCCGCAGATCCAAAATCAGCAGACCAACCGCGATCTGACGATGACGAACTACGCGACCACGTCAGGCATCTACGGCCAAAGCGGAGCGGCGCTGCAGAATTCGACCGCGCTGGGCCAGGCGTATGACGCATCGAAGACCGATGACTCGTTCTATCTACCGCCGGAGGCGTTCAGCAACCCGGAGTTCCTGCGCGGGCTGAAGTTGTTCCTATCGCCGAACGGTAAGGCTGCGCGGATGATCATCACGCATGACGTGGATCCGGCTACGCCCGAAGGCATTTCGCATATCGATGGGATCAGACATGCGGCGCAGGAGGCGGTCAAGGGGACGCCGTTGGCGGGGTCGAAGGTGTATATCGGCGGTACGGCGTCCACGTACAAAGACATCGCGGACATGGCGCACTACGACTTGATCATCGCGGGCATCGCGTCGCTCTGCCTCATCTTTCTGATCATGTTGTTCATCACGCGGAGCCTGGTCGCGGCGTTTGTCATCGTGGGCACGGTGGCGTTGTCGTTGGGTGCGTCGTTCGGCCTGTCGGTGTTGGTATGGCAGCACCTGTTTGGCGTCGACTTGTATTGGGTGATATTGCCATTGGCGGTCATCCTGCTGCTGGCGGTGGGGTCGGACTACAACCTTCTCCTGGTGTCGCGGTTCAAGGAAGAGATCCATGCCGGGATCAACACCGGCATCATCCGGTCGATGGCGGGCAGCGGCTCGGTGGTGACGGCGGCAGGGCTGGTGTTCGCGTTCACGATGGCGTCGTTCATCTTCAGCGACCTGCGCGTGCTCGGCCAGATCGGAACGACGATCGCGCTGGGGCTTTTATTCGACACGTTGATCGTCCGGTCGTTCATGACGCCGTCGATCGCGGCGCTGCTGGGTCGATGGTTCTGGTGGCCAGTGCAGGTGCGCCAGCGGCCCGTGCCCGTCAAATTCGGCGAGGATCGGCAGCTGTCGCTGTTCTAGCTCTTCGCCGCAGCTCACGGTCGTTGGGCGGACCTCGGTCCAACAATAGTTAAGTAACTGCTTGACTTTTTCATGGCAGCCGGTGATAGTTAGGTAGATGCCTAACTATTCCGGGTTTGACGAGGTGGGCCGCGTTTTCCACGCGCTCGCCGACCCGACCCGGCGGGCGATCGTCGAGCGGCTCGTCCGAAGTCCTGCGCCGGTCAAGGCGTTGGCCGAGCCACTCGCGATGTCGCTGCCCGCGGTGATGCAGCACCTGAAGGTGCTGGAAGAGGCGGGAGTCATCGTCACCGAGAAGTTGGGCCGGGTCCGCAGCTGCCGGATCGAACCACAGGCGCTGCGCGACGCAGAGCGCTGGCTCAGCGGCCAGCGCACGCAATGGGAACGACAGCTCGACGAGCTCGACGACTACCTGAAAGGAAAGTGATGACGGACGTAACGCACTCGACGTTCACACTCGAGCGCCACTACCCCGCGGCGGTGGAGAGGGTGTTCCAGGCATGGGCGGATCCGGCGGCGCGCAAGCGATGGATGGCCCAAGGAGCTGAGCACACTCAGGACTTTGTGGTCGGCGGCCTCGAGACGGTCAAAGGCTTCGATGGACAGGGCCGGCCGTTGACCTACGAGGCTCGCTACGCCGAAATCGTGGCCAATGAACGCATTCTGACGATGTCGACACTGCACACCGGGGATCAGCTGTCGACCGTCTCGGTCACCAGCGTCGAGTTCCAGTCAGCCGACAACGGCACCCTGCTGGTGTTGACCGAGCACGGCATGTACCTGTCGGGCCAGGAGCAGCCGGCGTGGCGTGAACACGGAACAGCTGCCCAACTCGACACCCTGGCTGCGGAGTTCGCCGCGGCCATCGACACAAAGGAGAAGTAGATGACGCAGGTTGATCATGCGCTGGGTACTCGGTGTGAGCCGCGGCCTCGATCGGGCCTCAGCAGTCAAACACTGACCAGCAGAGGTCATTTCGCAACCGCTGATCGTCGAGAACGAGTTCGCGAATCGGATCAGGAAGCTGGTCGCGCTGCCATCGGCATTCAAGACCCCCCGCGGCCTCGGCTGCATCGTGAGGCGCGGCAGCACGCGCTGCCTTGATTGCGTAGGCGGCCGCGCCGAGCTCGTGCGCGGCGACGTGGGCGACGACGGCGGCCTGGCCGGCAGCGTATGCGGCATACCGTGGTGCCCCACGCAGGTCTCGGGCCGCACCCATGGCATGGCCGCCCGCCGTGCGAGCCTTCATCATCTTCACCTCGCCACTCACCCAAGCAAGGGCGTGCTCGATCGCCTGCCGTGGCCGCTGGTCTCGAGGCCTGGCGGACTCGAAGTAGGGAAGGACGTGCTCAGCGCACTCTGCGGCCCACAGCGCGAGCAGGTGATGGTCTGAATCTGTGAGGGTCCCGCCGCGGCGGATCGTCACCAAGCGAGGATCACGGATTGTCGAAAGGATCATCGCGCACCATTGTCGATTACTGGTTTGCCTCGCGGGCCAATACCATCGCTGACGTTATGACCGACAATGCCCTGGCCGCTCCGCTGACCTCCGACACCTCGCCACCTGGCCGTATCGCCGCTGAGACGAGCCGCCGCAGAACCTTCGCCGTGATCAGCCATCCCGACGCCGGCAAATCCACGTTGACCGAGGCATTGGCGCTGCACGCGCGGGCCATCACCGAGGCCGGCGCGGTCCACGGCAAGGCGGGCCGGCGCTCGACGGTGTCTGACTGGATGGAGATGGAAAAGGCCAGGGGCATCTCGATCACGTCGACAGCGTTGCAGTTCCCGTATCGAACCTGCGTCATCAACCTGCTCGACACCCCCGGCCACGCCGACTTCTCCGAAGACACCTACCGAGTGCTGACGGCCGTCGACTCCGCGGTGATGCTCATCGACGCCGCGAAAGGCCTTGAGCCGCAGACACTGAAGCTGTTCCAGGTGTGCAAGCACCGGGGGATCCCGATCATCACGGTGGTCAACAAGTGGGACCGCCCCGGCCGCCACGCCCTGGAACTGATGGACGAGATCCAGGCTCGAATCGGGCTGCGCCCAACGCCTTTGACGTGGCCGGTCGGCATCGCCGGCGACTTCAAAGGGGTGCTCGACCGCCGGACCGGAAACTTCATCAGGTTCACCCGCACCGCGGGCGGCGCCACCGCTGCCCCCGAAGAGCACATCGCCGCGGCCGACGCTCACGCGGCCGCGGGCGTCGACTGGGAGACCGCTGTCGAGGAGTCCGAACTGCTGTCGGCGGATGGCTCGGACTACGACCGTGAGCAGTTCCTCAGCGGCGCGGCGACACCGACGTTGTTCACGTCGGCAGCGTTGAACTTCGGGGTGAATCAGCTGCTCGATGTGCTGGTCGACGTCGCACCGGCGCCGAGCGGATCGCTCGACGTCGATGGGGGTCGGCGCGCGACCGAATCACCCTTCAGCGCATTCGTTTTCAAGGTGCAGGCGGGGATGGACTCATCCCACCGCGATCGCATCGCCTACGCGCGGGTGGTCTCGGGCACATTCGAGCGCGGAGAGGTTCTCACCCACGCCGCGACCGGCAAGCCGTTCGTCACCAAGTACGCGCAGTCGGTGTTCGGCCAGCAGCGCGCCACGCTGGATACCGCGTGGCCGGGTGATGTGATCGGGCTAGCCAACGCCGCGGCGCTGCGCCCGGGTGACACGTTGTATCGCGATGTGCCCGTGCAGTATCCGCCGATACCCAGCTTCTCCCCCGAGCATTTCGCGGTGGCCCGCGGCACGGATCCCAGTAAGCACAAGCAGTTTCGCCGCGGGATCGAGCAGCTGGAACAGGAGGGCGTTGCTCAGGTGTTGCGATCAGACCGTCGTGGCGAGCAAGCGCCGGTGCTCGCCGCGGTCGGCCCGATGCAGTTCGAGGTGGCCGTGCACCGGATGGCCGCCGAGATCGGCGCCCCGATCTCGCTGGAGTCACTGCCCTACCAGGTGGCGCGGATCGTGGACCCTGCCGACGCCGAGTTCATGAGCAAACAGGTGTCATCGGAAGTCCTGACCCGCACCGACGGAGTCATGCTCGTGCTGTTCTCCACCCGCTGGCGACTGGAGGGCTTCCAACGGGACAACCCCGACGTGAAGCTGGGATCGTTGGTCGCCGCGGAGGGATAGGGCGGAGACGCGGCGGGTCGACGACCTGCCGTTCGGCGTGCGTCACCGAACGCTGCTGGTTGCAGAGCGGCGGTCAAGCGAGGCCGCGGCCGCACCAGCCGCGGGCGGGGCGCTCCGGCTGGAGTTTTTACTCAGCTGGTCTGACCGCCCACGGCTGCCGCAGGCCAACGCGATCGTCGCGGCCGTCATGGCGCCTATCGCGGCGACCAAAGCCGGCGCCGCTAGACCATCCACGGTCAGGCCCTCGCCGAGCACCACCACGCCGATCAACGCGGCGACCACGGGCTCGCCGACCAGCATGATCGGAACCGAGGCCTGCAAGGCCCCCGCGTTGAATGCCGACTGCTGCAGCACGGTGACCGACACCGCCAGCACCACGAACACGTACGGCGCCGGCACCGTCAGCAGACCATCCCATCCGCTCACAGAGACCCTGTGAGCGCAGACCTTGGTCAGGACGGCTGTCAAGCCGAGAAGCACAGCCACAGGAATCGCCAGCAGCGAAGCCCGCAGCCGACCGGTCGTGCGGCGAGCACCGAGCGTGCACGGGATCACCATCGACAGTGCCACCACGAACAACAGCACCCACGCGCGGCTCGAAGCAGCCGGGTGACCATCA
Source organism: Mycobacterium sp. JS623 (assembly GCF_000328565.1). NCBI lineage: Bacteria > Bacillati > Actinomycetota > Actinomycetes > Mycobacteriales > Mycobacteriaceae > Mycobacterium > Mycobacterium sp. JS623. The sequence goes on along the minus strand of NC_019966.1, from coordinate 880,894 downwards.
CCATCGCTCGGCCGCCCGACGAGGATGAACACAGTCAACGCGCCAGTCAGCATCAGCGCCCACCCCCAGTCCGCGGCGCGGACGCGTTGGCGGGAGAAGCGCGCACCCAGGGGCAGCACGAACAGTAGGGCAGACACCAGTAAGGGCTGGACCAATAAAAGTGATCCGTATACCAGCGCGACTGCCTGGAATGCGAATCCCGCCACGGCGACACCAATGCCGATCCACCAAGTGGGGTCGCGAACCCACGATGTCACGATCGTGTCCGGCGGTGGCAGTCGAGACGCTTCGTCTTGAATAGCCCTCTGCCGCACCGTAATTCCAATAGCAGTGCACAACGCTGCCAGCAGCGCGAATCCGACTGCCAACCAGTGCGAAAGTGACGAGTTCATCAGATCAGCGGCAGACGCCCGAGCCGGCCAGGAGAGTCACGGTGGCACGTATTGCCACCGCCGGTAGTCACTAAACGCCAGGTGATGTAGCCGCTGCAGCTCGTATCAACGAGTGGCCCTAAACGTGCCGATGATCACGCTCGAATTTCTTGATGCGTGCCTGAGAACCTCCCGCTTGTAGCTCAACCGCAGTGCATCGACCATAGCGAGCGTTCGCGATGTCAGCTCGTCCCGAATCCCGCTGCGCGCGTGAGCATATGGAATGAATGCACGTAGCAAATCCGGAGCGTCAAGTGCGACTTCCAACGGAATGAAGTCCTCGCCGTAGTAAGCGCCACGAATTGCCCGTTCGACGCGCGCCGCGCTCCATCGAAACGGATCTCCAGAACCAGTCTCGAAGAGCTCAAGCAGCAACTGCCGATGGCCGGGGTCGCCGAACGGCGTCGCGGACGTGGTGGCGAAGAATCTGTCGCACAACTCCCTATTCGACTTCCACCCCTCGACCGGTGACCGATGTTCGCCGCCTTCAGGCAGCCGACTTACCAGCCACTGAACCAGTGCCCTATAAAGCGGCCACGTCTCTGTCTCCGGTGTGAATGTGGGCTCGTCGAGCGCATCCTCGATCCACACCCGGGCATCGGCCAGGTTCATCTCGGAAACGGTTGTGTCGCTGCTCATTTCGGCCAGCTGCGTCAGGACGTCGTCGATCGACTCTGGTACCGCACCCGCATAACCCACGCTCGACCACAGGTTGTGGTCGATTCCGACGGCAATGGTCAGCTCGTGACCGCCGTCGAGTCGCATACCAATTACGAGTTCGTCAACGTCACCGAACACATTGGTTCTGCGCACCGCCCGGTAGACGTCGACCTCCGGCAAAGCGGAGATCCACCGCGGCAGATGCTCGCCTCGCTCGGCCAGCTCGAGTCGACATCGGAGCTGTGTAGCTGGCTCCTCGACCAGAAGTTCGGTGACGACCGCCAAAAGCGCCGTCGTCTCCCGATTCCGCACACCGATCAAACCGGTTAGCACCCGCTCCAGAAGGTCTGGGTCGGGCCGGGCGGAATTAGGCGATAGTAGCGATTCGGGTTTCGCCACGTTGATAATCATGCTGGCCACGCTCAGCAGGCTGAGTGGATGTCCCACCAAAGCACGACGTATCGCGTCGCTGAATGTCGTTTCGACAGAAGCTCCGGCCTTGCGCTTCTTCGCGCGGCGCTCGTCACGTCGGGCCTGTTTGGCCTTGCGTGCGCGTTGTTTGTCCCCCATGTGGCGGACGCTACGCGCGGGCGGTGACAACACCGCGCTGGAACCTTCGGTGAATGGGCCTAGGGCGTGAAGTGGCCGAAGTCCAGACTGCAATCGCGGCTGACTGACCCGGTTCACCACTCGAAGTTGCCCCGTTCGCGGTCGAGGTAGGCGTCAGACTTGGGGCATGAGCGCCGGATGCCGATGAGTTTCTGGCGGCGGGGCGGTCATATTGGGCAGAGGCAACCCAACGACACGACGGAACGGAACTTCACATGGCGCGCACCAACCTCTCGATGTCGATCTCGGCCGACGGCTACGTCGCCGGACCCGATCAGAGTGAAGAGAATCCCCTCGGGGTAGGCGGCCTTGCCGTTCACGATTGGCATATCGGCCCGAACAGGGATCACCCGGTCAACCAGCAGGTGATGTCCGACATGCTGGATGGTATGGGCGCAACCATCATGGGCCGCAACATGTTCGGCCCTATTCGGGGCGATTGGGGCGACTCCGATTGGAGAGGATGGTGGGGCGACACCCCGCCATACCACTGCCCCGTCTTCGTGCTCACCCACTACGCCCACGATCCGATCGAGATGGACGGTGGGACGACGTTCCATTTCGTCACTGACGGCATCGAATCCGCCTATGCACAGGCGCAGGCGGCTGCCGGCGGAAAGGACATCTCGATCGCTGGTGGCGCATCGTGCGGCCGGCAGGCGATCCAGGCGGGCCTGGTCGATGAGATCGATCTGCAGGTGTCGTCAGTGATCCTCGGCTCAGGTGAGCGCTTGTTCGACGGGTTCCAGCCCGGCGTGCCGAAGATGGAGCTGGTTCGCGTGCTGGAAGCTCCCGGCGTGGCTCACCTCCGCTACCGCGTCACGCGGTGAGCGGATCGGGTAAGCCGACTCGCCCGCTTCATATTCATCCGCGACCGCGCACGATGGTCGCCGGCGGCGCCCATACACACCTCGACAGGCACCGGCGTCAGGCGGCATCCTCGTAGCGCAGCCGATACCAAATCGGAGCAGTGATCGATTCCAGGAGTGGCTGCGGCAGACCCTCAAACCACACTTCTACCAGAGGTCTGGGCAGCTGTGTGAGGCGCCGTCCACTGTCGACCATCCCAGTAGCGCTGTCCCGCCACACCAGACGGATCCGGATACCAACCGGCCTGCGGATTGGCCGATGTACTGACCAGTGATGAAAGACGTTGTGCTGCAGTAACTCCGGGCTTAGCGTTTCGATTCTCGACCGAGACTGCCAGTGCCCTAACACCCAAGGCCGCCAACCCGTAGATGATGACGTTATTAGCGCCAAGAGCCACTGCTTCGCCAAAAGTAAAGTCCGGCAACGAGACTTCGAAGAAGGACACCAGCACGCCAGAGAGCATGAAAACCAGCAGCGCGTAGTAAAGAGCCCTCAGAACTTTTGCGGTTCGACGGCGAAGCGGGTACGCCAATAGCAGTCTTCGCGCCACTGAAGGCTCGGTTTTACGCCCCTCCGGCGCCCGCCCAGTCTCCGACATCAGAGAAGTCGCCTGTTCTAGCCACGACTCTGCGGTGGCACGTGCATCTTGATCGTCGGGGGTGCAACCGAGGGCTTGCTTAGCTTTCCACCAGTCTGCTGCGAAATTCACCTGGCGGGTCGCGATTTCCATCGCATATTTCTGACGGCCGATCTCCGAACGTCGGTCGTACAGGTCGCGTGTCACGATTCCAACGGCGCCTGCTGCCGCGCCGACAACCGGGACTAGCAGCTCGAGATAATCCGGTCCAGCCACGATGGTCGTCCTTCCATCATTTGGGCCGCCGCCCGCGGCCCCCTCCGGCCAGCCCAGAATGCTCCCGAGCGGGTATTCGGTATCGAGTAGTCGACTACTCGTTCTTCTCGCGTTCGTGCTAAAACGCCTCGCTGCTTGGTCGGCGTCATGGTGGATTGAGCTGTCGTGCCGACGCTCCGAGGTCGGCGCGCGAGTCTGGGGGATGTCGGAGGACACAAAGTGCGGGATTTTCGCCGCAATGACACGTCGCGGCCTATCGGCTGAACAGTGCAATGCGGCGCTCAAGTTTCTGGAGCATCGCGGACCGGACGGCGCGGGCATCTCGATGTCGAGTGACGGGGAGTGGACGCTCGGACACACGCGCCTCTCGATCATCGGTTTGAACAACGGTAGCCAGCCCATGAGCAGCCCCGATGGCGCGGTGCACATGGTGGTCAACGGCGAGTTTCACGGCTACCGCGAGATTCGCGAGCGGCTGCGCGAGGACGGCTATCGCTTCTCCACCGAGAGTGACAGCGAGATTGCGCTGCACCTCTATCACCAGCGAGGCATGCAGGCGGCAGCTCTGCTACGAGGTGAGTTCGCGGCGGTCATTGCCGACGAACGCCAACGTGCGATGTACGCGATTCGCGATCGCTTCGGGGTCAAGCCGCTGTGTTACACGGTGGTGGACAGCGACGTGTTTACGTCGGAGATAAAGGCCTTGTTGGCGCTGGGTGTGCCGGCCGCATGGGATATCGAGGGCGCTATCGGATGTACTGGCAGATCTCACGAGAAAACCGAGTTCGCCGGGATCAGTACAGTGCCGCCGGGCTGCTATGCGATCGCCAGGGACGGCGACGTCCGCATCTATCCCTATTGGGACTGGGAGATGCCGACCGCGGAGCAGATGCGGGCGGACACGCGAAGCGACGTCGAGATCGTCGACGAATTCCGCGAGACGTTGCGCGATGCAGTGCGGCAACGACTTGTCGCCGACGTCGAGGTCGCGTCATATCTAAGTGGTGGCATCGACTCATGCGCCGTGCTCGGACTCGCGCAGCATGAGATGGACCGACCGATCTGGGCATTCACGCTCACGTTTGAGAACCCGCTCTACGACGAGGCCAGCATCGCTGAGGCTCAGGCTAAGCATGTCGGCGCGACGTACCATCGAGTTCCCATCACCGGTCGGGAGATCGCCGAATCATTCGCGGACGCGATTTGGCATGCCGAGACACAGATGTTCAACGGCCACGGCGTGGCCAAGTTTCTGCTCAGCCGTGCAGTGAGGGCCGCGGGTATCAAGGTGGTGTTCACCGGCGAAGGCTCCGACGAAATGCTGGGCGGCTACGCGTATTACCGCGTAGACGCGCTGAATGACAACGCGGCATTGAGTGCCGCCGAGAAATCGGCGCTGCTCGATGTGATGCTCGGCGCAAACGAGACAACTCGCGTTGCTGATACCGGGGCAAGTCAGCAGCACGGAGATGCAAGCAGTGGAGCGCAGATTCGGCTGGCTGCCAGCTACGCTGAATTCGTTGCCGCACAGTCCAACAGCATGACGCCGTTCTTGCGGGACGACCTGCCTGCGTGCGTGCGCGAGTATCAGCCGCTGATCGCCGCGCTGGATCGCTTGCCGCTTACGCAACGTGTCGAGGGCCGCGACCGCCTGAATCAAATGCTCTACGTGAACGCCAAAACGGTGTTGCCGAACTTCATTTACCGGGACACGTTCGCGTCGCAAGCCGCGAAGGACCAGCCGATCTACGACATGAAGAAGGCCGCCCACGGCGCTCGATCAGTTGCTGGACTGCCCGGACGATCAACGCATCGCGGTGGAAGGTGGTCTGCAGCGCGTTGCGAGTGTGATCGTGATGCAAGAGCTGTTTTCCATGGCGTGAGCCACACACACCGACGAGACTGCTGGATCGGCGCGCAGCCTGACCGCAACCGTGCGTCATATCACCGCTGGAAGGCTGAGCCTCGTTCGCGGTCGAGGTAGGTGTCGGACTTGTTCTTCAGGAAAAACACGTAGACGACCAGAGACACTGCAATACAGATGGTCACATACGTTATGAACAGTGGCACTTGGTCGTTGGCCTTCAGCGCCTGATAGATCAGTGGCGCCGTGCCGCCGAAAATCGAGTTCGCCAAGGCGTAGCCGATGCCGACGCCCAGTGCGCGCACGTGTGCGGGGAACAGTTCGGATTTCACCAGCGCGTTGATCGACGTGTATCCCGTGAGGATCACGTAGCTGCCCGCCACGAGGAAGAACGATGTGAGCGGCGAGCGCAGATCGGGCAGGTAGGTGATCAGGAAGTAGGTGTAGAAGAGGCCGCCGACGCCAAAGAAAACGAGCAGCGGCTTGCGGCCGATCTTGTCGCTGAGCAGACCGCCGACCGGTTGCAGACACATCAGGAAGATGAGGCCGATCAGGTTGATCCACGTCGCGGTCATGGAGTGGCCCTTGTAGGCGGTCTTGACCATGGCCGGGGCGTTGACGCTGTAGGTGTAAAACGCGACGGTGCCGCCGAGGGTGATGAGGAAGCACAGCAGCAGCGGCTTCCAGTAGCGGGCGAACAGTTCGCGCAGCGATCCGGCTTGCGGCTCCTCACCGGCCTTCACGCCGGCGATGACTTCCTCGCTTAGCGACTCGTCCATCGTGCGGCGCAGCCAGAACACGACGACGGCGGCGACGCCACCGACGGCAAAGGCTATGCGCCAACCGAATTCACGCACTTGCTCGGTGGTCAGCACGGATTCGATGATCAGCAGCGTGAATTGAGCCAGCACGTGGCCGCCGATCAGCGTGACGTACTGGAACGACGAGAAGAAGCCACGGCGTTCACGGGTAGCGGCCTCAGACATGTAGGTGGCCGAGGTCCCGTACTCGCCGCCGGTGGCGAAGCCCTGGACAAGCCGGGCGATGATCAAGATGACAGCGGCGGCGGCACCGATGCTGTGCCGCGACGGCACAAGCGCGATGAGCATGGAGCAGGCGGCCATCAGCGAGACGCTGACGGTCAGCGCGGCGCGGCGGCCGCTACGGTCGGCGAAGCGGCCGAAGAACCACGAGCCGACTGGTCGCATGACGAAGGTGATCGCGAAGATCGCGTAGACGTAGACAGTCGAGTTCTTCTCCGACTCGTCGAAGAACTGGCCTTCGAAGTACGGCGCGAAAACCGTGTAGACGTAAACGTCGTACCACTCGACCAGATTGCCGAGCGATCCTCGCACGGTGTTCCAAATGGCTCGGCGCGTCGCCGCGGGGCCCGACTGGGGATATGCGGCTTCAGTCGACGTGGTCATCTTCGGTGACGTTAACGGATGTGGCACGGCCGCGGTTCGTCTTCCCGCTGGGAGAGCGCCTTCCATAAGAACTATCAGCGGATACGGGCCAGCGGCTGAGATGGGCAGGCCTACGACGCGACATACAGGTTGTTTGTCACAAATAGAAGCATCAAATCGGTCAGCCGGAAATGTCGACCCGCGGACGGTCTAGGCGGTACGGTCCAAGCGGGTTGATTCTCCAGCCTCGCGGAAACGTCACGGCGGCGATCTGACGTCCCCGCCGAACAGGGTGCCTGTCCCCTGACGTCAGCCGATTTTCGCGGTTGCGCACGTCGCAAGGGGGGTCCCGTGCCTGCTTATTCGGTGTTTATACCGACTTGGGCCGACCTCGGCGCGCGCCGACGATCAGCAGCGGCCGGGTCTGTACAGTCGGTGTGTCTGAAACGCACGGCACCACGCTTCATCCGGGGCGAGGTGACCATCTGGGGTGTACACAGAGGAGACCCGCACCTCCGCACTCATCGTCGGCCCCAGGCAGGGCTGCACGACGGTCGAACCCCAGCGGCTCGCGCATCATCGCCACGCGCAGCGTCCCCAGCGCGCTCGATGACTCGAACTACCTCCACACGGCGTCAAAACGCCTATGTCTAAAGGATTTTCGTGAGCCAATTTACCGAGACGATGTTCACCAACGCGAAATGGAGTATGCGGAGCTTCATCACCGGAGAGCCACATGCACCGATTCGCCAGAGCTGGACCGAAGTTCACCAGCGCGCAGCGCGAGTCGCGGGCGGATTGGCCGCAGCCGGTGTCGGCCACGGCGACGCCATCGCCGTCCTGGCCGGTGCGCCCGTCGAGATCGCGCCTACCGCCCAAGGGATTTGGATGCGCGGTGCCAGTGTGACGATGCTGCATCAGCCGACGCCCCGCACCGACCTGGCGCGCTGGGCCGAGGAGACCACCGCCGTCATCAACATGATTTCGGCGAAGGCCGTTGTCGTCTCCGATCCGTTCATGGCCGCGGCGCCGGTGCTGGCCGAACTCGGCATGGCGGTGCTCACCATCGATGAACTGCTCGCGAGCACGCCTGTCCGACCGGTCAACAGCCACGACGACGACACCGCGCTGATGCAGCTGACATCCGGCTCGACGGGTTCGCCCAAGGCCGTTCAGATCACCCACGCCAACATCGTCGCCAACGCCGAGGCGATGATGGAAGGCTGCGCCTTCGATCTCGACAACGATGTGATCGTGAGCTGGCTGCCGTGCTTCCATGACATGGGCATGACGGGCTACCTCACGGTGCCGATGTACATCGGCGCCGAACTGGTCAAGATCACCCCCATGGACTTTCTGCGGGATACATTGTTGTGGGCCAAGCTGATTGACAAATACCGCGGCACGATGACGGCGGCCCCGAACTTCGCCTACAACCTGTTCGCGAACCGGTTGCGCAAGCAGGCCAAGCCCGGGGAGTACGACCTGTCGTCGTTGCGTTGGGCGTTGTCGGGAGCCGAGCAGGTGGACCCGCTCGACGTGGAGGACCTCTGCGAGGCGGGCGCCCCGTTCGGGCTGCGACCCGAGGCGATCATCCCCGCATACGGCATGGCCGAGACGACGGTGGCCGTGTCGTTCTCCGAATGTGGCGGCGGCATGAAAGTCGACGAGGTGGACGCCGATCTGCTTGCCGTCTTGCGCCGCGCGATCCCGGCGACTCGCGGAAACACCCGGCGGCTGGTCACCCTGGGCCAGCCGCTGAAGGGCATGGAGCTGCGCATCATCGATGACGACGGCGCGGTGCTGGGGCCGCGCGCCGTCGGTGTCATCGAGGTGCGCGGCGAGCCGGTGACCCGGGGATATACCACGGTGGCCGGATTCATCGCGGCGCAGGACGCGAGGGGCTGGTACGACACCGGCGACCTCGGCTACCTGACCGAGACCGGCGATGTCGTCGTGTGCGGGCGCCTCAAGGACGTCATCATCATGGCCGGGCGCAACATCTACCCGACCGACATCGAACGTGCGGCGGGCCGCGTGACCGGGGTGCGCCCGGGGTGTGCGGTCGCGGTGCGGCTGGATGCCGGACTGTCGAGGGAGACCTTCGCAGTCGCGGTGGAGTGCAAGGAATTCGATGATCATGAACAGGTGCGCCGGGTCGAACGCCAGGTAGCCCACGAGGTTTTCGCCGAAGTCGACGTGCGGCCGCGAAACGTCGTCGTGCTGGCGCCCGGCATGATCCCGAAGACGCCATCGGGCAAGCTGCGACGCGCGCACGCGTTGGCGCTCGTCAACTGACATCGCCCTTGCCCGGGCGGGTAAGTTCCTACGCAGGATGGCTGATTACGACGCGCAGCCAGGTCGGGTAACGGCACCACAGCCCGATCTGTCTGCCGCCCAACTCGAAGCCGAGCAGGTCGATCTGCAGGCCGCGCTCGCCGGTGTGGCCGGGATCGTCGCGGGCGCCCGCAGCCTGATCGCGGTCCTCGGCGAAGTGGCCGAGTTCGCGCAGCAGGCCATTCCGGGGGTCGACGGCGCCGGCGTCACGCTGGTCGATGGCGACGACGAATCGATCGAAACATGGGCTGTCACCGCGGAGTTCGTCGAAGACATCGACAAGGCGCAATATCTCGACGTCCAGGAGGGTCCGTGTCTGACATGCATATCGTCGCGGCGGCCCACCGTCAGCGGGTCGCTGGGAAGTGACAGCCGCTGGCCGCACCTCGGTGGCCGAGTGGCCAGGATGGGCGTGCATTCCGCGCTGGCGCTGCCCCTCATCGTGGACGACAAGGTGATCGGCGCCATCAACACCTACGCCTATCGGCGCGACGCGTTCGGTGAGCACGCCGTGCAGCTGGGCACGCAGTTCGCCGGACCAGCGGCGGTATCGGTGTACAACGGGCAGCTGCTCGACAGGGCCCGGGAGCGCACCAATCAGTTGCAGCGGGCCCTTGGCAACCGAGCCGTGATCGATCAGGCGGTCGGGATCATCCGCAGCCGCTCGGGGGCCGACGCGGAGGAGGCGTTCAGTCGGTTGATGCGGCTGAGCCAGGCGCAGAACATCAAGCTGCACATCGTGGCCCAGCGGCTGGTTGACGAGGCGGTGCGGCGCGCGCAGGCCCGCCGACGCACCTAAGACGTTGGGGGCGTTGCGAATTCGGCGATTGCCGCGACGAGCGCGGGTCGCGCGCGGCGGTCGGTCATCAACCGGCGGGCGACAACCGTGAGGTGTTCCCCGTTGGCCCGCGCGTAGGCCCGCAGCACAGTGAAGGCGTCCTCCACCGGCAGATTGAGGGCTTCGCGCAGGAATCCCTTGGCCTGCTCGACGAGCACCCGGCTGGCCAGCGCGGCGCGCAACTGCGGGACGACGGTCGCCCGGGTTGGCGCGTGCTCCCGCAGCAGCGCGACGCTCGCTACGTGGGCGAGGGTCTGCGCAACGAGGCGGTCGGCGGCGGTGAGTTCGCCGGGGCCGGTGCCGAACAGACCGAGCGCGCCGAGGACGAGGCCGGCCGCGCGCATCGGCACGGCGTGCACAGAGGCGAACCCTGCCTGCAGTGCGGCGGGGACGAACCGGGGCCAGCACGCCACTTCCGCCGTCAGGTCGGCGACCCAGACCGGCTGCCCGGTGGCATAGCAGTCGACACACGGGCCCTCGTCGGCCTGCAACTGGAACAGTTCCAATTCATGGGCCTGCTCGGTGGTGGCGGCCAGCAGACGCAGCTGGCCGAGCGGATCGGCGAGCAGGAATCCGGCGGCGGCGACGTCGAGCAGCTGCGCGCAACGCTCAGTGAGTTCCGTGAGTAGGTCCACGGTGTCGAAGTCCTCGAGCAACGTGTCGACGAGGGAGACCACCGCGTCGAGTACGCCGGTTTGGCGAGGGGGTTCAGTCATGATGCCCTCCAATGTGGTCGTGCAGCGGTGGCGATTTGCGGGCCTGTAATCAATGTTCCTCGAGCCTTAGCCCACGGTCGAGGATGTCGCGTGCCACGTCGGTGGCGCTGCGGCCGGTCGCATATGCGTGGGCGCGCAGCCTGACCAGGGCCTCGGCGGGTTCGACCCCGAGTTGCGCCACCAGCATGCCTGTGGCCTGGCTGACCTCGGCGCGCGACAGGGCGTGCAGTTCGGCCCAGGCGTTGCTGTCGGGGTCGCCGAAGGCGCCCTGCATGTCGGGGTCGAGAAGATCGAGCAGCGGGATGCTGGCCAGTTCGGCGGCGGCGATGGCTCCGGCGAAGTGGTCGTCCTCGAGACGCTTGGGCTGGGCACAGAACAGGTCGAGCGCACCGATGTATTCGCCTGCGACCAGGACGGGCATGGCATAGACGCCGCGCACCTTGAGGTCCAGCATGGCGGGGCCGTAGACGGGCCAGCGCGCTTCGTCGGGGTCGGCGAGGTCGACGACGACGACGGGCGCGCGGCGACTGACAGAGTCCAGGCAGGGTCCCTCGCCGAGCATGAACTGGAGTTCGTCGTACTTGCGCGCCGGTTCGCCGCTGGAGCCCAGCGTGCCGGTGTTGGCGCCGTCGAACACCAGTGAGATCGCCGCGGCGTCGACGTCGAAGAGCGTCACGCATGCCTCACAGAGTCGGTCGGCTGCGTCTACCCCACGCTTGCCGTCAACAGCGGCGAGTAGCTGGTCGAAGATCGCCACGTCTACCCGAATCGGAGCCCGGCGCCAATGCGAGGCGGGTGTGGTGGCTGCGCGGTCATGCTCGCGACCGGCGTTCGGCGAGGAGGTGCTGGGCAAGCCGGATATAGGCAGCGGAGACCAAGGGCCATGCCAGCTCCGCTGCCCGGCTGCGCGCCTCGGCGGCCATGGTCCCGGCAACGCGAGGCTGCCGGATGACGGTGCGCAGCGCCGACGCCAGTGAGTCGGTGTCGTCGGGGTCCACGATGATGCCGGCGCCGCTGTCGAGAAGCTCGACGGCGTGCGGAAATCCGGACGCGACGACGGGTCTGCCGTTCGCGATCGCATCGACCAGCACGCCGCAGCTCGCGTGCTCTTCGTCGAAGGGCAGCACGACGACAGCAGCCTGCTGAATCAACGTGGTGAGCATCGGTCCCGAGTAATAGCCGGAATCGAATTTCACCGAATCGGCCACGTCCAGGCGCCGGGCTTGTTCGATACGTGCACTCCTATACGCCTCGCCCTCGGCGGCCAGGACGCGCGGATGAGTGGGACCGGCGACGAGGTACCGGGGCCGCCCAGGCAAATCCTTGAGCAGGGGCATCGCGTCGATGACCTTTTCGATACCTTTGCCAGGACCCAACAGCCCACACGTCAAGATGGTCGGCCTGCTGGGGACCTTCATGCGAGGGGCGTCGGGGACGGCGGCGCCCAGCGGGATCATCGTGACTCTCTGGCGGTCGACCGTGTAGGTCAGGCATAGACGTTGACGCGCCGCCTCGGAGGTGACGACCATGTGGCTGGCGCTGGCCGCGATCGCCTCGAGAATCGAACGTTGTTGTGCCGTAGGTTCTTTCGGAACCGTGTGCGCGATGACGATCGACGGGACACGCAGTCCTTGGAGAATATCGATCAGGTCGTCGCCGTCGATGCAGTCGACGGCGTTCCCGTATTGGATGACCGCGACGTCGGCCTGGTCGAGCAGGTTTCGGCAGGAATCGACCGATGGCGCGGAGCCGTTGAGCGAGACCCCCATTACTCGAGACAGTGACGACAGTTCTCCGTCGGGCACCCAGATGACGTCTGTGTCCGATCCATGCGTGCGCAGCGCGTCGGACAGGCCCATGCTGAACTTCGCCGCCCCGCAGGGCGGTGTTGTTTGAGCGCTGAGAATCCCGAATCGAGCGGTGCGGGAAAGCCATTGCAGCGCAGCAGGAGTCAGCGACTCGACCATGGTTGGAGCGTTCAAGGTGATCCCGACATTAGGTCGGTACCTGCGTATCCGGCGTGAGCGGTTGCTCGGCGCGATCAGCGGTCAAGACGGCTGACACAGCCCGGAGTGGCTGGGTTCCCAACAGCTTTTACGGTACACCCCGGGACCGCCGCGATGAGGCAGGAGTCGCATGTTTGCCCGCGCGTGCATCCACGCACGCGGGGTCGGTGACGTATGGTCGGGGAATCGGGACCAGCCAGGCCCCCACGAAACAAGGGGCCAGCAGTGTCTGACAAGTCTCCGCGGCAAGCCATGACCAAGAAGTCCGGAAAATCTTTGAAAGAGAAACGGGCCGACAAGCACGCCAAGTCCGCAGCCAAACTCGCGGCCTCGGAGTCGATCACTGATCTCAACAAGCGGCGCTGAGTTTCGCTGGCGCCGTTGGCAATACGGGTCAAGACCGCTGTTTAACGTCGGTTCAGCCGGTAAGCGGCCTCTCAGCCGCGGCGATCACGCGGCCGGGAGGCTCCTAGCCGATCGACACCAGTTGGTCGATCGAGTCGTTCGGAAGATCCCCGTCGACGACCGCCATCACCTCCATTTTGGTGAGTTCGATTGCGCCCTTGTGGTTGTCGAGGAACGCGATGTCGGCGGCGTCACGTCCAGTGGCGATGCGCACCAACGACTGGCGCGGCGCCAGCAAGGTCCCGTCGACCACCCGCCACTGCCCGTCGACGAACGCCTCGGCCACCGCATGGAAGTCCATCGGGGACAGCCCCGGCGCGTACACCGAGACGACTCGGGCCGGTATCTTCACGGCCCGCAACAAGGCGACGACCAGATGGGCGTAGTCGCGGCATACACCGGCGCCGGCAAGCAGAGTGTCGACCGCACCGTCGATCGGGTCGCTAGACCCGGGTACGTAGTTGAGCCGAGTGCCGACCCAGGAGGACACCTTTTCCAGCAATGTCGTCGAGTCGGCGTAGTTGCCGAATTCCGTTGCGGCGAAACCGAAGAACTTGTCCGCCTCGGCGTAGCGGCTGGGGCGCAGGTACATCGACAGGTCGTACTCGGTGACGGGCGCGGGGTCGGCTCGCCCGACGATCGCCGCGGCGTATTGCACATGCAGATTGCCGACTGGCACTTCGAGTTTGTGAATGCGGTTGCCGTGCACACCGCTTACCTCCAACGGCTCGACGGTCGAGCCGTTCAAGTCGAACGACAGGGTCTCCGAAACCGAGGCGCCGGGATGCGGTGCGACGGCAATCTGGAACTCCAATGTCGTCGGCGACGTGATTTCGACCTCGAGCTCGGCGGCGACCTCTCGTCTCACTTCAGTCCCTCTCGTCCATCGCACCGTGACTCGGCACCAAGTCATTGACGTACCGTCGATGGACGCGGCGCACATTGCGTCGAGATCAGTCGGTTCAGCGCCCTGATCGCTGTTCACCCGTCGGTGTGCAATCCATCGTATCCGCCGCCGGGGTGAATGGGGCGACTCCACGAAGCCGTCACCGCGCCCGAACACGCCCGGTGATCACCTCGACCTCACATCTGATGCCGGGGGCGTGCGCGAGCCGTGCGTCAGCCGTCACCAATGCGACGTCGAGGGCTTCGGCAAGCGCGACGTAAGCGGCGTCGTATGGAGTCACGCCTCGCCGCAGCTGCCAGATGCGGTCGAGCAGCGGCCGATGAGGCGATCGCTGGAGCGGCAGATTCCGGAGGTCTGAAACGGCGAGGGCGGCTCGGCGAGCGGTCATCAACTTCGCCGCGACATGACGACGCCAGACCGACGTCGCCTCGAGATCGACGATTTCCGGGGCTGCCAACGCTTCGTCCAACAGGCGGACCCGGGCCTGCTCACCGTCGGCCCCGTCATCGCCGAGCGCGACGGCCACCACGCTCGCGTCAACGACGATCACGTTCTGCCCGAAGGTGACTCACCGCATCGGTAAACGGCACCTTGCCACCGCTTCTCGTCGCGACCCGATCGAAAACCTCCTCCAAAGTCGGCTGATTCGCATCGGCGATCAGGCGACTCCGAAGGTATTCCTGCAGGGATTGGTGCGCGCGGGCCGCTCGCTCGCGCAATACGCGATGGGTGTCCTCTGGGACGTCCTTGATCTGCACACTGGGCATGGCGCCATTTTGGCGCCACTAGCGCCACTTTGCAAGTACGCGCGGATGGTACGGTGGCGACATGGCCGCGGCGGATCTATTGCTAGCCCGCATCACTCGAAAAGCGTATCGGTAATCCAGATAGGGCCTCGACACAAATTTGCGATAGAGACCCTCGATCTGCAAACCCCGTAACCTGTAAATTCGCTTCAAACTAGCTGTGCGGAAATGTCATTCGGGCCCACGAACCATCTGGACCCGCCTTCGCCCAGGCGTTTTCGGGGCCGTCGGCGCATTGCGTGCCGCTACAAATAGCCGTTTTGGCCCCGCCAACAGCCCTTAGAGTTGACGCGTCCCAACCGCGAGAGCGTCCTTAGCCGACCTCCGCGGCACAGCGGCGAGGCAAGCCCACGTCACGCCGATCACCATCCACATCAACGCCTGATTCACCAACGAATACAGCCGGAACTCGGCCAGCACCTCGGCCGGAAAGCCGCCCAGCACAAGGCCGTCGGGTCCGCTCAGCGGGCCTGGCACTTCGTGAAAGCTGGGCAGCAGCGCCATCGTGCACAGCATCACCGCGACGTAACCGCCGCACGCAAGAGCTGTCGCGCGCCAGGGACTCCACCGACGCGACCAGGCCAGCCCGGCACTTACCGCGACATACGCACTCACGACGGAGATCACCGTGATCGCCAGGAACGACGAACTTCGCGCTCCGATAGTGTCTTCCAGCCCGACAGTCGGCGGGTTCGCGGGATACTTGAGGCTCGGCACCAACACGATGGCGACAAACATGCCCGCGGCTAACATCAACGCCAGACCGGTCGGATCCGGTGTGATGCCCCGCCGTTCCAACACGGTTCGAATCATGGTGTAGGCGACCGCGAACAGCACACCCATGACGATGCCGAAGACCACGACGCCGACCGCAGCGCCCACGTTCTCTTGCACCGCGCGAGTGAACACCTCATGACCGTGGTCATGATCGCTCCCGGCAAGTTGCGATTCGGCGTGCTCGCGCGCACCCTCGTAGTCCACCGCGGCGCCAATCAGCGGTTCGATCATCACGCGGCTGAAGGCGTATGACACGATGCCTGCCACAGCGCCGGGAACCAGCAAGCGGATAGCAGACGGCATTTCGAGCGTCAGTGACATGGGAATCCGAGAAGGTGCCGGGCGTCGTGCAGGAACTCGTGGATGTGGGTGTCCGAACCGAACACCGACACTGCGCCTTGGTCGTATCCGACGAAGTAGTAGGCGATCAGGGCGAGCATAGTGATGACGGTCAATCGAGCCGGGGTGGCGAGCACTGCGGCCGCCGCTCGCAGGTTGACCCGGGGGACGTCAAAAGCGGGGTTTGCGTTGTTCATCGGAAATCCTCAGCGGTCGTGGTCGTGGTCGTGTGCGCCGGGCAGCGCGTGGTCGCTGGCGTCGGTCAGCACCGGCGCGGTCAGCAGTTCGTGGCGGTCGACGAGCTTCTCGAGCGTCGCGACCCAGTGGTCGTAGTATTCCCATTGCCCGCGTTCGGATTCTGGGGTGCTCTCCCACTCACCGATCGTCGCGATTAGGGTCTCCTGGAATTCGCTCCACGGGTAGTGGCGGAACTCGGACAGCGCGAGCGCCAATCCGAAAGCCCTGCGCTGCCATTCGTGGTCGAAAACCGGGGCCGCCTGATCCGTGGTGCAGGTCTCGTGCAGCTTCATGACTGCTGCCCTGCCAGCGCCACACCGATCATCGACTCTGTCGTCACCAGATTCATCAACATCTCATCAGTGAAATCGTCGGTGCCCGACGGTCTTTCGGGAATGACGAACCACCGCGAGTGGCCGCTGGAGTCCCACACCTTGATCTCGGTGTCGGCGGGTAGGTCAACGCCGACTTCGGCGAGCACCTTGCGCGGCTCGCGGGCCGCGCGTGACCGGAATGTCGGGTCCTTGTACCAGTACGGCGGCAGCCCGAGCACCGGCCACGGGAAACACGAGCACAGCGTGCAGATCACCAGGTTGTGCACGCCGGCGGTGTTGGCCACCGCCTGCAGGTGCTCGCCTTCGGCGCCGGCCATGCCGTCGGGGAAATCCATTTCGGCGATCGCGGCAGGCGTGTCGACCACGATCTTCTCCGCGAATTCCGGATCGGTCCAAGCCTTTACGACGATCTTCTTGCCGTTCAGCGGTGTCATCTCCGTCTCGAAATACGCGAGCACCTTATCGACGGTCTGCGGCGTGATCACACCCTTCTCGATCAGCAGGGACTCCAGTGCGGCCGCTTTCGCCGCGCTGGCCTCCTCGCGATCCGGCGGGTAGGCGAACTGCCCGGTCATGACTCCTCCTCGATCGGTTCCAAATAGGCCTCGAAAAGCTCGGCGTAGAGCATCAGTGGGCCGTCCTCGGCACGCGGACCCCAGATTTCTGAAGGCTCGAACTCGACGATGTAGATCGGCATCGGGTCGCCGATGCCGTCGCCGGTGTGGCAGAAGTAGGCGTAATCGCCCTCGAAGACGCGTTCCACGGTGCCGGTGCGTCCGCGCAGATAGCCCGGCAACCGGCTGTGCGCGTCGGCAGGCACATTGGTTATCCGGACGGTGGACCCGACCGCGAACTTCGGGTGCGCGACGTCGCGACGGGGGCTGTCGCCTTCACGCAGATAGGCGATCACCTGATCGTCGACCGCAGCCTCACCCGAAACGTCTGGCGCCGAAGGGAGTTCGGCGGCGCGTGCGGTGAGTTCCTCTTCGGTCACGTAGCCCTTGTCGATGAAGAACTGCGTGATGCCGCCCAGCCACTTCTCGTAGTAGCGGAATTTGAAGTAGTCGAAGGGGTTCATCGCCTCGGCGCCGGTGCGCAGATCGGCCCACGTCCATTCGTCTTTGAAGGCCGTCGGCACCTCGTCGATCGGATAGGCCGGCAGGGCCGAGCCGAGATGATTCGATAACCCCATCATCGCGACGTGGATGCCGAAGATGCGTTTCTCCCACTCCGCGACGAAGACACGCTTTTCCATCGTCAGCGGTTCGGGTAGGCCTTCCAGGCCGCCGAGATAGTGCTGCAGTTTCATCAGGCAGGGCTTCCTTCCGTCGGCGCGGTCTCGGTTTGGCTAACGCGCTCACCGGCCGTTTTCTTCGTCATGACGGTGGCCAAGTATTCCGAGAGCAGTCCGAAGGACGCCCCGAGCACACAGGCGACGGCGGCGACGAGGCCGGGGTGCGAAATGGTCGTGACGGTGATGTCGTTGCCGGTGCCCGCCACCGTCGACACGGTGGAAGCGAATCCGACGACGACAGCCGGGGTGGTGGACAGCAGCGGCACCCATGACGCCTGCACCATCACCGCGCTGCCCACGCCCACCGCGATGGCGGTGACCAGCAGGCTGCCGCCCATCAGGTAGGCGGCGTACAGGCTGGCCGAGGCGATCACCACGCCGACGAGGTTCGACGACACCGATCGAATCCAGCCCGCGGTCCCGCCGCCGACGAAAAAGAACGACGCCCAAGCCAAGAACACCACCCAGATGGGCACCGTGATGACTTCTGCGGTCAGTGCGACCGCCAGTCCGCCGAGGACGCCGATGCTCAGCGTCGAGGCTGTCCGAGAATCCATGAAAGGAGCTTCAGCTCAGCAGGTTTCGCCGATGTTACGGTTGGAATTCTCGGGCCGTCAGGACCGGACACGATTCGGGCAAATCCGGACGTGCCATCGGCAACGTCGTCGTAACACATGGCCGTTAGCTTGTTTGCACCTTTTAGATGGGGGTGTGACGGTGCCCGACGAGAACAGGCCGCAGCGGCCGGGACAGGCACACAAGACTGTCGTCTTCGCGCTGTATGACAAGGTGACGCTGCAGGACGTGGCCGCGCCACTGGAAATCTTCGCCCGTGCCAACGACTTTGGCGCGCGATACGACGTGATTCTGGCCTCGCTGACCGGTGAAGCCGTCCAGACGACGTCATACGTCACGCTCAATGTCGACACGTGTCTGGCAGAGGTGCCCGACCGGATCGACACGCTGATCGTGCCGGGCGGTGTGCCAGCCGACTTCAATTTCACGCCGGGTGAGCACGACATTCCAGAGGAGCAGACGCCGGACGTGGTCGAGTCGGCGCTGGAGATGGTGCGCGAACTGGCGCCGCGGGCACGCAGGGTGGCGTCGGTGTGCACGGGCGCGTTTGTGCTTGCCGCACTCGGGTTGCTCGACGGGCGCCGCGCGACCACGCATTGGGCGCATTGTCAGGAGTTGGCTCGCGCGTATCCGCACGTGTCGGTGGATCCCGATTCACTGTTCGTTCAGGACGGGCCGTTCATCACGGGCGCGGGCATCAGCGCCGGCATCGACCTCGGCCTGGCGCTGGTGGAAAGCGACTACGGCCCCGACGTGGCAAGACGCGTCGCGCGGTGGATGGTGGTGTTCCTGCAGCGGCCGGGCGGTCAGGCGCAGTTCAGTGTCTGGACCGAGGCGGCTCTGCCGGTATCCAGAGGACTGCGCGAAATCCTGGACTCGGTGGTCTCCGATCCCGGCGCGGACCACTCCATCGCGACCATGGCCGATCGCGCAGCGGTCAGCGAGCGGCATCTGGTGCGCATGTTCCGGGTCCAGGTGGGGATGACGCCGGCACGGTTTGTCGAGCGGGCGCGACTGGAGGCGGCGAAGGTGCTGTTGGCCACCGGAGACAACAGCCAGGAAGCGGTCGCGCGACGGGCTGGCTTCGGCTCTGCGGACACGATGCGACGCACCTTCCGCCGCGCGCTCGGCGTCTCGCCCAGCATGTACCGGAGTCGGTTCCGGACGACGGGTGTGCGGTCGACCGCGCCCGTCGGCGCACGTTGAGACTCGAGTTCTAGTCGCGAACGGGCGCCAAAAAGCAGGGCGAACGGGCGACAATGGCGGTGATGCTCCGCCGCGACGCAAAGGCAGATTCGCTCCAGTCGCCCGACTACCGGTCAGAGGCTGGGGTACTGCCGTGACGGCATGTCCATTTTGCGGTTCAGCTGTGGACAGCAGCGGAGTCTGCGAAAAATGCGGCGCCCCAGGCAAAGACGTCGCCCTGACCGGATGGCGTCCCGACCCGACTGCACGGCACGAAGGCCGGTACTACGTCGCCGGACGTCCCACCAGGCGGGTCCGCAACGGCAGAGCCCAGGCCGACGATCCCGACGGTGGCGCCATGCTGCCCGACTACGTCGATGTGCCCGCGCGAGGCAGGACCAGTATCCGGTCAACCTGGCTGGGCACCGGCGCGGCGGCCGTGGTCATCGTGATGGCGGCCCTGGTGTTTTGGGCGCTGCACGTTCCCCAACGCCGTCATTCACCGCCGCCGGAGGACGTCTACCTGTCCACGCTGCACGATGCCGGACTGGCCGGCCAGTTCAACTCCGACGCCAACGCGGTTGCGCACGGCAAGCAGGTCTGCCGACAACTCGACGACGGTGGCCCGCAACAGGGTCAGGCCGCCGACAAGATCGCCGTCGACATTTTCTGCCCGCGCTTCGCCACCGGCTTCCATGTCCTCGAAAGTGCCACTGTGACAGGTACATTCGTGCTGACCGGTGGCGGCCCAGATGCGGTTGTCAGTTCGATCGCATCAGACAACGGGGCATGTCACGGAGTCAACGGCTACGCCGATATCACCCCCGCCACGCAAGTCGTCGTCCGCAACGGCAAAGGCGAAATTCTGACCGCCACGTCACTTGGGGAGGGCAAGGGCGACGAGACGACATGCACGTTCCTGTTCACCTTCCCCATAACAGAGGGTCAGGACCGATACGTCGTTTCCGTGAGCCACCGCGGGGACTTCATCTACACGTTCGACCAACTCGCCAGTCACGGGATCCATGTCCGCCTCGGCAACCCGTAGCCGCCGCCCACGCCATGTGTGCCGCAAACATAGCCGTGAGGTGATGGACGATGTCATCGGCGGCGACGACGAAGACATCCCTTTTCTCGAGCGCGAGGGACCGCAGACCGTCCGGCAAAGCACCGACCAACGAGAGCAGTTGCGGCGCTTCGCCGTTGGTGTCACCGCGCAGTTGCGCCGCGTCGGCCCCGACAATGCGCTGCTGCGGGACGCGGCCGCGGTCGAACCCCGAAATCGCTTCGCTACGTGACGATCTGAACTTGCGGCAGCGGCGGCAGGCCATGACGACCGTCGCGGAATGGGTGGCCGCCAACGGTCCGTTGCTTGACTCGATGACCGTCGAGGACGCGGCGGCCATCCTGTGGGCGCTCACGAGCAGCGAGGTGTACGCCATGTTCACCGGGCAGTGGCAGTGGAGCAGCGACCAGTACCAGGACTGGCTTCGGCATACCCTCCAGGCGACGCTGCTGTAGCGCTAGGGGGTATCGGCGACTAACGGGATGAAGATCGGCATGGCGTGTCGTTGAAGAAGCCCTGCCAAACGCATTACGGGCGTGACTCATGTCACAGCAGCTGCGGCGTAATTCTGATGCGGGTAGTGGGTAGCCGCATGGGTGAGTGCGGAAAGCACAGTCGTCACACACAACACACTTGAGAGGGCTCATCCACCATGTCTGCACCAGACACCGAAACCAGGCTGCTCGCGCAGCTGCGCACCATGCTCGATCTCACCCATACAGAAATCCAGGTCGCGGAGACGCGCGTCGCGCAGGCCCGCACCGAGGCGGTGCGCAAGGAGCTGTCGCAGAACGCCAACAACGGCCGCATCCGCGCCGAGGCCATTCAGAAGGCGATCAGGAACCTCGGCGGTTTTCCCGACACGATCGGGCCCTTCCTCGGGCGCGCCGCGGCTGCGGTCAAGGCGCTGACCGAGCAGGCGCAGCCGTTCGACGAGGCGCTGCTCGGCGACCTCGCGCTGGAGGACCAGCTGCTCGACCGTGCCCGCTACATCAAGGCGCTCGCCGTCGCGGGCAAGCACACCGACGTGCAGGACCTCGCCGACCGGCTGATCACCGCGCATTCGGCCACGGTCAATTGGCTGACGACTGTGCTGGCCGAAGACGCGCTCGGTGGCCCGGCCGCCCTGCGGCGCACGCCGCTGCAGGCCACCGCGGGCACCGCGATCAAGCTGTTCAATCTGCCGATGTCGTGGTCGGCGCAGTCGGTCGACCGGGCTGTCGAAGCGCTGCGCTCGACCGGCCCGGCGGTCGAGGAGCTGCGGCGTCGCGCCCAGCGGGCCAGTGAAGTGACGCTCAAGGCACTGGGCGCTTCGCGCGATGCGGCGCTACAGCGTGCGGAAGAGGTCGTCCGC
Organism: Mycobacterium sp. JS623; assembly: GCF_000328565.1. Lineage (NCBI taxonomy): Bacteria > Bacillati > Actinomycetota > Actinomycetes > Mycobacteriales > Mycobacteriaceae > Mycobacterium > Mycobacterium sp. JS623. The sequence goes on along the minus strand of NC_019966.1, from coordinate 859,023 downwards.
GACGAAGGCGCAGGCAAGGCCGCCGACGCGCTGCACTCCGCCCGTGCCGCCGGCGGGGTGCTCGACGCCTCCGAGTTGCCGATCCCGGACTACGACGAACTGACGGTCGCCGACGCGGTCGCGGAGGTCAAGGAGCTCACCGATCCGAGCGACGTCCGCGCGATCGTGGCCTACGAGGAGGCGCACAAGAATCGTGCGCGCGTCGTGTCGGCCGCCCAGACGCGGCTTGCTGATATCGCTCAAGAAGTGGTCGGTATCAGCACCTAGCCGCCCGGATGCCCGCCTGTGAGCGAATGTCGCTGACAGGCGGGCATTTTCATGTCCCATCCAAAGGCGTCGCTGCTCCGAATCCCTGTAGACCGTGGGTCCGAAGGGAGACGAGTTGGCCAACACAACGAGCATCGAGCCAAGAGCAGTGGTGAGGTGGCGATGGATCGCTGCGGTGCTGGCGCTGAGCCAGTTGCCCGCGCCGTTCGTCGCCGAAGCGCTCGCCGGTAATTTCCTCGAGACGGGCGCCACGAACGAGGCTCTGATCACGCCGGCCGGGTACGCGTTCGGCCTGTGGGGTTTGATCACTGCGCTGAGTGCGGCGACGGCGGTGGCGGTCCTGCGCTACGGGCTCGGCGCGTGGTGGGAGACGAGCCTGCTCATCGACGCCAGCGTGGTGTTCGTCGGGTTCAGCGTGTGGCTGGTGGTGGCCGCGCAGGATTGGCTGTGGGTCAGCGTGGTGGTCTTCGCGGTGATGGTGTCGGCGTTGATCCACATCATGCGGCTGCTGGTCCGACGGTCACACGATATGACGTGTCCGCGGTGGCTGGCCGTGTTGGCGACGGTGACGTTCGGCGTCTACCTGGGGTGGAGCAGCATTGCGGTGTTCGCGAATGTTGCTGCGGCGCTGATCAATTCTGGCCTGTCTGCGTCGGCGCCGTGGTGGCAGTTCGCAGTGTTGGTGATCGCCTCGGTGTTCGCGTTGGGGATGACGGCGATGTTGCGCGGCTCTCCCAGTTACGTGGCTGGCACGTTATGGGCGCTGGTGGCGATCGCAATCGGCGCCGCGGACCGGGGCAGCGTGACGTTGTCGGCAACGGCGGCCGTGGCGGCAGTGGTCGTGGTGGGTGCGGCGATCGCGGTTCGCCGCCGATGAATTCATTGCTCTAGTCGCAGCGGAACTGGCCGGTGTTCTGGCGTGAAGCCCGTGAGCGTGTCGGCGATCGTGTCGAAGGCATTCGTTTCGGCGATGTCGGCGGCCAGCACGCGAGCGGCGGCGCGATAGCGCGCATTCGAGAGGATGTCGTCGACGGCTATGGAGATGCGCGACGGTGAAAGTCGTTTGGCGTCAAGGGTGATGCCTGCTCCGGTGGCGCGCACGCGCGCAGCCACCTCGGGCTTGTCGGCGCTGCCCCCCGCGATGATCAACGGGATGCCATGAGAGAGCGCCTCATGCACCCCGCCGTAACCGCCGTTGGTGATCATCACGTCGACGTAGGGCAGCAGCTCGCTGTAGGGCAGATAGTCGGTGATGTAGGTGTTCGACGGGACCCGGCCGGGCACCGTCGTCTGCCCTGGCCGGCCGGTAGTCACGACGAGCAGCAGGTCGCTGCGCTGCCCGAGTGCGTCGAGCGTCGGCCGGATCAGGTCAGCCGGGTCGTCGTTGTTCCAGGTGCCCTGTGTCACGTGTACCACCGTCGAGGCGGGGCGGTCGGTGAGCCAACCGGGCGTCGGGGACTCGGTCGACTCTGCACGAGGGAGGACCGGGCCGGTGAAAACCACGGAGGGCGGCAAGTCGCGGCGCGGGAATTCGAGCGCGGGAATGGTCAGCTGCAGCAGCCGATCGGCGAGCACCGGCCAGTCGGTGAGAAACACCGGCGACGGTGGGGACCCGAGATCGCTTACACAGCGGTTGAACTCGGCTTGAATGTCGGCGAACAGGACATGGTGCACGAACCGGTTCATCATCCGGTAGTCGGTGTTCGGGCGTGGCTGCCAGGCCATTCCGAACGGCGGCGTGTCGGCACTGGACAAGGTCAGCGGGCCCACGCCGCACACGACAATCGGCGGACGGCGCAGCTTGCTCAAGATCAACGGCACTGCGCCGGTGAACGCGACGTCGCACAACACCGCATCGACGTCTGCAGAGTGCAGTGCGCCAAGAAGCGCCTCGTATTGCGCTGTCATGGGATCGATGAACACCGAGCGCATTTCGCTGCGGCCGGCCAACAACCGGTTCATCAGCGTGGGAAGCCACGTGCTGACAACGCTTCTACCGCATTGCGCAGAAGGCTGCCCCGCTAGAGGCAGGTCAATGGTGTGAATACCGCAGCGGCTAATCCGATCGCGGTATTGCGCACCGGTGAGCATGGTGACGTGGTGGCCGCGCCCCTGCAGATCCGCGGCGATGCGCAGCATAGGCATGACATGACCGGCAAGCGGGCTTGCGGCTAAGAGATATCGGGCCATGGCACCTTTCGTTGCGTTGCCATCAGTTGCATCGACGCCATCGTAACCATTCGATGCGCAATCGATGCATGCGGCCTTTCCGAGATACCCCCTTGAGTTCCTCTCATTACGGGACAGCTTCCGTGCTGCGGGCACGCGATAACGGGAGGGGTCCGCCTCTCAACGTGTTCTGCTCATGGCTGCTCGAAACAGACCACATACGAGATCGACTGCTTCGCATCAGGAGGCGTGAGCGATCTGTAGGACACCGGCCTTCAAAACACCGACGAACGAGAACAGTTGCGCCGCACGTCACCAGTGCGCGCAACGCGAACGAAGCCAGTTACGCGCCAACACGTTTGGTGTACCACGCGTCAGTTGTCTGTTGGTGGTGGTTGTGGTTGGAAGGGTTCATACCACCACCAGTCGGCGCGCTCGCCCAGGGGCCCGTTCCAGGGTGGGACATCGGGTGGGGGTTGGGTCGGTGGACGCGCGAGCGATGCTGCGCTGAGTGGTTGGCCGTCGCTGTCGGTGACGATCAGATGGTCGGCGGGTCCGGTGATGGTGATGACGCCGCGGTGATGTAGCCGATGGTGATACGGGCACAGCAGTACCAGGTTGAACAGTTCGGTGGGGCCGCCATCTTCCCAGTACGGCACCATGATCAGCCACCACCGCCCCCGACGAACCCATCGACCAGCACCGAATACCGCGACCGCCAACGCCAGATGCAGGCCGCCTGGGACTCCCAAGGCCGCGACTCCCACCGCGCCTTCCTGCGCATGATCAACGACCCCGACCAACGCGCCGAATTCGAATCCGACGTCTCCGCGGCGCCGCCTGAAACTCCCTACCGCTGCGGCGGCCGCGGCCCCCTGGGCGGCGGCGCGCCGGGCGGCCGCAACCTCGTCGTCGGCGGCTCAGTCGGTCGCGGTACAGCCGCCCGCGGATCAGGCACAGCGGGTCGCGGCGGCACGGGCGCCGCGGGCAACGGCGCTGGCCTCCGCGGCCGCGGCGCCCGGCGCGGCGGACGCATCTGCATCGCCTGCGTCTCGTCGTCAGTCCAATCCCGTTGCACCAGAACGTCTTGCGTGATCCGATCCAACGCCTGCCTGACCTGTACGCGATCCGGTCGCACCTGAAGGCCCGACGACTGGCTCAGCCGTTGCGTAAGCCAATCCATCGTCTCCGCGCGAACGAGCTCGACCTGATGCGCGCCGGCCGACGTCAGCCAGAACACATCGCCACTTCTCTCCGCATAGCCGGTGGCGACGAGCCGGTCGAACGCCGGCTCCAGGATCTCGCGCGGCACCCGCACGTGCTCGGCGACATCGCCCAACCGCGCCTGTCCCGCGGCCTGCCCGAACCGGAAGACCTGCAACAGCGCCCACAGCCGACCGATGTCGAGCTTGCTTCCCGGACGCTCCGCGATGGCCCGCAATTGCATACCGGAGCCATGCCGGATCAACCGGCCAACCGCGTTCTCCAACAACTGATCTGGCGAGTCGTTCGTAGGCATCGCGAACCCCTCGCCCATATCCGCGGCGCTGCTGACGGCGTAGTTGCGCAGCGGAACCTGCTTGAGCGTCAACGCCAATATGAACCCGACCACCGCGACCGGCGCCGCATACAGGAACACCAGATCGAGTGCATCAGCATAAGCTGCCGCAATCGGCGCCGCCATTTCCGGCGACAACTTGTGCAACGCATCCGGCGACTGCGCCGCCTCAGGCGGTGCGCCGCTGCTCGCGATGGCGGCCGCGAGTCGGGGATGCAGGAAGTTGTTGAACAACGAGCCGAACACCGCCGCGCCGAACGAGCTGCCGATCGTGCGGAAGAACGTCACACCGGAGGTCGCCACGCCGAGGTCGGAGAAGTCGACGGTGTTCTGCACGATCAACACCAGCACCTGCATGCACATGCCGATCCCGGCGCCCAGCACCACCAGGTACAGCGACTGCAACACCGTCGATGTGTCTGGCCCCATTCGCGACAGCAGCACGAAACCTATTGCCATGACCGCGGTTCCGACGACTGGGAAGATCTTGTAGCGCCCGGTGCGGCCCACGATCACACCGCTACTCATCGACATCGTCAGCAGCCCGACCACCATCGGCAGCGTGTGCAGACCCGACGTGGTGGCCGACACCCCGTCGACGAACTGCATGAAGGTCGGCAAGAACGTCAACGCCCCGAGCATCGCGAAGCCGACGACGAACGACAGCGCGCAGCACACGGCGAAGACCGGTTCCCGGAACAGCCGCATCGGCAGAATCGGTTCCTGCGCCCGCAATTCGACGGCGACGAACGCGCCCAGCGCCACCAGCGATCCGACGAACAGCCCGATGATCATCGGCGAACCCCACGGGTATTCGCTGCCGCCCCAGCTGGTGGCAAGAGTAAGCCCCGTGGCGCCAAGGCCCACCAGAACGATGCCCGCGTAGTCGATGACCGGTCGCGCCATCCGGCCGAGGTTGGGGATCGCGATGACGGCGACCACGAGCACGACGACGGCCACCGGCACGTTGATCCAGAACGCCCAGCGCCAACTCAGGTTGTCGGTGAAGAACCCGCCGAGCAGCGGGCCGATCACCGTCGTGACGCCGAAGACCGCGCCGAGGGCGCCCTGATACTTGCCGCGTTCGCGCAGCGGGATCACCTCGCCGATCACCGCCGTCGCGGTGACCATGATGGCTCCGCCGCCGATGCCCTGCAGGGCTCGCGCCGCCACCAGCATCGGAAGCGAGCCGGCCAGCCCGCACAGCACAGAACCGACCATGAAGAACAGCACCGCGGCAATGAAGACGGTCTTGCGGCCGAGCAGATCACCGAGCTTGCCGACGATCGCCGTCACGACCGTCGAGGCCAGCAGGTAGCTGGTCACCACCCAGGCCTGGTGGCCTGCACCACCCAGGTCGGCAACGACCGTGGGCAACGCGGTCGCCACAATCGTCTGATCCAGCGCGGCCAGCAGCATCCCCAGCAGCACGGCGATGAAGATCAGGTTGCGTTTCGGCGCCGCGACCTCGGCCGCACCCGGCTCCGGCGGCCGCGGCGGGCCGGTCAACGTTGCCGTCATGCCTTAGTCCTTCGTTTGATGTCCTGTGCGCTCGATGCCGTATAGCCACTGTGCCGAATCGATACGCGTCTCGATCTGAAGATCGTTAGCTGACCTAATCGTGTTACAACCGCAGTGCGTCTCTCAGCCGGGCAGTTGGGCCAGCCAGTCCGATGCTCCGTCGACGGGCTGATGATTGATCACGACGAGCGGAACGCCAGGCTTTGGAAACTGGTGCAGCAGTGCGAAGTTGTTGGCTGTGATGGCATGGGCGTCGTAACCGATCGGCAGGCCAATTCTGATGAGATCTTGCGCAGGTTGCGGTGCGCCGGCGCGGTCGGCCAACTCGGCGAGCTGGTTGTTGTCGAGGTCCGTCGGCCCTTTTTCTTTCGGTTGTTGATCGGCCGAATAGATCTGCTGGACGAAGCGCCATGTGATGTCGCTCGATCGCGACTGGTCGGCGACAACGTAGGCCGCGTAGATCGCTCGACTGTCGTAGGTCGCGCTGGCCGAGTACTTGTCGAGGAAGTCCACGAATCGAAGGTTGACGCGAAGCGTGCCGGCCTCGATGCGTCGACCGATTTCGTCGCCCTTAGCGCGGACCATTTTCCCGCTGTACGGGCACAGTGGATCCACGTACAGATCGATCTGCCCGAGGGCGTCCGGGTCGCCGATCGAGAGGGCATCCCCCGCGGGCGCCGCGGCGGCCGCATGGGCAACCGCTGTGGTCGGTCCGCCCATCAGCAATGCCACGACCACGCCCAGGGCCACCCCGAGGGCAAGCATGGTCCGGTTCACCCGTGCGCTATTCATCACTCCCCATCATGGCGTGCCGTCCTGTGGGAGTGATCAGGCCGCCGCCGGACCGTGACTATCCTTCGGGTCGTGCTTGATTCGCTGTGGTCCGCCGCTACCCGGCATCCCTTTCTCGAAGCGGTGCGCGACGGGACGATCACCGATTCTGCGTTTGACCGATGGCTCGTGCAGGACGCGCTGTTCGTCGCTGACCTGCTGACCTTCCAGGCTCGGCTGCTGGCACGAGCGCCGCGAACTGCTCAGACGGTGCTCGCCGGGGGATGCATGGCTCTGGTCGCGGAACTGGACTGGTTCGAAGACCAGGCCGCGCGGAGGGGGATCAACCTGGAACAGCCGGCGCTACCGCCGGCGCTCGGCTACCGCGAACTCCTGGGCCGGCTCGATGCCACGCCGTTTGAGGCGGCGGTGACAGCGCTGTGGGTGCTCGAGCGGGTGTACCTGCTCGCATGGGCCTTCGCCGCGTCGGCCACCTCCCCGTTCGGTGAATTCATCGAGCACTGGTCGGCGCCGGCGTTCGCGGACTACGTCGACGCGCTCGGCGTCCTGGCCGTCCCGGACCGACACGACGAGCTAGTCGCCGATGTGCTGACGCACGAGGTGGCGTTCTGGGACATGGCGCTGGCATGACGCTGTCCGCTCGGCTGTGGGCCGACAACGGCGACTTGGCGGCCGCGGCGCTCGCGCACCCTTTCGTGAGCCGCCTCGGTGACGGCTCCCTACCCCGTGAAGTCTTCGCCGGCTACGTCGCGCAGGACGCCTTCTTCCTCGAATCCTTCGCCCGCGCATACGCATTGGCTCTCGCACGTAGTACAGACACACCCACACTGCTCGCGCTGGCCGATCTGCTCGGCGGGGTGCGCGAGGAACTCGGCCTGCACTCGTCTTACGCCGCCCGGTGGGGCATCGAGATGGCCGGCGTGGTGCCGACATCGGCGACCCTGGCCTACACCGAATTCCTGCTGGCGACCGCCGCCACCGGTGGCCTGGCCCTGGTGTTCGCGGCGATGACGCCGTGCATGCGCCTCTACGCCTGGCTCGGTGCATCGCTTGATGCGGGCGCTGCCGGACCGTACGCGGAGTGGGTGCAGACCTACGCCGACCCGAGCTTCCAGACATTGGCCGCCCGGCTGGAGCAACTGCTCGACGAACAAGACGACGACACCCCCGCCGTGCATACGACCTACCGGCGGGCGATGAGTCTGGAGCTGGCGTTCTTCGAAGCGGCGCTCGCAGGCTGAACGTCGCCTTATTCGGCGGAGCCGGGCGCGCGAATGACCAACGGCACGGCTGGGAAATAGGCCGCCATCTCCGATCGCGCCTTGCGCAGCGCCGCGGTGCCGTAGCCATGCTGCCGGTGGTCGGGATGGATCCAGACCCGCACGTTCACCTCGCCGCCCGCCAACTCACCGAACACCATTCCGACTGCCTGCGTTCCCTTTTCGGCGACCAGCCAGACCGCGTCCTCGGCATCGATGCGTCCGACAGCCGAGCCGATCTCATCGTCGAGGCTGCCTGCCGGCCCGCCGGATCCGTCACCGGCGGCACCGATATCGGTCGTCCTGACTTCGAAGAGGTTCCGGTCCGCCTCACGGGAGAACGGCCGCAGCACCACATGTTCGCCGGAGCTCTCGGGTCGCTCGATCAGGGTGAAGGTCAGCCGGCTGTTGAGATCTTCGAGTTCGGCCGCAATCTGTCGGCGCGAGTCCTTGGTGAGTCGGTGCAACGGCATCGCGACCACCGCTTCCGCGGCCAGCGGCGCGACGCCGAGCAACGCGGTTACCGCCTCGACGGCCGCCGGCCGGTTCTCGGCGTCCACGATCGCATCCAGAACTTCATGACGTCGGTCAAGGGCGGCGATCAGGGCGTCGGTGATCTCCCGGCGCGCGGCGGCGCGGTCATGGTCAGCCATGGCGCCAAGCGTAGACGCTCATCAGGCCCTCTGCGCTGAGGAATCAAGTCCGCAGCAAACACGTTGTGCACCAAGGTTTTCCGTCGCCAGTGGGGCGTCGGGCCCGCGTGACTTGAGCCGTTCCTCGAGCGCAATGAGCGACGTAGTCGACCACACCGTTTCACAGCGTCGTTATCTGCTGGCGCTCTCCAGAAGCATGCCAGTCCTGCTGTAACCATCAGCAACATCATTCACACCGGCACCAAGCCGTCGCGTGCGCAGCGCAAACCCTTCGGCGGAGGGCTATTCCGCTGACGTCGGCAAACGCGTGCGGTGATGAAAATCCCTCCCGACACGGCTCCTCTCGGCACCGCCATGTCGTCCCGTTGGCCTATGTTGGGCCTCCGGACCAATAACGTGAATAGAGGAACGGGTGGACGACAACGTAGAACTGTCGGCCGCCGACCTGCTCGACCTCAACGGTGACCTGCAGGGCTCGCGCGCGATCCGCCTGCTCGCGGCCACCAACCTGTGCCTCTACGCGACCCTGATGGAGCGGCACCTTAGCGATGGTGCCGTGCCTGACTGAGCTCGTGGTGCGGCTGGAACGCGACCTCGACGGCCTTGACGATCCTCAGTCCGGGCTCGCGCTGATCAAGTCCTGGGCCGCCCAGTGCTGGCTGCACCGCATCGTCGACGAACGCCACGACACCAACGTCTGCTACCTCACCCAGGACGCCCGCCGCGCGCTGGACTTCTTAAGGACCATGCGCCGCCAGGACACCATTGCCACCGGCGGCTCCATCACCGGCATCGCCGCGCGCCTCAAGCAGGTCGCCGTCAAAGTCGATAACGACCCCGCCCGCATCCGTAAGCACATCGAAGCCGAAATCGCCACTCTCCATGAGGAACTCAACCAACTCGACGCCGGTCAACGCCCTCAGCCCGACGTCACCGACTGCTACGACGAGGCCCGCGCCATCGCCCTACAAATGGAACGCCTCATCACCGACATCGGCCAATACGGCACCCTGAACGAACAGGCCACCGCCGCCCTCGACGAACCCATCGATTCCAACACCGAATACCGCGACCGCCAGCGCCAAATGTATTCGGACTATCAGGCCGCCTGGGACTCGAAGGGCCGCGACTCGCATCGCGCCTTCCTGCGCATGATCAACGACCCCGACCAACGCGCCGAGTTCGAGGCCGACGTCGCCGCCGTCGCCGAAGCCCTACCCGCCCTCGACCCCGCCCTGCGCAAGGTGATGGCCGGCTTCTTCGAACTCGTCGGCCACCAGATCGACGAAGTCGAACGCATCCAGCAGCGCTGCGCCCAGCGCGTCAAACGCTTCACCGCGTTCGGCACCATGGAGCAGAGCCGCGGCGTGGCCCGCCAACTCACGACGCCAACGCGGCCGCCGAATCGACCAACGTCGGGTTTCGCTCACACGCCCGCGACGGCGAAATCGCCGTCCCCCGTTGGGATTTCACCCAGGACCGCGCAACGCCGCAATCCGTCCCACGACGAATCACGACGATTCGCGATCATGGGTGGCCTGCCCCTCGCTTTTGGCTAACGGCCGTTGGTGCGGGGCGAGTCATCGGGTACTGGTAGACCAGCCGCATCGGCACTGGACGAGACCGAAATATGCGCGCACGCTTGCAGTTACGTTGTGCGAGTAGGTGGTTCGCCTAACCATCGAGCCCACACAGAACACAGAACAGGCGTCACTAGTGATTCGGCGCCTGACATATTCCATTGAGCCACGATGCATCTCGAGGCGCTCATACCTCGGTTGCAGGCGCTGAACCGCTGCGGCACACCCGCAGATATTCAGCGTAATCCCAGGACGCCAGGAAATCCTGGGCCGCATGCACCCCGCGGTTGTATAGCGCGTCGCGCTCCTCGGCGCCGATGTCGAAATCCAGCGATCCGACCGATTCGGCGGGAACGAAGATGGTGCGTCGAACCGTGCACGGGTCATCGATATAGGCCGCGTCCTGGTCGCTGATCAGCGTTTCCAGCGCCCCGAACGCCAGCGAAAGCGGACCCCGGATTTGGTGCGTTGGCGGCATTCCCTGCGGTGCAGAAAGTCGCATGCCGAACGTCGGCCACCGCGGCGCGTCGCGGCTGTCGAATAACTGGACAGGAAAATTCGACAGCAGTCCACCATCCACCCACGTCGCACCGCTGACCCGCACCGGTTCGAACACGAACGGCACCGCCGACGAGGCGCGCACCGCCTTCGGCACCGAAAACTCATCGGGATCAAACCCGTAATTCTGCAGGTCCCACGGGATGCGGACCAATCTGCGCCGCGACAGGTCACTGGCGGTGACCACCAGCGACCACGCATACTGCTGCGCCTGCTCACCGGTGCGCAGGTCACCGAACGTGTGCACCCCAAGATCGCCGAGCAGCCCGGTCAGCAGGTTCTCTAGGTAGTCGCCCTTGTACAGCCCGTCCCTCGCGAGGAGTGACAGCGCCGGGCCCACGATTGGTATCCGCGCGAGCAGAGTGGGGTCGGCGAACTTCGAATAGTCGATGCTCTGAGCGAGCTCATCTAGTCGCGACAGCGGTTCGCCAGCGGCCTGAAGCGCCGCCACCATGGAGGCGACGACCGCGCCCGCACTGGATCCAGCGACCCGCGGAAATCCATATCCAGCCGTTACCAGCGCATGCACCGCACCAACCAAGCCGATGCCCCGAACACCGCCGCCCTCACACACCAGATCCGCCTGGGCCGTCGCGTTCATCCTTCAACCCTCCACCCAATGTCGTTACTCGACATGCGTTTTCATTAGAGTGCCCCCAAATGATCCCGATTGGCCCTGCGGGCCCACCGGGGCACGCGGGTGTGCCGCTGTCCCGTGTCGCGGAGCTCACCGTGGACGTTGCCAGAGCCGGGCTCGCTTCGCTGCCCGCATCGACGATCAACATCGCCGCCGATACGCCCGCGCCAGTGACGCTGGCCGCACTGCCGCCCAACGCGACGCTGGCTATCGACGGGCCAGCCGGCCGGCCCGTCGGTCGGCCGTGCTCGTGCCATCCCGATAACGCCGGGGCCCCAAACTGCAGGATCCGGTCCTCGCCATCGCGGCGGCGGCGCAAAAGCATTGCCACGCAGCGCAATTCATCGGACGGCAGCACCACTTCGGCCACTTGCGGCAGGGTCTCAAAAATCTTCCCGCATCACTCCTCAGCGGTGGACGAAGCGAGTAGCGTACGTGTCACCGGGTAGGTGCGAGAACACGTTCGATGAGACCAGCCGGAAGTGGTCAGCGGCGTTGGGGGACGCACGTTTACGGAGTGCGTGGGACGGGCCTTCCGCCGATAGCCGAACATGCCGAGCAAACCTGTAGGGGGCCGGTGGACATCGTACTTGGGGTGTCGATGACACCCACGACCGTCAGCATCGCCCTCGTCGAGGGCGAAAAAGCCGACGGTGTCATCGTCGAGCACGACGTCTTCGACATCACCGCCATCGACGGCCCGGCAACGTCGAACGCACCCGACCACGTCATCGCCGCGATCCTGGGAACCCAGGAGGGCGCCTTCGGCTCCGGCCATCGTTTGATCTCGACCGGGGTGACTTGGACTGACCGGGCCGACGCAAGCGTGCTCCGCGAGGCATTGATCGCCCGCGGCATCGAAGACGTGATGCTGGTTTCGGAGTTGCATGCCGCCGCGGCCCTCGCCCAGGCGCTCGGGCGGGCGGTGGGCTACGACAGGACCGCGCTGATGTTCGTCGAGCGCGACACCGCGAGCCTGGCGATCGTCGAGACCGCCGACGGATCAGTCGTGAAGGTGCTCAGCCAGCCCCTCGACAGTGCGGACCCGATCCCCGTGCTGGCCGAGATGGCCACCGGCCTCACGCCTGCGAAGTCGATGCCCCAGGCCATCTACGTCGTCGGCTCCGGTGTGGACGTCACTGCGGCCAACGCACAGCTGAAAGACCTGGTGCCGGTACCGGTCGTCGCCCCTGAAGAACCCCACCTGGCCTTGGCGCGCGGTGCTGCGCTGGCCTCGGCGAATGCGCCGCGGTTCGACACATCCACCATCGGCCTGGCTTACTCCCTGGTTCCCGACGGCGAGACCATGCTCTACCCGGTGGCTCCGGCAGATGAGATCACTACGTTCCTTGGCCACGCCGACGTATCCACCGACGGAATCGCTTCGGAGTCCGGCGCGCCGGAACGCAACAAGCCGTTCCTGTTGATCGGCGGCTCGCTGTCCGCCATCTTCGTAGCGGGCGTGGCGGCCCTGACCATCGCGATGGTGAGCAGTCTCGACCCGGCCGAGCAGCCCATCGATCAAAGCATGGGCGGTGTGGCGGTGCCTCCGCCCGCTGTGGCGCCGCCGCCGACGGTGCCGAGTGCGCAACCCGTTGTGCCGCAACCCGAGCCCAACCCGCCCCCGTCCGCGCCACCACAGGCTGCCGCCGCCACGGCGCGGTCGATGGTCCCGCCCGCCTCGCCACCCCCACGAGTCGTAGTGCACAATGCCGCACCCGCCCCGGCGGCACCGCCCGCCGCTGGGCCGCCACCGCCAGTTGTGGTTGTGCCGGTGATCCCGCCGTCAATCCTCCAGTGGCTGCCACCAGTTCCTCAGCCCCCCGTCTTCAACCCGGGCCCAGCATGGGGCCCCGGCGGCCCTCGGCCTGGACACGGCGGCGGCCATGGGGGCAAGCGCGGCCACGGAGATTAGGGCGCAAACCCTATCGCGCTCACCGAACGTTCAACTGGCGGAAGGGCATTCGCCGAGCAGCGACGTGGTCAGCATGATGCGGCCCAGCGCCACCCACGCGGCGCCGTAATAGGTCGGAGACCGCTGCTCGAGTTGCGCTGCCGCGTCAAGGCGCTCGACGGCGCCGTCGGGATTGCCGACCCCCTGTTCGGTGGCCGCTGCGGCGACCAGGCCAACCGGATGCTGCCAACTGCCGGCGGCCGACCCATTCAGGTTGCGCAACGCCGGAACTTCACCCGGCGCCGTCAGCAAGGGTCGCATCGCACCCGCGAGGGCCCGGTCGTCTGGATCGCAGGATTCTGCGAACCGAACGGGTAGGCGCGAGGCGTCGAGACCGAAGCGTACGGGTCCTCCGGTGACGGGCCCGGTGGGCACGGCGTGGCCCACTTCACTGACGGTGGCCCAATCGGGCGGCAGCATCCCGGTTCCGATCAGCTGCCACCCCAGGACCCGCTGGGTGCGGGTGATGTCCGTCCACCGCCGGTCAGCCGATATCTCCAGGAGGTCCCGTTCGGCGCGAGGGCTGAAGTACCCCGGATTGACGACGTACGGCGCGGCGTTGGCCCAATTTCCGCCGACGAGAATGCGCCCCGACCCGGCCACCCACGTACCTGGCGGATTCACATCGCTCGGAGCGGCGACCCCGGTGCCGACGGCGACAGACTCGGTGTCGAGGATCGCCTCGCCCAACCGTTTGCCGTCGTTGGTGAGTTCCGGCGCATTGAAGCGGCGGCCCGCCAACACCAACGCCCGCGCCGCATCGAGATCGGCATCCGCGGCGCTGTTGGCGCCGGTGATCTTGTCATCGGCCCACCGCCAGGAGAGCAGACCGTCAGCGCGGCGTAAGTGAGTTTTCGTCCACTTCCATATCGACCGGAACCGAGTCTCGTCACCGACTGCCGCGGCGATGAGCATCCCGTAGGCCTGCCCCTCGCTCACGACGTCACCGCCCTCGTCACGCCGCACCACCCGGCCGTCGGATTCGACGTACTCATCCAGGAACTGTTGGCCGGCGATACGCGCCGTGTGCTCCCGCAAGGCGGCGATCTCGCCCGTATCCAGCCGCGGATCGATCGCGTTCGCGATCCGCCAGCCGGCGCCGATCATCAACACCAATACGAGCGCAGTTGCGAACGCGGTCCTCCGTCGCATCGTCATCTCGGCCTCCGCGGTTCCGAAGGCTTGATGGCCGCCCGAGGTAGTCGCGCGGTCTTATCAAGATCCAGACGTAAGGGCGCAGTGTTTTCAACCGGGCGCGAAACCTTGTGCACGACAACACCCTTGCGCGGTCTGAGCGGCTGCCGTGGCACCGACGGCTTCATGCCAGCCCGGGGAAGTCGCGCGGTCCTGTCAGGATCCCGATGCAAGGCCGCAGTGTCTTCAACCGGGCGCGAAACCTTGTGCACGACAACACCCTTGCGCGGTCTCAGCGGCTGCCGTGGAACCGACGGCTTCATGCCCACCCGAGCAGGTCGCGGCCGTGGGCGATCCACCGCGCCTGCGCGCTCATGCGCAGGCACCGCCTCATGCAATACACCGGCGCTTTGCCGTCGCGGCCGCCGCGACCTGGCCATCAGAACCGCTGCGCCCACGACGGCCGCTAAGCACAACGCGATGGCAATCCGTCTTCCGTCCGAGCTTTCAGTCACAGGCGTTTTCGCCGCGGTTTTGTCCACCACACCCCCGCTCGCGGGCATCGTCAACGACTGGGGGTCCAGCGCGGCAGGGGCGTCCGGAACATCCACCAGCGTCCGCAGCACGGGACCGTCGGGTCCGTCCGTCAGCAAGAGACTCATCGGCACGCCGGCCAGGAATTCAACGGGTTGGCGCGATTCCCGACCATTTGCCGTCACCACCGCTTCGTACTGCCCCGCGGGCAGCGGGGCATACCCGGTGATGAGCCCGTACCCAGCTTGGTTCGCCAGCACCATCGGCTCGAGCATTCCGGGCTTTACCAGCGCCAGGTAGACGGATCCTGCAGCGCTGGCAGCGTGCAGCATCCGCACGGCGGAGTCGGGGCTTGGCCCGGTGGGCGCGCCGTCCGGTGAGAGTTGGGCTGCGACTTGGCTGGATTCGCCCGCGGAGAACAATGCCAGTGTGTAGGTCACGCCTGGACGGAGCGTGAGCACCTGGCGGATGACCGGGTTGCCTCCGTCGGCGCGGTTGGCCACCACCACGTATGTTCCCGCGGGAACTGACCGATAGCTCGACGGATTCGCGTCGTCGCTCGTCTCGAGCGAACCGGCTGCGGCGCCGTCGATGCGCACCAAGTTCAGTTTCTCGGCCGGCCCACCGCGTCGCAGGTCCGCCATCCGCAGTGCGGCCGGACCGCCCTGCTGCGGCGCTGGACCAACGCCCAAACCAATGTCCTTGGTACGCGACGGGAATCGAACCCTCAGTCCGTCGGAGGTGAGTTTCACGGACTGTACCGCGAACGCACCCACTTGGCTTTCGAGGAATTCCGCCACACCCTGTAGCCGCTGGCGTGTGCCCCCCAGCGTGAAATCACGTCGGGGCGTTCCGGTGTCGTCCTCGCCTCGGATCGTCGAAATCGCCTCGACCCGAACGGGTTGCGTCGCAGCGATCACCGCCAGTGTCGCGAGCACACGTTGATCCACCGTCCGAGACTGCAGGATCGCGAGCACATCCGGATCGGTGGCACCGGCAAGGCGGGTCGCGAGTTGGCCTCCGAACGCCGGCGCCGCTGGCGTCGGGGGTTTCGAGGTCGGTGCGCCGTTGTCGACGCGAAGCACCTCGACTCGCTCGGCGCCCGACTCGAACGCCGCTGCTGGTTGTGAGTGCGCGACCGCGTCGCTGAGTACCGCGTTCGGCCGCATGTTGGTACGCGAGGACTCCCTCGTCACGACCCAGTCGTAGTCGGTCCAACCGTCTGGCGACCAAGCCTGCACCTGCGCGTCGGTGTCGACCTTGTAGGCCCACACGACATTCCGCCGGTCGCGGCCGTCCCGGATCAGGTCCAACCACAACGCATCGTCGACGATCAGCCGGTCGGTCTTGGGCACGTTCTGCTCGATCCAGCGCTGAGCCTGCCGCATCGACGAGTCTCGGTCGGATTCCAGTAAGCCGTGATAGGCGGGCAGCCAGAGCGACACGACTATGGACACGCTCAGCGTCACGGCGGCCAGCGCCGGAATCCGCAAGCGCCGCAAGTCAATCAATGGCTGCTCAACGGCGCGGAAGACATAGCGCAGCGCGACCTCACCGGTGCCCGCGGCCAGAAGTGCTATCAACGGCAGCGCGGAGAGAATGAACGGCGCCGGCAGGTACCCGGGACGGAGAACCGTGGCGATGAGTATCACCAACCCGACCGCGAACGCCCTCAGCCGCCGGACAAACAGTGCGGCCACGACGATCGGGCCGGCCAAAGACGGCAGGGCCGGGTCGAGTCGGAACCACTCGTCAACGGTTTGCCGTTTGAGTGAACCGTGATCATCGAGCGCGCCGCCCGCCGCGCGGTCCCGCAACTGGAACCTGATGCCCTCCCACAGACTGACGTGTCCCGGGCCGGGGACCAGCTCACCACGCAGGACAGCCATCAACAGGTACGTGCTCACCACCACGCCGAACACGGCGACGAAGACGGCGAGTGCATACCGGCGGGTCGCCGGCGCGGTCCTGGTCCAGACCAGCCACGCGAACATCGGCAGGAGCACCAGCATCGTCTCCTTGGTCAACACCGCGATGCCGAAACATGCTGCAGCGCCGAATATTGCCGACAGCCGGTACCGCGGTGAGCACACAAGCACCAGGGCGCCCAGCAACCAAGCGACCGCGAGATTGTCCAGATAGACCATGCGGCCCAACGAGATTGCCAACGGAGACAACGCGAAGACGCCGACCGCGACCGCGCTTGCCCACCGCGACATTTCGATTCGGCGCGCCAGGGTCCACAGCAGGCCGGCAGTGATCACGGCGACGCCGACCATCAGGTATCTCCCGGCAGCGACCGCGTTGCCCCCGAAGTCGGGACCCGAAATCGCCGTCCACAACGCCAACTGCAGCCAGCCGGCCGGCGGATGGTCGTACCAATAGGTGTAGTGGGCGAGTTGTCCCCATTCGGTCACGGCGTAGGCCTGGGCCATGTACGTGCCTTCGTCGTCCATTCGGATGGGCGACCTCGTCAGGTTGATCAACCGTAGTGTCGCGGTGAGCGTCAACAGAATCCCGAGTAGCGGGATCGAGGGATTCAGACGGGACAACCGACTCATACCGGCACCGGAGGCCTGGGTGCGGTAGTGCGGTGGGCGTTGGCGTGCGCGGTCTTTTCCCAGCCTCCTTGGCCGCGGATCTCACGCCACACCGACCGCACGGCGGCGGCCGCAAGTAGCAGCTGGTATGGAAGGGTGCCCAGCAATAGTCGCGCTTGGTCACGGACACGTATTCGGATGCCGAATTCCCGTCCGAACTCACCGAGAGCGGCAGACTCGACCGCCATGGTGACGAGCGTCGGCGCGAGCGGCAAAAACGTCACCAACGCCGTCGGCACGGGAACCTTCAACAGGAACATCGACGCTATCGACAGCGGCATCAACAGGCCCGTTGCCGCCTGCAGCAAGGGCATCGCCAAGGTGTAGCGGGCCAGCCAGCGCTGTCTGCGGCTGGGCAGCTTGCGCCATTCACCCTTGCGGAGCACCTGGAGAAAACCTTGATCCCAGCGCGTGCGCTGCTTCACGAGGCCACGGATCGAACCGGGGGTCTCTTCGCGGGTTACCGCTTGCGGGTCATAGGCGACGGCCACGACGGCATCCCGCGAGGACAACCGCACACCGATCTCGCAGTCCTCCGCCAGACAGTCGGGATCCCAGCCGCCCACCTGCCGCAACAGGTCGGTGCGGGTGAACACGGTGTTGCCTCCGAGCGGGATGAACCGTTTATCCGCGTGAAAATGCAGGCGCGAGCGGAACCAGAAGTAGTACTCCAGGCAGTTGCGCAGTGACCACCAACTCGTCTGGACGTTCATCAACTGCACACCCGCCTGAACCACGTCTGCGCCGGATTCCTCGAAGCGCGCTTCAACCAGACGCAGCAGCCCCGGATGCACCTCGTCCTCGGCGTCGAAGACACCGACGATGTCGCCCTTGCATTTTCGCAATGCTGTGTTGAGCGCCTTCGGTTTGTTCTTGGGCAGGTGGTAGTCCATGACCACCCTGACGATGCGCGAATGGCGTGCCGCCGCCGCACGCGCGACCAACTCCGTCTCCGGATCGTCATGACCGATGATCACGATCACCTCGTACTTCGGGTGATCGAGCCGAGCCATCGCGTCGATCGTGTCCCCGAGGACACTCTGTTCGTGGCGAGCCGGTAACAGTAAGGAGAACGACCGAGGTGCACGCGCGCTGCGACGTCGAAAACCTGTCGCTGCCAACGCGTCCGGACTGTGCCACGCGTGCAGCATCCACCACAGAGTGGTACTGGATACCGTGAACAAGCCCAGCGACAGGAGCACCAGCACGCCGTTGAGAAGTAACTCCAGCCACGACGATGGACGATTCTTGCTCTGCTCGGCCGGTATTGGCTTTGCTTGCTTTTCATTGTCGCCTGAAAACGCTTGCACGCCGGTCGCCGGTGGTAGTGCCCCGCCGGATGAGCCTTCGGGATGCGCACCGGGGCCGGCAGGTGAAGCCGAGCCGGATTCGCGCCCAGACGCCGGTTGCTCTTGGTCCGTCACGGCGGAGGGCACCGACGGCTGCGGCGCGGGGTGCTGGTCGCCGCCGAAGGGATGCCCACTCAAAACGATCAACGCGACGAACAGAAGAACTGCGACGAACGCCGCGGCCGTCCGGCTGACCCGGAGCCCCCAAACATCTGCCTCGCTCATAGTCACAGCGGCATGCAGTGGAGCATTGATCTGCTGCCCCGGCGGCCGCGGTGGAACCAGTCGTGGACGGTAAATAGCCTCACGGCCGCGACGCTGAGCCCGCACCGCGTCGCGCAGCAACGCATCGTTTTGCGGTCTTGGCCGCCGTGCCCGAACCGGATCTAGTCGAGCAGTCTTGTCAACATCGAGATCGAATCGCGCCGTCGCGTCAAGATCGAAACGCGCAGTGGCGCCATCTGATTGAAGGCGACGAACCACGTCGCGGCACTGCGCCCGCACCGCGTCGCGCGGCAGAGCATCGGTTTGCTGTCCTGCCCGAACCGACGGCTCAGCCGGCTTCGTATCCGGATCTGGTCGCGTCGTCGTGTCGACATCAAGATCGACTCGCACGGTCTTGTCGGCGCCGAGATCGAGCCGCGCAGTCGTGTCAAGTGGTTGAAGGCGGCGAACCACGTCACGCCAGTGCGCCCGCACCGCCTCATACAGTGCCGGACCGTTTTGCTGTCCCGACCGCCGCGGCGGAACCGAGGGCTGAAGAGCCACCGCACCAAGACCTAGTCACGCAGTGTTGTCAACTGGTCATGCGCAGTGAACGAATTCGCAGACGCCAGCGCGTCCGCGCCGTTCGCTGCACCTTCGCCAGCGTATTCTCATCGGTCACGTAATGCTGGGGTTTGGGGGCGACTGCGCTGCGGACGCACCACTTCCCATTTCCTCGGTCGGACGGCGCCAGCGGCCGAACACCATCTGCCTCATGCTTCACAAGCGCACCATGCCTGCGCCGGAGTCGGCGCAATGCCTTGGGGGCGCGGACATTCCGCTGACATCGGCAAACAGTTCAGGTGACGGAAATCGCCGCCGACACGAGCCCTCGCCGCGCGGGCGATGTCGCTCGTGTCGCCTATGTTGAGGCGTCCGACCAATTGCAGATTGAGGAACGCAGGTGCACGACGACGACGCGGGAGCAGCCGACCTGTTCGACCTCAACCGTGACCTGCAGGGCTCGCGCGCGATCCGCCTGCTCGCGGCCACCAACCTGTGCCTCTACGCGACCTTGATGGAGCGGCACCTTAGCGATGGTGCCGTGCCTGAGACTGAGCTCGTGGTGCGGCTGGAACGCGACCTCGACGGCCTTGACGATCCTCAGTCCGGGCTCGCGCTGATCAAGTCCTGGGCCGCCCAGGGCTGGCTGCACCGCATCGTCGACGAACGCCACGACACCAACGTCTGCTACCTCACCCAGGACGCCCGCCGCGCGCTGGACTTCTTAAGGACCATGCGCCGCCAGGACACCATTGCCACCGGCGGCTCCATCACCGGCATCGCCGCGCGCCTCAAGCAGGTCGCCGTCAAAGTCGATAACGACCCCGCCCGCATCCGTAAGCACATCGAAGCCGAAATCGCCACTCTCCATGAGGAACTCAACCAACTCGACGCCGGTCAACGCCCTCAGCCCGACGTCACCGACTGCTACGACGAGGCCCGCGCCATCGCCCTACAAATGGAACGCCTCATCACCGACATCGGCCAATACGGCATCATGATCGAACAGGCCACCGCCGCCCTCGACGAACCCATCGACTCCAACACCGAATACCGCGACCGCCAGCGCCAAATGTATTCGGACTATCAGGCCGCCTGGGACTCGAAGGGCCGCGACTCGCATCGCGCCTTTCTACGCATGATCAACGACCCCGACCAACGCGCCGAGTTCGAGGCCGACGTCGCCGCCGTCGCCGAAGCCCTACCCGCCCTCGACCCGGCCCTGCGCAAGGTGATGGCCGGCTTCTTCGAACTCGTCGGCCACCAGATCGACGAAGTCGAACGCATCCAGCAGCGCTGCGCCCAGCGCGTCAAACGCTTCACCGCGTTCGGCACCATGGAGCAGAGCCGCGGCGTGGCCCGCCAACTCAACGACGCCATCGGCGCCGCCCGCGCCCTGCTCAAGTCGAGCTTCACCGACTCCCGCCTCGACATCGACGTCCCGCTCGCCCGCCACACCATCAGTTCCATTGGCGCCCTTGGCTTCCGCATCGGCGACCTGTCCAACCCCAAGCCCGCCAAACCCGGCGACACCGAAGTCGACCTCACCAACTTCGCCGCGCTGACCACCCAGGTCGACGCCCCGGCCATGTCCGACATGCTCAACCACGCCATCACCACCGGACCCGTGAGCCTGCCCGACGCGGTCGCCATGCTCGACACCGCCTACCTCGGCCACGTCATCGTGCTCTGGTCCTGGGCCCTCAAACAGCCCAACCCCGACGACACCGAATCCACCACCGTCCGCTTCCGCTCCCTCGACGGCCGCGACCGCGAAATCGCCGTCCCCCGTTTGACATTCACCGAACCCATCACCACCCTCGCCGGAGCCGCTACGTGACCACCGAAGCCGACATCGACTTCTCCTCACTGCCCCAGGTCGACCAGACCGCCCGCCCACCCGTTCAGCGCAGGCCGCGCTTCTACGGCGACATCGCCGAACTGCCCGACCGCGCCTGCTGGGCCCTGCAACATCTGCTCACCCGCCGCTACACCAGCGCCGAAGCCGACGCCGACATCTACAGCTGGGAGTACTGCAAAGACCTGTCGGCCACCGCGGCGCGGGCGGTGCGGTGCGGTGCGGTGCGGTGAGCAGACCATGCTGGAATTGCTCGCGGACTGCTGGCGGACCGTGAATTTATGCGGGGCACTCCAGCCACGCCGTGACCTTCGATGGGCCGCTCGGGCCACGCTCACACCATGAACGCTCGGGCTGCACGCCTGCGGCACCTACATGGTCGCCTAAAAGCAATCCCGCGCAAAAGACTTCATCGACCGACGTAGGACCCCGACCGCCGCTCGTCCTGCACTCGCGGAGTAACAGGTCACCTCGTGCCGCTGAGCATTTTGCTATCAACTTCCCGTCAGCCGCGTCGTCACACCTCGGGCGTCGACGTCAGCTCACCACGGCACACCCGTAGATACTCGGGGTAATCCCACGACTCCAGGAACTGTTGGGCAGCATGCACCCCGCGGTCGTACAGTGCGTCGCGCTCCTCGGCGCTGATGTCGAAATCCAACGTGCGGACCGAGTCGGCGGGAACGAAGATTGTGCGCCGAACCGTACACGGATCGTCGATATAGGCCGAGTCCTGATCACTGATCAGTGTTTCCAGCGCGCCGAAAGCCAATGACAACGGACCGCGGATCTGGTGAGTCGGCGGCATACCGGCCGGTGCCGATAGCCGGATGCCGAATGTCGGCCACCGCGGCCGGCCGTCTGCGCGGTCGAACAGTTGAACGGGAAAATTCGACAGCAGACCCCCGTCTACCCACGTCGCGCCGCTGACCCGGACCGGTTGGAACGCAAAGGGAACCGCCGAGGAGGCCCGCACGGCCTTCGCCACCGAGAACTCATCGGGGTTCACGCCGTAGTTCGGCAGGTCCCACGGGATGCGCACCAACCGGCGTCGCGACAGATCACTCGCGGTGACCACCAGCGACCACGCATACTGCTGCGCCTGCTCGCCGGTGCGCAAATCACCAAACGTGCGCACCCCGAGGTCGCCGAGCAGCCCAGTCAGCAGGTTTTCCAAGTAGTCGCCCCGATAAATCCCATCCCTGGTGATGAGTGACAGCGCCGGGCCAACGATCGGTATCCGAGCAAGCAGAGTCGGGTCGGCGAACTTCGAGTAGTCAATGTTCTGCGCAAGCTCGTCGAGGCGCGACAGCGGCTCCCCGGCCGCCTGAAGCGCCGCCACCATGGACGCGACCACGGAGCCGGCGCTGGATCCAGCGACCCGCGGGAACTCATAGCCCGCAGCAGCCAGCGCGTGCACCGCACCGACCAATCCGATACCCCGAACACCACCGCCTTCGCACACCAGATCTGCCCGGTTCGCCGCGTTCATTCCTCAAACCTAACGACGGCACGATTCCGACGCCGGCAATCACGGCCGGCTCATGGTGCGCAAGCGGCGGCGTCGGCCCGCGAAGAGCGGGGCAGACGACACAAGCCTGAAAACTCCTCGGAGCCAACAAATTTAGTGCGCCAAACCATTCACTACAGACCGGGTCACTGGGAAACGCCCTAAACCGGCAATCGACTTCCGGCCAGCCGCCAGCGCCTTACCTTGAAGTCATGTCATTGGTCGAACTGGCGCTCCTGCCGATCCGCGTCGGGTTCGGCGTGGCCGACGCGGTGCTCAAAGCGGTCAGGCCAGAAGCGCCGGCCCAACCGTCGGAACTCCTGGTCATCAATGGAATGCCCGAAGGCGTGCCACCGGCAGCGCTGCGGCCAGAACCTAAGCTTCCCGCACCTGCCGGATGGCCGTTCGGTGAGGAGTTCCCGCGCACATGCGGCACCGGCCGCTTCGCCGGGGGCGCCGTGTTCTGGACCGACTTCCTCTACGACGACCACGGCGCAATGGGCTTCCCCGTCGACGCCCTGGTCCCTGGGCTGGAGCTGTCACGCGGCACGTACATCTACCCGGACGGACCCGCGGCCCATAACGGCGCCGACATCTTCCGGGTCGCCATCGGGCTCACCGAGACCCACACCTGGTGGCGGATCGACTGGAACACCATGATCGACGCTTCGGTCCCGATCGGACTGTTCACGTTCGACACCGGCCCCGGCCGAGCCGGCACGGCTGATTGGCCAGCGGGGGCCGGAGTCCGATCCGCAGGAATCGACTGGGCGCTGCTCGTCTCCGGGGCCGGCGCGAAGCTGATCGACCTCGCGACCCAGGCGACGACTCCCGTCGAGCACACCGTCGACATGGCGGCGCGGTCCTTTATGGCACAGGTTCCGCGTTCTCTGTTCGAACCGACCGGTACCTGGACGGTACGGCTCGCCGCTGGGCTGTCCAACGCCGCCGGGGACGGGTTCGCCGACGTCCCGGCCACCCACGGCGCGAAGCCGGGGCAACCCAACGTGTACAACGTGGCTTTCCGCACCGACGAGCAGGAGCCGGAGCGGCTGAACTTCTGGGCGGACAAGGCCCAGGCGGCCGCGCTCACCGACGGTGACGTGTCGCAGTTCTCGCTGGCCGTGCCGTGGGACGAGCTTGCCGAGCGCAAGACCACCGCTGAGCCGATCATCACCGGCACGTCGACGCGTTGGTATGTGTCCTCAGTCGAGTTGGGCCAGGGCGTCGACAAGACGAACGTGCTGAGCACCAAGCCGCAGTTCCTCGGCCGGGTACAGCCCTACTCGGTGTGCCTGCCGGCGACATACGCGCCCGGGCGCAAGCTGCCGCTGACCCTGCTGCTGCACTCACTTGCGTTGGGGCAGAACCAGTTTGCGGCGATCGACCCGCGGCTGCTGCATCAGGTGTGCGATGGGCGCAACTCGGTGGTGGTGACGCCGCTGGCCCGCGGGCCGGCGTGCTGGTACTTCGACGAGGGTGAGCTCGACGTCTGGGAAGTCTGGGCACGGGTGACCGAGCAGATCGGCGCCGACCCGAATCGCACTGTGATATCCGGATATTCGATGGGTGGCTACGGAACGTACAAGTTGGGCCTGGCCTATCCGGAGGTCTTTTCGCAGGCGGTCGTGCTGGCCGGCCCGCCGGTGTGTGGCGTCCGGCTACTGCCCGACATCGAGATTCCGGCGGACCCCGACCCCGATTCACATTGTGCCCGCGAGGGTGACACGTTGCGGCTACTCGTCAATGCTCGGTGGCTTCCGTTCGTGATCGCACACGGGCTGTTGGATGCGCTCGTACCGTTTTTGGGTGTGCTGCATCAGGTGCTCGATCTCGACCGGCTGGGCTACCGCTACCGGTTCACCGTCTACCCGAGCGAGACCCACTTGTCGTTCGCGTTGAAGGACAAGTTCGACGATCCCGTGTCGCACATGGGTACCGGTCTGCGCCAAGGCGATCCCGGCCACATCACGTTCGCGTGGTACCCGCAGCTGGTTCGAGCGGATCTGGGTATCGGCTCGCACCGGGCCTGGTGGATATCGGATCTACGGGCCGCTGCACATGTCACGGGAACCCGCGGGGCCGTCGCCGAGGTCGATGCACGGTCCTACGCGCGGCCGGACCGGAACCGGACGATCCGGCGCCGTGGGGGCCTCATCCTGGATCTGGACCCGTCGCCAGGGCTGTTCAAAGAGCTCACATGGCTGCTGGGCGGGGCTCCCGCCACCCTGCCCAGCCTGACGCTGAATCTTGTTGGAGTCGCTGGACTTACGGTCGACCTCGCGCGGGCGGGCTTGGCCGCCCTGCCCCGGTCGACGATCGCCGTGGCGACCGACACGGCCGTGGAGATCAAGCTCGCGGCGTTGCCGCCCGGGGTCACGGTGCGGCTCGACGACAATCCGACGGATTCCACGGTGCCCGTGCCTCCGGGGCGGCACACGATCACGCTCGCTGCCGAAGGCGAACAACCGCGGTGGTTCAGGTAAGCGACCAACGCACTGGTTCAGTCCATCACGTGGCGTTCAGCGAGCGCGCACGGGAGAGAGGCTGAAAAGGTGACCCCATTCGCGGCGCGCGGCGCACTGAGCCGTGTGAGAGCCTGGCCGCGGTCTTGTTTCACCGTTGGCCAGTTCGACGAGCGCGCATGCAACCGTGAACACCGGGATGCCGTGGCGCTGCGCGGCGCCGAGCAGCTCGTCGAACGCGGCAGCCGTTGAACATCGACGAAGGCCAACTAGAATGCCCTCGGCCGTATCGACTATGCGCCTGGCCTGCGGATCAGAGGAGTTGTGGGCCGGAACCCAGTCTGGCTTCACGTGATGTCCCTTCTCAAGAGCCACGCCGAGGGCGCATCGTCACCCTTTCGGCCCCACCATGCGGGCGCAGGCAGCGCGGTGCTCTCCTAGCACGTTTGGCAATAATTTGCGCTCCAGCGTCCACAGGGCTAGACCACGAAAGGCATTGGTACCAACCCGTGATCGCCTCGCTACGAATCCGCATTCATTCCGTTTTCCCTCGAGCAGGTGCGGCACCGTGGAGCAAACCAGCACGGGACCTTCGCCCGCTCAGGAGGCTGTCATGCGCTGGCCGCGGACCTGGAGGCGCACAAGCAATGGCACTCGCGGCTCGTCCATGACATCGTCACTGCCGTTGATAGGGACGTGAGGCGACGAGTAGGAGCTCAGTAACCGGACCGGCGTCGCCGCCTGGTTACACGGTTGCCTGAGACATCCAGCCAGCCAACAGGATTGGCGGATCGCTTAGCGCCGAAGCCCTATACGTGTGTGTTCGGATCGGGTCTCAGCATGCGACGTCGACGTAAACCGTCTTGTTGGTCACCGTGGTGGTAAGGTCGCCGCCGGCTCCAGGTACACCGGAGTCGGTGCGCGAGAACGTCTGGCCAGGGCGAACCGCGCTGACCGTGCAGTCCACGGCAGCGGTGTCGACGCGGCTCACGATGACTTGGTAGCCCTGCGCCTGCAGTTGGCTGACCGTGGCATCGACGGGCGATGGGCCAGACGGAGCGGCGGTAGCGCTTGCGGCCAGTCCGAGCGCGGCGGAAGCCAATACGCCTGCTGTGAGGGTGGGGACGAAGATCTTCGTCATTTTCGTGCCTTTCTTTGAATGTTGGAAATCGCTGTGCTGGTTCGGTTGTCGTTGGTTCAAGAGGCCGTCGCGTTCTATCCACCAATCCGCCCGTTTGGCGAATTCGTTGCTCATGATGCGGATTCGGTTGTCTTCGAAGGGCGCAACATTCAAGCCGCAGAACCCGTCGGCTCCCGATCGGTGATCATGTGGTTGACCGCGCAACCCCTCGCGCGCGCGGCAGTTGGTTTGCTGCCGAACTATCCTGTTGTGTCTCCGTAGGGTGATTCAGTTACGCGGCGTCGCTAGTTAAACGGTCTGGTCGACGATCTGGTTCACCATGTTGGCGCCGCCTCGGTTCTTCCTGATTCGCCAAAGCTATGCGGTGCCGTCCTGTCGGTCGTGAGTACCGGACTACCTGAATTCGGTTGTAACCGATAGCAAATTCCGAGTAGCGCTGCCCTGCACACGCGGATGCCGGATGGCCGCACGCAGTCGCGTCGCACGCGACCGCGCGCGAGCCGTCGTTCAGAGCTGGTTGCGGAGTCCCTCCACGAAGCTGACCAGCCTCGCGCGATGTGACCCGCGCCAGTAGATCCGCCTGCAATCCGTGCATCGGCTGAAATCGTCGTAGTACAGGCGGGTCAACGGCTCGAGGTGGTCGATCACCTCGTCCTTGGTAACGGCGGCCAGCCTGCCGTTGCACCGCACGCACCGCGTGAACGGCGCCAGCCGTTGCGCCAGGTCGAGTCGCCGTATCACCTCGAGCGTCTGCTCCTTCGGTTGATCGGAGCGGACGAACAGGCCATGCGTGATAGCACGACGCTTCAATAGGCCCCGGTCTCGGGTCAGCAGGATCCGCTGCTGGCCCAGGCTCACATCGGCCAGGGTCTGGTCGTCGGCGTCACTGGACCACCACACGTCGAACCCGAGCACGCGAAGCAGCCGCGCCAACCGACCGAGGTTGACATCGATGACGAAGCGCGGATCACGCAGCGGCACCGGCCGCAGCCGGGCCGTGGACCCGACGTCGAGCGTCTCGAACATCGGGTACACCGCGATGCGGTCGCCGGAACTCGGCCGATGAGCAAAGTCCTCGACATTCCCGTTCACCAGGATGAGGTCGACCTCGGTATGCGGAATGCCCGACGCCTCCAGAACGTCCTTGACCGTCTGATGCGGCCGAAACGGACGGCGCGCCGTTACACCGCGCGACTCGGGTCCCAAGAAGTCGTTGAGCTCGGCGTAGGCCCGGACGTTCACGTAGCCCGCCATTCCTCATGCTCTCCCGGGGCGAGCGCCGAGCGCAACGGCACGGACAGGGCTGATCTCCCTCAGCTCGCGAGGAGCTCTTTGAGGACGTCGTCGATGAATTTGATGTCCTCGGGGTTCGCGCCACCGCCCGCGAAGTGGCCGTAGACGCCCGGGATGACACGCAATTCGGCGTTCGGGATGTGGCTGACCGCGAACTCCTCGTCCTCGGGCGGAAAGTAGAGGTCCTTGAGCGCTGGCAGCACGATCATCTTGGCCTTGATGGTCCTCAGCGCCGCGACCTGATCGCCGTCGAACCCGCGGCCGGGCGTCGCGCCGACGTTGCCGTTCTGCCAGGTCCACAGCATCGTCAGCAGGTTATTCGGGTCGCGGCGGTCGAGGAAGAAGCCCTCCCAGAAGCCGACCAGGAAGTCCTCGAGCGACGAGTAGCCCATCGTCTTGTACTCCTGCTGCCAGTAAAAGGCCTGCGAGAAGCCCCAGCCCGCATACACGCGGGCGGCCGCGCGCAGTCCTTTGACCGGCTTCTCGGTGTACCAGCCCTCCTTGAACGCAGCGTCCGCCGTCAGCGCGGACTTGACGCCCTCGAGGAACACAACGTTGTGCTCGCTCGTCTTGGACGACCCGCAGAACGGGCACGCCCGCTGGACCATGTCCGGATAGCTGACGGCCCACTGGTAGGTCTGCCCGGCGCCCATCGACCAGCCGGTCACGAGCGGGAGCGTCTCGATCCCGAACGAGGTCACGAGCTTGTGCTGCTGCTCGACCTGGTCGTAGAACGTGACGTGCGGGAAGCGCGCGGCGTTGTAAGGCGGCGGCGTATTCGACGGCGAGCTCGAGAGCCCGTTGCCCAGCATGTTCGGGACGATGATGAAGTACTTGGCCGGGTCCAGGGCCATGCCCTCTCCGATCAGCCACTCGTTGTCCCAGTGGCGCCCCGAATACCATGTCGGGTACACGATCGCGTTGCTCTTGTCGGCGCTCAGTTCGCCGTATGTCTTGTACGCGAGCTTCGCGTCGCGCAGCGTCGCGCCGTGCTGCAGCGTCACATCGCCGAGATCGAAGATCTCGTAGTCCTGCGGGAACTCATCCATCGGAATGGCACCTCCTCCTCCTGGAAAGCACCTGCTAGCGCTTCATCGGCGCGTCCCGTGCCTGACGGATTATCTGTAATTCCGGTGTATCCGAAATGCCTTGATGCGTCTGAGGATACGAACCGGGATGAATTCTATTAAAAACCCGCGGTATTCGATCCCGTCACGACGCAGCGATTTGGGCTTTGCGCGGTCCCGGGGGCGCCGAGTCTCAGCTCCAACAAGTGTCCGATCGCGATGTTCGGTGACTACCGGGTGCCCTACTGCCAGAACTCGCCGCACGGAAGCGAACTGGCCACCGGGCTGGGTCGCGAGCTGACCGACACCGACGAGGCGGTGGCCGAAGCCGCGGCCAAAGCACTGCTTTTCGGATACGTTTAGGTGGCGCTGACCAACACACTGCGCGGCTCGAACCCGTTCTCTGTTGCGTGCTGATTGCGATGGACTACGGCCGGGAGAGCATCGCGCGCGTGTCTGATGGATGTTCGCCATCGCGGCGACTGCCGGCCGAGCCGCGGTTGCGGGTGGTCGAGGCCGCGACATCACGACCTCGACCAAGCGCGTTATCCGCCGCTCACCAGCCCCAGGGATGGAACCAAGGCCCCCAACCACCGCGCCAGCCGTCGCCGTGCCAACCGCCGCCGTGCCAACCGCCACCGTGCCAACCACCGCCGTGCCCGCCGCCGTGCCAACCGGCCGCCTCCACGCTGGGGGCCGCGGCGATCGTCGCCGGCTGGGCCGGAGCGGGAGCGGCCGCTGCAATCGGTGCTGCAGCGATCGCGGCCGCGGCAGCGCCCGCCGCCAACATCGGTGTGATGAACTTCAATCCGACTCGCATAATGGAACTTCCTTTCGATGGCCTATCTGCCTTGCCCTTCCAGATTTGCGCTCCATCGGACCGATTACGTCACCGCAGACACCCATTTGGTTCCTCCGGCTAGCCGGTAGCCAATCTGTGAGTGATCGGCGACGGCCACGTTGAAAGTGATTGCGCTGCAGCACCTTTCGTGTCTGCTGCTGTGAGTTGGCTGTCAATGCACGGAAACGCCGCGCCCTGCGGGTGGGTCAAGACGGCGCCCCCCAATCGACCCGGGATAGATTTACATCCGTGGCGCGCTTTGGGGACCGGGTGGCGATCGTGACCGGCGCCGGAGCGCCGGGCGGCATCGGGGCGGCCGTGGCACGCGCGCTCGTCGCCGAGGGCGCCCGGGTGGTGCTGGGCGCCACCTCCGAGCGCGTGCATCAGCGGGCCGCAGAACTCGGCGACGCGGCCGTCGGGGTGATCGCCGACCTGACCGTCGATGGGGCGGCCGACAGTCTGCTGCGTGCCGCGGTGGACCGGTGGGGCCGGGTCGACGTCCTAGTGAACAACGCCGGCATGACGTCGGTAACTGCGGGTTGGGACGCCGACGACGATGTCGCCGAGATGTCGCTCGCCGCGTGGGATGCGGCGCTGGCCCGCAACCTCACGACGGCATTTCTCATGTGTCGCTCGGTGGTGCCGGTGATGACAGCGGCCGGATACGGGCGAATCGTCTCCATCGGGTCGACCACCGGCACAGTCAACGCGATGCCGGGTCAGTCGACCTACACCGCCGCGAAAGCGGGCCTGGTGGGTTTGTCGCGGGCGCTGGCCCTGGAGGTCGTCGGAGACGGCGTCACCGTGAACGTCGTTGCGCCAGGCTACATCTCCACCGATTCACAGTTACCGTTCGAAGCCGCCGCCGCGGCGGCCGGACCGGTCGGGCGCAGTGGCACACCGGAGGAGATCGCCGCGTGCGTGCTCTTTCTCGCCCACGAGTCGGCCTCGTTCGTCACCGGGACGGTAGTGGTAGCTGACGGCGGACATGGTCTGCCGGAGACTTGGCCACGACCCTGACGGTGATCGAACACAAGCTGCTCTGACGCAGCGGGCCGCTACTAGAACCCGACCGCCTGCCCGTCGCGTCGCGGATCGCTCGCCGCGACGTAGCCGCCGTCGAGCCGCCAGATCGCCTGGCAGCTACCGAATTGGTCGTAGTCGGCGATCCGCACCACCACCTGGACGTGGCCATGCGGTTGCATGGTGCCGCCCCTCACCCCGAAAGCTCATCAGCGGCGCGCCGTCCTTCGACATGAATCCGGGAATGATCGTGTGATACGGGCGCTTTTGGGGCCCAACCTGATTCGGATGCCCAGGCGTCGACACGAAACCTGTTCCGCGATTCTGCAACGAGATCCCCGTGCCGGGCACCACGACTCTCGAGCCGAACCCCATGTAGTTCGACTGAATCATCGACACCATCCTCCCGTCCGCGTCCGCGCCAGTCAGGTAGACCGTGCCGCCGGCGGGCGTGCCCGCAGCCGCCGGCAGCGCACGCTTGACGTCGATCAGCTTGGCGCGCTGCGTCAGGCAGTCCTTGTCCAGAAGCTGGTCCACGCGCATCCGCATCGAGTCGGTCTCGGCCACGTGGGCCAGCGCGTCGGCAAAAGCCAGCTTCACCGCCTCGATCTGCAGGTGCACGGACTCGGCCGAATCGGCCACGCGTACGGGAGGTCCCAGCAGAACGGAGCGGACACCCCTCGAATGTGAGCCCCAGCCGCCATAAGCTTTTCCCAACGGTGTGACGACCGTCACACGAAGGGAGAGTCCTGAAATGTACCGCAAGGACGACGTCAGCTACTTCATCGTCGACGCCCATATCGCCCTGTGGGACGGCCGGCCGGAGAACCAACGCAACGTTCATGGCAAGCAGTTCATCGACTGCTTCTACGACTACCACCGCAACCTGTCGCCGGAAGCAGAGGTGTGGTCCTACGAGGAGTACCTCTACTACGGCGCTGAGCGGCTGATGAACGACCTGTTCCGGGACGGCTACATCGACTATGCGATCTTCCAGCCGGTGAAGCTCGGCGAGTTCTACCACCGCGGGTTCGGCCAAACCGAGGAGGCGTTCACCCTGGCAACGGCCAATCCCGACAAACTGACCTACAACCACTATTTCGACTCACGCGACGGCGAGGCAGGCCTGGACCAGCTGCGCGCCGACGCCGAGCGATTCAATCTGCGGGGCGTGAAGCTCTACACGGCCGAATGGCACGGGGAGTCGCGCGGCTGGAAGCTCGACGACCCGTGGGCATACCGGTACTTCGAACTCTGCCAAGAGCTCGGTATCCGCAACATCCATGTGCACAAAGGCCCGACGATCAGGCCGCTCGACCGGGATTCCTTCGATGTAGCCGACATCGATCATGTCGCCACGGACTTCACCGACCTGAACTTCATCGTCGAGCATTGCGGCCTGCCCCGCCTTGACGACTTCTGCTGGATCGCCACGCAAGAGCCCAACGTGCATGCCGGCCTTGCGGTGGCGATGCCGTTCATCCACACCCGGCCGAAATACTTCGCGCAAATCATCGGCGAGCTTCTTTACTGGATCGGCGAGGACCGCATCCAATTCGCATCTGACTACGCAATCTGGACGCCGCGCTGGCTGGTTGAGGCGTTCGTCGACTTCCAGATTCCCGAGCAGCTAGGCGAATACCCACCGCTCACCACCGAGCAGAAGAAGAAGATTCTGGGCCTGAACGCGGCCAAGATGTACGACATCCCGGTGCCGCCGGAGCTGCAGCTGCCCGCGGCGGCAGAACCAGCCGTCGGTCCGCGGGGCGCCGACAAAACCGCCGAGTCTGCCGACCACCTGGTCGGGGCCTGACGTGAATCGGCATGATCAGGCCTATGCGGCCCTGAGCACCGTGGTCGATCCTGAGCTCGACGAACCGATCACCGAACTGGGGTTCGTCCGCTCGCTGGTGATCACCGGCGATGACGTCGAAGTCCACCTGCGGTTGCCGACATCCTTTTGTGCGCCAAACTTCGCATACCTCATGGCGTCTGATGCCAAAGACGTTCTGGTGAAACTGGATTGGACAGAGCACGTGGTGGTTGAACTCGACGACCACCACGATTCGGACGTCATCAACGCCGGCTTGGCCGCTGACGCCGGTTATCGGGGAACCTTTGGCCAGGAGGCCGAACACAGTCTGGACGAGCTGCGGGTGACCTTCCGGCGCAAGGCGCATGCCGCAGCGATGGAACGCTGCCTAACGGAGTTGCTCCGGGTCGACCCCCAACGCGATGTGGCATCGCTGGGGCGGGTGCGGCTGCGCGAGCTGCCGGACAACCAGACCACGGCGGCGTTGCTGCGTCGCCGGGCCGCGCTCGGATTATCCGTTGCGCCAACCGAACTCGTGATGGTGGACCATGAGGGCCACGGCTACGCCCCCGACGATGTTTCCCTAGCGCTGCGCCGCGCCCGGTCCACGCGGATCTCCATTGACGGCAACGCCCACTTCTGCCGCGGGCTGCTGCGCACCCGCTATCCCGAGGCTGACCATGCCGAGACGGCGGCTTTCATACCGCTGTCCGCACTCACCGTGACGCATTGAACCCGGATCGGAAAGGAAGAATACCGATGAGCACCATGCGAGCCGTGCAAGTAACCGGCTACCACCAGAACCTGCAGCTGGCGGAGGTACCGATCCCGACACCGACAGGGCCGTTCGATGTGGTGGTCAAGATCGGCGGTGCCGGTGTATGCCGAACCGATCTTCACATCCTCGAGGGCCAGTGGGCCGAGAAGTCTCAGGTGCCGTTGCCGTACACGATCGGGCACGAGAATGCCGGTTGGGTTCATGCAATCGGGACCGCGGTGACCAACGTCCGCGAGGGAGACAAGGTCATCGTCCACCCGCTGATCACCTGCGGGCTGTGCCGGGCCTGCCGCTCCGGCGACGACGTGCATTGCGAGGCCAGTTCGTTTCCCGGCATCGACACCGACGGCGGGTATGCCGAGTACCTGAAGACATCGGCCCGCAGCGTGGTGAAGATCGATGAAGCCCTGGAACCAGCGGATGTCGCCGCGCTCGCCGATGCCGGTCTGACCGCCTACCACGCAGCAGCCAAGGCCGCGCGGCGTCTCACGCCCCGCGACCGCTGCGTCATCATTGGGGCCGGTGGACTTGGTCACATCGGCATTCAGGTATTGAAGGCGCTGAGTCCCGCCGAGCTCATCGTCGTCGACCGCAACCCGGAGGCCGTCAAGCTCGCGATGTCCATCGGTGCCCACCATGGAGTCGTCGCCGACGGCACCCAGGTTGAACAAGTTCTCGAGCTCACCGGTGGTAACGGTGCGGAGGCTGTCATCGACTTCGTCGGCGAGGGCGGCTCCACCAGCGAAGGGGTGCGGATGCTTCACAGGGCCGGCGACTACCACGTCGTGGGCTACGGCGAAAACATCAACGTCCCAACGATCGACATCATCTCCACCGAGATCAACTTCATCGGCAATCTTGTCGGCTCCTACAACGACCTGTGCGATCTGATGGCGCTGGCCGCCCGCGGCGCCGTCACGCTGCACACCGCGAAATACCGACTCGACGATTTCCAATCAGCCATCGACGACCTCGACGCCGGCAACGTACGCGGCCGCGCCATCCTGATCCCGTAGAGCGGATGCACCGACGCGCACCAAGACAAAACGAGGACGCCGACTGGGTCTTATCGGAACTGTTGGGTTACGACTCGACTCGCATCGAGGTGGTAAGCGAGCCAGCGTCGAGGATGCGGCGGCTGGTCGATGCAGTAAGGCGGCGCCATCGGGCGCCGCGTACGAAACAGCAGCCACGGCTAGCCCGGCCACCCGGGCAGGCCAGCGTTGGTGACGAACAGAAAATGTTGGCGCACAGCGTATTTGAGAATGTGCAGGAGTTTACTGGTACCGTGCACCTTCCGTCGTCGTCGTCCGCGCGTTGGGGGTAAGTGCGCGTTAACGAAACGTTGAGTGCTGAGTGATCCGTCTCGCGGAGAAGTCTCGAAGTGTGGTCGAACTCGCATGCGGTAACACGCTGAGCCAACTCGGGAACAGCAAAGGCATAGTCGAGTTTCCGTTTGCGCACGGAAACCTTTGTCGGAACCTAGTTCTTCGGCCTGACTCCGGAGTACGCTGCGCGGCAGTCGCAGTGACGAACGAGCCTGCCGCCGTTCAGACAGGCTCCGACGATCGGGGTCGTTATGCGGATTGTCATCGACCTGAATCGCTGCCGGTCCGGGGTCTGGAACGGGCACTTCACGGAGTTGAGCTGGCTGCTGCCAGCCGACGAACGGAAACGCTTTCAGGACAGATTCCGGCTACGTTTCACCCTCGGCCACGAAAACGCCGGCTGGGTCAACAAACTCGGGTCCGGCACAACAGGATTCGCGCCGACGGTTCGCGAGCGGAGGGTCTAGCTGTGGAGCTGCTCACGCTCGATCAGATCAACGCGGCGGCGGATCGGCTGAGGCCGGTGATGCGACTAACCCCGGTCATCGCGTCGCGGGTGCTATCGGATCGCACGGGCGAACAGGTCTGGCTCAAGTGCGAGAACCTGCAACGCACTGGGTCGTTCAAGCCCCGCGGCGCCTACAACCGGATCGCCAATCTGAGCGTCGAGGACCGGGCTCGGGGTGTGGTCGCGGCCAGCGCGGGCAATCACGCGCAGGGAGTTGCGTGGGCCGCGACTGTGCTAGGGATCGCGTCGACGGTGTTCATGCCGGTCAACGTCCCGCTCCCAAAGCTGTTGGCAACCAAGGCTTATGGCGCGCAAGTTCATCTGATCGGCGAGACGATCGACGACGCGCTGGTCGCGGCCCGTGAATATTCGGCGCAGCACGGCGCGGTGGTGATCCACCCGTTCGATCACGCCGACATCGTCGCCGGCCAGGCCACCGTCGGGCTGGAGATCCTGAAGCAGATTCCCGATGTCGCAACCATCGTGGTGCCGACCGGTGGTGGCGGGCTGGTCGCCGGAATTGCCGCGGCGGTGCACTTTCTGGCGCCACAAGTCCGGGTCATCGGAGTACAGGCCGCGAACGCGGCGGCCTGGCCACGTTCGTTGGCCGCCGGACAGCCTGTGCGGGCGGAGTCGATGTCGACGATGGCCGACGGGATCGCCGTGGCATTGCCCGGGGCGATCCCGTTCGCCCATGTAAGTGCATTCGCCGACTCGGTTCGGACGGTGAGCGAGGACGCGCTGTCGCGCGCGCTATTGCTGTGCATGGAGCGTGCGAAACTCATCGTCGAACCTGCCGGGGCGGCAGCCGTGGCAGCGCTGATGACGTCGGCACCCGAACTCGGCCGGCACGGCCCCGTTTGCGCGGTCCTGTCGGGCGGCAATATCGACCCGCTGGTGTTGATCCACGTGATCACCCACGGCCTGCGCGCAGCCGGACGCTACCTCGCGGTGAAAGTCACCATCCCGGACCGCCCCGGCGGGCTCAGCAGGCTGCTCGGCGTGGTCAGCGAAAGCGGGGCCAGCGTGCTCGACGTGGTGCACTCCCGCACAGCACCCAAGCTGGCACTGGACGAAGTTGAGGTGATGCTTACCGTCGAGACCCGGGGTCCGGCACACCGGGAGGCGGTATTAGCCGCCTTGGGCAGCGCGGGATTCATCGTCTCCGTCGAGGAAAATTAGTGCACGGCTGCTTGACGGCCGCCGTCTACTCGACCATAAAGCTGGGCGGCAGGAGCTCACGCCGCGGATGCGGCAAGGTAACCGGATGGTGGACGAGGGGTCTGGTTCGTGCCACGGTAGACACGGCCCCTTTCTTCGAGGAGGTGCAACACCGTGGAACAGACCCAGCACGAGACCTCGGCCCATCAAGAATGCCCGGACTGTCATGCGCTAACGGCGAACCTGGAGGCGCACAAGCAGTGGCACTCCAGGCTCGTCCATGACATCGCCACCGCCGTTGACAAGGATGTGCAGCGACGAGTTGGAGCTCGTTAACGCGGTTGACTGAGAAATCCGCGCAGTCAACAGGATTGGATGTCAGCAGGCGACGTCGACCTGGTGGCCCTGCGCCTGCAATTGGCTGACCGTGGCATCGACGGGCGATTACCTCATCCTTGGTAACGGCGGCCAACCTGCCGTTGCACCGCACGCACGGCGCCAGCCGCCCAACCGTGCAGCGCCGCGCGCTTCGCCGCGCGCGCAACGCTTCTAGGTCAATCCACGATCAGGTGGGCGTCGGGGTCGCTCGACGTACCGCCCGCGCCGAGGTCGCATGGCCGAGGAAGTAGATGCCCACCGCGACGAGCAAGGACAACGCGGCGATGCCGGCGACGAGGTAGAACCACGCGCCGTAGGCGATCGTCGCGCCGCCAACCGATAGGGACCCAGAATTGTTGGAGATCAGCGGTGTCCACGATCCGCTCAGCGTGGCGATGACCGCGACCAACGCCGACAACCCACCGATGACCGCGCAGGTGTAGAACACCGCCGGGTGCGCCAGCCTGGTCTCCTCATACCGCGGCAGGAAACGCCTGATGATGATTACCACGTCGACGAACAGCACCACCATCGAGATGCACCAGATCACCGTGACCGCGGCCTGAAGCACGTCATACACCTTGGTCTGGCTGTCGATCGGCCGCCCTCCCCCGATGCCCAGCGACGGGAACACGATGAACGCCACCAACGCGAACAACGCCGCGATCAGTGTCTGCACCCACACCGCGTTGCTGGGCACCTTATGCTTGTTGACCTTCGCCATCGCCGCCGGAAGCTTCTGGTCGAGTCCGGAGACGAAAACCAGTCGCGCGAACGAAAAGTTGTAGACCACAGTGATGAACAGAAAAAAGGCGGCGAGCAGGATCGCGACCAGCTTGCCCACCCAGCCGGCCAACTCGGTGCCGACCGCCGCCGCAAGCGAGGTCACCTGCGCCGATTGACCATCTGTTGCTGGGACCGTCACCATCACCGCCCAGGTTGCCAGCAGGTAGGCCACCATCACGGCCAGCGAGCCCCAGACGAGATAGCGCGTGATGGAACGCTCGTCCTTGATCTCGACGCCCATGTTCAGGGGCACTTCCACGCCTAAGAGCGCGAGCACCACAAGGCCGAAGAAACTCCAGTTGCTCAGGTTGATCCCAGCGTCCGCCGACGGCGCCCACGCCGACCAATCAGTGGGGTTCGTCTCGGGCGCCAGTCCGCCAACCATGTGCAGTACGCCGGCGAGAAAAACGAGCCCGATCGCCAGCCCGTAGAGCACAAACACGACGTTCACGATGTTCTGGGTCAGTCGGAACCGCTGGTTGGCCAGCACCGCCGACAGCACAATGAAGCCGATGATGATGACTCCCTGCACCTGCACACTGGCGGAACCGATCGTCGACGGGAAGACATAACCCAGGTAGCTGAGCACGACGGTGCCGGTCGCGACCATCACGAGCACCCCAGGCCACCACGCGCAGAATCCCGCGAAGAAACCCCAGAACGGTCCGAAAGCCTTTTGGGTCCACAGATAAATCGAACCTTCGCCTGGGAACATGCGGCCCAGTTGACCGGTGACGATCGCCCCGGGAATCAGGAAAGCCAGGAAACCGATGACCCACCAACCGAATGCCGCGGGCCCTGCGCTTTGGATGACCGCCGCATTGGTGATGAACAGGACGATGGAGACGAAGATCGCGACCATGTCGAAGGTGTTCAGGACGCGGGGCAGCATTCCTCCCGCCACGCGCTCGGCGACAGTTTCTTCGGGCCATTCAGGCCTCGTGGTCGCCATATCGTCGTCCTCTCCAGACGCCCAGATCGAGAGTAAGACGGGAACATCCGGACGGTCAACGGAGTGCGGTTATGGCTTACGGGGCACGCATTGGTGAGCGTGCACTTGTCCGTTGCAGTGGTGCACGGCTGCTTGAGCCCACCGCGAGCCGGGTTCAGGACTGGTTGCCCAGCCGTACTATCCGCTACCGCAGAACTCATTAGTTGCGCTTGATTGTGAAGCCCGTATTGTTCGGGCGCGCAGTGAGTTTCAGCGAATCTAACAGCAGCATCCCATTGCCATGCCTTGCCCGCGGGAGGACGATGAAGTAGTCCGGCGGCGCCGTCGAGACGCTGCCCCACATACAACGGAGGCAGATCATGTACGCACGAAGCACCACCATCCAGGGGCAGCCCTCATCCATAGACGCCGGTATCGCCCATACGCGCGATACCGTGATGCCCGCGCTCGAGGGCATCGACGGGTGCGTTGGCTTGTCATTGTTGGTCGACCGGACGTCCGGGCGCTGCATTGTTA
The DNA here is from genome assembly GCF_000328565.1 of Mycobacterium sp. JS623. Classification (NCBI taxonomy): domain Bacteria; kingdom Bacillati; phylum Actinomycetota; class Actinomycetes; order Mycobacteriales; family Mycobacteriaceae; genus Mycobacterium; species Mycobacterium sp. JS623. The sequence goes on along the minus strand of NC_019966.1, from coordinate 820,272 downwards.
CCAGCTCCTGGGAGTCCGAGGAGGCGATGCGCGCGAGCGAGGAGGCCGTTCGGCCGATTCGTGACCGGGCGGTCGAGCTCTTGGGTGGTAGCAGGCAGGTCGAGGAATGGGAGATCGCTGCCATGCACCGCGAGCACCACGCGGGTGAGGGCGCCTGGGTTCGAGCCACCTGGGTCAAGGTCGACCCGGATCAAATCGATCGGGGCATCGATTTCTACAGGACGACTGTCCTGCCCGCCCTCGAGGAGCTGGAGGGCTTCTGCAGTGCCAGCCTGCTCGTCGACCGAGCGTCCGGCCGTGGCGTGGCCGCGGCGACCTTCGACAACGCCGAAGCGCTAGAGCGGAACAAGGACCAGTTGGACAGGATCAGAGCCACCGGCAGCCAGGAAGCAAACGCAGAGGTGCTCGACCAGTGCGACTTCGAGTTGGCAGTCGCACATCTGCGTGTGCCCGAGATGGCCTGACCGCGAGACAAGCGCGCTCCAGGTGGCGCGACCGTCGTAAGCACCCGGGAAAGCCGGCCTGACGACGACGTGCGCAACCTATTAAGGAGGACAACGTAATAACGGTGCCCCACATGGTGTCTCGCGAGTGATTTGCCTGCCGCCACTTCGCGTCGCCCATGCAGATACATGACGCATCGAAAATCCAGACCTGGGTCAAGCAGTTCCTCGACCACGTCGACGACCCACACGTTGACACCATCGAGACCTTTCAGGACGAGGACGGCACCCGCGTCAGCTCCCGATGGGTCCTGACCGGGACCAACTACGGCATCCTCGGCACCGAACCCAAGGGCAAGCCCATCGCGCTCACCGGCACCGCCGTCTGGACCGTAGACGACGGAAAGCTACAGCGCGGCTGGGTCGAGCAGGCGTCGTTCGAGCTATATCACTACCTCCCCACGAAGTAGCGGTCCGGTCGACGGTTGGTGGCGGTCACGCAGCCATCGTCAACTTCGGAACCGGCTTCGGCCTAGGGTCAGGTCCCGCGATCGATTGAGTCGAAGACAGTCAGCGACTGCTCGAACGGTTCGGACGTCACACCCAACTGGTTGCCGAATGGATGGTCGAGCCAGAACACCACGAACAGCAGCAAGCCGAGCAGCACGGCGACCGCGCTCAGCAGCCCTAGATGCGCCCGCGTGCTGCCCAGCCGCATGAAACCGCCGAGCCCCAGCAGCACGACACCGCCGAACAGCAGCCCCGTCCACAGCAAGCCGGGTATTCGCGGTTTGGCGTCCAGGATCCGCTGATTGCGCTGCGACGCCAACGTTCCCAGCTGATCTAGAAACTTCTGACTGATCGGACTCGACGCGACACTGGACTTCTCGCTGCCGAGCAGTCGGTACATCTCGTTGAGCGCGTCTCGCGCGCCTTCGGTTCCGGTGCGGGCCCGTATCGCGCTCGCCCATTCAGGCCCAGAGACCGCGTCCGAGTACTTGCGCAGCAATACCCGCATCTGGGTCTGCTCCGGCACCGGCATGCCGACGGTCTGCCGGTACATCGTGATCAACGTCGACGCCTCGTTGGACACATTGGTCTCCGCAGACGAGAACTGCTCCCACGCAACCACGATGACGAATCCCAGCAGCGCGCCATACACCAGGCCGACACAGGTCAGGAACGGCGACAACGCTCCGTTGTGCCCCTCGCTCACCGGGTCTGGGAGCATGCGATGCGCCAGCCAAACACTGGCGGCCGCGACCGCCACCGCCGCGACAAGGGACAGGGCCAGCAGCACCCATAGACCCGCTATCCCGAAGTCGCCCACGGCTTACTCCCCACACGTCAGAAGCATCTGGATACCCCTCAGTACACGCCTGTAGTCGCCTCGAGGCTGGCGAATCGGCCGTCTGCCAACGTGGCCGGTGGTAGGGAAGATGGGTGGATCTTGCGAGTTGGAGCGTGGGCCTTGCGCTCATCGTGCTGACCATCGCGATCCATACCACCGCGGTGGTGGTGATGGCCTTCGGTCTGGAGGCCAGAATTCGGGTTCGTGCCGACAAGCCCACGGCCGAGCGGCTGCGGGCGGTCCCGACCATGATCGGCCACATCGGGGCCGTCGCGCTGATCCTCGCCGCCCTGCACGGGGTCGAGGGCTTCCTGTGGGCACTAGCGTATTGGGGCCTTGGCGCGCTGGACTCGGTGACTAATGCGTCCGTGTACGCCTTGGCCACCATGACGACGTTCGATGTACCGGGATTGGCGGTGCCGGCCCGGTTTCAGATGTTGAGTGCGCTTCAAGCGGTGAACGGCGTGCTGCTGTTCGGCATCAGCACGGCGTTCCTGTTCGCGGCGATACAGGTCCAATGGAGACTGCTCTCCCACCGAGACGAAACTCACCGTGCTCACTCGAGTAGATAACCCGCGGTCGGAAGACGATGTCGTACAACGATCTTCGCTGAGGCCGACCCGCGGCATAAACGATTACCGCAGATGGTGCGCGTCGCAGCTTTGCGAGAGGATGCGAACCGATGACAGGTCCAGAGGAAGAGTTCACGCCGCGACCCACCGGCGGGGTTGGCGCGGTGGCGTTCGCGTGGCTGCCGGCCGGGGACTACGAGCAGGCGACGATGTTGTGGCCTGATTTTGCCGGAAGCGATCGGGTGGCCGGCCCGGACGGGCCGCTGCCGCACCCGCAATACTGCGGAACGATGCAGCACATACTTGTCGAGTACGCGGAAGCCGGCCTGCCGCCGATGGTGATCGCCCCGTGCGGGTGGCGCCGTTCACCGCCTGGTGCGCCGAACACGGGCACCAGCCCGATTCAGCCGGCGCCCGGTCCGAATATGCCGCCCACCTGGCAGCGACCGCCGACCACCCCTCTCTGATCCCTTGGCCACCGGGCCGCAACGACCCGTGCTGGTGCGGGTCTGGACGCAAGTACAAGAAGTGTTGTGCCGCAACGGCATCCGTCGACGCGGAGCCACACGAGTGAAGACCGCGCGTCTGCGGGTGGTGTTGCGTGGCGTCGAACCGGCGGCCGCAGGCCAACAACAGATCGTGGACGTCCTCCAGAGACTCATCGCCGATCAAGGCTGAGACGCCCGCTCAGACACCATATGCCTCATGTATCACAGCGGCACCAGTTGGCCGCGATGCGTTGGGAGCGCGGACATTCCGCTGACCTCGGCAAACCGGTGACGCCCCGAATTTCTGCGCCGACACGGCGCCGTGCCGCCACGAACATGTCGCAACCGTGACCTATGTTGGGACGTCCGACCCACTACAGAGTGAGGAATGCAGGTGACCGCTGAAGCCGACATTGACTTCTCCTCCCTGCCGCAGGTCGACCAGTCCGCCCGCCCACCCGTCCAGCGTCGGCCTCGTTTCGACGGTGACGTCTCCGAACTGCCCGACCGCGCGTGCTGGGCGCTGCAGCACCTGCTCACCCGCCGCTACATCAGCGCCGAGGCCGACGCCGATGTCTACAGCTGGGTCCTCGAATACCGCAAAGAACTGTCGGTTAGGCTCTCCGAACTCGACCTGTTGCTGCGCATCGTCGACGGGACCGACGTCGCGTTCGTCGAACAGGCCCGTTACGAATCTGCAAGGGGCATAAAGCTTCTGCGCCGCGAGCCGCTCGGCACCTACGACTCGATCCTCGCACTGCACCTCGCACAGATGATGCGCGCCAACGCTGGGCAAGCCGTCGTCATCAGTCGCGACGAGATGCACGGCAAGTTCTCCGGTGTGCTCAACGACACCGACCGCGACGCCGTCACCTTCGCCGCCCGCATCGACGGCGCCATCGCCCGCCTCACCGGCCTGGAGATCCTGCGTAAGACCCGCGACGACGAGGACAGCTACACCATCTCCCCCGTCATCACCGCCGTCGTGACCGCCTCGGTCATCACCGAACTCCAGCAGCAGTTCGAACAACTGCTCAACGGCGGCGCGCCGGCAGAAGAAGTTGTGGACGAGGACGACTGAGCCGCTACGCGCGGTCGTCCATGGATTGTCGGTGAGGGCGCGAACGCTGCTTTCCTAGCGCGTAGCCGCCGAAGTACAACACGGTGAACAGGCCCAGCGTCACGAACGATACGACGACGAACTGCGGAAGTTGCCTGCGTGCAATCGAATACCGGGCTCGTCCGTCGCCGTAACCGAAGACGATCGCCACGGCTACGACCGCGACGGCCATCACCGCAGCCAATCGTGGATTCTCTTTGTGGATTACGTACTGGCCAATGTTGAACGCACACAAGGCCATCGCTGGAACCATCAGCCACCACAACTTTCGCGCTGACGTGAAAGCTGCATCCTGGGCTCCAGTTCCGGCATCCGCTGTGGAGAATGCGATGACCTTGCCACCAAATTTGAGGTAGGGGCTAGTGAAGTAGGCGGTCATCAACATCAGCACAGCGACCAACAGCGACAACAGAGTGCCGGATTTCCAGTCCGGCGGGAACGCAATGAAGAACGCGGACACCGACCCGATGAGGAAGCCCGCCCAGAACATCCTGCGGCCCACCGCGTCGTTCTTGTGCGGAGCGAGCATCGGCAGCAGCACGCCGACGAAGGTTGTGACTACGAATGGGACGTTAATGATTTACCCCGTAAGCCATTTGTAAGCCGCCTTCCCCGCTTCCTCACCGCCCATCGCGCCGACCGTGCCAAAGGCGAGCGCGCCGAGGAACACCCCGGGTGGACCGCCCACCGCGCCTACCTCGGCTCCAATCGCTCCGAGCGCCCATGCCCCAGCCATACCACCTGCAGTCTTCGAAGCTACTTCTCCGAGCGGTGCACCATGCTGCCACTCATACAATCCCACTCCCAAATCTATTGCGGTGCCAGCCCAACCAAGTTTTCCGCCGATCTTCTTGAGCGTCTCGACGTCTTCGGCTGAAAATGTCGCTCCTTGCCAGTGCTTGCCTGTGGGCAGCGATTCGCCGAATCGGTCAAAGGCCTCTGCCCCACCGGCGATCGGCTTGCCGGCAGCCGATGCACCCTCAACGAGTTCTTTCGGAACTATTCCGTGGGACATATTCTGGGCGACACCTGCTGCCCCCTGCGGCGTCATTCCCGCCTCATGGAGTTGCTGCTGCAACCTCGTTAGCGCAGTGGACCGGTCGGTCACTTCAATCTGATCCATCAACTGTGTGGCGTCGTCCGGCGTCATGGGTTGTTGATGCCAGGACAAGTTTCCGTTTTCCAGGTCGTGTTGGAGGTTGAGCCTCGCCTGAGCGCGGGTGCGCGCGTCACCGCCGAGGACCACATCTTTCGACACGGGTCCGGACGATGTAGCCGTCATGTAGTCATCGAGCCGTTGACCCGCCAACCGTGTCGGCCGGTCATCACCATGCGCATGCGCCGTACGTACATAGCCGTGTGCAGGATCGGTAATCGCTTGGTAGTCGCGCAAGCGGGCCGCGGCGTCGGCCTCCGCCCTTGTCATATAGCCGGGCTGACCCTCCATGCCTGGCAAATAGGCGTGTCTGCCTTGGGCATTGGCTTTGTCGACCATGGCCTGATCACGCGCCCGCTGTCCCGATTTGTCGTACCGCTGGGCGACTTCTTCAGGTGCGTTACCGGCCACCCCGTCAAGGTCATCGATCACGTCCGGCGCGTACCCTGACGCCATCATCGCTGCCTCCGCTGCGTTGAGCTGCGCAACGTAGGCACCGCGGAACTGCTCAAGTTGTCCGACGCCCGCCCGAGTTGCGGCTTTCGCCGACTCGAGCAACTGAGCCGCCTGCGACGGCGAATCCGCTGCGGCAGCGGTGATTTGGTCGTCAATGGCGTGCAGCTGCGATTCGAGCGCCGAGATCTCGGCGTCGCTGTCGCGCTGTGCGACCGCGAGCGAAGCGGCGACTTGCTCCAAATCCACTGCGATACGCGAAAGTTCTTCCGGATGGCCGGCTAGCTGAGTCGCGGCCCGTTGGACCTCATGCGATTCGTCGATTGGGTATTCGGCGTCATTTCGCCGGTACGCCTCTTTGAATTGGCGCTTGGCCGCGTCGAACTCGTCGTTCGCTTCCCGAACGTGGAAACCGGCTTGGTGAAACGCATCGGCCAGATCATTGATCGCGCCGGCGTCCCCCGCCTGTATTTCTTTGTTCAGCTTCCAAGGGTCGCCTCCCGCGGCCGCGGCCAACTCGGTTTCCGTGAAGTTGACAAATTGGCTCAAGAGCCGACTTCGCCCACGTGGTCGCCAGCCGAACCGATCGTCTCGGCCGCTCCGGTGTCCGTGTCAGCTAGCGCTCGCGCACCGATGTGTCCCTTACTCGAAATATCCGTCAGCCGTGCATCGTGATCGCGCGACCGCGCGACGTGGGTCTCGCGAGCGCTGGTGACCGCGATGTGAAAGGCGTCCGCAGCGGCGAAGTCACCGAATATGCCCTGTGGCAAAGATGCCCCTGATAGCCGATTCGCCGCTTTCCGTGCTGCGGCTCCGGCAAACCCGCTGAAGTCGCTCCCCGAGTGGAGCACACCGGTGTCTACCTCGAACTTTCCGCTAGACATGATCAAAGGCTATATCAACAGCGCACCTGCCAATCACAGGAAATTTGGTGACGATGACGTGGTTAATGACCAGTCACGGCTTAGATGCGACAGTGGAACGTCCCCGTCGAATTCTCGCCACTCCACTGAGACGAAAGTGCAGTCATGACTCTGCCACCGCCCCCTAACCCATGGCCACCGCAGCCCTCGTCTCCTTCACCTCCGACCCGAGGCGGGAAGGCCAAGTGGATGTGGATGGGGCTTGTATTAATAGCCGTCATTGGAGTTACGGTCGCCGCCATCGTGTCCTCTGCCATGCAGCACTCGGAGACGACACTGCCGTCACCGCCCAGCATCGCGCATCCGTCCGGTCCAATCGAGCTGCCCTTCGGCTCGCTTCACGGGCCTCAAGGGGTGGCCGTCGATGGCAACGGCAACGTCTATATCGCTGATGTAGCCACTGACATCGCCGACAACCAAGTTCTGAAGATGTCGGCGGCCCACACCGGCGCGGCGAAGCTGCCCTTCACAGGAGCGGGTCCCGTCAGCGTGGCAGTCGACTCAACTGGAACCCTCTACGCCACTGACTACGTCAATGACCGAGTGCTGAAATTGGCTCCAGGTGCCAGCAACACCACGGAACTTTCTATCGCCGGACTCAATAGGCCAAGTGGCATCGCCGTCGACGGTGGCGGCAACGTCTACGTAGCCGACACGTACAACGATCGCGTGCTGAAGATTTCAGGCGGTGACGCCAACGCCGTCGAATTGCCCTTCGCCGGTCTCAGCAAACCGTTCGGTGTGGCAGTAGATACCGCCGACAACGTATACGTGGCCGACTCACACAACAACCGCGTACTGAAATTGGGAGGGGGCACGAGCGACCCCACCGAGTTGCCCTTCACAGACCTGCACGGGCCGAACGGAATCGCCGTCGACAAAGCCGGAACCGTTTACGTCACCGGCTACGGCGACGGTCGAGTCTCGAAATTGGCTGCAGGTGAAGCAAGTTCGACAGACGTACCCGTGTCCGGACTGAAGAAACCTTGGGGTGTAGCGGTGGGCTCAGACGGCGATGTCTATGTCACTGACTACGGGAATCGTCGGGTGTTGGAACTGAACGCCCCATAGGTCTCATTAGTCGCAGTGACATCGCGGGTCACTCGAAGCGCACGACGTCTCACAAAGCGTGCCTTCGGCTGACATCGGCAAACAGTTCGGGTGACGGATTTCTCAGCCGACACGACCCTTCCCGCGCCGACGATGTCGGGCCCGTCGCCTATGTTGAGGCATCCGACAAATGACAGATCGAGGAGCGCTAGGTGCACGACAACACGGAGCGCGGGGGAATTAGCCGAATTGACTGAACAGTTCCACTTGTCCCGGCTGCAGGTCATCAACTGGGGCGTCTTCGACGGCTACCACTCCATCCCGTTCAGCTCTGGCGGCGCGCTGATCGCCGGCGCCTCCGGTAGCGGCAAATCCTCACTGCTGGACGCAATTTCGCTCGGCTTCCTGCCGTTCAACCGGCGCAACTTCAACGCCTCCGGCGACAACACCGCCGCCGGATCCAGCGCCGGCCGCCGCACCGTCGACAAGTACGTCCGCGGCGCGTGGGGCCAGCGGTCAGATGGCGGCACCAGCCGCGTGATGTACCTGCGCGGCGACGGCACCGCCTGGTCGGCCGTCGCGGTCACTTACGCCAGCGACTCCGGCCGCACCGTCACCGGCCTGGTGCTCAAGTGGCTCACCGGCGAGTCCCGCAACGACTCCTCCAGCCGCTTCGTGCTCGGCGACGGCGACCTCGACATCGAGGACGTCTGCAACCGCTGGGCCGCCGGCCGCTTCGACGCAGGCGTGTTCAAAGAACACTGGCGGTTCTCCACCAAGGTCGAATCGCAATATCTCGCGCAGCTGTACGCCACCATCGGCATTCGCGCCTCCGACGCCGCCCAGCAGCTCCTCGGCAAGGCCAAGTCACTGAAAAGCGTTGGCGGACTTGAGCAATTCGTCCGCGAGTTCATGCTCGACGAACCCGACAGCCTCGCTCGGCTGCCCGAGGCGCTCAAGCAGATCGACCCGCTGGTCGAGGCCCGCGAACTGCTGGCCGTCGCGCAGAAGAAGCGCAAGATCCTCGGTGACATCGAGACCATCCAGCAGCGCTACGCCTCGGAGTCGTCGGACCTCGGCATCATCGACCTCGTCGACGCGCCGATGGTCCGCGCGTACACCGACCACGTCCGCCTCGCGCAGTGCCCCGCCCAGATCGCGACGCTCGATGGCACCATCGACCAGCTCGAGAACGAGTACGAGGACGTCACCCGGTCGCTGAATCTGGCTAAGGCCGAGGCGGATTCGCTCAACTCGCAGATCAGCGGATCCAGCGCCAACATCGCCCCGCTGCAGTCCCAGGTGACCGCCGCCGAGACGGAGGCGGAGCAGGTCGAGCGCCGGCGCGCCGCCTACGAGGACCTGCTCACCGCCCACGACATCGACATCCCGGACACGGCCGACGAGTTCTGGAACCTGCGTGAGGAACTGCTCGCACAAGCCACCGAGATGCTCGCGAAGGTCGAACGCAACCGCGAAGCGTCCACCGACGCGGAATACGCGCAGAAGTCCGCGCGTATCGCCCGCGACGCCGCCGCCAAAGAACTCAAGCGCGTCGAGCTCGTCGGCTCCGCGCTGCCGGAGTTCGCGCTCGCGATGCGCGACCACATCTGCGCCGAAGTCGGTGCCGACGCAACCGAGCTGCCTTACATCGCCGAGCTGCTGGATCTCAAGTCCGACCAAACGCGTTGGCGCACAGCCGTCGAGAAGGTGCTGCGCGGCGCGGGCCTTCGGCTGCTGGTGCCCGACCAGCACTGGGAGAAGGTGCTGCGGTTCGTCAACGACACCGACATGCGCGGCCGGCTGCAACTGCACCACGTACGAGCGAAGTTCCTCGGCGCCGAGCCTGTGGACCCTGAGCCGAATACGTTGGCAGGCAAGCTGTTTGCCGTCGATCCTCAGCATCCATGTGCCGCCGAGGCCGTCGACGTCATCACCAATGCCGGTGACCATGTCTGCGTCGACACCCCCGGCGTGTTCGACCGGTTCCGCCGCGCCGTCACGGACACCGGGCTGTACAAGGACTCCGACCGGCTGGCCGTCAAGGACGACCGGCGTCCGGTCAAGCAGTCCGAGTACCTGTACCAGGGCGACGTCACCGCGAAGATCAACGCGCTGACCGTCGAACTGGCCGCCGCCGAAGAGGCCTACCAAAAAGCGCGGCGGGTCGCCGACGACATCGCCGCCCAGCGTCAGCAGTGGCGCGACCGAGCCGCGGCGTGCAAGGCGATCTGCGAGCAGTACCCGCAGTGGAGCCAGATCGATACCGAGACCGCCGACGGGCACGCCGAGCGGCTGCGCGAGCAGTACGAGTTGCTGATGGCCGAGAACCCCGACCTCGATGCGCTCAACGCCCGCGCCGACGAATGTTGGTCGCAGATCCAGAAATTCATGACGCGCCGCGGTGCGATCCAGACGCGGCGTGACGCCCTCGACGACCGGCGGACACGGCTGATGGATTTGCAGGAGCGGCTGTCTCCGGCGTTCGTCTCCGAGCCGCTGACCGATCTGCTGAACCGCTACGCCGCCGCGCTTCCCGTCACGCTGGAATTGCTCGATCCCGAACCGCATCGCGATGCGCTCTTCACCGCGATCAAGAAGGAACGCGAACAACTGCGCGAGAGCCGGCGCCGCTCTTACGACGAACTGGCGCGCATCCTCAATACGTTCGACACATCGTTCCCGGACGCGATTCCGAACGACTCAGATGACTTTGACGAGCGCGTGCACGACTACGTCGCGCTGTGCAAGCACATCGACGAGCGCGAGTTGCCCGAGGCCTATGAGCGGATGATGCGGCTGGTCACCGAGCAGGCGCCCGACGCGATCTTGACGCTGCACCGCGTCGCCGAGCAGGAGGCGCGGCGGATCAGCGATCAAATCGACCGTGTCAACACGGGTTTGGGTGCGGTGGAGTTCAATCGCGGCACACGGCTGACGCTGCGGGCGACGCCGCGGCAGCTGCCGGCTGTGGCCGAGCTGACCGAGATTGTGCGGTCGATTTCGCGGCGCATCGCCGAGGTCGGGCTGGGCGACAAGCAGGCGATCCTCGATCAGTACGCCGACATTTTGCGGCTGCGTAATCGGCTGGCGTCGACGGCGCCGGAGGACAAGGCGTGGACGCGCGACGCGCTGGACGTGCGCAACCGGTTTACGTTCGACTGCGCGGAGTGGGATGTGACCAACGACGAGTTGATCCGCACGCACAGCAATGCGGGCGACAACTCCGGCGGCGAGCAGGAGAAGCTGATGGCGTTCTGCCTCGCCGGTGCACTGAGCTTCAACCTGGCGAGTCCCGAAAGTGCCGACAACAAGCCGGTTTTCGCGCAGCTGATGCTCGACGAAGCGTTCAGCAAGTCGGACCCGCAGTTCGCGCAGCAGGCACTGCAGGCGTTCCGCAAGTTCGGCTTCCAACTGGTCATCGTCGCGACGGTGCAGAACGCCACCACAATCCAGCCCTACATCGACAGCGTGGTGATGGTGTCCAAGACCGAGCCAACGGGCCGCAACGCCCGGCCGGTCGCCTCAGTGGCGACACGGACGATCTCGGAGTTCGCCTCGCTACGTCAGGAGATGCGGTCGAAGGATCGTGTGCCCGAGTCGGTGTGACGTGGCGACCGGCTACCCATTCGGGCAAGGCGCGGGAATCCACATCGCCCAGCACATGCCGGGAGGCGCAGGCAGGCTGGGAGGAGGCGGAGGGCCGCCCGGCCACCCCATGGGAGGAGCTTGCGGAGGCGGAGGATTGGGTCCCTCATAAATGCCCTGGCCTTGATTGGCGTCCTCGGGCGCCACGTGCTAGTAGGTGTGGCAGACATTCATGTCCCACGTCACCGGGTTGTAGACGTGATTCTGGGTCAGGTGGAACAGGGAATCCCCTGGGCACCAGTGATTTGGGCCGTAGCAAATAGCGCCCACCATTGCGGCTGGCGTGCAGTCATCGCCCGCCTGAGCGGTACCTGCACCCAGGCCGGCGGCGACCGCGCCGCCGGACAGCAAGGCAGCTGTGGCAACGCCCACAAATAGTCGCTTCATAGCCGTCCCTTTCGCATAGCCGGCCCTCGACCGGTACCGAAACGCTGCGACGAATGCCTTGGAGGATCCTTGGGGTGCAGCTCAGCCTGGATCGAGGTTGTCATGATTTGATGACAACCCCGGGTCGCATGCATTCCCAGGATCAGCTGCCGTTGGCGGTGAGCACTCGTCACCCGTCGCCGTGACCACCTCAGCCCGCAGATGCGGTGCCCGGATCCTGTTGCTGCAGAACCGGAACCGCGGCCGTCGAAGCAGAGTCACCATTCTCCGAGTTCTCAGTCGAAGAGATCTGCTGCAATTCACCGTCACCGGCGGAACCGACATCTGGCATCGGCGCGGCCCCGATCACCGCCATCTCCAGGTCCTCAGCCGGCATGGCCCGGGGCTTGCGCTCGTCGGGCAGATCAATCTCGCTGAGCCCCAGCCGGTTTTGCAATCGTTTCATCCACTGCGGCGCCCACCAGCACTCGTCGCGGAGCAACTTCATCACCGACGGAACAAGGAACATCCGGACCACCGTCGCGTCCAGCAGCAACGCCGTGACCAAACCGAACGCCAGGTACTTCATCATCACCAGGTCCGAGAAGACAAAGGCGCCCGCCACCACAACCAGAACCAAGGCCGCCGCGGTGATGAGGCGGCCGGTAGTCGCCGTACCGATGCGGATAGCGTTCGCCGTCGACGCCCCATGCTCGCGTGCCTCGACCATCCGGGACACGAGGAAGACTTCGTAATCGGTCGACAGGCCATAGATCACCACGATGACGAGGCCGATCACCGGGGCCGTCAACGGGGTCGGCGTGAAATTCAGCAACGTGGACAAGTGGCCGTCGACGAATATCCACGTCAACACGCCCAACGTCGAACCTAGTGTCAATACGCTCATGATCGCGGCCTTGATGGGCAACACCATTGACCCGAACGCCAGGAACATCAGCACCGTGCTCGTGCCGATCAAGAGGACCGCCATCAGCGGCAGCCTCGAAAAGATGCTGTGGATGCTGTCCTGTTCGAGCGCGGGCGTGCCGCCCACCCAGACAGTCAGGCCGCGCGGCGCCGTGATTGCACGCAACTCGGTGACCTTCGTGTCGGCGTCATTACGGTTCACAAGGCCGTTTTGGATCACCCGAACCGATGGGTCTTTCGTTGCGCCGTCGAGATAGGGGCGCTCCTTCCACATGTTGGCCGGATTGTTGTCCGCATCGACGAAGCCCGAAATCGTCATCGCCTCGGCGCGGATTTCCTCGACCTGAGCGTTGGTCACCGGGCGGCCGTTATTGCTATGGATCACCAGCGTCAGCGTCTCGGTGCGGAACCCCGGGAAGATCTTGTCGAACTCCTGCTGCGCCTGACGCACCGAATCCGTTGGGGGCAGGTACTTTTCGCTGATACCGCCCAATGACAGATTGCTCAGCGGGACGATCAGCCAAATCATGACTACGACGATCGGCACGGCAAAAACCAGTGGCCGCTTCATCACACGGTCGACGAGCTTGCCCCAGAAGCCGTTCTCGACCTCTTCGCGGGTCTTGGTCTTCTGCACGCGCGCGCCGAGCCAGTGCAACCACCAGTTGGTGGGTTTCCAGTTGCGGAAGAACGGAACCCGCAGGAACGAGTACACGCCCAAGTCGTCGACGTGGCGGCCCAGCATCCCCAGTAATGCAGGGAGCACAGTGATCGACAGTATCGCCGACAACATGACCGAAGCGATCATCGCGTAGGTGAGCGATCTGAGGAAGCCCTGCGGGAACAGCAGCAAGCAGGCCGCGGATGCCACGATGAGCACCGAGGAAAACACCACGGTCCGCCCGGCCGTCATCACGGCACGGCGTACCGCAGTCTCGGTGTCATAGCCCTCGGCGATCTCCTCGCGGAAGCGGCTGACGACGAACAGCCCGTAGTCGATGGCGATGCCCAAACCGATCAGCGTCACAACCGGCTGGGCGAAATAGTGCACCGGCCCCGATATCGCGATCAACCGCATGATGCCCAGCGAGCCGGCGATGCTCAGACCACCGACCATCGCCGGCAGGAACGCCGCGACCACACCACCAAACACGAAGAACAACAACACCGCCACCAGCGGTATGGCCAGAAGTTCGGCCCGCTGCTGGTCTTCGCCGATGGTCCCCATCAGCTCGTTGGCCAACGGCTGCAAACCGGCCAGCTTCACATCGACGCCCGGGATAGCGAAATCGTGCTGGACCGTCCGGTAGTTCTTCAGGATGGTGTCGTCGTCGTCTCCCTTGAGCTGTATCGACATGAACGCGTGCTTTCTGCCGGCGTCAGCCATGTTGCGCAGCAGCTTTGGGTTCTTGAAGTAGCCGACCGACCGAAGGATCTGGTCTGGGCGTTCCTTTTCGACCTTGGCGAGGTTGTCGAGGATCTTCTTGGTGAACGCTCGATTGTCGACGGTCTTGCCGTCCGGAGCCGAGTAGATCGCCACGATGTGGCCTGAGGTATCGCGGCCGTACGCCTCGTCACCAAGGCGCGACGCCCTCGCCGACTCGCTGCCACTGTCGTAGAAACCGCTCTGAGTGAGATGTGCGCCGAGAGTCAGACCGTACGCGCCACCGCCCAGGCACAGCGCAACCATGACTCCGACCACTATGGATCGGTAGCGGTATACCGTCTCACCCCACCAGGCGAAAACGACTGCTCCTAACTGATCTTTGTCCGCAACTCGCGCATCACGTCACTACGTTGTCATGCGCGAAGCATCAGCGCCGAAGACAACGGGCAATCGCTGCAGCCGCGCCTCCCTCATCAGTGGATCCAGGCCGATCTACGATAACGGCTCTCGCAAAAGCCGCAGCAGGAATGCGTTCAGCAAGCGTGTGAAGTCGGCGGCGCAGTTCCGGCGGTGCCGGGCGTCAGGCCTGGTTGTCGAGACGGACGGTCGAGTACGTCTGCTGCCTGTCCTGGTGAAGAGGGCATCCGTCATACCAGCATGACGGTCCACGCCGGGACTCCGGCCGCGAGCCGATGTTCACCACCCTGACGTACATGGGCCGACCGCAGTCACATGTCTCGCCGGTGTATTCGTTTCGCCGGCTCACCGGGCGCATCCGCGTGGCGAGTGAGGCAAGGACATGGCGTGACCTTGGCTTTCGTGGTGGTCCACAACGTCGCGCGACGTGGCGAGCGCCGCAGCGGTCCTCACACCGTTTGCGGCTCCCCGGGCAGTCGTCACCAACACCACTGCGGTCCGCATGATGAGCCGCGAAACCAATCGCACAGCGTCCACGACAATTCCTTTCCCGAAATACGGTTCCTCAATCGGGATTCGTTGCTGTGGAGCGAACGGATGGGGCGATCGGCTCGGCGCGCCGGTCGGCACTCCTTGCGCCAGCGGTCCACGAGTGCGTCGGGCGTGTCCCACGGCCGGGTGCTGCCTCGACGAAAATCGAACCCACGGTCGCAAGGCCCAGTCACGCGGCAAAGGTCGGACGTGAACGTGGGAACGAGTCGCCGATCCCGGTATTGCCGGCTAGCGCTGCCCTAGCCGGCCGCACTGCTCCTTCCCCGAAATTGTGCACGCCGATCATGGCGGTAGTGACTCCTGCGGCGGCACCCACGATCCCGTACTGAATTTGCCGCGACCCGCCAGCTCCCGCAATCACACGGACAGCCACTTCCAGGTGAACGCGTTTCCGCCTGACCACCGCCGGGCATATGAGGCGCATGGACAAGCTCAACCGACTTCGGCGTGCGCAACGGCGGATCGTCAAAGTTCAGCGGCGCGTGTGGCTGGCGCAGGCGCTGATCTGGCCCACACTCATTGCCGCCGTTTCCGCGTCCGGGGCTCTGCTCTACCTCCTGTGGCGCCGGTCGCCCGGTGGACGGCATGTGCTGCCGCCGACACCGGGGGTTCACGAGACGGGCACGCTGCACGTTGAGCCCGACGGCCGACTTTCGGCGGCTGAGGCATGAGACCAGGCGTGGTCGCCTAGCCGGAGAGCGGCGACACCCGTCCGGCGGGCATTCGGCACCGGGTGGGCGTGACGGCGCCACATCGCTACAACGCGGGCGGACGGATGAACACGTCATCGAGGGTCACGGTGCGCAGCCCCCGGCTGCGGATCAACTCGTCGAGCTGGTCGAAGACTCGAGTGACCGGCAGGTGGTTGAGGTGGCCGAGCACGATGTTGTGCGGCCGAAAGTAAGTGTCGGCCATCTTGAGCAAATAGTCCTCGGTGATGACTGTCGAGTCAGCAAGCGAGCCAGACCACATCGTGGTGATGGTGTAGCCGAGGTCTGCGGCGACCGCCTCCGTCGCGGCATTGTGTTTGCCGTAGGGCGGGCGCAGGTAGGGGCGGGCGTCGACGCCAAAGGTGTTGGTCAGAAATGCGTCGTTGCGGCGGATCTCGTCGGCGACCTCGGATGGCGCCAGCTTGGTCAGGTCAGGGTGAGAGAAGCTGTGGTTGCCCAGTTGAATCTGTCCGGCTTCGACCAGTGGCCGCAACAGCGTCGCGTTGTCCGTCCACGAGCGGTAGGTGCCGTTGACGAAGAAGGTCAGCCGCTGTCCGGTCCTCCTGGCGAACTCCGCGTAGAGGCGAACGACGTCGGTGTTCACGCCGTCGTCGACGGTCAGTGCGAGCAGATCACCCTGGCCAGGCAGTGTGCTCACCACGCCGCGGTCGGGCAGGGCGGACCGCGAGATGGGCGCTGCCGAGTGCAGTGGCTGGGGTGCCTGCCCCGTCGCGCCCACCGATGCCGCTGCCGGGGCGGTTTCCGCGCGAGCCGCCGCCGCGGCGTTCTGCGGAGTGGCGTTGAGCAGCGACCGCGCAACCTCCGCGGTAGCCGCCGTCGGCGGCAGAACCACCGCAGCGGTCAAACCCACGAGGAAGCCTCTGCGACTCAGCAGGGACACAGCAATCTCCGAGGTTCATTCAGCCACAAGCGGTTACAGGTGACTGGCGATGCGCCCAGCATTGTCACCGGCGCGCAACGTATCACCCTTCCCTGGCAGCCTTGACGCGCCGCTTTAGTGTTTGCTTCGTCGTAACCGCGGGTTAGCAATCGGCCCACTTGCCACCGCATCCGGTATTGCAGTGGGGTCGGCGACCGCAGCCAGCTCGAAAACCCATGCCCCGTCTATAAATTGGTCGGCCAATCTCGTGGCGACATCCTCTTCCGACCGACGCAGCTGTGTGTCATCACTCATGCGGCGGTATATCCCTCGCACGCTTGTTCGAAACGCCGGCCTCTTCCGCGGACTATGCGATCGGCACCACGATCTCGTTCCGACGACGAAACGGGAGGGTCCACGGCGGGTCGTACAGCCAGGTCGCAGGCGGCCCCGCCGTCTCGAACCCATATGCCTGCAGTTCCCGTTGCAACTCCGCGGTCCGCGCCGCCACCGCGGCCGGGCTCGCAACGCCGCTGAATCTCAGCACCGCCACCGATTCACCCGCCACCGGCACCAACCGGACGCGCTCGTCGTCGGGTACCGGCAGCGACTCCATCGTGGAGTCTGCGGGCATGTAGAACCGGATGACCCAGCCCGATGACGATGACGTACTGGTCACCGGTGCCGTCATCGCGATCTGTTGACCGACCGGAGCGGTCATGTCGATGTGAGCGTGGCTCCGGTTGCCTCCGAAGATGTAGCCGGCCAGCCGGCGGAAGCCCGCGCTGCGCGCCGATATCTCGTCACCGCTCACGATCGTTTCCGCGGCAATCCGCCGACCGTACCGGCGGATCTGCACCTGCTTCGTCAACTGTTGTGAACTGTGCGCCGGCTCCTCGACGGTACGGATGCCCACTACCGACACCGCCGACTCAGCCACCTGGACAAGCGTTTTCGTCAATCTGCCGGAGGGCGAGGCGTGGGATTTGGGCATGTTCATCTGCGGATTCCTCCTGGTGTGCGGCGGTGACGGTGTGTACCCGCCGGAAGTGATTCGATGCAGAATTGATGCAGGATGGGTCAGAAATTTTCACTTTCGTGAAATGAGGACCGGGTAGGTAGGCTAGCACCGTGCTGATCGACTTCTCGCTCAGCGTTGGGCTGGTTCGAAACCATTTCTCGCTGAACTAGTTTCGGGCTTCACCAAGCGGCCGTTGCAGCCCTCGGGAACGACGAACACCGGCTTGTTGGTGTGCGCGATCACCGCAGACGCCACGCTGCCCTGCAGGTGACCCAGCACTCCGCTGCGCCGGTGCGGGCCGAGCACGAGCACACTCGCGTCGAGGTCATCGGCGGCCCGCACGATGCCCTTCCATATCGGCGCCGCTTCCACCACCATGCTCTGCGTCTCGAAACCGGCGCGCTCTGCCAGTGACGCCCCGTGCGCGGCCGTCCTCTCGGCGGCCTGCCGTACCTGCGTGGCCTTGTCGGCGTCGAAGTGCGTGGAGTCGGTCGGGGTGAAGCCGACGTCGGCGGTCTGCCAGACGCAGACGACGACCGCGCATCGGCCTGGCGCGAATTGATCCGCCGCGTGTTCGATGGCGCGTTGCGCGAGATCGGTTCCGTCGTAGGCGAATACCACTGGTCCGGTGGACGTCGGCTGAAGCGTCGGCGGCGGTGCAGCGCGACCAATGGGCGCGGCCGCCGACGGTAGACCCCTGATCCGCGCCAGCAGCGGCGGCGAATACCAGGCAGGCGAATCGCCGTCGAGGAACTCGTCGAGGTCCGGTGTCTGAGGCCGTGCACCACTCAGCAGATAGATCATCACGCCGAACACCGCTCCACCGATCGCCAACCCGAAACCGATCCACAGCGTGACGCGCGTGCCCGCATTCAGATCTCCCGGCAGCGCGTCGGCGATGTGAGCCAGGATCGGGGCCACCATGAATGCGGCCACCGCCCTTAGCAATTCGATGATCGCGAACACCCTCTGCAGGCTCGCCGACTGCAGCGAGAATCCCGCAACGAACAGCGCTGGCGCCACCGTCGCCCCCAACGCTAGGCCCGTCAATCCCGAACCCACCAGTGCCAGCGGCACATTCGCGGGAAGCGCGAACCAGAACACCACGATCCCCGCCGCCAGCAGCACCATGCCCACCAGCGGCAGGTAGTGCATCGCGCGGCGGGTGATCACGAACCCGAACACCACGGCCATCACGACGGCCCCGCCGAGTTCGGGCAGATACAGCAGCCCCACCTCGACCGGGCTGAAGCTCTGCAACAACACGTTGGCCGTCAGCGCTGTCGCCGCGATCGACGCCGCGGCGGCGAACAACGCCACTCCGACACCGGCGACAGGAATGGCGCTCGTCAACATCGTGCGGATCGTCAGCAGCGGCTGCGACGCCTTGAACTGGTAGACGATCAACACCACGATTAGCGCCAGACCACCGAGCATGGGCGCCGTCGCGGCGATGTCGTGAAGTCCGTGCGTGGTGAGCTGAGCGGCGCCGACGAACGCCGCCGTACATCCGACCGCCGCCAATGCGATGGCCGTCAAGTCCGTTGGCGCGTCGCGATCCGCGGGCGGCGCGTCCTCGAACGTCAATGCCGCCATGACCAACGCCAACATCGCGATCGCGGCGATGATCCAGAACAGCGGCCGCCAGGCGTGCGCTTCAGCCTGCGCACCCCCGATGAACGGACCGATCGCCACGGCCCCGAACACGCACATGTTCATGATCACCGCGGTGTTGCGCAGCTTGTCCCTCGGGAAGCCGATCGTCAGCGGCGGCGCAGCGGCGATCAGCAGCATGCTCGTCGCCAGCCCCTGCAGCACGTGCCCGCCGATGAACAGGCCGGCGCTCGGCGCGGAGGCGGTCAATACCGATCCGATGACAAGCACAACCGCATAGCCGAGCAGCATCCGTCGCTGCGGCAGGTGCTGGGCGAACTGGACCGCGAGCACCGTGCCCACTGCATACGCCGCGTTCCCCAACCCCGAGCTCAGGCTCATCGTCTGTGCCGTCATGTGCAGGTCCCTGCAGATGATCGGCACGAGCGGGTCGATCGCTGCCGACAGCGCCAGGTAAGGAATCAAAGCGAGGGTGACCATGGCGGCCACGGCCGGATATCGCCCAGCTAGAGGTCCCTGTCGCATCAGCGCTGCCCGAAGACGGCTGACGACAAGGACGCGGGGTTCGCTACTGGTCTGGGCACGTGCTCCGGAAACCCAGATGCGCGAGCTTCTATTCCCCGTCCAGCAGATTCACAGGAACGAACTACGGCGACACCGGGATCGTCGTCACCGGCGCCGAGCCGGAACCTCCACTGCCGCTTGACGATCCGCCGCCACTCGAGGGCGCCTGGATCACCGGGGCAGGCGCAGGTGCGACCGGCGCTACAGGTGCGGGCGCCACGGCCGGCGGCGTGTAGGCGGGCGCTGCCGGTGGGACGTACGCGGGCGCCTGCGACACCGGCGACTCGGGTTGCGGCGCAGCCGTCACCGGTGGCGCGGTCTTCTCAATGACCGGAGGCGGTGCCTCCGACGACGTCGTGGTTGTCGTCTGTGTGGTCGTGGTCGTGGTTGTCGGCGTCGTGGTGGTCGTTGTCGGTGTGGTCGTCGTCGTTGTCGGTGTGGTCGTCGTCGTTGTCGGCGTCGTGGTGGTCGTTGTCGGCGTCGTCGTGACCGTCGTCGGCGTCGTCGGGAACGTCGGCGGCGGGAACGGATTGAACGGCGGGAACGGGATCACCGGCGGAATCGGGACCACCGGCACCTCCGGCGCCGGACCCGGCTCGGGCGGTGGCGCCTGCGGAGCCGGGGCTGGGGCCTCCGGCGCGACACTGTTCGGCCCCCGGTTGATCCGCACGCTCGGCCCGGCCGGAGCTGCAGGCGGCGGCGACACCTCCGCGATCGGCAACGCCACCGGATCCGGCTCATGCGGCACCGGCGGCAGATACCGCCCGGGCACGGTATCCGACTGCACATTCGGCGCCGGCTGCGCTTCGACCGCAGCCGCCGGCCTGACGTTGATCGCCACCGTGACCGCCAACGTCGCGAAGCTCACCACCACGAACGCCAGCGCACTGCCCATCAGCACTGTCCTCGGCGGCGGCGGCGCGATCATCGCCGTGTACGCCTCTTCGTCCTCCAGCTCCGGAACGAACTCCTCGAGCTGTTCGAACGGCAGTTCGTATTCGCCCGGCTCCTCCTGCGAGTACGCCAACTGCGGCCCGACCGCCGCCGGATCCGCCGTCGGCGCCATCTGCGTCGCCTCCGCAGCTGCGGGCGCCATCATCGTCGCCTCCGCGGCTGCGGGCGCCATCATCGTCGCCTCCGCAGCTGCGGGCGCCATCATCGTCGCCGCGCCGGCCGGATACCCGGACTCCTCGGCCGTCTGCGCCGCACCCCGCGCAATCGCATAGCTCGCATCGGGGGGCACCTCTATCGGCGCCGTCGAACGCAGTTCTGCCGCAATCGAATCCAGATCCAGACGCTGCCCCACCAACATGATCCGGACAGCCTCCGGGTGCGCCTGCTGCAGCACGGCCGCGCACGCCACGGCCGCACCGGCGGCGCCGATCGGCAGCGACGCCAGCACCGACGTCGACTCCTCGTCCTCGCCGACCGTCGTCAGCGACACCGTGTCGTCGTCGGCCAACAGCAACGCAGCATCCGCGCCCATCCTGCGGGCCAGCGCCGCTGCCGCATCGGCCTCCGCCACCACCTCGACGTTCGGCACTCCCGCGCCCGACACCGTCTGCCGCAGGGTCTCGGCAGTCGATGGGTCGGGCAGGCAGAGTCGCGTCGCGGCCACCCGGTTGCCCGAGTCAGCCACTTCGCGGTAGGTGCCGACGATGGTCTCCGCCAGGTCGGTCATCGCGTCATCGGGCAGGTCAAGCGCGTACTGGTCGAATACCTGACCACCGGCGCCAACCATCGCCAGGCGCGCCACCCGTCCGGTGACCGCCACCCCGACGACTACATCCACCACTCCACCCTTTCACAGCGTTGCTTGTGCACGAGAGCAAAAATGAGCACGCTGAGTGACGACCCCTCTCGTCACTCAGAAGGGAAATCGCCACGTGAGCGACCCACGTTACGACGCGCAGGCCACCGTCGCGGTGGCCACCACTGCCGCGCCCGCCGTCGGCCGGTCGCCCCGCGTCGGCTACGTGCCCGCCCGCACCAACAACGTGCGCGACAGCGTCGCCGTCGGTCTGTTGGTGCTGGCCCTGCTGTTGCCGTGGAGCCTTGACTTCGGCCTCGGTGTCCCCGGCAGCAACGGCCTGCTTTTCGTCCTCGTCGGCGTCGTGACGCTGCTCGCGCTCGGCGCCGCGCTCGCGCCACACGTTGGGCCGTTTCGGCTTGACGGACAGCAGTCCGACGTCCGCCGCATAAGCCGAATCCGCTTGCTGCTCAGCATCCCCTACCCCGTCGTCGCCGCGTGCTTCGTCGGATACCACCTGGTGCAAACGGTTCGCGACGGCGGAACCGGGTTGACGCCACCGGGTATTGGGCCGGGCCTGATCGTGGGCCTCGGCGGCGCAACGCTCGCCGCGCAACCGCCGATCACCAGTATCACGCTCGAGGACAACGGTTTTCGGCGCTGGTACGGCCTCGCGCGCCTGCTGGGAGCTGTATCGATTGCGCTTGCGACCCTGTCGGTTGCATTTAACCTGTACTGGCGGCTGCGCTATCTGTTCGTCACTGACATCGGCTTGGGCGGTCGGGATGTCGCCGTCATCATCACCACGCTGCTTTACGGCGCCGAGGCGATGATCGCGTTGGTCATCGCCTCGCGGTGGCTGATCGAAAAGTCCGCCGCCGCACGGCTGGCCACGACCGCGCTAGGCGCTTCGGCCGCAGTCGCCGCCACGCTGGTGTGGCTTCTGCCCGTCGGCCGCGACATCGACGCCTTCCACGGCATCGCACAGAACACCTCAACCGCCGCCGTCGGCTACGAGGGTTATCTGTTCTGGGCCGCCGCCGCGGCGATCGTCGCACCGACAACGCTCTATGCCGTCTTCCTGATCAAACCGCCGACCTTGGGCGCCTACCGCTCGGCGGCTCAGAAATGTCTTACGCTCATTGCGTTTTGGGCATTCGCCGCAGCTGCACTGCGCGTCGTCGATTACCTGATCGCCCTATCGCTGGATCTGCCTCGCGCCCTGTTCGACAGCGTGGCGATGACGGCGTTCAACATGATCGCCGGTTTGATTGCGTGGTGGCTGCTACGCCAACTCGGTAAGAGCGAGGTTTCGGCTACGGTCGTCGCGGCCTTCAGCGGGGTGCTGTTCGTGTTCACGGTCGCGAACCTTGCCATCGGCCTCGCGCTCGCCCCGCGGTATGCCGCACCGCCGCCTGACGCGATCTATGGCAACAACCTGGCCCAGCAGATCACCAGCACATTTGACGTGCTGATCTGCGCGCTGAGCCTCGCCGTGCTGGTTGCGATGCTGTTCACCGGACCGCTGGCCGGCCTTCTGGGACGCCGCGGGGAGACCAAGGGCACTGCTGAGCCACCAGAGCCGCCCGCGCAGCCGTCCCCGCAGTCTGAGCCATCCGCGCCGCCGACGATCGCACGGCGCCCCCAATCGTCGCAGATGCCGAGAATCGCTCGGATCAAAGAGGATTCGACGACGGTGCTCGCGGCTCCTCCGACGGAGGAATTCTCTGCGCCCACCGCCACGCTCCGGATCAAGCGCCGCGACGAGGAGCACTAATCCCTGCCGCGACCGGTTTCCTTCTGCAATTGGTCGATTGCCTCTGAGGCCTCCGCTTTGGTCAAGTCGTCAGGCACCTGCTTCTTGGCCTCCTGCGCAAGCGTCTGCAGGTAGCTGTGCTGCGGACCGGTCATCGGCTCATCGCCGGTCACCCAGTCCGACGTGTCTTTTTCAGGATTTTGCAGCTGTTCCGCGTTACTCATGCGGGCAGAATGCCCATCGCACATGTGTTCGAAACACACGCCTGGTGTGCTACCCGGGCTCGCCGGTCCGACAAGCGACAAGTGCGTCCAGTTCCGATTGGAAACGGTCAGCCAGCGGCCAAAGATCGTCCACCAGCCTCCGGCACGAGATGATGCCTACGTTCAACTTGCCGCCCAGCGACATCACCGTGACGTTCAATCCGGAGCCATGAAAGATCGGGCCCAGCGGATACAGCCCTTTGATTTCCGCGCCCAACCCATACAATTTCTCTTGCGGCCCAGCCACATTCGAGATGACCAAATTGTGCACCGGCATGTGTCCCAGCGGCGTGCGAGCCACCAAGCCCAACATGAAGCTGAGCACTCCACGCGCAGCGACCTGGGTCTTGTCGAGCACTAACGACGGCGCGATCGCTCGACTGTGCTCCTTTGCCCTCGCATTCGCTTCCGCGATCGCGCATAGCCGGTCCGCGGGATCCTCGACGTCGGTGTGCAAATTGACGAACATCCCGGACACCTGATTGCGCCCCGGTCGATCACACGCGTCATGCACCGACATCGGCACCACCGCCACCAATGGCTTGTCCGGAAGCTCACCCCGATCCGCCAAGAACTCCCGCAGCGCACCGGCGCACAACGCCAGCACCACGTCGTTGATCTTCACGTTGAAGCGGCTCTTCACGTTCTTGATGTCGTCAAAGTCCAACTGCGCCAATGCGATATTGCGCTCGGCCGTAACGTCGGCATTGAACACCGTCGGCGGCGCAGTGAACGGCGCGGCCATCGCCTGGCCGCTGAGCGCCCGATTCACGGTATCGACCACCGTCGACACCGTTGCCGGCACGGCTCGTGCCATCTGCAGCGGACGCGCCATGAACCTCACCAATCCGCCCGCTGCGATCTCGAACAACGACGCGTCGCCCGGCCCCGGCACCGGGTCCGGCGGCGGTGCATCGGGTTCAAGGCTGCACAGCTGGTTGAGCAGATTCGTCGCCGTCACCCCGTCCACTGCGGCGTGGTGCACCTTGATCATCATCGCGAGCGGCCCGCCCTGATGCGCGTCCTCGCCGGCGACGCCTTCGATCACCCACATCTCCCACACTGGCTTGCTTCGATCCAACGGAATCGACGCGATGTGGCCGCACACTTCGGACAGCTCCCTGCGCCCTCCCGGCGACGGCAAGGCAATCCGGTGCACATGCCGCGACAGGTCAAAATCCTTGTCCTCTACCCACACCGGATGATCGAGATTCAACTGACTGTCGGCGATCTTGGACCGGAACTCCGGCAGCGCCTGGACCCTTGTCGCCAGATCGTCCATCAGTCGATCAAAGCTGTAGCCCCCAGGGATGGTCGACGTGTCCAACTCGATGATCGAGCACACGTGCAACGGCACGCTGGGCGATTCGATGTATAGGAAGCTGGCATCCAGCCCGCTCAGCCGTTCCATTGCCGACGCGTACCCGGGCTGACAGTCGCGTCAAACCCGCAGGCGGCCCTTTGCCACCAAGAATCAAAGTTTCGAAGTACCCAATGCGTGGTACATCGCCCGACATGCTGGTCAACCTGACGAAGATGTCGCCCGTCCTTCTCGCCGGTGCGGCGGCCGCCGCGATTTCCCTGGCTCCCGCAGCCTTTGCCTCGCCCATGAGCTTCCCCGCGGGCGGTCCCCCCGGCTGCTACGACCTCACAGGGACGGGGTGTGCAGCGCCGCCTCCGCCGGCACCGGTCGCTCCCGGCGGT
The DNA here is from genome assembly GCF_000328565.1 of Mycobacterium sp. JS623. Classification (NCBI taxonomy): domain Bacteria; kingdom Bacillati; phylum Actinomycetota; class Actinomycetes; order Mycobacteriales; family Mycobacteriaceae; genus Mycobacterium; species Mycobacterium sp. JS623. Next base: position 795,157 of record NC_019966.1, on the reverse strand, counting down.
GTGGCCGGTCCTGAGGGTGCAGCAGGCGCGGTTCCCGGTGGGCCGGGTGGTGTGGCCGGGCCCGAAGGCGCAGCGGGCGCTATCCCCGGCGGACCGAGCGGCGCCGCAGGACCCCAGGGCGCAGCAGGCACCATCCCCGGCGGACCCAGCGGCGTCGCAGGCCCCGGTGGGGCCAGTGGCTGCATCCCCGGAGTCGGCTGCGGAAGCGTTCCCGGGCAATAGCGGGCAGTAACCGAACAGACCCTCCACGCCGTCGAGCGTCCCGATTGGGGCGCTCGACGGTGTTTAACCTGCGGCTCGATCGTCGCAAGCGGGCTGGATGCCCATCGCACATGGTTCGGAACCTAGAAATCCGCAGGGTTCGGCCGCTCGACCGACCGTGGCGTCAGACCCAACCCACGCACGTGCTCCGCGATCTCCCCCAGGCTGGCCACCCACACATCGGCCTGCCCGCACACGTACTCGATCAACCCGTTCAGCGCCTGCGCCCGCGACGGCCGCCCCGACAGGAACGGGTGATTGGTCAGCACGAAACAGCCACCTTCGGCACGGATCGCGTCGAACTCCAACCGCCACATCTCGATCGCCTTGGTCGGGCTCTCGATCAGCCCCGAGCCGCTGAACTCCGGGATGTAGCAGTACTGCTCCCAGTCGTCGAGTGCCCACTGGATCGGGATCTCCACCAGCGACCCGTCGCCGTCGACCGCCAGCTCATACGGGTGGTCGGTGTCCATCAGGCTGCTGTCGTACAGAAAGCCTCTGTCTCGCAGCAGCTTTGGTGAATGCCAGTTCAATTCCCACATCGGGGCCCGATAACCCGTGGGCCGCGTGCCTAGCGACTCCAAGGCTTCCAGGCCACGATCGAGAATCGCGGCCTCCTGCTCCTCGGTGAGGCCACGCATCGGCTCGTGCAGATAGCCGTGGTGCGCGACCTCATGGCCAGCATCGATGATCGAGCGGATCACGTCCGGATAGCGCACCGCCGTGTAGCCCGGCACGAAGAACGTCGACGTAATGCCCCGCTTGGCAAGGACATTGAGCAGCCTCGGTACCCCCGTCAGCGGACCGTAAGCCTGATGGCTGATCGCCGACATCCGGTCGGCGTGTGAGGGATCCACCCCCAGCATCGCCGACTCAGCGTCGACGTCGAAGGAGAAAGACGCCGCGCACCGCGCACCGTTGGGCCACGGAACGGCCGGGACCGTCATCCTCGACACCGCGCCTTGGCCAGCAGCGACACGAATTCGTATGCCAAGCACGCGGCCGCGATGCCGGTGAGCTCGGCGTGGTCATACGCGGGTGCCGTTTCGACGATGTCCGCACCGACCACGTTGAGGCCGTCGAATCCCCGCACCAGCTCAAGCAATTCCCGGCTCGTCAGCCCACCGATCTCCGGTGTACCCGTCCCCGGCGCATGCGCAGGGTCGAGCACGTCAATGTCTATCGACACGTACAGCGGATGCTCGCCGACGGTCTCCCGCAGCTGCGCAACCACGTCGTCGACGCTGCGCCTTTGGAATTCCCTGCAGTGCACCACCGTGAATCCGAGGTCTGCATCCGATGTCAGATCGTCGGGAGAATAGTGCGATCCTCGGATCCCGACGTGTGCGCTATGCCCCGATACGAAGAGGCCCTCTTCGGCGGCGCGCCGAAACGGCGTGCCGTGCGTCAAGGGTGCGTCGAAGTACGTGTCCCACGTGTCCAGGTGCGCGTCGAAGTGCACCAACGCCACCGGTCCGTAGCGTTCGCGATGCACGCGCAGCAACGGGTAGGCGATCGTGTGGTCTCCGCCGATCGTGATCAGCCGCGCCCCGTTGGCCGTCAGCGCCGTAGCATGCTCTTCGATCTGGCGCGCTGCGGCCGCGATGTCGTATGGGGTACAAGGGATATCGCCGGCATCGACCACTTGCTGATTGGCGAACGGCGACACCTGCATCTGTGGATTGTATGGCCGCAACACTCGCGAACACTGCCGCACATGGCCAGGCCCGAAGCGCGCGCCCGGTCGGTAGCTCACGCCCGCATCGAACGGAATTCCCACGACTGCAACATCGTAGGAAGGGACGTCGTCGATGCGGGGCAGCCGCGCAAACGTCGTGAAGCCCGCATAGCGCGGCACCACCGTGCCGTCGACAGGCTGAACAGGTTCGGTCATGTCCGGCACCGTGTGGTTCCTCCATTGAGCTGGATCGTCTGCCCTACCAAGGCGCCCATGTCCGAGCGCGCCAGCAACGACACCGCTGCCGCGATATCTGACGGTGAACCTATGCGCCCCAACGGAATTCCGCGTTCGTACTGCTCGTGCATCTGCTCAAGGCTGATGCCCGCGTGGTCGGCGTCGACCTGCAACTGTGGAGTGTCGATGACGCCAGGAGCGATCGCGTTGACCATGATGCCCTCGGGCGCCAGCTCCCGGCCCAAGCACTTCGTCAACGCGATCAAGCCCGCCTTGGACGCCGAATATGCAGTGGCATTCGGCCATCCGATGACGCCCCACTCGGAGGCGATGATCACGATGTTGCCGCCACCCCGCGTGCGCATACCGGTAAGCACCGCCTGCACCAGATACACCGTCCCCGCCAGGTTCGTGTCGATGATCTTCCACCAGTCGTCATCGGCGTGGTCGACAAAGGGCGCCATCGTCATGTACGCCGCGTTGCACACCAGAATGTCCACGGGCCCACGCGTGCACTCGATTTCGGCGACCATCGCGCCGACGGCCTCCGGGTCCGATACGTCGCCTTCCGCCGGGAATCCGCCCGTCGCGGCGACGACCGAATCCATGCGCGCGTCGCACATGGGGCCGTTCACGCCGACCATCGCACCCTCGCCTGCCAACCGCTCGGCGATGGCCGCGCCGATGCCTTGTGTCGCGCCGGTGACCAGAGCGATGCGACCCGAATGCATCTCAGATCACCGCCCCGCTGTTCGGGGAGATCACTTCACCTGTGCAGAACTCGGCGTCGACAAGATACCTGACCACCTCGGCAACTTCCACAGGTGTCGCCAGCCGTCCGGCAGGTAGCGTCGCCAGATACTCCGGTGCGCGCCACGGAGAGTCGGCGGCCAGCAGCGGGGTGTCGGTGGGGCCGGGCGCCACCGCATTGACCCGAACCCCGTAGCCGGCGACTTCCGCAGCCAGGCTGCGTACCAGCCCGATGATCGCGCCCTTGGCGGCCCCGTAATGCGCGTCGGCGTCGCCACCACCGATAGCCAATTCCGAGGTGACCGCGACGATCGCTCCCGTTCGCCGCGAGATCATCTGCGGCAGAACCACGTTCGTCACGTTGCGCAGACCGCCGAGGTGGACGCGAAGCATGCGGTGCAGCTGTTCACGGGTGATGTCGGCGATCGGAAGCGACTCGTAGTGGCCCGCGGCGCTCACCACCACGTCGATGGGAGCCCTCACGTGACGCAGCGCGTCGGCGACGGCGCCCGCATCCGAGACGTCGACGTTGAACGGTGACGACGCATTGATATCAAGCCCCACAACGTCATAGCCCGCGAGCGCGGCCACGACCGCCGCACCGATCCCCGACGACGCACCCGTGACGACGGCGACGGGACTCACTTCGGCGCCGGGGCGGCGCCGAGGCGTTCGGCGATCGGCGCCTGAATGCCGCGGCGCACCGACAGGTAGATCGCCACGCCGATGACTGCCAGCACCGCCGTCGTCAGCACGCTCGCCCAGTTGATGTACCAGGGCTGGTCCGGCTGGGTGCGCGGCCACGCCACGTTCACGGTCTCGAAGATGATCCACAGCGATGCCAGGTAGGTGACCGGCGCTCCCCATCGGCCCAGGGTGAACGGTCCGGGCTTCCACTTGCCGGTCAGCCGCGCGAGGGCAGCGCCTATGACGGGCACACCGAACGCGATGTAGAAGCCGATGATGTTGAAGTTCACCAGGATGTTGTAGAACTGCGTGCCGGCGAGCAAGACGAAGACAATCGCGATGACGGCGGTGAGCCCGATAGCGTTGACCGGCAAGCGTTCTGGTCCCGCCAGCCCGCCGAGCACCTTGGATCCGGGCAGGCTGTGATCGCGCGCCGCACCCCAGATGCACCGTGACACCGCAGCCTGCACCGCCAGAAAGCTCGACACGAATCCGATGACGAACATCGCCAGTAGCGGTTTCGTCACCCCCTGGCCCAGATGCGCGGCGAGAGTGTCGGCGACCACGTCGCCGGACTGTGCGGCGACGACACCGGGCAGGTTCGGGATCGAAAGGATGAGGGCCGCAGCGGAGAACATCACCACCAAGCCGACGAGCAGCAGGGCCAGGATGATCGCTTTGGGCACGTTGCGCTCCGGCTCGTCGACCTCTTCGGCGACGGATCCGGCGGCCTCGAATCCGAGGAACGACCAACCGACGTAGGCGATGGCGAGCAGCATCGGACCCGACGCCCACGACGCGGCGTCAGGTATGCCGGCGCTGGAAAACAGTACGGAGAACGGGTTTTCGCGGTAGAAGAGCAACAACACCAGGCCCAGGCCGAGCGAACCGACGACCTCGCAGGTGATGCTGATGGCGACCATCACCTTCAGCACCTGCCGGCCGACCATGTTTACCGCCGTTCCGACGAGAATGATGCCGATCGCAATGGACGCGATCTGCCAGCGATTCGCTTCCGCAACGCCGAAGATGTTGAGCAGGAAGCCGCCTGCGGCATAGGACAGCGTGCCCAGCGCGATCGTCAGTCCCCACATGTAGGCCCACGCGGCCACCCAGCCCCAGGTGGTGCCCTGCACGTGCCGCGACCACTGGTAGACGCTGCCGGCGTACGGCCACCGCGACGCGAGCTCGCCGAATACAGCGGCGACAAGCAGCTGGCCGATCAACACGATGGGGAAGGCCCAGAAGAACTTTGGGCCCGCGGCGAACAACCCGAGCGTGAAGATCGCGTAGACCGCCGCGATCGGCGACACGTCGGCGAATGCCAGCGACAGCGCCGAGCGGAAGCTGAAGCCGCGCTGCAATCGTTCGGGAGCCCCCGCTGTGACAGCGGTCGTGTCAATGGATTCGGCCATGTCGGCAACTGTGGGCCGCACCAAACCGGAACGGAATACGTCGGGAATCTAAAGATGGGCCAACAGTTCATACGATCGTCTAGGCTGAAGCGTGTCTCAGCCCGTCCCTCGGCTCTGCCCAATGGCTCTGAGCTGGCACTTCACCCAGGCGCAAGCCGCATGTCGGCGCGGTAACCGCCCGTATCGAGTCGGTGACTGATGGCCTACCGCGTTCGTGATCTGCTCGATACGCCCCATCTCCGGCTGACGCTGAGGGGCGGCAGCGACGGCTTGGACAAGCCGGTGACGTGGGCGCAGACGTCCGACCTCGAGGAGCCGTGGCTGTATCTGGCCGGCGGCGAACTGCTGATGAAGAACGGGCAGACGCTGACGGAGTCTGCCCGCGGCCAGACGGCGTTGATCCGCGGTGTGGCCGAGAACGGGATGTGCGGCATGGTGATCGGATTGGATGCCGCGACGCCCGCACTGACCCCGGCGGCGGTCGCGCTGGCCGACAGTCTGGGCTTTCCCATCATGACCGTGCCGTATTCGGTTGGCTTCGCATCGATCGGCCGGGCCGTCGCCGATGCGGCGGGCAGCGGACGCGTCGCGGTCACCGAGCGGGTCTACAACGTGATCCGGCAATCGGTGTCCAATCCGGCGCCGGCCAACGTGCTGTCGCAACTGGAGCGTGACATGTCGTGCCGCATCGCGGTGCTGGATGCGTCCACGGGCGCTGTGGCGTTGGAGGCGTCCGACCCACCACCGGAGGATCTGCGCGCGGCGATCACCGACGAGATCGCCGGTCGGCGCGGAGCGATCCCCGGGGTGCTGCACGTGTCGAATGAATCGCACCGGGCCCTCGTCGTGGAGGTTCCCGACGAAGAGCCGACGGCCTTGGTGACCTATGCGTTTCGCGGTCCGACGACGGACATGGTCCACCTGCAGCATTTGGCGTCGGCGGTCGCGGTGCTGCTGGCCCAGCAGAATGCGCGTCGCGAACACGAACGGCGAATCGGCGCCGAGGTGATGGGCCAGCTGTGCGACGGCCGCATGAGCCACCGCGACGGCGACCGGGAGCTCGCCGAGCGCGGCCTCGACGTGGCGAGCTGTTGTGTCGTTGCGGCCGAGGGCGTTTCGGCTGCCAGTGAGCGCCGGCTGCATCTCGGCCTCGGCAGGCGTTGCATCCCGCATCTGCTGCTGCGCCGCGCCGCGCTGTTGTACGCGCTGATGCCTGTCACCGACCACACGCTTGACGTGCTGACTCAACGACTCGGCGGTGAGGCGATTCTCGGCGTCAGTGACCCGCTGACGCTGCCGTCGCGTGCGCCGGCCGCAGTGCGCGAGGCGACGTGGGCGGTGCGCGTGGCCGTCACGACGTCGAGCCAAGTCGCGCGGTTCGCCGACACGACGATCTTCCCCGTGCTGCGCGACCCGGAGGAGGCACGTGTCGTTGTCGACCGGGTACTGGGTCGCCTGCTGGCATACGACGTCGCGCATTCCAGCGACATGGTTCAGACGCTCGACACCTACCTGCGACGTGAGCGGTCGCTGGTGCAGACGGCGAAAGAGCTTGGCATCCATCGCCAAACCGTGGTCTATCGGATGCAGCGGATCGAGGAGATCACCGGGCGGCGGATCGGTGATACCGCCGCCATCGCCGAGTTCTGGCTGGCGCTGCGTGCCAGAGATTTGTTGGCTAGTTGAGCCGCGGTCCCAGGGCCTATCCTTCGCCGCCGAGTTCGGCCTGGTCCCGGTCATTCTCAGTGGTGTCCTGGGCGACCGGCGCCTCATCGAGCCACGTCCGCACGTCGACGCCGAGGCGGTCGGCGGCCAGTTTGGCGAAGTCGAGGGCCAGTACCGCCATTGCTGCCAAGACGTTCAAAGCCCTTCCGCTGCTGTGGATCTCGGACATCACTGCGCTCAGCGCATGATTGTCTTCGGCAGATAGCGCCATCAGATACCGGCGAGCGTCAGAAAATTCGCGGTCGACGTGGGCCGCTTTCCTGCGGAAGTCGTCCGGTGACGGCAGATCCTCGGACGTATCGGTCATGGTTTTGAAACTACCGCGCGGAACTAGATCGGGCGGGGTTCCGGTTGATCTGCCCGGCCATCAGGTCACGCGCTCTCGGGCAACCGCCTGCGCTCCGGCTGCCCGACGACGATGCCGACGAGCAGGCCGAGGAACGGCACCACGGCCAGCGTCGTGCTGCGCGCGACACTGCCGCCAGTGACGAGCGTGAAATTGGCTTCCTACGACGGTGTGACCCCGCGACGTACCTCCATCACCAGCATGGCCACATGTAGCGACGCTGTGGACTCCGCATCGTCGAGGTCGACGCCTAGTTTCGCCTCGATGGCCGCCAGCCGTTTGTAGAGCGCCGGCCTGCTGATGCGCAGCTGACCCGCCAGTGCGACCTTGTTCCCGCCCAACCGGAGGTACTCCCGCAGTATCGCGAAGTCCGTTGGCCTACTTGCACTCTCGGCTGTCAACAGAGCTTTGAGTTCGGTTTCGGCGAACGCCTGGATCCGCGGGTCGTCCTGCAGCAGTGAGATGAGCCCGCGTAGCCGCACATCCGACGTGCGGTAGAACGGCCGCGGCTCACCGCCCATCGCCAACGCGGCCTCGGCAACGTGCGCCGCGTCGGCGATCCCGATGATGGCCTCGGCGACAAGCCCCGACGATTCACCTAATGCAAGGACCGACCGCGGACCTCCATCTATTCGCGCTACCTCCCGCGCCACCGCTGAGCCCAGCGCGCTCCACGCCCTTTCCGCCCGGCTTGCGTTCAACGCCACCACGGCGGCGATCTCACCGTCGCGGCGGATCGTGAAGAGTCCGGTGTGCCCTGAGGCGTTCACGGTGTGGGCCACCGCGTCCAGGAGTCTGACGTTGCGGCGCTGTCCGGCCACCGGGTCGGATGCAGTCGATGCATCATCGGTGCGCACCACCACGGGGTGGTATCGGGACGTCTTTCGGAGGCCCAAAGCGTATGCCCGGGCGGTGATCTCACGCTCGTCGGTGACGCGGTTGCGCATGACGTCGTCGATCAGCCCGCTCTGGGCCTGCTGGTGTAGCCCGGACCGGTCACGCTCGATCATCCGGTTCAGCGCGAGTGCCGCCGCGGCGCGCTCGAGCACCATCTTGGCGCGCGACGCGTCGGCCGGAAGCCGCGGGACGACCAACCTTCCCCATTCTTCGCCGCGGGGGCCGACCGGTGTCATCGCCCAGCCGTCTCGCGCCCGCCGGGAGCGGTGTTCCCAGGCGTCGAGCAGTGTAGCGGTGATTTCAGGACCCGGTGCTACCGCAAGTGCTTGGTGCGCAAGGTCTTCCAGCACGACCGGCTCGTCGAGCATACGGGCGGCGGCGGTGACGATTCCTGGCGCCGAAACCCGTTTCATGCTCAGGTCGGTGAACGTCGCGTGCACGCGACGGTCGAACGCGACCGCGTCGAACTGCTCGGAGACGATCCGTCGATGCACTGCCTCGGTCACTTCGACGAACTTGATCTCGTGGTGCAGCACGATCAACGCAACATTTGAACTTTCCGCTGCTGTCGGCGCCGTCTTCGGCAGAGATGCGCCTTCGGGCAGTTCCGCGATGACCCCGAGCGCACCGGCCTCGGCAATGGCGCGCAAGTATCGGGCCGGGGATCGGCGCAGTGCGGTGCCGGTTGTCAGTACCAGCTCGCCGCCCTGCAACAGGGTCGACAAATCCGCGACGTCGCTGACGTGCACCCAGCGGATCTGTTCGTCCCATCGGCGGGCGCTCAGCACCTCGGGCCGGCCGGCCTGGATGACCGGCAGGTTAACGACGTCCGCCACGGTCATAGGCATTTACACACTGTAAATCAGCACACGTTTTCGTTGACAACCTGGCACGACCGTCAGGCGACGTCCGATGGCAGGCTGGAGCTGTGCAGAATGGCATCACCCACTGGTTGAACAACGACGCTTTTGCTGGCAGCGGCGGATCGCTGCCGGTGACGAATCCGGCGACCGGTGCGGTGACCGGTCAGGTGGCGTTGGCCACCGTCGAGGATATGCACACCGTGATCGATGCGGCCGCCGAGGCATCCCCCCGCGGCAAAGCCATCACCAGCCGCTGGCTCGACCCCAGCCACGGCGGCATCGAACTGAGCTTCCGCCAAAACAAATAGATTGGGTTGCACAATGACGCAAACCATTGACCAAGTAACAACGGATCTCGCCGCGAAGGCCAACCGCCATCTGTGGGGTCACTTCGCGAAGCATGGCGAAGGGATCACGCCGCCGATCATCACCCGCGGCGAAGGCGTGACGATCTGGGACGACAAGGGCAAGAGCTACATCGACGGCCTCGCAGGGCTTTTCGTTGTTCAGGTCGGCCACGGTCGCAAGGAACTCGCTGAGGCCGCGGCCAAACAGGCCGAGACACTGGCGTTCTTCCCGCTGTGGTCCTACGCCACACCGAGTGCGATCGAACTGTCGGAACGAGTCGCCGGGTTTGCGCCAGGTGATCTGAACCGGGTGTTCTTCACCACCGGCGGCGGCGAGGCCGTCGAGTCGGCATGGAAACTGGCCAAGAACTACTTCAAGCTCACCGGCAAACCCGGTAAGCACAAGGTGATTTCGCGCAAGACCGCCTACCACGGCACGCCGCAGGGTGCGCTGGCGATCACCGGGCTTCCGATCTTCAAGCAGCAGTTCGAACCGCTGACCCCCGGGGGCTTCCGCGTACCCAACACCAACTTCTACCGGGCACCCGAGCCATATGCCCACGACATCAAGGCATTCGGGCAGTACTGCGCCGACCGCATCGCCGAAGCCATCGAATTCGAGGGCCCGGACACCGTCGCGGCCGTCTTCCTCGAACCGGTGCAGAATGCCGGTGGGTCCATCCCGCCGCCACCCGGATACTTCGAGCGCGTCCGCGAGATCTGCGACGAGTACGACGTGCTGCTGGTCTCCGATGAAGTCATTTGTGCCTACGGCCGGATCGGCTCGATGTTCGCCTGCGACGACTTCGGCTACGTACCGGACATCATTACCAGCGCAAAGGGTTTGACGTCGGGCTACTCGCCGCTGGGCGCGATGGTTGCCAGCGACCGGCTCTTCGAACCGTTCAACGACGGCAAGACCACATTCGCCCACGGCTACACGTTCGGCGGCCATCCCGTGTCGTCAGCCGTGGCCCTGGCCAACCTCGACATCTTCGAGCGCGAGGGCATCAACGACCACGTCAAGGAAACCGCGCCCGCGTTCCGCACGACGCTCGAGAAGCTGCTTAGCCTGCCGATCGTCGGCGACGTCCGCGGCGAAGGTTTCTTCTACGCCATCGAACTCGTCAAGGACAAAGCCACCAAGGAAACCTTCACCAACGACGAGTGCGGTCGTCTGCTCCCCCAGCTCACCACCGCACTGCTCGAGGCTGGCTTGTATTGCCGCGCGGACAACCGCGGCGATCCCGTCGTCCAGGTGGCCCCGCCACTGATCAGCGGGCAGAACGAGTTCGACGCAATCTACGAAGCCCTGGACGGCGTGCTGAGCGAAGCGGGTCGCCGGCTCTAACCCGCTGCGGCGCTAAGACCCCTAATTTGGTCTAGCTGCAACAATTTCCGTTGTGCACCGTAACCGTCAGCTTGCAAATCGCCGGACGCGCCGCCGAAATGTCGGGTGGTAACAGGTACTGGGCCCCTGTTGTTCGCGCGCGCCGATCGCGAGCAGATTGCCGACCATCGAAGTGTCGTTGGGCGCCGCCGCAGTCATCATCGCTTCGTGAGCAAGATCGGAGTCGGTGTACGGGGGCACCACCAGCAAGACGATCCTGGTGCCGGTGAGGCCGAGCACTTCGACGGTGTTAGTCGGCTGCCGACGGTAGCCGTCGAGCCGTACCAGTCGTCCGCCAGTCTCTAGTTTCGGGGGGGATTTCGCCCACTCATCGAGGTTGTACAGCACGCGGTCAATGCGTCCGAGCCGAACCGACAGCACCGCCAGCAGGTCTGGCAGCTCCGCGGCGAGGTCGTCACTGCGCGGCCACCATGCCCCGTCGACATGCCCACTCTGGGACGCCTTGGGCTTCAAGCGCAATCGTGGCGTGTGTTCCGGTGGTGCGGAGCGTTGCCCGGCGTCGGTGCGAACTTGTCTCAGCGTCATTGCGACGCTCCTGTCTTGACCGAGAACCGGCCAGATCTACCAATCGACGACGACACAACCTTGAACGGTCATATAACGAAGTACCGCCGATGTATCTCCAGTCTACTCGGGTTGTCCAGCTCTGACCCGCGCCCGTCTAGATCGTTGGGAGACAGGCGATTTCATTGACCGACCCAGCGCGGCCGCAAGACCCGAGAGCAGGAGATCGAGACCGCGGTCGAGCTCCGCGGCGCCGTCGAAGTTAGCCAGATCCGACGCCAGCGCGCGGACCAAGGGGAACTCGGTCAGAGGGAGCCGGTGCAGGCCCAGGCGCAACACATCGTCTGTCTCCTCGGGCCGCTCGACGACTTCCTGGATCTCGGTGAGTATGTGGCCGTGGAGGTATCCGAAGAGCACCCGGTAGATGTGCAGGGCATCTGGCCCGCTGAAGCCGGCGGCGGTGAGCAGCGTGAGCACATCCTCGAGCGGCCGCAGCATCCCCCGCGGTCGTCGGCCCAGGGGCGTGGATAGCGGTCGAGTCACCAACAGCGGCACCACCTTTGGGTGTACGAGGGCCAACTGGCGGAAGTGGTGGGCCACCGCACGAAGCTGGCCCATCCAATCCGGATCTGCGGTGTTCACCCGTAGTTGGCCAAGCACGATCTCGGCGACACCGTCTAGCAGTGCCGCCTTGTTCGGTATGTGGCGGTAGATCACCGTGGGATCGCGGCGCACCTCGTCACTCAGGCGCCGCATTGACAGGCCATCGACACCGTCACGGTCGACGATCAGCAATGCGGATTGCAGAATCCCAGACCTGCTCACCTGATTGTCGTCGCCTCCGGTGTTATCGGCACTGCGCGCAGAGCGCTGTTTCGTCATAGCGGGCAGCATTCCCTTCGGTTTTTCCAACACTTGCCAGTTCCTGGGCCCACGATGTGGGTCCACGCTGTTGACAAACAGGTTAATGGAGCGTCTACTTGGGGTCTACTAGCAGATGAGAGATCTTGAATGCTTGTCACCCAACTCGATTGGCGCGTACCGATGGTGGGCGTCCTGAGCGAGGCGGGGGAGACGCACCCGCCGACCGACTCAGCGTGTTCGGCCGTCAGCCCGCAGGGGCAGGCCGCACGTCGTTCCTCTTTAGGATCGCGGTCGGCGCGGTGACGTCGCTCGGGCTCCGGCTACTGCGAACCGACCTGTGGCCCGCCGCGAGTCGCGCCGCCGACGCTCGCCGGGCAGTCGCCCGCCATCTCCGAAAAATTGCGTTCGTCGATAACGATCACGACACCAAGCTCGAACATCAAACCCGAGCCGACACGGCCACTGGCCACCCGTCGCACCGGATCAGGAACGCCCTGCCGAAGCAATAGTCACCCGGAGCACCAGGCCTCATCTCGTTGCATCAACCCTAGGGATCGGCATGCCCACGAACACAACCGTTTTGGTACTCGTCGCCGCATTGGCGGTATTCGCCCTCGCCGGCGTAGTCGTCTGGGTCACGTACAAGACACGCGCGCCACAGCGCCACCCCACCGACACGACAATCCGCGACAAAGCCGACCAGAACGCGCGACGAGTTCGTCGACAACACGCGCTCGCCGACGAGTACGCCGCGAGAATTCAGGCGGCCGAGATCGAAATCGAGGTCAGAACGCTGCGCGCCTGCGGGCGCGACACCAATCGAATGTCGATCGCAGCCAGGCGGGCACCACCGGCGCTCCACTGACGGCGTCTGGTCGTCAGCGGCGACCTACGCGTGCGCGACTACGCAACGCCGATCGCAGGCCAATTGTCGATCCACCCGGTCGACTAGCCGGTTCGGCACCGGTGGTGAACTTGCGTTCCGACGCGGTTTCGGGCGCGTCGTCAGATGTGGCCCGCAGGAACTTGTCGGGCAGCGCGAGTTTGTGGATCGTTCGCAGCGTCAACAGATACTGGTGCACAAGCGAACCACTGGTGTAAGGCAGGTCGTACTTGTCGCATAGCGCCCGCACCCGAGCCGCGATCTCGGCGTAGCGGTTACTCGGCAGGTCGGGGTACAAGTGGTGCTCGATCTGGTAACACAAATTGCCGCTCGAGAACGCCAGCAGCGGGCCAGCCTTGAAGTTCGCGGCACCGAGCATCTGCCGCAGGTACCACTCGGCCCGGCTTTCCCGTTCGAGTACGTCGGAAGTGAATTTCTCTGCGCCATCCGGGAAATGTCCACAGAAGATCACCACATACGCCCAGAGGTTCCGCAGAAGGTTGGCTGACACGTTTGCGGCCAAGGTTCTGCGCCAGCGAGAAAGGCTCAGCGCCGGGATGAGTACGTAGTCCTTGACCGCTTGGCGGGTGATCTTTCCGATCAGCGTAGCCCTTGCCTTGGCCACCTGTTCGACATCTGCCGCCGCCCGATCGCGCTCCGAATGGACACCGTGAAGCGCTATGCCCCACTCGAAAACTATTGCCAACAACAGATTTCGAAGCGGCTGCAACAGGTAAGAGGCTCGCCATGGTTCATCGCGGGTTACCCGCATGACGCCGAAGCCGAGATCGTCGTCGACGCCCACCACATTGCTGAACACGTGGTGGCGGTAGTTGTGCGAATACCTCCATTGCGACGAGACCGCGACCATGTCCCACTCCCACGTGCTCGAGTGGATCTCCGGATCGTTCATCCAATCCCACTGGCCGTGGCCGACATTGTGGCCGATCTCCATGTTCTCGACACTTTTTGCGAACGCCAGCGACGCGGTCCCCAGCACCCAGCCGGCGCGCGACTTGGTGCAGCCGATGAGCAGGCGGGCCGCGACGTCGAGCGTCCTTTGGAACCTGATGGTTCGTCGGATATAGGCCGCGTCCCTTTCGCCGAGCGACTCTTCGATGTCGCGGCGGATGGCATCAAGTTCGTACCCGAGGGCCGTAACATCCGCCTCGCTCAGATGCGCGTACGCGGCGATGTCCGCAATTGCCAAGAGTGGTCCGTCCGATGATGGTGAGGGTGGGCTCGTGCGAGAACCCGCGGGTTGCGGACCACCGGCCGAGATCGAGAGACGACGGCAGCGCGTCGGCGTACCACCAGTGTACGTGCTGCCAACGCCGCAAACCATCGTTGTGCGCCAACATCAAATGCCAACCGGGTAACGTCAGGGTTATCGGGACCAACCAGGCCCCATGATCAAGGGGTCAGCGATGTCTGATAAATCTCCCCGACATGCCGAGACCAAGAAGTCCGGAAAATCCCTGAAAGAGAAGAGAGCCGCCAAGCACGCCAAGCTGCTGGCCCGCACCTCGACAACTGAGGCATTGCTTCATGGCAAGAAGCGCTGAGGCGCAATCGCTTTCGTTGGCGGTACTGGCTCGTTCGCGCAAGCCGGACGAGCGTAGATTGCCGATTCACCCGGCGCATTTCGTCAGGATCGAGCAGCGGGTCCGGCAGCAGATCTTTCTCGAGCATGGCTACGGCGCGGAGTTCGGCGCTACGGATGACGCGCTGGCCGGACTGGTCGGGGGCATCAGGACTCGGGAACAACTCATCGCCGACTGCGATGTCATTTTGTTGCCCAAGGTCCAGGCCGGGGATCTGGCAGAACTCAATGTGGGACAAGTCGTCTGGGGCTGGCCGCACTGCGTGCAAGACACCGCCCTGACGCAGATCGCGATCGACCGACGGCTGACGCTGATTGCGTTCGAGGCGATGAATCACTGGCAGGCCGACGGCGGATTCGGACTGCACGTCTTTCACAAGAACAACGAGCTCGCCGGTTACTGCTCCGTGCTGCACGCCATGCAACTAGCAGGGATCACCGGCAGCTACGGCCGGCGTCTGCGAGCTTCGGTCATCGGGTTCGGGGCCACGGCCCGCGGCGCAGTCACCGCGTTGAACGCCCACGGCGTGGACGATGTGCGCGTGCTGACCAACCGCGAGGTGGCCGCCGTCGGTTCGCCGATTCACTCCACCCAGATTGTCCAGATGGGGCAAGACGACGAGACGCCCGGCCGGACGTGGGCGGATACCCCGGACGACGGCGTGGTGCCGGTGGCCCGATTTCTTGCCGACAACGACATCATCGTCAATTGCGTACTGCAGGATCCCGCGGCTCCCCTGATCTTTGTGACCGAGAATGAGTTGGACGCTTTCGCTCCAGGGAGTCTGATCGTCGACGTCTCCTGCGACGTGGGCATGGGCTTCAGCTGGGCGCACCCGACCTCGTTCACCCGCCCGGTCATCGAGGTGGCCAATGGCGTGCATTACTACGCCGTCGACCACAGCCCGTCATACCTGTGGAACTCGGCCACGTGGGAGATCAGCGAGGCGTTGTTGCCTCACCTCGAAACGATCCTTGCGGGTCCGGCGATGTGGAACTCCACCTCGACGATTTCCCGGGCCATCGAGATCAGCGACGGTGTCGTTCTCAATCCCAGCATTTTGAAGTTTCAGCACCGCGGCGATGCCTACCCGCACGCTCTCGTCGCTCAGGGAACCAAGCACGCGCAATAACGTCGTGGCAACGACTCACGCCCTCTACTGTGCGCCGCCCTCGGAATCCCAAGTGGACTGTGCTGTAACTATTTCCCGCCGCCGGCCCCTCCGGCGCAAGCTCGAGCGCGCTTGGGCGAACGCCGTGGCACGCCGAATCGTCGCACGCCTGAGCCGGCGATTGTTCATCGGTTCGCGCGCCGACTTCTGGTGCTCGAGTTGACGAATCAGCTCGCGCTTGGCCCCATTGAGGGCACGTGTGATGTCGGGGCTCTCGGCAACAGCTATCAGCTGTGGAAGGCCCGGCAGCGTGGTACGCAGTGTGACGCGTTGCTCCTTGCCTCCGCGGTCCTGCAGGGTGACTTCGACGTCCACATTGCGCGAATCCCACCTTCCCAGATGGGGCGCGAGCGTAGACAACGCCTCCACCACGTGCGGACGTTCCTTTGCCGCGAACCCAGCACCGACGTGGATCACGTTCTCGCGAAAGGTGATTCGCTCTCTGTCGTCAGACCTGCTCATCATGCCTCATTCCGAGCGCCCTGATAGGGACGCATAGATTGGCTAGTACGCGTTATCGGACGCGCCTTCCGTCAACTCATCTACGACCCCGACCTGACAGCGGTTCGCTTCTTTTCGGCGTCACTGTCGGAGAAAACGGGAGCCTGAACCGGTGCCGAATCGTGCTCAGCCTTGGTCGCAGCCTCGGACACATAGGGATGCGAAAACAGATCATTGGATTTCATCTGGTTGGTCCTCAAATTGGTGGTGTCCAAAGGTTTCTCAACAGCGTTGATCATCCCCATAAGCGTTTCGTGGACCTCTTCTGGTCGCCTTCGACGTCGGTCCAATCTCCGGACGCATAACTGTAGGGATGCTTAGCACCGGTGCGGATGACGTCGAGCGTGCCGTTAGGACGCTTGACGTATGCGTCACCGAACCGCATGTATCGGTCGGTTCCGCCGTCGGGCAGTGTCACTTTGACTGTCACGGTCGAAACCGCCGTATCCGCCGACGAAATGTCGGGCGGTGATAGTCGTCAGAACCTTCGCCTCCGTTAAGCGCACCAATGGCGAGCAAGTCGCCCACGGTGGTCACGTCGTTCGGCGCTGCCGCGGTCATCATCGCCTCGTGCGCGATATCGGGATCCGTGTGCGGAGGCACCACCAGCAACAGGATCTTCTCGCGGGCAAGCCCCAGCACCTGCAGGGTATTGGCTGGTTGCAACCGGTAGCCGTCCAATCGGACCGCTCTGCCCCCGGTCGTCAGTCGCTTGGGCATCCGCGCCCATTCGGCCAGGTTGTACAGAACCCGATCGATAACCCCCAGTCGTACCGACAGCACCGCCAGCAGATCCGGCAGTTCAGCGGTGAGGTCATCAGTTCGTGGCCACCACGCCCCGTCGACATGCCCGGATACCGGCGCCTTGGGCTTCAATCGCAGCCGCGGGGTGTGCTCTGGTCCGTTGGGTCGCGCGCCGGGATCGGTGCCATTGTCGTGTCGCGTCATGACGACGCTCCCGTCTTGACCGCGAATCGGTCAATTCACTCGAATCGGCGACGGCGCAATCTCAAACGGTCACGCGCGACATGCCACCGACTCTGCGCACCGCGCCTCGACGGGCGCCGATGCCGGCCCTACTCAATGAGAGCCGTTGTGTCTCAATGCTTCTGAATGTGCAGTACGTCTGTTGTAGACGATGAATGCTCGCCCTTGGCGCGCTTGTCCGCTCGCTTTTCTTTCAGCGATTTACCGGATTTTTTACTCATCGCTTGTCGGGGAGATTTGTCAGCCATATTGACCCCTAAATGTGGGGGCCTGGATGGTCCCGATAGTCCCAGCGTACGCCCACCCAGCAGGCACGGCGCGAGAAGTCCCTAAACGCATTGTGGGCCGGCGGAAAATCCACCAGCCCACAATGGTTAGAGGTCGTTAGACGGCAGTTACTCCGACTGCCTGCGGGCCCTTGGCGCCCTGCGTGATGTTGAACTCAACTCGCTGGTTCTCCTCGAGCGACTTGAATCCGCTGCCCTGGATCTCCGAGTAGTGAACGAACACATCTTCTGCGCCGCCGTCGGGTGCGATGAAGCCGAAGCCCTTATCGCCGTTAAACCATTTCACAGTTCCCTGTGCCATACTCTTCAACTTCTCTCATTCTGAACGAATGCCGACAGGCATTCGCCATCAGCTTACCATGATTAGGTCAAAAAACGTCTTCGGTTGTGCTAGAACGCTTCCCGCACTCTCGGCGGCATTGACCGGATGGCAAGTGTGCGGCCGCAAACCCCGGGTGTAGCCTGAGTCGAACCGTTTCGTAGTCAACGGAGGTCCTCGACCGACACCCGGCCGAACCCGATCAACGTGCGATCCGATTCGTAAGCCGGCGCCCGCAGTCGGCCTCGAAATGAAGGAAGCCGTCCTTGGATCACATGGGCTCGTACATCAAAATTCCTGCGTATCAAGGTGTCTCGGCGTGACTGGCGGCGTCGATGGTCGGAATCTTCGGAGTCCGGTTCGGTTTACGCTGACGTCCACACTTGGCAGCGGACTGGACGGGGCGTGGTGGCCTCACACGGTCTCGATCGCCCGCGAACTCTCCGACCTGGCCGACGCTGTACGCAAACCACTGGGCAAAGTCATCGATATCGCCCTCAACTGGTCGTCATTGCAAGGAATCCCCAACCTCGACTTGCTCAACCGGCGCGGTGGAGCGCACGGCGGGGACAGTCGTCACCTGCGCATCATGACCATCACCGGCAGGCGTGCGAAGGCCCAGCTACTCGTCGTGCCGTGCGGGACGAGTATGGCTCTGGCGGTGATGGTGCTGCGGCAAGCCGCTGATCTGCCGGTCATGTATGCGCACCAGCACACCGCGGCCTTCCACACCGCGGGCGCCATAGTGCAGACCGCACGTGCCCAACACTCTCCCGCTCGCAGCCAGGCCGAGGCCGCGGCGGCCGGCGCTACACAGGTGTAAACACGCCAATATCGTTGTGCTGAACGCATTTCAGCTCTATACCGCGGCCAGCATTGAGCAACACTGTCGCCGCGAGCTGGGCAATTTGCATATCTAGTCAGGACCGGCGTTCTACCCGGTAACGTGGGCCATCTCCGAAGCCACTTCGAGCAGCAGTGTTCAGATGAAGACAACCGGCCGACGCCTCTTACCGGCCGCAGCATGGCGGATCGCCCCGCTGGTAGCTTGCGCCGTCCTTGTGCAATGCAGCTCCCCGCCACCTCCTCCTGCGGCGCCGTCTAGCCACGAGACGTCGCCGACTAAAGGCGAGACGTCATCGTCTGCAACACCCATCCCAACTATTCAGCCGGTCACCGCCGCCGACCTCGGTCCGAGCTGGCACTCCAACTGTCCCGTCGGTCCGGAGCAGCTGCGCCGGGTCGACGTCGACTACATCGGCTTCGACGGACAAGTCCACCGTGGCGCGCTGATCGTGAACCAAGACGTCGCAACCGAAGTCGTCGATATCTTCAGGCAACTGCTCCAGTTGCGTTATCCGATCGAGAAGATCCGCACCGTCGACGTCTACCCGGGTGCCGACGACGAGCTGTCGATGGAGGACAACAACACGTCGGCGTTCAACTGCCGAGACATCCCCGGCACCGGCCACTGGTCACTTCACGCCTTCGGTCGAGCGATCGACGTCAACCCTTTGCTCAACCCCGAGATCGATCGGGGTGTTGTCCAACCCAAGACCGCCGCGCCGTACGTCGACCGCAGCCGCACCGACCCAGGGATCCTGCACGCGGGCGATGCGGCCGTGCGCACATTCACCGATCGCGGTTGGCGCTGGGGCGGCGACTGGAGGGCTCCCATCGACTACCAGCACTTCGAGCGCTGATCGCCGCCAGCAAACAAGCGGTAGGGAACACCCGATACGTCTGGAGCACCACTCACCCCGCCGAGGGCAGCACCGCCTACGGAAGGGTCGCGGCTTTGCCGGAACGTCACGTGCCGTAGAGCCGCAGCGCCTTGGCCGTCGCTGTCGCCACTTCGCCCCGCAGCTCCTGAATGGGTGGACTGCCGCGCACATGGATTGAATTCGATAACAGAACTACGTAGGTATCCGAGCCTGGATCCATCCACACCGTGGTTCCGGTAAAGCCGGTGTGGCCGAAGCTGCCGATCGGAAAGACGATGCCTCGGGGCGCGGAATTGGGCGAATCGATATCCCAGCCAAACCCGCGCAGGTTTTGGCCCCTGATCGCCGGATAGCGCGGCGCCAGTAGCGGATTCGTCATGTTCGACTTCGTTGCGACGGCTTCGCGCGTGGCCTGGTTCGCGGCGTCGAGTTGTTGTGCCGTGTGTCCTGGCTGCTGCGGAGTCGTCATCAGTTCCAAAGTTGCTTGCTGTAACGGGAATTCGCTCGGTCTGCCGGCAAGCCGGTCAAGCAGGGCCTGCGCGTAGATGCTGACGTCGTGCGCCGTCGAGAACAGACCGGCATGCCCGGCGACTCCACCCATTCGCCGCGCCGTCGTGTCGTGCACGGTACCGCGCAGCAGGTAATCAAGATCGGGATTTTTGCCGGCATCGGCTCTGCCCTCTTCGTCCCGTGCTGTCGGCGCGATGCGCGACAACAGGCTGGTATTCCAAGCGGATGCGGGGCATACGGCTCCTCGCATGGTGTGTGAACCACATACTTCGGAAGCGGGAAGGTACCGGGTGTCGGTCATACCCAGCGGCGCGAACACGTTCTGCTGGACGTAGTCGTCTTCGGCTTCGCCAGTGACGTTTTCGACCAAGGCGCCCAGCAGTATGAAGTTGATGTCGGAGTAGCGAAAACTCTCACCGGGAGCCGATTCCAGCGGCGTGGTGAGTGCGCGATGAATGCCTTCTGCTTTGTTGACTCCGTCGAGTCCCCACGGATCTTTGAGGTCGACGTCGCCCGTTTCACCGGAGGTGTGCGTCAGCAGCATGCGAACGGTGACCTTCGCGCGCTGTGGGTTGTTCGCCGGATTGAAGTCGGGAAGATACTGCTGCACAGGGTCATCGAACCGAACCTTGCCCTGTTCGTAGAGCTGCATGACGGCGGTCGCGGTGGCGAGTGGTTTGGTCAACGACGCCATGTCGAAGATCGTGTCCTCGGTCATCGGCTCTGCAGGCGCGGGCGACCCGTCGAGCCCCGGCTCGCCTGCCAGTTTGCGCTCTCCATACGCCTGCTCGAAGACGACCCTGCCGCCATGGCCGATCAGAACCACAGCACCGGGCAGCTTATGCGCCGCAATCGCATCGTCGATCAGCCTGGAGACCGTTACGAAGTCTGGTGTCGGGCCCGCGTCAGGCGGCAAGGCAGGCGACGGGACCGGAGGCGGCGCAGGGGGCGGAATCTGCGCCGGGGGCGGAATCTGCGCCGGGGGCGCCGTCTGCGTTGCCTGCGCGCCGTCGCCTATGGGTGTGTTCGCTGCGTCGCCGCGTGAGCAACCCGCGGTCAGCGCGAGCAAGACAGCGACGATGGTCAGGCAACGCCGCCCGTACTGCTTACCGAACATAAGGCTGGCCGCTCGTCACAGAAGTTTGGAGATCAGTGACCATCGTATGACGTCGTCGATGCCCGAATCGGCTCGACGAGGATGTCGGCGTGGCCGGCATGCCGGGCGACCTCAGCGATCATGCACGGCGAAGCGTGTCGGCCTAATGGGACGCGATCAGAGCGAATGACGTGATCAGATGAGAGGACGGGGCATTGCACGAGTGGCGCCCGCCTGATGCTCGAGACTATACCGGCGTGAATTCGACCGGCAGTGCCGCCGGCGAGCGGAATGCCACGCCCTTGATCACCGGTGCCGGCGCGGTCGGATCCAAATGCAGGTCTGGCAGCCGGTCGAGCAGTGCATTGATCGCCACCGTCGTCTCCATCCGCGCCAGCGGCATGCCAAGGCAGACATGCGGGCCCGCGCCAAACGTCAAATGCGCGAAGATCTTTCGCGTCGGGTCGAACCGGTCCGGATCCGGGTAATGCGCGGGGTCTCTGTTCGCTGCCGCGACGCTGACACTGACGTTGGTGCCCTTGGGGATCTTGATCCCGCCCAGCTCACAGTCCTTCTTCGCCACCCGGACCACCGTGCTGATCGGCGGCTCCCACCGCAGCGCCTCCTCGATCGCACCGCGCAGCAGGCTTCGGTCTTGTCGCACGGCCTCCAGGACCGGCGGCTCCGTCAGCATCGCCACTAAGAGATTGCCCGACGCCCGGTACGTCGTCTCCACCCCGGCCGGCAAGATCAACAACAGGAAGGCGAAGATCTCCTCGTCGGTCAGCCGCTCCCCGTCGATCTCCGACTCCGCCAGCGTGCTGATCAAGTCGTCCTGCGGATCCTTTCGCCGTTCGGCCAGAATTTCACCGAAGTACTCCTTCAGCGTCGCCGACGCCGCCATCCCGACGTCCCAGTTGTAGACCACGCTCAACAGCTCGATCGACAACTGCTGGAACCGCACATAATCCTCGCGCGGCAGCCCCATCAGTCGTGCGATCACCTGAACCGGGAACGCAAACGTGAACTCCCGCACCAGATCTGCCGAGCCCCGCGGTGCGAACTGGTCGATCAGCTCATGTACCACCACCTCGACCAGTTCCGTGCGCCACCGCTCCAGCAGCTTCGCCCGGAACAACGGCGACACCAGCGCCCGGCTCGCCCGGTGCTCATCACCCTCCTGCTCCAGCAGCGTCTTGCCCATCACCGGGCCCATGATGTTCTCGTAGATCGACGACGAGAATCTTTCGGAATCCGTGAGTACCGCCTGGCACTCGTCGTACCCGAGTACCGTGACGCCCGCCATGTCGAGGTTCTGCGCCGGCGTCTCGACAATCGGATTGCCGACCATCACGCGATGCTTTTCCCTTGCCACGCGCAACTTCTCGTGCACATCCTCGACTGCCATCAGCAGCCCGTCCTGCAGCTTGGCCGGATCAAACTCGTCCAGCGGAGCCCGGTTGGTCACGACGCTGTCACCGTCTCGGTGTCGCGGCCTGACCGCAGCACCGTGCCGGGCACCGCGCCCGTGGCGACGCCGTCGTGGCAGACCTCGACGCCGCTCACCCACACCGACGTGATCCCCTTCGCGTCGGCCACCAAACGCGGTGCGCCAGCAGGCAAGTCGTAGCGGGTCTGCTCCGGTCCGTGGTCGACGGTCGCGGGGTCGAACATCACCAAATCCGCATGCCAGCCTTCGGCAATGCGGCCGCGCGCCTTCAGCCCGTACAGCCGCGCAGGAACGTCGGTGATCAGCCTTATGGCTTCCTCCAACGTCACCACCTGGTGCTCCCGTACGCCGTGGCCGAGCAGCGACGTCGTATAGATCGCGCCGCACATCATGTCGAGATGCGCGCCGGCATCCGAGCCGCCGATCACCGCATCCCGGTTACGCCACACCTGCGCGCGCGCCTTCCAGTCCGCTTCGTCGTCGCCGAACGGCCGCGGCGACAGGCCCGTGCGCAGCTCGTCGGCGATCACGATGTCCAGCAGCACGTCGAATGCTTCCCCGCACCGCGCCGCCGCGACGTCACCGACCGCGCGACCTGTTGCGTCGTCATTCTGGGGTGCGAAGGTCTCGACGATGATCAGCCGTTCCCAATTGGCAAGGCCGCGAAGGATTCCGGCCTCTTCGGAGTGAGCACCGTCGTTGAGCCTCCTGCGCACCTCGGGGTCGGCCAATGCCTTCAGCCGTTCGGGGATTGGCAGGTGCATCGTCTCGCGCCAGCCGGGCAGCCCGTCGAGTACGAAACCAGACAGGAACGACAGCCGGATCTTCGTCGAGTGCGGCAATGTCAGCGCGACGATTCGCCCGCCACGCTGCGCGGCGACTTTCGATGCGCGCAACTGCTTTTCATGACCTTCGGGATTGCCGGCCGAGACGCCGAGCACATTCCAGTTCAGGGGGCGGTCGGCGGCTTTCGACATGTCGGTGAGCAGCGCGATGTCGTCGTCGGTGAAGCCGGACAAGCAGCCGGGGATGATCGCCTCCAGCTGCGTGCCCGAATGCTGACGCAGGACGGCCGCCAATGCCACCAGCTCGTCGCGCGACGCGCTGCGCGACGGCACCGGCTGCCCGGACCCGTCGTTGTGGGTGTGCGACTGCGACGTCGACAAACCCAGCGCGCCGTCGGCCAGCGCAGCGCCAAGCAGGATGGCCATCTTCTCGATCTGCGCCGCAGACGCCTCGCCACCGACGGCGTCGTCGCCCATCGCTGCCAAGCGAATTGCCGTGTGGCCCACCAGGAAACCGGCATTGACAGCGGTGCGCCCGTCGAGCCGTGCCAGCCAGTCGCCGAAGGACGACCACTGCCAATCCAGCCCGGCGCGCAGCGCCTCCAACGGCATGCCTTCGACGCGGGCCAGCATCCGCGTCAGGTAATCCTGTTGCTCGGGGCCTGCCGGCGCCAGCGTGAAGCCGCAGTTGCCACCGAAGACCGTCGTCACGCCGTGCTGCACCGAGGGGCTCGCCGTCGGGTCCCAGAACAGCTGGGCGTCGTAGTGCGTGTGCAGGTCGACGAAGCCAGGTGCGAGCGTCTGCCCTTCCGCGTCAACGGTTTTCGATGCCTGCTCGTCGACGCCGCCGACCGCGACGATAAGTCCGTCGCGCACCCCCACATCGCCGTGTCGGGCGGACGCGCCGGTGCCGTCGACAATCGACGCGTCTTTGATCAGGAGGTCGAGCATGCCAGCCATCCTTCGTCGGGGAGAGCGTGGCGGAACAGCTCGGCGGCGTTGCGGTGGGTGATGCGGGCCGCGTCGTCGGCGGAGAGGTTCTTGACGTTGCGTGCGACCACATGCTGCGTGTCGGGCCACGTCGAGTCGGCGTGCGGGTAGTCACTCTCGATGAGGATGCGGTCGGCGCCGATCGCGCCGAGGGTGCCGAACGCCGTCGGGTCGTCGATCGAACAGAACCAGAAGTTGCGTCGCAGCACCTCGCTGGGCAGCAAGTCGCTCTTCCACGCGCCGCCCTCGGCTCCCGATGCCGAGTGGGCGAGGACGAAATCGGCCCGGTCGGCCAGCATCGCCACCCAGCCGAGGCCGCCCTCGTCGAGCGTGATGTTCAGCTTCGGGAAACGGACCGGAATCCCCGACCACAACCAATCTGCCGTCGCGACAAGGGCATTCACGGGAAACAGCGTCGTGATGGTTTCGAACGGGGTGTCGGGTGCGGGGATCGGCGCCCACTGCGCGGAGCCGGTGTGCAAGCAGATGACGGTGTCGGTCTCCTCGCATGCGGCGAGGAACGGATCCCAGACGCCGGTGTGCAGGCTGGGCAGTCCGCATTGTGCTGGCAGCTCGGGGAAGCTCACGGCCTTGAAGCCACGTTCGGCATTGCGGCGCAGCTCGTCGGCGGCCAGTTGCGGGTCGGCCAGCCAGGGCAGCTGCAGCGGGATGATGCGATCGGGGTAGGAGCCTGCCCACACCTCGTGGTGCCAGTCGTTCCACGCTCGCAGTACTGCGAGGCCGAGTTCTGGGTCGTCGCTCTTCCAAAACACCGTGCCCGCAAATCCGGCGATCAGCGACGGGAAGTTCAGCGATGCCCAGATGCCGGCAAGGTCCATGTCGGCGATACGAGCGTCGATATCCCAACAGCCGCGGCGCATTTCGTCGAACCGGGCGGCTTCCATGCTCCACTCTTCTTTGGGCCGCCCGATGACCGCGTTCAGCCCGATGTTCGGATACGTGCGGCCTTCGTAGCTCCACACCTGGGTGCCGTCGTCGGACTCCACGATCTTCGGCGCCCGGTCGGCCAGCGCGTTGGGGAGGCGGCCCTCGAACATGTCGGGTGGCTCGATGACGTGGTCGTCAACCGAGATGAGGATGTGCTGTCGCTCCCGCGGCGTCGGGTCGGGCAGCAGCGCCATATGACGACTATGGTCGCTTGACGGCAGCTGTCAATGCTATTTGTGCAAAAACAGCGTAATTCGGGGTCCGCAGCAGCCCACTGGGACTTGGCTGTGAGGACGCCAAACGTCTCGTGCCAATTTCGTTACCGAGGTTTATCTCATTCGTCACTTTGGCAACACTGGTATCAGTGCGGCACAGCCGGCACAACCCGTCAACGAAAGAGTGGAATGGATTATCTGCATGAACACCGTCCTGTACTTCAGCCCCAGCGGCGTCGCTTATGAGACCCAGGCCTACAGCACCGCCGATATCGCCGAGCTTGTCAGCGACTATGGCCTGGAAAGCCTGACGAGCACCGACCGGCAATTCGACTTCTGGTTCACGAGGTCAACCCAGCGGTGCCAACGACGACCTAACTGTGCTGCCGTCCGACTTCTGTTGGCCACCACCAACTTCACCGCGAAGACGGTCCCGCTGCTGCGCGGCTGCGTCGTTGTCGCCACGCACGATTCAGATGGTGACCTGGACGGCCTCAGCTGGGAACAGCTAGACCTCTTAGCGCAGCGAAGCCGCGGGCTGACGAAGCGCGACGAACGCGTGCTTGACCGCCGGATCGCCCAGGACGAGCGCCGTCAGCGGCGCCAAGCCCGCCGGCTACGCAGCGGGGTTGACGTCGGAAACGTTGACCACAACATCGATCTTGTCCACGGCCACGGAAACACACGACGCACATAGCTGCGGGCTCAGCGTGGGGTATCCGCACGCCGGACAGATCGCCAAGGGTCCGCCCCCAAGAGAGATATTGCTCGCCACCCGAGTTCCTTCCGCCCAGTGGCAGGTACATACCCCGTCTGGCGGAGTTCAACCGGCAAAGGCGCATCCCAGTCGACGACGAATCGGCGCGACGGGTCGGCCGGGTCGACGGCGCACGTCAGCGGCAGGCCGATACCAAGCGTAGGCACATGGGCCATAGGCACCGGCTGCACGTCACGGCCTGTGACCGGAGCCAGGTTCGGGAAGTGCAGCTCGACTTCGAGCATGTAATGCGGGGCGTCGATGAGCTCCGGCCGGCTCGGCGTTCTGCTGGAAGGCACCTCTGAGGGACCCCAATTCCTGCTCATCTCACGGTTGGCCCCAGTGGCCAACCAACCCACCGCAAAGCCGACGACCACGATGGCGGTCCACGACCATGCCGAAGACGCGGCCGAGTTCGACGACGAATACGCCAGGTAGAGGTCCATCGGCGCACGCTAACAACGACGTCGGCATTGCCAGCGCGTCGCAAAACGTTCAGCGCGCTCCCAGCCACAGCGCTAGCCCGAGGGCGATCCGGAGTCCGGAAGTGGTTGTGCTGACGGCGATTCCGGTGCCGGCCTCGGCGCTGGAGGGCCGACCGTGTACGGCACCGGCCCCGCCAGTCCTGGGCCCTGGATATGCTGCACCGGGCCTAGCCCCTCGGAACCGTCCATGTGCGGGACGGAACCGGCGGCGTCGACGGATCCGACCGTGGATTCATCGGTGGATTCGTCGGGTGCGATGTCCACGCGCACTGGCACCTCTTCGGGTGGCGACGGCTCGGATTCGGTTGTCGGGGCGGCGACTTCGACGGGCAGCGGCTGCACCGGGCTGGGCGGCGGCGAAATGGGTTGCCCGGCGATGCGCACCCCGTTTCTGGCGCTGCGAACCAATGTCGCCCAACCCCCGTCAGGTCTGGGTGAGCCGATGCGGCACGCGACCCGATGGCTTCCCGCCGCCCAACCCGCCGCATCAATCGGCTGATAGCGCACCGACAGGCCAGTTGCATCCAGCGTCAGAGGTGATAGGTATGCCGACGTCGCCACCCCACAGACATCCCGCACGACGGCGTCCTGAGCCGCGGTTGATGGCGCCGCTTGACCGAATACGGTGGAAAGGTCTGCGGTGCCTGTGATTTCGAGCGCGTGCGGCAAGCCGCAATCCACGGCAATGTCCGTCGTCTTGCCGTCCCGGATACCCAGGCACGTGCCCGTCGCCCAGACTCGAGACTGATCCTGGCTGTCAACCTTGCCCTTGAATCCGAACGAAGCGATCCCGTCGCTTGGCAACTGCAGGCCGCACAGCAGCCATCCGGCCGTCTGCACTGCACCAGCGACGAATCGCCCGCCCGGGTCATAGTGGGGCCCAAGGTAATAACCGACTGCCCGCGCGCAGGTCTGTTGGTCGTCGGCCCCGGCTGCGGGAATCGGTTCGGAGTCGGCGACCTCGAACAGATGCTCGTCGGCGCAGTCGACTTTCGTCGCGTGCTCGGGTTGGCCCGGCGGCCAGGTGAGGCAGTCGCCGCGACGCACCTCGGCCGTGGGCGCGTTGGCGTTCGACCGGTTCGTCATCTGCCAGACGACCACGGCCGATGCGGCGACGACAGCAACCGCGACCGTGATGAAGAGAACCCTCATCGACCACAGCGGCAGGGGCGTCCGGCGCGGACGGGCGCACGCACGCGAATGGTGCACCGGCAGCTTGTCGGTGGAAACCTCGTCGGACCCGCGCTTCACCGACACGCAATGATGGGAACACGGCTAATGTTCTGCTGCAATGCCAGGCAAAACAGTTTCACCAAATAGTTAGTGAAAAGCGCGCAGATAGCAACCCCGGATCAGGTTGCTGATAGACAACAGACGGGCGCACGAATTACATCGATGTATAGCGACACGGTTACGGATGCATACCTATCGGTGCATCACTGAGCACACGAGCATCAGGGATCACTATCGTCACAACCGTCGACTTCTGACGTCAAACCGACGTCATGTCCCCTTGAAAGGTGTGTCATGTCGTCGCGTCTGCGAATCGCCTCAGCATCGGTGGCGTCGGCGGCTGCAATCAGCTTGTGCGCCGCGATCGGCGTCGCGCCATCCGCCGGCGCCGAGCCCTGCACCGACGCGGCCGCCGCAGCCCAGCCCGACGTTCCCGCGGCCCCGGCCATGCCAGTGACCGGCGGCCTGCCACGCGGACACCGGCCGCCCAACGCGAATACGAGCGCGCCGCTTCCCCGTCTCGGCCAGATTTCGCGGGCCCTCCTCAACGCGTTCACTCCGCCATCCGCGCAGGTGCAGAAGCAGGCGGGTGTTGCGCCACAGCCCACACCGCCCGCCGCCGCCACCCAGCAGGCACCGGCCGCTGCCCAGCCGGTTCCCGAGGCCGCCCCAGCACCGCCGCCGGCACCGGTGACGGCAGATCCGCCTGGCACCTCGCTCGTCGGGTGGGTGACCGGACCGAACAGCCCGAACAACACGCTGTCACGTTTCGCTGTCTCCGGGACGGACCTTGGAATCATGTGGGACAACGGTTCTCGCGAAGTGCTGATGGCGTTCGGCGACACGTCCGGCTACTGCAGCGCGCCCGGCCATCAATGGCGATACAACGTGTTGATGCGCAGTCAGGACGGCGCACTGTCCAACACCGTGAGCGTCGCGAATTCACCGATGTGGGCCCGCGGCATCTCCAAACAAATCATCAACACCACCAAGTGGGCGCCCGACGAGACCGGGATCATCCCGACCGCAGGTATCTCGGTCGGCGGAAAGCAGTACCTGAACTACATGTCCATCAAGAGTTGGGATGCCAACGGCGCGTGGACAACCAACTACTCGGCGATCGCGGTGTCACCCGACAACGGCGAGCGCTGGGGCGTCTACCCGGGGTCTGTCCGTACGCCGCGGCCCGACGCCATCCCGGGAGCCCGACACGTTGGCGGCAATGAGAACTTCCAGCAGGGTGCGTTCCTCAAACCTGGGCCCGGCGATCCGTACATCTACTCGTTCGGAACCCCGGCCGGCCGCGGCGGCTCGGCATATCTAGCGCGCGTTGCGCCTGAAGCTATTCCTGACGTCACCAGGTACGAGTACTGGAATGCTGACCAAAATGCTTGGATCCCTGGCAATCCCGGTGCAGCGACGGTCGTCATCCCCGGCCCGGTGGGTGAGATGTCGGCCCAATTCAACACCTATCTCCATCAGTACCTGGCGATGTACTGCAACGGCGCGAACGACGTCGTATTCAGGACCGCACCCGCGCCACAGGGACCGTGGAGTCCGGAGCAGATGGTCGTGCCGTCAATGCAGTTCCCCGGCGGGATCTACGCCCCATTCCTGCACCCCTGGTCGACGGGCAAAACGCTCTACTACAACCTGTCTGAGTGGAACGACTACAACGTCATGCTGATGAAAACGGTTCTGCCATAGGGTGTTAGAGCGACTCGATCATCTTGGTCGCAGTGGCCAGGTCGACGCCGGACTCCTCCTTGTACGCCTTGATTGCGGCGATCTTGTTGCCCGAGGCCAGCAGCTGCCGCACGTTGTCCGACACCTGGGCGAGCGTCTCGATATCAGGTATCGGGATCCCTGTCTTCTCGTAGAGGTGCCGGACGAGCCGCTCGAGCACGCCCAGCCGTTCGTAAACGTCACGTGAGGATGTCATCGCGTCAGTCTGTCAGCTGGACGTCCCTGTGCTCGCCGAATTCACTTCAGCAGGACGTGGTTCACGTGGGGGCGTCCCGGTTGGGATGTTCGCGCGGCATAGTCACCCCGACAGAGTGGGATACGTCACGTCGTCGCGGTCCGGTGCGAGCGGGATGGCCGCCAGTCCGACGAGGAATGCCGTCAGATGCCCCACCTCAGAGAAGGTAGGCCGCACCGCCACGTTGACGACAAGGGCCGTCACGGTCCCCACCTGACATCCAGTTCGCCAAGGAGGCGGCACATAACCGGAAAGCGTGCCTGCCGTACCGAATACGAAATAGCTGATTCCGACGTCGCGCGCAGCGACCAGCCGCCAGGGCGCCCTGCCCATCCGGATCATCAGCCGCAGATAGCCCTGAGAGACGTAGGTACCGACGACATGCGCTGCGATGCCGACGAAAAGCCAACGCCACCAACGTAAGCGGCGTTCAGCCGGACCCAAGATGCCAACGAAGACCGGGACATAGGGCCACCACTTGTGATCGTCGAGCCAAAACAGGCTGGTCGCGAGGACGCGTGACGGCCCGGTGCGCAGGCGACGAAGGTTGGTCGAATTCGTGCGTCGGATTCGACGCGATCCCCACCGCCCGGCCGACCGCTGAATCCGAGTCGTGATGAACAACACCAGCAGCCACGCGGAGGTGAGCGGGGCCGTGACCACGCCGCGCACAAGCACGTGCCTCATAGCGCCAACCTAGCCAACAACGGCCAGAATTCGGCCAACATCAGGCCATACGCTACGCTGTAAGCAACGTCGGCCTCTCAACCAGATGGCCAACACGTCGTGAAACGCTTCTTCATCCCCAGATGATCCGCGCACCAGCGCACCTCGTATCGCGGCGATCGATATTGCCCACCGGCAATCTCGCCACCTTGTGCTGATCGACCGCGCGTCTCGGCACACAAGATGCTGAAAGACACCAATCATTAATACTGACAAGACCTTTGCTGATCTCGGCGTAGGTGCACCACTGGTCGCTGCGCTCGCTGCCCGCGACCTCACCAACCCGTTCCCCATCCAAATCCAAACCCTCCCCGACACTCTCGCCGGCCGAGATGTGCTGGGCCGCGGCAAAACGGGCAGCGGGAAGACGCTTGCCTTCTCAATTCCGTTGGTCAGCAGGCTCGCCGGTCAAAAGCGACGCCCGTCACAGCCGACCGGTCTCGTGTTGGCGCCCACACGTGAGCTCGCCACCCAGATCACCGCGGCTCTCGAACCGCTGGCGGCCGCCCACAATCTGCGCGTCACCACGATCTTCGGCGGCGTACCGCAAGCTAGGCAGGAAAAGGCGCTGAAGGCGGGCGTCGACATCGTGGTGGCCTGCCCGGGCCGGCTCGAGGACCTGATGAAACAGCGTCTGATCAGCCTGGACTCGGTGCAGATCACGGTCATCGACGAGGCCGACCACATGGCCGATCTCGGCTTCCTTCCCGGCGTGACCCGGATCTTGGCGGCGACGCCGGCCGGTGGCCAGCGGTTGCTCTTCTCCGCGACGCTGGACAACGGCGTCGACAAGCTCGTCAAGCGATTTCTTCGCAACGAGGTGCTGCACTCTGTCGATAGTGCCAACTCCCCCGTCGCCGCGATGACCCACCACGTGTTCCACGTCTCCGGCGTGCAAGCCAAGAAGGAACTAGTGCACCGGCTCGCCTCCGGCACCGGACGTCGAATCATGTTCATGCGTACCAAACATCAAGCGCGCAAGCTTGCCAAGCAGCTCACCGAATCAGGTGTGCCGGCAGTTGACTTGCACGGCAACCTTTCTCAGCCCGCACGTGACCGGAATCTCGCCGCGTTCACTGCCGGCGACGCGCGGGTGTTGGTGGCAACCGACATCGCCGCGCGAGGCGTGCACGTGGACGGAATCGAGTTGGTGGTGCACATCGATCCGCCGGCCGAGCACAAGGCCTACCTTCACCGGTCCGGACGGACCGCGCGCGCCGGAAACGCCGGCGACGTCGTGACCGTCGTCCTGCCCGAACAACGCAGAGACACTCAGGCCTTGATGCGCCGCGCGGGCATCAGCGTCACCCCCCAAGAGGTGACCGCCGACTCCGCCGCCGTGCATGCCGTGGCCGGCGAGCGCGCCCCTCACCGGGCTCCCGCACCGAAAGCCACCACGGCGCCCCGTCCGACGCAGCCCGGCCGGTCTGGCGCCCCGCGTCGCCGTCGCGGCCGCGGCGCCCGCGGTACACAACGAAACGCGGTCTGACACGTCACCTGGCACTGCTACGGTGATGCGCGGATGTTTTTGGTACATCCGAACTGAATGAGAGAAGTAAGTAAATGGCACAGGGAACTGTGAAATGGTTCAACGGCGACAAAGGCTTCGGCTTCATCACCCCTGACGACGGGGCGAAGGATGTCTTCGTGCACTTTTCCGAGATCCAGGGCAGCGGCTTCCGCACCCTCGAGGAGAACCAGCGCGTCCAATTCGAGGTCGAGCAGGGAGCCAAGGGCCCCCAGGCGGTGCGAGTCTCCGCCATCTAGGCGACCCAGACCTGACGATGGGCTGGTGCGGATAGCTCCGTACCAGCCCATTGGCATTTCTAGACCAGCTCTAGACCAGCGGGGCAGGGTCCGGGGTTGTTGCTATGTCACGCATCCGTTGTGTCCACGATGCGCTCTCGAGTTGCGCAGCCCGCAAAACGCACTCGGCGATCTCGAACATTTGGGTGTCACGTTCTGCGCCCGAGAACGACTTGGCCGACGCGCACCGCATCACCATCACGCCAAGCGCTTGCGACGTCATATGTGGCACAACGAGGAGATTTGCAGTGCCGTTGCGGCCCTCGACCACCATCAGACGTTGGCGCCCGGGATGCCCGTCGTGTGCGGTCCGGCTCCCCGAAACCGTCTCGTACAGCTCGCGCGGACCTTGCGTGGCAGACCAGTTGATGCAGATATCGACGATTTCGCCGAGTGGTTTGTGTAGCGCGCCGATGAGCTGCGGAAGTTCATCTGCCACGGAGGCGGTGTAGGGCCACCATGCTCCGTCGATGTCAGCGCCTAATTGCCGCGCCAGCGCGAGCCTGACGGGACGGGCCAAGCGCCGCGTCCCGGTCATGCCGTTCATGAGGAGTGCGGCGTATCAGCAGGCGAGTCTTTTCGGGGGCGGTCAGAGAAGACCGGAGCTTGCACCGGTTCGCTGAAAGCTTCTCGGTCCGGCACGGCTTCGGGTTCATAGGGATGTGAGAACAAGTCGGACGATTCCATGGCGAGGTCCTTAACCATGTCGGTTCAGCCCGGGGGATGAATGGTCGGGCGAAATGCGGTCGATTCGCAGGCTGATCGTCTTAGAGTCCACTGTTGGCATGGCAAATACGAAACGGCCTGACAACCAATCTACACCTGGGGATCACAGATTCCGCGTCGCATCCAGAATCGACGCGTCCATCACGCCGATTTTTAACGCCGAGCTGTTGCCGCTGCGCGGCCACACCCGTAACGAGCCGGAGAGGCGCGCAGCGGGTTTTCGGCGCGGCTCTCGGGACTGCCCAGACGACGCAGTTGTTCGAAATACGTGCTGCGCTGGACGATTTCGAGTCCGAGGGGAACCAGCACGGGACGCTTTGGCGAAGGCAGCGAGCCGGATGGGCGCCGATGGTGAGGTGCTCGAAGTGGCGCGCGCTCGGGAGTTGTTGCAGGAGAATTGATTTTGCCCGGCACTTTTCATCGGGGGTAGGAAAGGTGCCGGGGCGGTGCGGCAGGCCGGCAGCGGGCGGCGGGGGCGGCAGGCCGTCGAGCTATCGAACCGCCCCGTTGATCGACGGCGAGGTGATCATGCCCTTCTCGACACCCCACATCGTCGCGATCGTCTTGTACTCACCGGTCTGCATCAGGTGCTCCAGCGCACGACGCAGCGGCTCCGCGAGACCCGAGCCCTTGGCCACCGGCCACCCATACGGCGCGGTGTTGAAAATCTCGCCCGCAGGCTCCAACACGCCGCCCGACATCTTGATCGCAAATCCCGTCGCGGGCGAATCCGTGGTCATTGCATCGACTTTCCCGGCGATCAACGCGGCATTCAGGTCATCCTGGCTGACGTACACATCCTTTTCGATCGCTGCCTTGCCCGCGTCCGTACATGCTTGGCTCTTCGCCGGGAGTTCTACGGTCTCCTGGATCGTCGCGTACTGCACGCCGACCCGCAGGCCGCACGCATTGTTCGGATCCACGCCGGCGCCCACCTTTTGCGCCCACAACGTGCCCGCCTGGAAGTACGTCACGAAGTCGACGGACCCTTCGCGATCCTTCGTGTCAGTGAACGACGACATCCCGACGTTGAAATCTCGGGCACGGATCGAGGGAATGATCGCCTCAAAACCCGTCTCCCGGTAATCCGGCGTCAGCCCCAGCGTCTTGGCCACCGCATTCATCAGATCCACATCGAAGCCGACGATCTCGCCCGACGCGTTCTTGAATTCGTTTGGCGCATAAGGAACATTGACACCGATCACCAATCGGCCCGTCTTCCTTATCTCCTCGGGCACGCTCGCCGCGATCTCCGGCACCGCACCGGCCA
This sequence comes from Mycobacterium sp. JS623, assembly GCF_000328565.1. Taxonomy (NCBI): domain Bacteria; kingdom Bacillati; phylum Actinomycetota; class Actinomycetes; order Mycobacteriales; family Mycobacteriaceae; genus Mycobacterium; species Mycobacterium sp. JS623. The sequence goes on along the minus strand of NC_019966.1, from coordinate 760,718 downwards.
CCGGCGCAGGAGTCGCCGAAATCTCCGCCACGCCCGCCGGTCGCGTATCCCCCGATCGCCCACCCAGCCACTTCCACGCCCCGAATGTGCCGACTCCGGCCACCAACACCACCGCGGCCGCAATCGCCAACGCCCGCCGCGACACTCCGCCGGACCGCTGCCGCGAATGCTTGCCCGACCGACCCGTCGCGCGCACCGGCGTCTCCAAAGCGCGCCGCGCCGCTGCCGCCAACTCCCCCGCGGTTTGATACCGCTTCTCCGGCTTCTTCGCCATGCCCCTTGCGATGACCTTGTCGAACGCCGACAGTTTCTGGTCGATGGCCGACGGGCGCGGAGGCGGCGACACCATGTGTCCCTTGATCTGCTGCTCGTAGCTCTCCGCCGGGTAGGGCCGCTGCCCGGTGATGCACTCGTAGAGCACACACGTCAACGCGTAGATGTCCGCGCGCGGATCGATCTGCGCGCCCTCGAACCGCTCCGGCGCCATGTATGCCAACGTGCCCAGCGTGTTGCCCGCCGTCGTCAGGCCCTTCTCCCCCGCCGTGCGCGCCAGACCGAAGTCGATCAAATACACGAAGTCGCGGTCGGTGATGAGGATGTTCGACGGCTTGACGTCGCGATGGATCAGTCCCGCTTCGTGAGCGGCGTCCAGCGCCGTCGCTACCTGCTCGACCACATTGACCGCGAACGACGCCCCCAGCGGCTCGCCCTCGGCGTCCTCCAGCATCGTGCCGAGGTTGCGGCCCTCGATCAGCCGCATATCCAAATAGAGCCGGCCATCGATTTCGCCGAAGCCGTGGATGGGCACCACATGCGGGTCGTTCAGCCCCGCGGCCGCCTGCGATTCCCGTCGGAACCGCTGCTGGAACGTGGCGTCCTCGGCCAAATGATGCGGCAGCACCTTGAGCGCGACGATGCGGTCGGTCTTGGTGTCATACGCCCGGTAGACCTCTCCCATACCGCCCCGGCCGATCAGCTTTTGCAGCTGATAGTGCCCGAATGGTGTCGAATCCACCGCTTACTCCTCGGCAGCGGGCTGTCCCCGCTGTGCCGTATGAAGCTACATCACGTTTGCCACAATGTCGTGGCGCTCGTCATATACCGGGCATTTCGAAGTTAGTCAACGCTAAGATTGACAAAATCCACGCCTCACAGCGGCGGCGCGGTCGGGTTTGAGTTTCCCAGACTGGTCTATCCACACCTCGGTGCGCGACTGACCGAGGAGGACATCATGCAGTGGTTCACGGTGGCCTGGTGGCGTTGGCGTCTGGCCCAAGCCCGTGGTCGCAATCCGCTGGTGCGGACCAGCGACCGCGTCGAGGTCGCTGTGATGGCCCTCGCCGTGCTGGTCTCCCTGATCGTCATGCCCTTCGCGGGCGCTATCGGCACCGCGATCCACGACGAACACGCCAAGACCTACGCCACGCAACAGCACGATCGTCATCAGGTCGCCGCACCCGCTGACAAAACCGCCGCCGACAAAACCGCCACCGACAAAGCCGCCGCCCCGACGGGCCCCGCCGCTGTCCTTCAGGCTCGCTGGCGGGCAGGCGACGTCGAGAACGCCGGCGCCCTTGACTGGGCCAACCCGACGAAAGACGCTGCGGGCGCTGATATTTGGGTCGATAACAACGGTCGCCAGGTCGGACCGCCCGCCGCGTCATGGCAGGCAGCAGCCGACGCGACTGTTGCTGCGGCCGGAGTCTGGCTTGCGGCCACCACCATCGCCGCGTTGGCCGTCGCGCTTGTTCGACGCGGCCTGCGCCACGCCCGCTCCAACGCGTGGAACCGCGAGATCGCCACCCTGGTCCATGACGACGGAGGCCGCGCCGGTCGCCACCGGTGAATTTGGCCCAGCGGCGCCTCGGTAGTCCTACGGTGAGCACATGGCAGAACAGTCACCCGCTGTTTTCATATCGCATCCGCCGGAGCGGCTTCTCCACTTGGTCAACCCGGCTCTAAAATTTCTGCTCGGCACTCCGTTGGCAGGCTCTGCAGGCAAGCAATTGATGGTGCTGAACTTCAAGGGCCGCAAGAGCGGGAAGCAGTACTCAATCCCGGTGAGCGCGCACCACATTGGCGATCAGCTCTATGCGCTGGCCGGGGCGGGCTGGACCAAGAACTTCCGCGGCGGCGCCGACGCCGAGGTCCTGCACGACCGCAAGAAGACGGCGATGCGCGGCGAGGTCATCGCAGACCCCGCCGTTGTCGCGGAACTTCAGCACCGGGTCGCCGAGACCTACGGCGTCAAGGGCGCACAGCGCATGATGGGGCTGGGCTTCCGCGAGCAGCGCATCCCCACCGTCGACGAGTTCAGGGAGGCGTGCGAACGAGAGGGCATCGTCGCCATCAAGTTCACGCCTCGGACCTGATGCCCGAAACCAACGTGCTCGGTGCACCGCTGGAGCCATGCGGCACCGAACCGATGACCGGCTTCTACCGCGACGGCTGCTGCTCGACGGGGCCCGAGGACATCGGCAGGCACACCATCTGCGCCGTCGTGACCGCGGAGTTCCTCGAGCATCAGGCCTCGATCGGCAACGACCTGTCGACGCCGCGGCCAGAGTTCCGGTTCCCCGGCCTGACGCCCGGCGACAAATGGTGCGTCACCGCCGCCAACTGGTTCCGGGCGTATCAGGACGGCTGCGCAGCGCCGGTCGTGTTGGCGTCGACGCACGAGCGGACATTGGACGTGGTCCCGTTGGACGCGCTCAAGGAACACGCGGTCGACGTGCCCGACGACTTGGGCAGCCTGTAGCTATCCGACGATGTCGAGCAACCGCTCCAGCGTCGCCAACTGATCGGCGTGATCGCCCTCCAGCTTGGCCAGCAGTGTGGTGATCCCCGTGGCTTCGTACTTGCTCACACGCTCAGCGATAACCTCTTGTGTACCAACGAGATTCGTCAGGCGGCCGAGGTCGAGCGGCACGGCTCGGCGCGCTTCGTCCCGGTTGCCGCGCTGCCATAGCTCGGCGACCCTGACGATGTCATCGCCATAGCCCAACCGGGTGAACGCGTCGTTGTAGAAGTTGCGCCCGCCCGCTCCCATCGCCCCGATCGTGAACGCGTATCCGTCGGCGTGCCTGCGCGCCGCGGCGCTGGCGGACGCGTCGTCGTCATGGAACTCAACCGCGACCGGCGCGACGAGGTCGAGATCCGCCAGCGTGCGTTCGGCGCGTTCGGCGCCTTCGCGCAGCGGACCCAGAAACACCTCTGCTGCTTCGGGAATGAACGCGTTGCCCAGCCACCCGTCGGCCGTTTCGCCGGTGAGCCGCAGGTTGCGCGGTCCCATCGCCGCGACATAGACCGGCACCGGACGTGGCCGCACCATGGGTTTCAGCGCGGCACCGCTGCTATCCGGCAGCGGCAGCGGGTAGATCTCGCCGGGATGTTCGAGCCGGTCGCCGCGGCTGACGATCCGGACGATCTCAATCGTTTCGCGGGTGGTCTCGACCGGCTTGCGGAACCGGACACCATGCCAGCCCTCCATCACGCGTGGGCCGGAGGTTCCGATCCCCAGCAGGAAGCGGCCGTCCGACAGCTCCTGCAGGCTCAGCGCGGACGTCGCCAGCATCGCCGGACTGCGCGAACCCAGTTGCACCACAAAGGTTCCCAGCTTGATCGTCGACGTCTTGGCGGCAACGAACGCCAGTCCGGTCAGCGCGTCGTAACCCCAGACCTCTGGCGTCCACAACGAATCGACACCGAGCCGCTCGGCGGCCGCCGCGAACTCCACGGCGCCCGGCAACCGGGGCTCGATCATCGTGCCGACCTTCACGCGTGACCCCCTTTTTCGCTCGTGACATGCTGCAAAAATGCGTTACCGCGATCAGCCCACCATAGAAGTGACACAACGCGTGCACTGCGACCTCGCCACCGCGTGGACATACGTCACCGACATCAACCTGCCCGCGCGGTGCTCGAACGAGCTGCAGTCCGTCGAATGGCTCGACGGCGCCGACAGCGTCAAGGTCGGCGCCCGATTCCGTGGCCGCAGCCAACACGACGCGTTCGGCAACTGGGAGACGGTGTGCGAAGTCGTCGAGGTCGAGGATCAACGCCGCTGGGTGTGGACCGTCAGCGGTCCCGACGGAGTTGGCGCGACCTGGGGGTTCGAGGTGGAGCCCGCCAGCGACGGCGTGCTGATCCGGCAATGGGGGCGGATGGGGCCGGCGTCGTCGGGGTTGACGCCGGGGATCGCCGCGCAGCCGGACAAAGAAGCCAGAATCATCTCGCGGAGGCTGTCCGAATGGCAGCAGAATATGCAGGCCAACCTCGACTGGATCCGGTCGCAGGTCGAGGGTTAACTCAGATCGGCGGCTTCCGGGACGTGGCGGGCCACCGTCTCATCCATCATTTTGCGTAGTGCAGGCACCTCATCGAGCAGGCGGCTGAGGTCGTTGCGCGCGATGTGCAGCACTTCGGCCTTCCCGGTTGTCGTCACCGTCGCATTGCGCAGTTTCCCGTGGCGAAGAGCGGACTCCCCGAGCACCTCGCCGGGCCCCACCACCGCGATGCGCTGCTGGCCGACATATACGCCGGCCTCGCCGCTGAGCAGGATGTAGCAGGCGTCGGAGGGGGTCTGCTCACGAATCAGCGGCCACGGGCCGGAGGTCGACGTTCGATGTGTCGCTTTAGCGATCCGCGCCAGGTCGCCGTCGGAGAACTTCGCGAATGAGGGAAATTCCTTGAGTCGGCGGGCGTCCTCGGCATATTGCTGCTCGCGTGCTTGCTTCGCCTCAGTGGTCTCACGCCTGTTCATGCTGACTCCCCCGATTGGTGACAACGCTGTCTCCAGGGAGCCTAGCGAGCGGTCTCGGCGCGGTAGGCAAATTGCCCGGCGTTTTTGGCGAGATGACACCATCCGTGGGTGGCCAACCTCGCCAGCGTCATGCAGAACCATCTGGACCACTGGCGGCTTCGTCCTGAGGGCGAACCGGTGCGGGGGCCGGGCTCGGTGGTGCTGCCAGTGCTGACATCAGACGGCGTGCCCGCAGTCCTGAAGGTCACCTCCGGTGACCCCGAGACCGAACACGAGCACCTCGTGCTGCGGCGCTGGGGCGGCGACGGCGCGGTCCGCCTGCTCAGTGCCGACCCGCCGCGCCACGCCGTACTTCTGGAGCGGCTTCGCGGGGAGAGCCTGGACACGCTGCGAGACGTCGACGCCTGCGAGCTGGTGGCCGGACTCTACCGTCGGCTCCATGTCCCCGCTCTGCCCCAATTGCGCACGCTGACTTCCTATCTCGAGCGATGGACAGTCGAGTTTGAGGAGCTCCCGCGCAGCGCGCCGATCCCGCACCGGCTCGTCGAGCAGGCTGCGACGCTGAGCCGCGAACTCGCAGAACAGCCGGGCGACAGCGTGGTTCACGGCAACTTGCATTACGGAAACGTCCTCGCCGCCGACCGTCAACCGTGGCTCGCGATCGCACCCCGGCCAGCGAACGGCGATCCACATTACGAAGTCGCGCCGATGTTGTGGCACCGCTGGAACGAATTGTCAGGAGACGTCCGCGACGGTGTGCGGCAACGTTTTTACGCGCTCGTAGACGCTGCGGGCTTCGACGAACACCGTGCCCGCGCCTGGGTTATCGTCCGGGTAGTGCAGCAAGCGATTCGCGATCGAGCGAATTTGACCAAGTACATCGCGTTGGCAAAGGCGGTGCAGGACTGAGCAATGCATTGGGCCCCAGCGCCCACAGGCGTATTGTCTGAATCGGTGCAAGGGGAATCAAACGTGACAGGTAGGGCAGTGAAGGCTCCAGTCGCCCAATCCAAATGGTTGTCGGAGTCAGCGACAAAGATCGCTGGATCGGACGCGGACGAAGTCCGGTCGCATTACGACATTTCCAACGAGTTCTTCCGGCTGTGGCAGGACCGCAACCAGGTCTACAGCTGCGCGTACTTCGAGCGCGACGACATGTCTCTCGAAGAGGCGCAGATGGCCAAAATCGACCTGTCGCTCGGCAAGCTCGGCCTGCAGCCCGGGATGACGCTGCTCGACATCGGCTGCGGATGGGGCGCCGCCATGATGCGAGCTATCGAGAAGTACGACGTCAACGTGATCGGCTTGACGCTGTCGCACAACCAGAAAGAGCACATCGAGCGACTATTTGCCGAATCCGACAGTCCGCGTACAAAAGAGGTTCGCCTGCAGCCGTGGGAGGAGTTCGACGAGCCGGTCGATCGAATCGTGTCGATCGGGGCATTCGAGCACTTCGGCTTCGGCAAATACGACGACTACTTCAAGCGGACCTACAACCTGATGCCTGCCGACGGCGTGATGCTGCTGCACACGATCATCATTCCGAGCGATGCGGAGGTCAAAGAACGCAAGCTGCCGCTGTTGATGTCGACCGTGCGTTTCATCAAGTTCATCCTCGATGAGATCTATCCGGGCGGTCGGCTGCCGTTGGCGGCCCAGGTCGAGGAGCACGCCGTCAAGGCCGGGTACACCGTGACCCGCAGGCAGTCCCTGCGACCGCACTACGCCCGCACCCTGGACACGTGGGCGGCAAATCTCGAATCCAAGAAGGACGAGGCCATCGCGGTCACTTCCACAGAGGTCTACGAGCGGTTTATGAAGTACCTCACGGGGTGTGCCGACCTGTTTCGCAACGGATACACAGATGTTTGCCAGTTCACTTGCGAGAAGCGCTGATTCGTCCAACTAACCAAATATGAGGTAAAACCAGAGGGGGTCAGGTCCGTCAGGATCGCATCAGCGATCTGTCCGGAGGAGGTCGATACACGTGGCTGAAGGCAGCGCAGGTGCAGTGAAAATGAGGCCATTTTTCGAGGAGATACAGGCCCACTACGACCTGTCCGACGACTTCTTTGGGACGTTTCAAGACGCGTCCCGCACCTACAGTTGTGCCTACTTCGAGCGCGACGACACGACACTCGAAGACGCTCAGATGGCCAAGATCGATCTCGCGCTCGGGAAGCTCGAGTTGCGGCCCGGCATGACGCTTCTCGACGTCGGTTGCGGGTGGGGTTCGGTGATGAAGCGCGCCGTCGAGAAATACGACGTCAACGTCGTTGGCCTGACGCTGAGCAAAAACCAGGCGGTTTACTGCCAGCACCTGCTCGAGGAGATCGATTCCGACCGGTCGCGGCGGGTTTTCCTGCGCGGCTGGGAGCAGTTCGACGAGCCCGTCGACCGCATCGTCAGCATCGAAGCCTTCGAAGCCTTCCCGAAAGACCGCTACGCGGCCTTCTTCGAAACCTGCTATCGAAGCCTGCCGTCGGGTGGCCGAATGGTGCTGCAGACGATCCTTGGCCATCCGCTGAAGCGCTGGCCCGACATGGGCATTCCGATCACCATGTCGGATCTGAAGTTCATGCGGTTCATCGCCAAGGAGATCTTCCCCGGCGGCGCAATCCCCTGCGACGAGGACATCGCCGAATACTCGGCTGCCGCAGGGCTTTCGCTGGAACACACGCAGTACTTGAACGAGCACTACGTACGGACGCTTGATGCGTGGGCCGCGAATCTGGAAGCCGCTCACGACGAAGCGGTGGCCGCCACATCCCAAGAGGTCTATGACCGCTACATGCGCTACCTCACGGGATGCTCCGACTTTTTCAACCGGGGCATCAGCGAGCTCGGGCAGTTCACGCTGACGAAGGCCTAGGCTGGGCGCTCGGCGGCATCACTGCAGGTCGGAGTGTTGTCGCTGCGGGGCGGGCAAAACAGGACGTGCTTCGGTCACGAAGCGCCGAAGACCACCGCGACGTTGGTGCCGCCAATGCCAAACGAATTGGTGACCGCGTAGCGGTAGTCGCCAGTGCGCGGACTTCCACTGACGACGTCCAGCTCGATCTCGGGGTCGAGGTCCTTCAGGTTCAGGGTCGGCGGCACTACTCCGTCGCGCAACGCCTGCACCGTCAGCACCGCCTCCACTGCGCCGGCCGCTCCGAGCGAATGGCCAAGCGCCGCTTTGGGCGCGAACACCGCTGGTCTGTGGTTGCCGAACACCGCCGCGATCGCTTTCGCCTCGGCCAGATCGCCCAGCTTGGTGCCGGTAGCGTGCGCGTTGACATGGTCGATGTCGGTCGGTGTCAGGCCGGCCAACTCGACGGCACGCACGATCGCCGTGGCTGCCTCCTCGCCGCTGGGGTCCGGCTCCACCACGTCATAGCCGTCCGAGGTCATCGCCGCCCCCATCACCCGCGCCAGAATCGGGGCCCCGCGCGCTTTGGCGTGGTCCTCGGTCTCGATGAGCAGCAGCGCACCGCCTTCACCGAGCACCATGCCGTCGCGGTCCTTGTCGAACGGGCGGCAGGCGCCTTGGGGGTCGTCGTTGTTGGTCGACAACAGTCCGGCCTGCCAGAACGACGCGACGGGCACCGCCTCGACGTGTGTCTCCACGCCGCCGCAGATCGCGATGTCAGCCTCGCCGAGCACGATCTGCCGCCACGCTTCCGCGACGGCTGCCGCCCCGGAGGCGTCGGCCATGATGGGCGACATGATCCCGGCCTTGGCCTGGCGGTCCAGTCCGAGCGCCGCGGCAGGCGAATTGGGCATGTACATCTGCACGGCCAGTGGCGAGACCGCGCGCAGCCCCTTCTCCTTCCACGAGTCGTATTGCACCGGAATCTCCTCTGTGCTGCCCAGCGCGAGGCCCATCGAGATCATCAGCCGCCGAGTGTCGACATCCGGCGTGCCCGCGTTCTCCCACAACCGCCGCCCCAACACGAGCGACATCTTCTGCATGTATGCCAGCCGGCGCAGTTCGACGCGGCTCAGATGTGCGTCGAAATTTTCCTGCAACGGTGCACCGATGCGCACCGGTGAGTCGAAGTCAGTTATGAAAGGTTTGTCTAATTCGCGTACGCCGCTTTGTCCCTCGAGCAGCGCCTGCCACGTCTTCTCCGCGTCGGGCGCAAGCGAAGTCGTCGAGGCGACTGCGGTGACCACGACGTCTGGGAAACCGTCGCCCGTTCTCAACGATGCCATGCCTGCCGAATTCCTTCACTCGCGAGCCGACCCTGTTGAGGTGCCTGACACCAGATTACGAGCCTCTGCGAGCTGCCGCGACGGTGTTTTCGGCTACCGTTCGTTCGGTGGCCTCCCGATTCGTTTACGCACGCATTAATCCAAGTACTGCATCATTCGGGCCTACATCGGTCTTGGACAAGCATCGATATGCCTCCTAGCGGTGCTGATAGACCAGCGACGACCAGACGGCCGAGGACACCATGACACCGACGATGCCCGACACCTCACGCCTGACCGGACAGACGCTCATTGCGGCTCGACCGTCCGCGGCTCAGGCACGCCGATCCGCGGGTTCAACCCGACGTTGGTGTTGGTGCGCTCGGGCATCGGCATTGCACTGGTGCCGGCGTCGGCGGCGACGCTGCATCCCGATGGCGTGGTGTTCCGGTCGATCGGGGCGTTCAGGGAGCCGCCGGTGGAGCTGGACGCGGTGTGGCGCGGCGACAGCTCCAATCCGGCGCTGCTGCGACTGTTGAGAGATGTTCTGCCCCAGCGGGAATGGACCACAGACGATCTGGTCGAGGGCGTGGTGGGCTAGCGTCGACGACGCCACATGGTCTAAGAAGTCTCTGAGAGACGTTTTCTCCCAGCGAAATCGACCACCGCCGCGCAGGTCTGTGTCGTGCTAGCGTGACTGAATGATCTTGAGGACGAAAGTGATTGTTGCCGCGACCGGCATGGCACTATCGCTCGGCCTCACCAGCGGGATCGCCTCCGCGCAACCCGATGTAGGCACGGTCGTCAACACGACATGCAGTTACGACCAAGTGATCGCGGCGCTGAATGCCCAGTCGCCCGAGAGCGCCGCCGAATTCACCGGGAGTCCGGTTGCGGTGGGATGGCTGCACCAATTCCTCGGCGCGCCCGTATCTCAGCGCCAGCAGATGATCCAGCAAGTGCAAAGCATTCCCGCGGCCGCGCCATACACTGGGCTTGTCGTCCAGGTCGCCAATAACTGCAACAACTACTAGGCATCCGCGGCCTATCTCGGTGTCGCAACCGGCATCGACACCGGCGTGACGAGTTGCCCAGTCCTCAAGAAGCTCTCGAGGTTTCGCAGCGTCAACTCCTCCATGGCTGCACGGGTTTCCACCGTCCCACTGGCGACGTGTGGCAGCACGACGACGTTGTCCATCGTCAACAGCGCCTCGGGCACGTTGGGCTCGTCTTCGAACACGTCGAGCCCCGCGCCCGCCAACTGACCGCCGACTAACGCCTCGACCAATGCCTGCTCGTCGACCACGCTGCCCCGCGCGATGTTCACCAGATAACCGTCGGCGCCCAACGCCTCGATCACGTCGCGGCTCACCAGCCCCTGCGTACCCGCACCGCCAGCCGCCGCGACGATCAGCACGTCCACGCCCCGCGCCAACTCCACCGGCGTCGCCACATACGCGTATGGCGATCCCTCCACCGCATGCCGGTTGTGATACGAGATCACACATCCAAAAGCACTGAGCCGCTTCGCGATTGCACTGCCGATCCGACCGAGTCCGATGATGCCGATCCGCTTGTGGCTCACCTGACGGGTCAGCGGGTAATTGCCATCGACCGGCCACCGGCGCGCGCGCACATAGCGGTCCGCCGCCGAGAACTGCCGCATCACGTCGATCACCAATCCGAGCGCCGTGTCGGCCACACAATCGGTCAGCACATCCGGCGTGTTGCTGACCACAACGCCGCGCGCTGCGGCCGCATCCACGTCGATGGTGTCGTAGCCGACCCCGAAGTTCACGACCGCCCCCAGGTTCGGCAGCGACGCCATCAACTCGGCATCGACGCCGGTCCGCCCTGACGTCACCACCGCCCTGATCTCGTCGCCGTGCGCCGCCAGGAACTCGGCGGCCTCGTCGGGCAGCACGTAGGCCGCGTAGTCGTCCTGAAGCTTTTGCGCCAAGGACGGCTTCAGCGATCCGACCTGCAACACGGAACGACTCAGCGGGGTGGGGGCATTCGCGCTCATGATGGTTCCACCGTACGGCGACCTGCGAATCGGGTCGGCAGGCGGCTGCCGGCCGGCCGCCTGCGTTCGCCCCTGCGCCGCAGACCGGCTGCGCCCATCCTTTAGTCCGGCTCCGCGACATCGCAGTTATTGCGAAGAAGTGCGAGTGACGTACGCGCTAACTGCGATCTCGCGAACCCCCAACCTCTAGCCGGAGGCCGACCCGTACTCCAACGCCGGCTCGTCAGAATCCACATGACCGTTACTGCGGATGGTCAGGTGATCGGGCCGCACCTCGTAGCTCGCGCCGTCGGCCGGGTTGCTCACATCAAACCCTCCGCCGTTGGGCACGGCGTTGCTGAGCCGGACATTGGCTCCGTCGCGCAGTCGTTCGCCGTGGTAGTAGTAGCTGCCCGCACTCGACTGGCATATCACTGCCAGTGACTGCGCCGTCCTGATCGCCGTGACCGCGGTGTTCCCCCCGTCGCAGCGCGCCGCATGCCCGACGAAGCCCTGCGCATCCGTGCCCGACACTCCAGGCAACGGCGCGCCGCTCGTTGTCGGCGTGGTCGACGGCGTGGTCGTGGTCGACGGCGTGGTCGTGGTCGACGGCGACACGGTCTTTGTCGTCGTGCTCGCCGACGGTGGCGGCGGCGCAGCGACCGTCGTCGACGGCGGCGCCGCCGTCTCGTCACCGCCCGAGAACAGCTGCATCGCCAACACCACCGCGACACCGAACAGCACGATCGTCGCCACGACCAGCGCCACCTGGCCGGCTCCAAGCCGCGACTTTCGCGGTAATGGCTGCGGCCCCGGGATCGCAGGCGGCGGATACGGCGTGTACCCCGTGCCCGCCGGGTTCGCGTACACCGCCGAGAACTGCCTGGTGTCCGGTCGTGGACTCTGCGTCGCAATCGGCACCGTCGGCGGCGGGCTCGGCTCCGCCGGCGCAGGTGGCACAGGTCCGCCCGACACGGCGGCCGTCGCTGCTTTGGCCAGCTCGCCCGCCGATGCGAACCGCTCCCCGGGCTTCTTCGCCATCCCCTTCGCGATCACCTCGTCGAACGCCCGCGGGATGCCTCGCCGCATGATGCTGGGCCGCGGTGGCGGCCAGAACATATGCGCCGTCATCAGCTGCCGCAGATCCCCCGTCTCAAACGGCGGACGCCCGGTCAGGCTTTCGTAGAGCAGGCAGGTCAGCGAGTACACATCCGCGGCCGGGCCCACCTGCCCGCCGCTGAACCGCTCCGCCGACATATACGCGCACGATCCGATGATCAATCCCGTCGACGTCACGCTCGCGTCGCCGCCGCCGTGCGCGATCCCGAAGTCCACGAGGTACGCGAAGTCGTCGGCCGTGAGCAGGACGTTTTCCGGTTTGATGTCGCGGTGCACCAGGCCGTCGGCGTGCGCGGCGTCCAGCGCCGCGGCCACCTGCGCGATGATCGACGCGGCCCGGTTCGGCGCGAGCGGCCCGTTCGCCCGCAGTTCGTCCTTCAGGCTGCCGCCCTCGACCAGGCGCATGTCGATGTACAGCACCCCATCGATGTCCCCGAAGTCGTGCACCGGAATGACGTGCGGCTCCTGCAACCGCGCGGCCACCCGCGACTCCCGCCTGAAGCGCTCCTGATAGGTCGGGTCCGCGGCCATCTCTGCCCGCAGCACCTTGACCGCCACTGTCCGGTCCTTCACGGTGTCGTAGGCGCGATACACCTCACCCATCCCGCCGACCCCGATCAGTGAGTTCAGCTCGTAGGGTCCGAATCGGGTGCCAAGGCGCGAACCACCTTGAGGGAGGGTCATGCCAATCCTTTCCAGTACTAACCGACCTAACCGTCAGCACCCCGACGCGCAGCGATAAATCGTGTTCCCACATTGGACGCGTGCGTAACACGCTCCGAAGTTGATGCGCAGCAAAGCAAATGGCTTCGACGACGACACGCACATACCACCGTACTTACTGCCGGCCGTCACTGCATGCGCCGAAAGATTGAACAACTAACCGATTAGTTTCGTCTAAGGGACAAGAGAACCGATCGGAGGACAACCGCTGCTTCGTCGGATGGCTGAGCTTGCCATCACCGCACCGCGACGTGTCATCGCTTTCGCGGTGCTGTTGACTGTCGCGTTGGGGATATTCGGCGTGCCCGTCGCGAAAAGCCTCTCTGCCAGTGGATTCCAAGACCCGACATCCGAATCCACCACAGCCACCAAAATCCTGACCGACAAGTTTCATCAAGGCGATGTGCAGTTGCTGATCATCGTCTCCACCCCCGACGGCGCCGACAGCGCTGCTGCTCGTTCGGCAGGCAATGAAATCGTCGACCAACTGCGCAGTTCGCCACATGTCGCACAAGTCACGTCGCCATGGACCGTGCCGCCGCCCGCCGCCGCCGATCTCATCAGCCGCGACGGCGCCTCAGGGCTCGTCGTGGCAGGGATCACCGGCGACGAGGACCAGCAGCAGCGCTATGCCAAGGAGTTGTCCGACCAGGTGGCCGCCGACCACGAGGGCGTCACCATCCGGTCGGGCGGGACCGCGATGGTCAACGTCCAAATCACCGAGCAGTCACAGCGTGACCTGCTGGTGATGGAGTCGCTGGCCATCCCGCTCAGCTTTCTGGTGCTGGTCTGGGCGTTCGGCGGCCTGGTAGCCGCCGCACTGCCGGTAGCCGTCGGCGTGATGGCGATCCTCGGCGCACTCGCGGTGCTGCGGTGGATTTCGTTTGCCACAGACGTATCCATCTTTGCGCTCAACCTCACCACTGCGATGGGCCTGGCACTCGCGATCGACTACACCCTGCTGATGATCAGCCGGTTCCGCGATGAGCTTGCCGGCGGCGCCAACCGCGAGGAAGCGCTCCTGCGCACGATGACGACGGCGGGCCGCACCGTTGCGTATTCCGCGACGACGGTCGCGCTGTCCATGGCAGTCCTGGTGCTCTTTCCGATGCACTTCCTGAAGTCGTTCGCATACGCCGGTGTCGCGACGGTGGCTTTCGCGGCGGCCGCGGCGATCGTGGTGACGCCCGCCGCCCTGGTCCTGGTCGGCGATCGGCTGGACTCACTCGACGTGCGCCGACTGGCCCGCCGCGTCTTCAGTCGCGCCGAACCGCAACCAGTGCCCGTCGAGCGGCGGTTCTGGTATCGGTCCGCGAGATGCGTTATGCACAAAGCGATTCCGCTCGGTTTGGCCGGGGTTGCGGTGCTGTTGTTGCTCGGTGCGCCATTCCTGAGCGTGCGCTGGGGCTTCCCCGACGATCGCGTGCTGCCCGGCTCCGCGTCGTCGCATCAGGTCGGCAACCAGTTACGCCACGACTTCGTACACAACTCCGACGCCGCGGTGACCGTCGTCATCCCAGACGCCACCGGTGCAGCCGTATCCGACCTCGGCAGGTATGCAGCGGAGCTGTCCCGCGTGCCCGACGTGTCCGCAGTTTCAGCCCCGACCGGAACATTCGTCGACGGTCGCTGGATTGGCGCGGCGTCTTCGCCGGCCGGCCTCAATGCCGACGGCGTGTTCCTCACCGTCGACAGCACAGCTCCGCTGTTCTCCGACCAATCTGAAATTCAGCTCGACCGCCTGCACGCGGTACCCGGCCCTGCAGGCAAGCACGTCGACATGACCGGCGCCGCGCAGACCAACCGCGACAGCGTCGGCGCGATCACCTCGCGGCTGCCACTGGTGCTCGGGCTGATCGCCGTCATCATGTTCGTTCTGCTGTTCTTGCTGACCGGCAGCATAGTGATGCCGCTGAAAGCGTTGGTACTCAACATACTTTCGCTGACGGCGGCGTTCGGGGCGATGGTGTGGATCTTCCAGGACGGCCATCTTGGTGCACTGGGCACCACACCGACCGGGACATTGGTAGCCAACATTCCCGTCCTGTTGTTCTGCATCGCGTTCGGCCTTTCGATGGACTACGAGGTGTTCCTGGTTTCAAGGATTCGGGAATTCTGGCTGGCTGCCGGCGTCGCTCGGCCGACGCCGGAAGGCCGAGTCAGGACCCGAGCCGACAGCGACGAGAGCGTCGCCCGCGGCATCGCCTACACGGGGCGGATCATCACCGCCGCCGCGCTGATCATGTCGATTTCGTTCGCGGCGTTGATGGCCTCCGAGGTGGCGGTCATGAAATTGTTCGGCCTAGGGCTGACGCTCGCGATCATGGTCGACGCGACGCTGGTGCGGATGGTGCTGGTGCCTGCGTTCATGCACGTTATGGGCCAATGGAATTGGTGGGCACCGCGGTGGATGGTCGCTTTGCACCGACGACTCGGCCTCAGCGAAGGTCAAGCACCTGCGCAGGAACCGCACAGTGGCGAGATCGAACCCACCGGCTCCGGGCCACGTGTCTAGTGAGTGAGTGTTATTGCAGGCGTACACGGAGTTGTGCCTCCGCATCGGTACAGCCAGGACGAGATCACCGACGCGTTCGTCGCGGCCCCGGCCTTCGCCGGATACGAGCAGGCGGTGCGCAGCCTGCACGCCAGCGCGAAGGTCGACGGCAGGAATCTCATCCTTCCGATCGACGAGTACCCGATGCTCGGCGACTTCGGTCAAACCAACGACCTCTTCATCGAGCACGCCGTCGAGCTGGGCTGCAAGGCCTTGTCAGGTGCACTCGAGGACGCCGGCCTGCAGCCCGCCGACGTCGACCTCATCGCCACGACCACGGTCACCGGAATTGCGGTGCCGTCGCTGGATGCCCGGATCGCCGGCCGGCTGGGTCTGCGGCCCGATGTGCGTCGCATTCCGATCTTCGGCCTCGGCTGCGTGGCAGGCGCCGCGGGCATCGCTCGACTGCACGACTATCTGCGCGGGGCACCCGACGACGTCGCCGTGTTGGTATCCGTCGAGTTGTGCTCGCTGATGTATGCGGCCGCTGAGCCGACGATGGCCACGCTCGTCGGCAGCGCGCTGTTCGCAGACGGCGCTGCCGCCGTCGTCGCCGTCGGCGACCGTCGCGGCCTTCAGGACGGGGTGGCCGGACCCGACGTGCTCGCCACACGCAGTCGGATGTACCCCGACTCCCTGGACATAATGGGTTGGGACGTCGGCGCTTCCGGCTTCCAGCTGGTTCTGTCGCCCGATCTGCCTGACCTCATCGACAAGTATTTCGCCGACGACGTCACCGGCTTCCTCGCCGAGCACGATCTGATGGTCGACGACATCGGCTCGTGGGTGTCGCACCCAGGCGGGCCAAGGGTTTTGGAGGCAATCCACGGCGCGCTTGGCCTCGACGACGCGGCATTGGAGTTGTCGTGGCGATCGCTGGCCGAGATCGGCAACGTCTCGTCGGCGTCGGTGCTGCATATTCTGCGCGATGCCCGCGCCAAGCCGCCGCCAAGCGGTACGCCGGGCATGCTGATGGCGATGGGGCCCGGGTTCTGCGCCGAACTGGTGTTGTTGCGCTGGCACTGAGCATGGTCGCCTATGCGCTGTTGATCGCCGCTGTGGCGGTCGAACGGATTGCGGAACTTGTTGTCTCGCAACGCAATCTGTCGTGGAGTCGGGCTCGCGGCGGCGTTGAGCTCGGTGCGCGTCACTATCCGGCGATGGTGACGTTGCACACCGCCCTGCTGGCGGGCTGCCTTGTCGAAGCCAAGTATCGCCCATTCCTGCCCGCCCTGGGCTGGCCGATGTTGGCGGTCGTGCTAGCCGCGCAGGGATTGCGCTGGTGGTGCATCACGACGCTTGGCCACCAATGGAACACTCGCGTCGTCGTCATTCCCGACGCGGTGCGAGTGACCGGTGGGCCGTACCGGTTTTTCTCACATCCGAACTATGTCGCGGTCGTCGCCGAAGGGATCGCATTGCCGTTGGTGCACACGGCGTGGGTGACGGCGGTGGTGTTCACAGTCCTGAATGCGGTTGTGCTGCGGACTCGCATCGGTGTAGAGAACGCTGCACTGGCGAGGCTGCGATGATCGACTTGCTCGTGGCGGGCGGCGGACCTGCCGGGCTGGCCGCCGCGATCTTCGGTGCGCGCGCAGGGCTGGAAGTCGTCGTCGTTGAGCGGCGCCACGGCCCGGTGGACAAAGCATGCGGCGAGGGTCTGATGCCGCACGCGCTGGCGTTGTTGGACAGTCTTGGCGTGCATCCACCGGGTAAGCCGTTTCACGGCATCACGTACCTCGACGACAACCACAGCGTGACAGGGCGGTTCCGCGGCGGCGCCGGGCGTGGCGTGCGCAGAACGGCGCTGCACGCAGGGTTGTTGGAGACGGCCGCCGCGGCTGGGGTGCGCATCGAGCACGGCGAGATCGGACCGGTGAGCCAGAGCGCAACGTCGGTGTACTGCAGCGGTTTTCGCTCCAGGTACTTGGCCGCGGCCGACGGATTGCACTCGCCGATCCGCATGGCGCTGGGCCTGGCCCAGCCGTCTCGAGGTCCGCGGCGGTGGGGTATTCGCCGTCATCATGTGATGACGCCGTGGAGCGATTGCGTCGAGGTGTACTGGTCCGACGGTGCCGAGGCCTACGTCACGCCGGTGGCCGAGGACTGCGTGGGCGTTGCGATCCTCACGTCGCGCAAGGGTGGTTTCGATCAGCACCTGGCTGCGTTTCCCGGGTTGCAGCAGCGGGTGCAGGGTTGTGCGCATGGTCCGGACAGGGCGGCTGGGCCGTTGCAGCAGAAGGTAATTGGCAGGACTGCGGGCCGGGTACTGTTGGTCGGCGACGCCGCCGGCTATGTCGATGCGTTGACCGGAGAGGGGCTTGGCATCGCGTTCGGGGCGGCGAAGCTCGCGGTCGAGTGTGTGGTAGCCGACCGCCCGCAGGACTATGACCGCCGCTGGCGGCGAATGTCACGGCGGTACCGGTTGCTGACAGCGGGGGTGCTACGGGGAAGCGCGTCGCCTCTGAGGCCGCTGATTGTGCCTGCGGCAGCGCAGTTTCCGCGCGTTTTCGGCCGTGCCGTCAACCTGCTGGCTGAGTAACGGAATTCGCCGAGTACCGCGCGTGCGATCGGAGTTGCCGGGCGTGGGCGACCCGGCAGATGGGCCTCAACCGCCGGCGGTCACCTGCGTTACGGACGATTCACGCGTCACCGGTCGCCGCGCGCGCACGCGAATCCGTCCGCCGTGGCGCGGCACGAAGATCACGTGCTTGACCTTCTGCGTCTCGTCAGGCGCCGTCGTCGTCGCCAACTCGACCCGACGCAGAATCTCACGCAGCACGATCCGCATCTCGACCATCGCGAACGTCGCGCCGAGGCAGCGACGGTTGCCGCCACCGAACGGGAACCATGTCGTCGGGCTCAACGTCGCACCGAGCATCCGGTCCGGATCGAATCGCTCCGCATCGGGATACAACTCGGAGTCGCTGTGCACCAATCCAATTGCAGGCACCACCATCACCCCGGCAGGCAATTGGTAGCCAGCCAGCTCCACCGGCGCCTTCAGCACGCGTCCCACGTCCGGCACTACCGGGCGGATCCGCAGTGTCTCCTTGGCCACCGCATCCAAATACTCGTCGTCGCCGGTGTCGGCCGCCTGGATCGCCTTTTGGAGAATCGCGGGGTGGCGCGTCAACCTTTCGAGCGCCCACGACAGTGCGGTAGCAGTCGTATCATGGCCCGCGACAAGCAAAGTCATCAACTGGTCGCGCAGTTCGCGGTCGCTGAGTGTGCGCCCGTCTTCGTCGGTGGAGCGCACCAGCATGGCCAACGCGTCGGTGCGCTCGTCAAGATGAGGATCGGCGCGACGCTCGGCGATCTCGGCGTAAAGCAATCGGTCGGCTTCTTGGATGCGTTCCCCCAGCCTCCGCCAGGGGCGGCGGCGTTGCAGGTGCGGCCACGCGATCGCGAACGACGCCCATTGGTTGACGTTCAACAGCTTTGGCATGACCGCGCGCAACGCCGCAAGTCGCGCCGGATCGCTCGCGCCGATGACAGTCCGCAGGATCACCTCGAGCGTGATCTCCGACGCCTTCGGCGCGACTGCGAACGGCTGGCCCACCGGCCATCCGTCGATGTTCGCGCCGGCGATCTGCGTCATCTCCTCGACTTGCCTCGCGACCGCGTCGCGGTGAAACGGCGGCAACATCAGGCGTCGCCGTTCGCGATGCACGTCATCGTCGACCACCAGCACCGAGGTGTCACCGAGCAGACCGCCAAGGATCGCGTTGGCCTCGCCGGCGTGAAAGACGCTCGGGTCGCCTGCGAACACCTTCTTGATCTCGGCTGGATCGGTCAGATACACCATCGTCGGCGTCATCGCGGCGCGAATCGTGAACACCTTGCCGTAGCGACGCCTACATGCGGCAACGAACCGCGGCCAATACCGCAGGAACACGATCATCTGGAGCCACTTTGGAAGCGGAGGGCCCGGCGGCAACGCTGACGCCGCTATTTGACTCATGCCTAACAGGCTACTCGTGCGATGCGCGGTTGAAAACCTTGCGTGAAGGCCGAGAAGCAGCATCCCGACTGGGGTCAGATCCCGGTTGCCACCCCGAGGGCTGACCTACTTCGCTGATGGCAGCTGGCGAGGGCCGTCGATTTCGCGCAGTTCTGGGTGTGCGTCGGGCGCTGTCATCGTTTGTTGACTCTCCGTTGACGACACCACCGACCCGTGTTCCTCCGACTGGACGCTCACCTTGTGCGTTCGTCGCAGCGAGAAGTGGATTTCCTCTGTTTCCTCGAACACCTGGCGTGCACTGCGCAATGGCTTGGTGGTGGTGTCGATCGCTGTCGCGATGATCGGCGGCACGAAAGGACGCAGCCATCGTGCCGCAGCCTTCGTGACGTCCGGGATCGTCGGGATCGTTGGGATCAACGACGTGCCCGGTTTCGCCTCATCCTCCACCAGCGCGGGCAGGTTGTCCGACGCTTCCGCCGCGGGCAACTCGGGGGTCGGCTCAGCGACCCGTTCGGAGTGCGCATGCAGTGGCACCTCTTCGAGCGCTTCCATGACGCGGCGGCGCTGCTGCTCGCGGTCGATCTCCGCCTGCGCCTCGACCGCCAGCCTGGCACTGGCCAATTGCTGTTCGGCCCAAAGAGTTTCGACCGCTGCGCGCACTTCGGCACGCTTGACTGCGATCGCGGTGTCGGCGTCCAGTTCGGCGCGCTCGACCTCGGCGCGCGCGGCGATACCCCGATCGTGGCTCGTCTGACCGCGCCATAGCCTCAGGATCAGGGGCAAGAGCAACAGCAGCGCAAAGAACGCGATCGTCACCAGCCGCAGCAGCAAGGCACCGGGGTTGGCGAGTGTGTGCTCGTTCATCGCGACCCAGCGCGCGCCCAGACCGCGGTCGACGTCTTTCATCGCCGACGCGCGGGCCTGCTGCAGCGCCTGCTCGCCGGTCACGATTTCGGAGTCGAGCCTGGGCGTCAATCGATCACGGTTGGCCACGGCCGTGTCAAGCTGTCGCTGGGTGTCTGCGAGAAAGTCTGTTGCCGTGCGTGTTTCGGGCCCGGTGCCGGGCACGCCGGTGATGTGCGTCTGGGGGCAGGCGGGTGACGGGTGGAACTCACACCGCGCGACGACGAGCGCCGCGTCGCGCTGGTGTCCGGCGTCGTCCACCGCGGCGTCGAGCGCGGAGCGGGCGGCGCGGGTGCGATCGAGCGCGGTGGCAGCCTGTGCGACGGCGGGCGTGGTGTCTGCGCTGCGGGCGGCGCGCTCGTCGAGAACCCGGTCGATGGGCCCGGAGAAGACCACGACGGCGGCGAGTTCACCGACGACGGCGCCGACCGCGACCGCGACAGCGCCGCGCCCGACGGTGTTCGACCAGCCGGGCATCGGGCCGCTGGCGACCGCCCAGCTCACAGCGCCGACCAGGAGGCCGAAAACCAGGGTCAGCGGCACGACGACGGCCATCGATACGTGCGTCGCTTCCGTCATGGCGAGAACCGCAACGAGCCAGGCCAACGTTGCGGCGATCAGCGTCAGCAAGTGACCAATTCTGTTGTTAGACAAGATTTCACTCCCCCATGTCCCTGAAAGTCTCTCACAGCGTCGATCGACTCGCTCCGCGCGGTGACGGCATCACTAGGCAGCGTGCAGCAGTGGCCTCAGCCACAGTGCAGCTGACCCCCCGGCTGCCGGTGTGATCACCGCACCGCCGTATCCGGGTTCGAGTAGCACGCTCACGTGAAACGCCAACGGCGGTAAGCCGTTCATTCATGCGGCGTTCATCGCTTGTTTGATCTGCGAATCGCCGACGTCGTCGAGGTGTGTCAACATTGCGCGGTGAGGGCACGCCGTATCGCTGTTTTGGTTGGTACCGCGGCGATAGCGGCGTCAGTGCCGGTAACTGCAATCGTCCCGTCCGCGTTCGCTCAACCTTGCCCCGATATCGAGGTCGTGTTCGCCCGCGGAACCACAGAGGATCCCGGTGTTGGTCCTACTGGACAGGCATTCGTGGATGCCCTGCGCGCACGAGTCGGAACCAGATCGATGACGGTGTATCCGGTCGACTATCCGGCCACCATCGACTTCCCAACGGCACTCGACGGCGTCAGGGACGCGAGCGCACATGTCGAGTCGACCGCGGCCAACTGTCCCAACACCAAGATGGTGCTTGGCGGGTTCTCCCAAGGTGCGGCTGTGATGGGCTTTGTCACGTCGAACGTGATACCCGACGGTGCGCCCGACGGAGTGCCCAACCCGATGCCACTCGACGTGGCCAACCATGTCGCGGCCGTCGCCCTGTTCGGAAAGCCGAATGCCCGGTTCATGGGAGCCATCAAGCAGCCGCAGGTCAACGTCGGCCCGGCGTACGCGGGCAAGACGATCGAGCTCTGTGTCCCCGACGACTTCGTTTGTTCAAGCGGTCGGGACTTCAACGCCCACACCCTGTACGCCGAAACCGGGATGACCGACGAGGCAGCGACTTTCACCGCGAATCGAGCCTTGGCCGCGTTGGGCCCCGCGGCGCCCCCGCAGGCACCCGCTGCTGCCGCGTCCCCACAATCGCCGGCCGTTCGTGCCGCAGCGCCGCTGGCGCCCGCAACTGCCGCGCCACCGCAGGCGCCTCCTCCCACAGCACCTCCGCAAGCACCTGCGCCCGCTCCCCCACCCGCCGACCCGGACGCGCCAGCCCCACCGCCCTTCAACGCGCTTCGACCACTGACGCCAGGGACGTTGATGCGGTGCGACACCGTATGCCACGTCATCGGGCCCACCTGACAGACGCGGCCGTCAGCGATGGCGCCGGTCTCGGATCGGGCGGATAATTCTCTGCAGCCAATGACTCCATCGATGGAGGTGGTGGATGACAGAGAACTGCAGCGGCCCAGGCCATGACTACGAGTACGACGAGGCACACGACGCGCTGGCGCAACCGACAGCGACAACGCCGGTGGCCCATCGCGTCGACGCCCCCCGGGTGAATCCCGACCCCGGCGGCGACTACGGATACGACGAGGCTCACGATTTCGGAGGCTGACGACATCGAAGCGATGCTCGTCAGCGAGGGCGAGGAGTCAGTCCGGCAGTGCATTGAGGATCGGGTCGCGCCACCGCGGCAATCCGTCGTCGACCGCGATCAGGTCATCGACGACCCGTAGCGCCGCCTGTGTCCCGCTCCTCTGTCAGCTCGTTTCGCAGAACCTTGCCCGCCGGGTTACGAGGGATGCGCTCGACGATCTGAATGTCGCGTGGTTGTTCGAAGCGAGAAACTTTGTTTTTCAAGTACTCTCGCAACTCGGCTTCGTCGATGGTGGTCTGTGGCACCACGTATGCGGCCAGCCGTTCCCCGTAGTCCGGATCGGCAACGCCGATCACCGCATTGTCGGCGACGTCCGGATGTTCGGCGAGCGCGTTCTCGACTGCGCGAGGGTAGACGTTCTCGCCGCCGGAAACGATCATGTCGTCTTCGCGGCCGACGATGAACAACCGGCCGGCTTCATCGAAGTAACCCATGTCTCCGGTGTCCATCATGTCGCCGACGGTATCTTTCGTCACGCCGCCTGTGTAGGAGTCGAAGGTCAGATCGCCGCCGACGAAGATGCGCCCGGTGACACCGACTTTGACGTGTCTGCCGCCGTCGTCGAGGATGGCGACGGGGCAGCCGGCAACTGGCCTGCCAACGGTCTCGGGCGCCTCACGCAAGTCGGCCGGCGTTGCGAGCGCGCCGATCCCGACCTCGGACGAACCGTAGCCGTTGTAGATGACATCGCCGTAGGTCTCCGTAAAGCGTTGAGCCAGCGTAGGATCCAGGCGCGCACCGCTTGAAATCACCACCCGCAGCGACGGCAATGGGTTTCGCAACCGCACCTCGTCGGGCAGATCAAGGATGCGGGCGAGCATGACGGGCACGGCAGTGAAGGCGTCAGCACGCCATTGCGATGCCTGCGCCAGCGTCTGTTCGGCGTCGAATCGGCGCAACGTCAAAGCGGTGCCGCCCAACCCGATCGTCAGGATCAGCATGCCGAAGCCCAAGCCGTGAAACATCGGTACTGCCACTGATATTCGCGAGCGGATCCGCAAGCCCGTGCGGTCCAGAATCGTGGCACCGACGCCGAGTGCCGAACCGATCTTCGGCTTGCGGGGCACGCCCTTCGGTGTGCCTGTCGTGCCGGATGTCAAGAGCACGATGCGGCCGCCGCGCGCCACCTTCGGGCGTGAGCCGCCGTGGCACGGTTGGGCCGTCGCGGGATCGATGACTGTAACGTTCCCTGCCGCGCTGGCGGTCTCCCCGAACTCGTCGTCACACACGACCGCAGTGACCTCATGCGTGCTTAGAGCCGCTGCGAGGGCTTGAGCGCGAAAGTCGGTGTTGAGAAGCACGACGTCGGCGCCCACCATGGCGGTCGCGAAGACCGCTGTCACGAACCCGCGCCCATTGCGGCACAGAATGCCAACCGCATGGCCCGCTTCGACACCCCGTGCACGCAGCTCAACGGCGAGTGTTTCAGTCCGCGACTGTAATTCGCGATAACTGATCGGGCCGTCCTCGTCGACCAAAGCGGGCCGATCAGGCCATCGCGCCGCTGAGACCGCCAACAAAGTGAACGGATTAGTACCACCTCGAACGGCGGCGTGAACGACACCGAGTAACCCACGCGGACTCGGCGGCGACATCAATCGAGAACGCAGCAGCGCCCGAGCGGCCGTCGACAAAATGTGGTCGGTCATCATTTGTCGGATTCCCGGGTGCGGCGGTACCAGACCTGTGCCGCGCGCTCCACGGGTGCGCGGAGGAAGACCGTGGTGAGCTCGGCCGGCCACACCCACCACGGTGCGATGGTCCTCGGCCGCTTGATGATTGCGCGTGCGACGATGTCGGCGGCTTGATCGGGATACAGGCCGGGCACGTTTCGCAGGCTTTCGGTCGGCTCGGTCATCCGGGTGTGGATCAACGCCATATAGATCGACGTGACGTCCACTCCGTCGGCGTGCAGCTCCGGTGCAACGCTGCGCAGCCACATGTCGAATGCCCCCTTGGAGGCTTGGTATGCGCCCCAACGTGGACCGGGGGGCACCCGAACACCGACGCTCGAGATGTTCACGATGTGCCCGCTACCGCGCTGCCGCATCGCCGGAAGTAGCCCAAGCAACAGATGGATTGGGCCGAGGTAATTGATCCCGATCGTGCGATCGAAGTCGTGAAGCCGGCCATACTGCTGGTCCAGCGGTCGCCGAATCGATTTGCCTGCGTTACTCACTAAGATGTCCGGCGGACCGTGCGCCTCGAGAATGCGCTCCGCCAACGAGGCGACGGCGGCTTCATCGGTGAGATCTGCGGGTAATGCGACGGCGTGCTCGCCCTGCCCGGTGATCGATGCGGCCAATTTGTTGAGCTCGTCCGCCGACCGCGCGACCGCCAACACCGTTGCCCCGGCGGCGGCAAGCTTGATTGCCGTGGCATGACCCAGCCCGTATGAGGCGCCGGTGACTAGCACCGTCTTGCCCGACACCGCGGCCCGGAGTCGTCCCGGATCCGATATTCGCGGTGGGTTGACCAACCAGTCGACGGCTTTGGTCGTCACGTTCATCGGTCCATGAATACCGCGAAGCAGGGCGTATTAAACGGGCCAGTATCGCTCAGCCGGTGAAGAGCGGAACGCCTTGTTCGTAGTCAAATACCTTTTCAGCGTCGTACTTCGCCTTGACGGCGCGCAGACGGTCAACGTTGGGGCCCCAATACGCTGCCTCCCAGCCCGACATGCCGGCGTTCGGCACGTTGATGTAGGCGCCGTCCACATAGGGCTGCAACGCTTCTCCGAACTCTGCGATCCAGCTGTGACACTTCGCCGTCAGCGGGTCGGCCGATGCAGGGATCCCACCGCGAGTACCCCAACCTGCGCCGGGCTCGGCGTAGAAGAGCGCATTGCGATGCGCGAAGGCCGAGCCCCCGGCGGGTTCGCTCGTCTTGACGGCTCCGCCGAACGCGTTGGTGAAGTAGTTGCAGTCGGACGTGGGCGCGTTCGACATGAGCGCTCCAATGACCTCAACGGCGGCTGGCGGAAACGGGTCATAAATGAATTGAGACAAGAACTTCCAGTTCGCCGCTTCGTCGGCGGCGGGGATCTGGAATCCCGCATATATCTCGGCCCAGCTCCCGTTCGTCGCGACGACATCAGGCTTACCGACGGACAAGATCGGTGCCAACATCTTCAGTGCTTCGGCCTCCGACCCGCCGACGAGCACACCGATCAGCTGGGTCTCGTCGCGGTGTATTTCGAGTTGGCTGGTGAGCCTATTCGCCGAGTACGGAGCGCAACGCTGCCAGACGTCGAAGACCCCCTGAAGGTCTTCCAGCCCAGGCCAGCTCGCCACGACATAGATGGCCTGCGTCAGCGGATAGATCCTGTACGTGAGTGACGTGACAATGCCAAAATTGCCGTTGCCGGCGCCACGTAACGCCCAGAGCAGTTCTTGGTTTTTCTGTTCATCGGCGATGAACGCCGTTGCTCCACCGTCGGCGCACGCCACGACGACCTCTGCCGAGACGAGATTGTCCGATGCCATGCCGAAATTGCGGGTGAGCAGCCCGAACCCACCGCCGAGCGTCGCACCGACAAGCCCCACCGTCCCTTCGGTCCCGGTCGGCGCGGCATAGCCCGCCTTGCCGAGTGCTGTCACCGCTTCCAACTGGTTGACACCAGCGCCAACGTTGACAGTCCTTGCAGCTGAGTCGATTTCGACCGACTTCATCTCGCTCACGTCGATGACGAGCCCGTCGTCCACGGCGGACCAACCCTCGAGACAGTGCCGGCCGCTGCGCACCCGGACGGGCACACCGTTCAGTCGCGCCCAGGCCAGGGCGTTGACCGCATCTTGCGTGTCGGCGCAGAACACGATTGCCTCGGGATGGTGAGAGAACAATTGGTTGTAGCCGGTCCGTGCCGCGTCGTAGCCCGAATCTCCCTGCCGCACAACCCTGCCCGTTAGCTGGGAGGTCGCAGCGGCAACGGCCCGGTCAGTGCTTGAAGACATCAGCTTCGCCCGGCTCGGTCTCCAGCACTTCGCGGTTGGTGACAAATAGATAGGCGAGGTACACCCCGCCCAGGAGCAAGATGCCGACCGAGATCATGACATCAACCAAGGCCTCTGGCGGCGACACGAGCACGAACACCACGACCCCCGACCACACCAGCGCGGCGACCGCGACGGGCATTTCGAAGCGCCCGAGATCGAACGCGTCCTGCTGGTGTCCCAGCCCTTTCCGTACCGCGAGATACAGCACGATGATCGCGCCGTAGAGTACCGCCCCGATGAGCCCACCCACCGTGAGCATTTCCAGCAGTGCGTCACCGGGCAGCGCGGCCATCAAAACGACCGCCACGCCGACAGGCAAAATGGTCGCCGGAATCGGTGTCTTCGTACGCGGGCTGACCCGACGCATCAGCTGGTGTGCAGGGAATCGTTCGTCGCGCGCCATCGCGAACACCATCCGGGAGCAAGTGGCCACGGTCACCAACCCGGCACCGAAGAATGCGAACACGATCGCAACCAAAAGCGATCGCTCCACCACTGGACCGAGCTGATCGCGCAAGATCAACGCAACCGGCGAATCTGTGGCGGTCGCCCGGGGGATGTCGTCCATCGCGATGGTCAGCGCGACCGCGAATACCAGACCCAGCACGCCGGCCGCCACGACGGATCCCACGATCGCGCGCGGGACACTGCGGAAGGGACTCTTGGCCTCCTCGGCCATGTTCGCTGCGGCGTCAAAGCCGACGAGGGTTGCGATGCCCATGATCATCGCGGCCATCAATCCGCCGCCGATTGCGAAATAGTTGGGGGCGCCCTCTGTCATACCGCGCGAGGTGAGGTTGCTGACCGTGCCGTGGCCGGTGACCGCTACGGCGATGAAGAGCCCGACCGTCAACACGACGACGATGACCAATTCGAGCCCCACCGCGGCTGAGGTGATCAGGCCGACGAGGCGCGTCGAGGCGACGACGAGCACGGCCTCGATGAGCGCCAAGACGACCGTGATCACACGCGTGGTGTGATCGTCCGGCGGCATGCCGAGCAGTGGCATCAGTGCCGTGCTAGCCAGCGCGTTGTTGACTGTCGCCACGCCGATCGCCAGATAGCAGAAGCTCAGCCAGCCGAACAACCAGCCGATCTTCGGGTTGGCCAGCCGCGACGCCCACTGATAGGAGGAGCCACTGAGTGGGATGCGCGCCGCGAACTGAGCGATCACGAGCGCGATCAAAGTCTGGCCCACCGCTACGATCGGCCATAACCAGATCCCCACTGGGCCAGAGCTTTTCAGCACATCGTCATAAGTCCCGAAGATGCCGACCGCGACGGAGATGAATGCGAACGAGATCGCGAAGACCTGGAAGGAGCCAAGGGTTCGTTTCAGCTCCGGCTCGTAGCCACATTCTTCGCAGACCTCGTCGGCTACTTGTTTGCTCGGCGAAACTTCCGTCATGTCGGTCCCCCATGTTCGCTGAGCTTGGTGCCGTGAATCTAGCAGGTAAGACAGGCCATTTTGGGCGAATTTGACGCTTTCGCAGATTATTGATCAGCAAACAGTTCAGTCAAAAGGTGGCGGACGTGCTTCTCAATCTCGTCTCGGATGGGTCGAACTTCGTCAATCGACTTACCGGCCGGGTCGGGCAATACCCAATCCTCGTACCGCCGTCCGGGAACGAATGGGCACTTGTCACCGCACCCCATCGTCACGACGACATCGGCCGCTTCAACCATCTCCTGCGTCCACCGCTTGGGCCCGTGGCTGGTGATGTCGATGCCCACCTCAGCCATGGCTTGAACTGCCGCGGGATTGATCTGTTCCGCGGGCTCGGATCCACCGGAGTAGGCGATCGCCGTATCGCCTGCAAGTCGTTCGAAGTAACCCAACGCCATCTGCGAACGACCCGCGTTGTGGGTGCAGAGGAACAACACCGTTGGTTTCGTCATCGTCCATTTTCCGAATCACTGTTGGGCGCTGAAAGCTGATGGGGCACAACGACTTCGTCGGCGCTCCGCTCTGCATCGGGATAGAGCGCGACCACTAATGCAAGGCCGACTAACGCGCCCACGATTTGGGCCGTGATGAAGCCAGGCGCTGACGTGGGCGCGATCCCGGCGAAAGTGTCAGAGAAGACACGGCCGACAGTGACCGCCGGGTTGGCAAATGACGTGGAGCTGGTAAACCAATATGCGGCACCGATATACGCGCCGACGGAGGCCGCCGACAGACCTGCACGACCCGTGCGTGCGAGAGCAAAGATCAGCGCGATGAGGCCGGCGGTGGCGACGACTTCGCCCACCAGATGTCCAGTCGTGACACGGTCTTTCGTCGAGATCTCCCATACTTGACGGTCGAACATCAGGTTGGCCAACAGCGCGCCGACAACGCCTCCGAATGACTGAGCAATGGTGTACGCCAACACATGTCCGCCGCGCATGCCCGTCCCGGCACGCCGACCCAACAGCCAGTCGGCAGCCGAGACGACGGGGTTGAAGTGCGCGCCTGAGACCGGTCCGAACAACAGGATCAGCACGGCTAGCCCGAACGCGGTCGCGATCGAATTCTCGAGCAACTGCAGGCCTACATCGTCAGGCGAGAGTTGTGCCGCGGCGATACCGGAGCCGACCACTACCGTGACGAGTAGCCCGGTCCCGACAAACTCAGCCAGCAGCCGTCGCGCGATACGGCGGTCCGCACTGATCCTGTTGTTCACCGGCGTCAGCAGCAGGATGCCGTCGAACCGAAGGTTTCCGAATCCGCCAGAACGGTGTAGATCTCCCACTTCTCACCCGCGGGTCCGGTGACCCAGACCTTGTCTTGGGTGGCAAAGCAACACGTGGTGCCCATCTCCTCCTCGGTGAACAGTCCCTCATCTGTCAGGCGCGCAATCTCTGTGTGCACCTTGTCGCTGGACTCCACCTCCACACCGAGGTGGTTGATTGTGCCGCCCTGACCTGGATTCTGAAGCAGCACCAGCTTCAGCGGTGGCTCGGCGATTGCGAAGTTCGCGTAGCCGTCCTTTCGCTTCGCCGGTTCGGTGTTGAACAGCTTCGAGTAGAACGCAATCGCTTCGTCGAGATCCTCAACATTGAGCGCGAGTTGGACGCGTGACATGACGACACCCTTCCTTGGCTGTGAGACATATATCGAAATGGCGCCGACCCTCATGATGCAGACCTTTTTGATATATGTCAATAAACCTGGCACCATGGGCTCATGCCCAAGACGTTGCCGACGGTCGACATGTCCGCGCCGGTCTGCTGCGCGCCTGTCGCCGCCGGGCCCATGAGCGACGACGCCGCCCTAGAGGTTGCGTTACGTCTCAAGGCGCTTGCCGACCCGATGCGGGTGAAGATCATGTCGTGCCTTTTCAGCTCGTCGGCCGGCGAGGAGACGAGTGGGGACCTGGCGGCGGTACTCGTCTTGAGCGAATCGACCGTCAGTCACCACCTCGGTCAGCTGCGCCGCGCCGGCTTAGTCGAATCCGAGCGGCGAGGCATGAACGTTTTTCACCGTGCTCGTCCAGACGCCGTCAGTGCGTTGTGCACAGTGCTCGATCCAAACTGCTGCACCTAGCGACTATGAGTTCATGATCCCCAAGCTGGTCGATCAGCCGCTGTTGCGCGTTCTGGAGCGTCTCGCGGGGCTGACCTCGTCGAGAGGGAGCAGACCTGGTTCCCCAGTCCGATCAGGGCCACCGTGAGCGTCGGCGCAAGTTTCATCATCTGCCTCCCCGAAGCGTCTCCCCCCGACGACGCCGAACCAGTTTTCCTCCGGCTTATTTGCTCAGGGGGAGCTTCGGCAAAGCTTTCGGATGCGACACTCAGGCGATGACCCGAGACCATCTGAAGCGTCTCATCGGCGTGTGTACGGGGTCGCTCGTGTTCGTGTCGCTATCCCCAATCGCCGCCGCCGACACTGCGTCCTGGAACGGCGAGTACGCGATCACGTTCATTGTTGGCCCGAAAGCGGGGACGAGCGTCGCGGCCGGTCAGCCGGAGAGCCAGTACACCGATACCTACGGGTTCAGCTCCAGCTGCACGAGCGGTACGTGCACCGCCACGATCATCAGCGGCCCACCGCCAAGGAATCCGACCGTTCCGCAGCCGGTGCAATTCACCTGGGATGGATCGTCGTGGACGCAATCCAGTGAGTTCCAATGGGATTGCATGATGCCCGACACCACGATCGAGTGGGATCCGGCCCGAGCCGTTGTGCGGTACACGCCCCAGGCCGACGGAACTCTTGCCGGCACCATGCACACCGACATCGTGAGTGGCGCGTGCCAGGGCACACTCGAGATGAACATGACGGCCGAGCGCGTTTAGGGCGCCGCCGCACTATCCCGACGAAGCGCTGCCGCACTATCCCGACGAACGCGCTGCCGCACTATCCCGACGGATAGGAAATCCTTCCCTCTATAGCGCGGAATCTGGCTTCGCGGCGATTACGCGGGCTCGGCTCGGCGGTCACGATTGGTCCTATGGCCACAACAGCCTTCGAGCCCGCGGCTCTCGCTCAAAGGAGTTCGACAATGTCTGAGATTGCGCTGTACACGCCGGAGACAGATGCAGTCGATTGGCGCGAGCTAGCCGACCAGGTCTTCCCAGCGGAGGCATTGCGAACGGCGCCTGCGATCAATCGCTCGGTGTTCATGAAGGTTCACATCGCGCATCGCTAACCCCGGCGATCTCCTACAGTCGAAATCCGTTGATTAGGAGCGTTTTCCTTGAGCGGATGGCTGGTGAACGACTTGGAGGTTCTGACTTCGAATCCTACGTAGTCGCAAGTATTTCGATCATCGAGTCGCCCGTCCGACCATGAGCGGGCGAACGATCGGGGGCATGCCGCGCCACTCGGCGTCGTCGGCGGCGACCTCGAATCCGCAGGCGCGCATCAGTTCCACGGTCGGGCGGTTGCAGCGACAGCCGGCTGCGAAGCGCAGCCATGGTTGGAGCATGAAGTCCTGGCACGCCGCGAGGAACCGCGAGCGCGCGCGCACGTGTTCGACGAACAGTAGCTGCCCATCCGGGCGGAGCACCCGTGCGATCTCACGCAGCGCCTGTTCAGGGTCGTTGACGGTGCAGAGGACAAGCGTCGAGACGACGGTGTCTACGGACGCATCGGCCAACGGTATGCGCTCAGCAGGCGCATCGACGATCCGTGCGACATGCCTGTACCGGTGCAGCCGACGCGCGAGTTTGTGGCGCATCGACGGATCGGGCTCCATGAGCACCAGCTCATCGACGCCCGCGGGATAGCGCGCGATGTTCAGCCCGGTCCCCGCGCCGATCTCGACCACGCGCCCGTAGGCGCTGCTCAAGACCGTGTTCCGCAGGCGTCGCATACCAGCGATCTCGCCAAGCCAACAAAACGGGTCGTACGCCAAGGCGAAAAACCGTAGCCACGCCGACGACGGCGGGCTCTTCTCGAGTTCGGTGTGTGCGGTGTCTGTCATCCCGAGAACATACGAGCGACCGACCCGCGCGCGCATCACCCGAAGCAGCCATCTTCGACAGATGGCCGGTTCCGGCTACCTCATAGGTATCCGAGTCGCGAGGCCTCCGCGACGGCCGCCGCCCGCGAGCTGCGACCCAGCTTCCTGCGAATGTTCGCGACGTGGCGGTGGACGGTATGCGCGCTCAGCACGAGCTGCTCTGCAATCTCGCCATCGCTGAGACCTCTTGCGACGCAAGCGAGGATCTCACGTTCGCGCTCGGACAGCAGGCCCGGTTCCGACTCCCTCTGATGGCCCGGCGACGCCTGCGCAGGCGCAAGAGCTTCGCGGCACGCGCGGATGACGGAATCGACGTCACCGTGCCAAGGGAAGTGCGCGGTTCCTTGCAGCGGGATGAAGGTCGCCCCAGGAATCTCTGCCGCGACCTCGCGCCCGAGCAAAAACGGCACGGCCCGGTCGCCGCGACGATGCACGACCAGAGCGGGAGCGCGGACGAGCGGAAGATGCACCCGCACGTCGAGGCGGTAGACGAGGCCCAACAAAGCGGCAGCTGTCTCGGCGGTCGCCGCCTCCCGCTGAAACCGTGCGAAGCGTTCGTGCTCAGCCGACCCGGCACCACCTAGGAACATGTCGCTGAGCAGACGCGAGCCGAGTCCCCAATGTGCGCGCACCGTCGCGAGAATCGCATCGGCCACGCCTGCAGTGGTAATCGCTGCGCCGTCGGCGTATGACCCGTACAGCAGCAGGCGCTCGACGCGCTCCGGATACGTTGCGGCAAAAGCAATTGCGGCACAGCTTCCACTCGAGCCGCCGATCAGCGACACGCGCTCCAGCTCGAGTTCGTCGAGAAGCGCGCGCAGCGTCGCAACTTCCACGTCGATGGTGAGATCCGAGTCTCGCAGCGTGCGGTCCGACATGCCCACACCGAGCCGGTCGTAGCGAATGAGCGCGTAACCGTCCGCGACACCTTCCCAGAATCGCTGAACGCCTTCAGTCTGCCAGTCGAGTTCGAGGTGGCTCACCCACCACGCCGGAGCGACGAGCGGTGGACCCTCCCCGCGAATCTCGTATGCCACGCGGCGGTCGCCGACCCGAAGGAATCGGATCTCGGACTTCTCCAGCATCGCCATGAGCCTACGGCGTCGACGAAGAGCGCGGGAAGAAGTTTGGGCGCGGACGCGGGGCGCGCCGATGGCGCACCCCGCGTTGGGTTTCGACTGGTCCTCAGGTCATCGATTACGCATTCTGCTGAGCCTCGTGCGCGGCCGCCGGGTCCGGCAGGCTTTGCACGTCGCCGTCGACGATGGTCGCCTCGTCACTGTGCGGGCTGAACAGGTAAAAGAGGTTGAACTTGCCATCGGCGACAGAGACCGTGAACGAATCTGCTTGTGCGGCAGTGTAATTGATGTCGTCCGGTGCGTAGGTGAAGTTGCCCGTCGCCTGATCGATCGTCAAAGTTGCCGTGTTGGGGGGCTTGAGTGACCTTGTAGGTCAACGCATCGCCTTCGGGATCGGTTGCACCAATGCTGCCGGTGACGGTCTGACCGGTCTGCACGGTGGTGGTCGGGTTGTAGTTGATGGTCGGCGACTGATTGAACAAATTGCGTCGCACCCAACCCAACACGGCCCAGATCACCGGTAATGGGCGATGCGAGTTGAGCCACAGGCGTGACGGCCGCGGTGACCGCCGAAATGCTGAGCGTTGTGGTTGCGGCTGCTGGCTGAAGCGTCTTCGCGGCCCGTGCGCGCCGGAGGTCGATTCCGCGCGTCATGATTCATAGCGGATTGCCAGAATCGATTCAGCGATCGTCCAGTTCAGCGGGGAACTCTCAACATATCCGCACGTAATACAAAGGCGCGCCACAGGGACCAGGAGGGACATTCATGCGACAGTCGACAAAGTTGCGAGCAACACTGGTCGCCGGAGCGGCGCTCGTAGCCACGGGCGCTTTCGCAACGGCACTAGGCGAGGAGACGGTCAACGGCGGCACCGCGCCGATTGTGTCCAGCGGCCAAATGACACTCGGTGTCACCGCTACCACGACCACCCCTCCCACCGCGGTTCCCCTTGCTTCTCCCACCGCGAAGGCGACTGTGCCTTGCGGATTCACCAAGGGCTGCTGATCAGGAGCATCTGAGGCGTCGATCCGGAGTGTTACGAACCTCTCGCTACACTCACAGACCCTGCGCGCCACCACGCTTGTTCGTGGCACCACGCAGCACGTTGTCGGCGCGTAGAAGCGGGATGCCCGCCTGCGGCGGCGTCGGGTAACGCGTAGCGATGCAGCGTGACCGCTTCGCCAGCGGCCCGGACGCTATGTGCCACTGGCCCGATGCCAACTCGCGTTGGTCGCGTGTTCATGCGTTAGGGGCGACGCTGAAAATGACTGGCGCCGTCCCGGGGTCATCGTCACCGTTGCCGTACCTACCCAGCTCGGTACTTCTGACTCGAACGTACGGTCATCGGCCGATACGACGTCTGCCGTTGGTGGCAGGTGCAGGATTGGACCGTGCGTAGGCGCCGCCGACGCGTCCTTACTCAAGTGTCCGGCCCGCCATCTGCTCTCCCTGATGGGGGCCGAACCCGCCAGTTGCCCATCTTGCTTTTGGCCGGATCTGCGCAGCAGCGTCAATTAACAGTCAGTGGTGTGATACTCGTTATATGGAGGAGCTCCTGCCGGAATCTGAGACCGGCACCGATGGGGTCGCGCCTGGCGACCTTGATAGGGCGCTTCTCGGCGGGGCACCGCAGCGGGTGGGTCGATTCGAGTACCGCTACGGCACCGACACCTGGACATGGTCGGATGCGGTGGCCCGCATGCACGGCTACGAACCCGGCGAGGTCGAGCCCACCACCGACCTCGTTTTAAGTCATAAGCATCCCGAGGACCTCGCCGGGGTGAAAGCGTTGCTGAAACACTCCTCAGCGCCATTTAGCAGTCGCCACCGCATCCGCACCACGACCGGCGACATACGGCGCGTCGTGGTCGTCGGCGAAGTCGTTACCGACGATGACGGTGAGGTGGTGGCCACCCGCGGGTTCTATGTCGACGTCACAACATCGGTCAACAACCAAGTGCAGTCCGGAATCAGCGACGCAATGCCTGGCATCGTCGCCGGCCGGGCCGTCATTGAGCAAGCCAAAGGCATGCTGATGGCCGCCTACAACGTGGATGCCGACGCCGCGTTCAACCTGCTTCGCTGGCGCTCCCAAGAGCTCAACATCAAGCTGCACGACATTGCCAAGGAAGTCGTCGCTAAGGTCCCGTCGCTTCTCGACAGCGAATCCACACGTGGGCCGGTCGATCACTTCTTGATGACGTTGGTCACCGAGTGACGGTTTTGGGTCTAGCTCGCGCGGGAACGAGCCCCTTTAGCGTCGACGCTGGGGTTGGTCACGTCTCAACTTCGACATGAGGCGTCCGACGGGGTGACCCTGGAAGTTCAGCAGCGAGCCTGGCCCGTCGACGCCGCCTAACGCCGCGCCCCCGGGCGTGCTCTTCGCGGTCAACACCCCTGTGGCGGCCCGTCCTGGTAACCGGCGAGGTGTCACAGTTGAGTTGCAGATCTGCTGCACCGACGTGGTTGATGTTTGGTGCAACCAATCGCGGGCACCCACTGTGCAGCGGCAAGCTAAGGCGAGGTTGCGTCTCAGGGCTGCCGCAAGGTGAGCTGGGGTCCAGTCCCCTGCGTTCAGCAAACAGCGCCTGCCCAGCCCTACCGCCCGGCAAAGCGTCCTCCGAAGCGCCCTGCGGCTACGGGGCGACGGCGAAGAGTCGCCATTCGCCAGGCACTCCTTTGAGCGTGTGATCGCCTCGGTCTTCGAACTCGAGTCCTGATCCGATCACCAGATCGCGCAGCGTGCTCGATACGAGCACGTCGTTCGGTCCGGCCAGAGCGCTCACCCGTGCGCCAATGTGTACCGCGATGCCGCCGATGTCATCACCGCGAACTTCGCACTCGCCGGTGTGCAACCCGGCCCGCACCTGGATGCCGAGCGACTGCACCGCGTCGCGGATCGCCATGGCGCAACGGATCGCTCGTTGGGGGCCGTCGAACATCGCGAGGAAGCTGTCTCCCGAAGTGCTTACCTCGCGACCTCGAAAGCGGGCGAGTTGAGATCGGACGACGGCGTCGTGCGCATCGAGCAACGCACGCCAGTCACGGTCACCCACCTCGGCAGCCCTGCGCGTCGAGTCCACAATGTCGGTGAAAAGCACCGTGGCAAGAACCCGATCATCGGCCACGTCGGCCTGGTGACCGGTGAGAAACTCGGCGATCTCCCGGAAGGAATCCCGCCACGGTTCGACGACGTGGAAAATGTTGCGCCCAGGCAGCTCAACGTATTTCGCGGCCGGTATGTGATCGGCGACATCCTTGCCCATTGCGGGTGTGATGAGTGGGTCGTCGGCGTGCTGGAGGACAAGGGTGGGCACGGAGACGGCGGGAAGGATCGCGCGCACGTTCAATTCAGCCACAAGAGGCAGCATGAGAGCAACGGTTCCTGGGCTTGCCGCGAGGCGATTATGTCGTGCCCACGCTGCCCGGATCTCCTGGTTCCACGGCATGTCCGGGTTGAATAGATGCTGGAACTCTGCTGTACGCCACATGTCGACAAACGCAGGGAGAACTTCCTCTCTAAGCGACGGGGGGCTGTCTCCCGCATCTGCGTAGCCTTCGATCACGACGAGTGCGGTGGTGCGGGACGGATGTGTTGCTGCGAACAAGGCCGCTGTCGCGACTGCCCCGTCGATCGCGACGAGGACTGTTTCACGACTCCCGAGATCGTCAAGCACGGCGGTGATGCTGTCAGCCCATTGCTCCAAGGTTGGCAGTGCGGCCGATGTCGTGGGATCGGACGCTCCGGTGCCGGGCTGGTCGAAGAAGATTAGCCGACCGAGCGATGTCATCGCCTCGACCCATCCTTGAAGCGATGGCAGCTCCGGAAAGACCTCACAGTTTGTATACCAGTTAGAGACGAACACAATGTCGCGAGGACCCTCGGGCGAGGTGCGATAGGCGACGCACAAGTCCCCGTTCATCGCATAGCGCGTTTCCGAGAACACGGCGGAAGTTTAAGACGGGGAGCCGGGTCGAGTTTTTGGTGTCAGGCAAACCCGCCTGCACGAACCGGGATCAAAGTGGTGACCCACGCGACCCCCAACGCTTTTGCCGCGATCTTTGAGAAGCCCGTAACGTTAGTTCTGAGACCGTGGCGGGACCGCACGCCCCTGAGGATGATGGCCCCAGACACGGAGCGAAAGCCTGGCCGAGTTCGAGCGAACTGCGCTTCAAATGGAAAAAATCCCGGCAATGGCGAACGGGGCAGTATTTCTGAGAGCTTGGCTGTAAGAGGTGGAGATGAGATGCGTTGTGTGGCTGCGGGTTTAGATGCTACAGGAGGAATTGTGAAGGACGTTTATGGACAACGTTTGAGGGCGACTGCGGAAAGGGGCCGTGAGGGCTGTTGAGGACAGAGCAGCGTCGGCCCGCGGCTGCGGATCGGCGCTGTGGAAGGTCGTGCGACTCTTAGGCGATGCGTTCGATACTGGCGAGTTCCGAGGCGAGGTGCTCCCGAGTGACCTCGGCGTCATAGTGCGCCTGCATGTTTATGAAGAACATGTCGCTTAGTCCCAGCGCGCGCGAGAGCCGTAGTGCGGTATCGGCGCTGATTCCGCGCTTGCCATGAACGATTTCATTGATTCGCCGCGGCGGCACATCGATCGTCTTGGCGATCCGGTACTGCGAGATCCCCATCGGCTCAAGGAACTCGGTCAACAGGATCTCGCCGGGGTGAGTAGGGGCGAAGTCAGCCATCAGATTCTCCTTCCTAGTGGTAGTCGACCAGTTCGACATTGCTGGCGCCGCCGGCACTCCACATGAAGCAGATGCGCCACTGGTCGTTGACGCGGATGCTGTACTGGCCGGAGCGGCTGCTCAGCTTCTCCAGTCGGTTGCCGGGTGGCACCCGCAGGTCGTTGATGCTCTCAGCAGCGTTGATGAGAACAAGTTTGTTGTAGGTGAGTCTGCTGAGCTCCGGGCTGAGCTTCTTGACGTAGCGACGCTGCCAGATCGCCTCGGTGTCCTTATCCCGGAACGAGCGGATCACTCCTCGATGATAACGTATTGCGTTAATAACGCCAAGCGTTATTAGCCCGAGCGGCCACCAAAAATGGCGGCAAGGTCTGTGAAGACTTGGACGCGACGCTGTACCGGCTCGGTCTGACCCCGGCCAAGGTATGACCATGGTGTCCTGCGTTCGATTTGTCGACCGGGCTGGTGCAGCGTCTCGGTGCGCACCGACCAGACGGATCTGACCTGATAGGAGCTTGGACAAGAAGCCCCGTCACAGACCTGTCGCTCCGCCCGGCCGGTTCGCCCACCGTCAGATTGGCCCTAACGGAGGAGCGACTTCCATGATCTCAACACAAACCGAAACCGTCATCGGTGGTGTCGACACCCACAAACACACCCATTACGCCGCGGTCATCGACCAACACGGCCGGCTGCTCGGTCACCAGCAGTTCCCGGCCACTGACGCCGGCTATCAGGCACTGCTGGCGTGGATGCGCACACATGGATCGCTCGAGGCCATCGGTGTGGAAAGCACCGGATCGTTCGGTGCGACGTTGACTCGCGCCCTGACGGCCGCAGGTGAGCACGTTATCGAGGTAAACCGGCCCAACCGCATCGCACGTCGAATGGATGGCAAGTCCGATCGTCTCGATGCCGAACAGATCGCCCGCGCCGTGCTTGGCCAGACCTCGACCGCCACCCCAAAGTCCAAGTCCGGCATGGTCGAAGTGATCCGCACCCTGCGAGTCACCCGAAGCAGCGCGGTCAAAGCGCGAACCCAAACCTTCAACACCCTGTTCGGGATCATGATTGGCGCCCCGTCGCCGTTGCGCGACGAACTTGTTGGATTGACCAAGCGGACACTGATCAACCGCTGCCTTGGCCTTCGGCCCGAGACCACCGACTTCACGCAGCTGCACGCGCACCCCGAGCGCCTCCTGATGGCCAGCGTCAAGACCGCCCTTCGTGACCTGGCCCGCAGATGGAAGGCGCTAGATATCGAGATCAAGACCCTCAACAAACACATCGAAACCGTCGTTCGTGCCACCGCGCCCGATCTCGTCGAGCTGTTTGGCGTGGGTGTCGAACTCGCCGGCCAATTCCTCGTCACCGCCGGAGACAACCCCGAACGCATCCGCAACGAGAAAGCCTTCGCCAAACTCTGCGGTGTGGCCCCACAGCCCGCCAGCAGCGGACGAACCACCGGTCGTCACCGCCTATCTCGCAGCGGAGACCGCCAAGCCAACAGCGCGATCTACATCGTCAGCATCGTGCGACTACGCCACCACGAACCGACCCGTGCTTACGTCGAACGACGGACCAACGAAGGACTCAGTAAGAGAGAAATCATCCGTTGCCTCAAGCGCTACATCGCACGGGAAATCTATGCCAACCTCCCACGACCACAAGACGACTCACTTACCAAGAGCGCTCAACGCGCCGCGGCTTGACAAACATAGGAGCATCGAACGCTTCCACCAAACCCTCAAAAAACACCTCAGCACGCTGCCGCGCGCGGCCACACTAGCCGAGCTGCAAACCCAGATCGACGACTTCCTCGACGAGTACGGCCACCACCGGCCGCACTGCTCCCTACCGCACCGAGCCACCCCAGCGACCGCCTACAGCGCCCGCCCCAAAGCCACCCCTGGCGAACGCTTCGATAGCCACCACCGGGTGCGCACCGACCGCGTCGATGACACCGGCAGCATCACCCTGCGCCTGGCCGGGCGCCTACACCACATCGGCGTCGGGCGAAGCCACGCCCGAACCCACGTTTTGATGCTCGTGCGCGACCTCGACATCCGCATCATCAACGCCGCCACCGGTGACCTCATCCGCGAACTAACCCTCGACCCGACCAGGGATTACCAACCACGCGGCGTACCTTGCGGCCGCCCAAAGAAAAAGCTGTGAACCCAAACGCAGGTTCACAGCTATGCGGATGTCCTGAGACATCACAGGGTGGCAGGTGCAGGATTCGAACCTGCGTAGGCGTTAGCCGACGGATTTACAGTCCGCTCCCATTGGCCGCTCGGGCAACCTGCCTGGGTGCTGCACCGCGGTGTGACCCGGTTTGGTGCGAATAGCAGGGTACAACGAGGATGGGCTCAAGACGAAAACGCACCCGACCACCGAGGAGGACAGGGTCCAATGGCGGATTCATCGTTCGACGTCGTCAGCAAGGTCGACCGCCAGGAGGTCGACAACGCGCTGAACCAGGCCGCCAAGGAGCTGGCCACCCGCTTCGACTTCCGCGGCACCGACACCACTATCGCCTGGAAGGGCGAGGAGGCAATCGAGATCGTCAGCTCTACCGAGGAGCGGGTAAAGGCCGCCGTCGACGTGTTCAAGGAGAAGCTGATCCGCCGCGACATCTCCATGAAGGCGTTCGACGCCGGCGATCCGCAGGCCAGCGGCAAGACCTACAAAGTCAGCGGCACCATCAAGCAGGGCATCAGCAGCGAGAACGCCAAGAAGATCACCAAGCTGATCCGTGACGACGGCCCGAAGGGCGTCAAGGCCCAGATCCAGGGCGAGGAGATCCGCGTCTCGTCGAAGAAGCGCGACGACCTTCAGGCCGTGATCGCAATGTTGAAGGGTGCCGACCTCGACGTCGCGCTGCAGTTCGTCAACTACCGATGAAACAGCAGGTGTCGGTCCTACGCTGATCGGCATGGCACCTGCGCAGCGCGATCCCAATGTCGTCGTCCTCGGGGGAGGATCCTGGGGCACCACTGTGGCGTCCATCTGCGCCAGACGCGGACCGACCTTGCAGTGGGTGCGCTCGGAGGAAACCGCTGAGGACATCAACAAGAATCACCGCAACACGAAGTACCTCGGGGACGAAGTCGCGCTGGCGCCAACGCTTGAAGCCACCACCGACTTCTCCGAGGCCGCGCACGCGGCCGACGTGATCGTGATGGGAGTGCCGTCGCACGGCTTCCGCGGAGTGCTGACCGAGCTCGCCAAGGAACTGCGGCCGTGGGTGCCGGTGGTATCCCTGGTGAAGGGTCTCGAGCAGGGCACCAATTACCGGATGAGCCAAATCGTCGACGAGGTGCTGCCGGGTCATCCGGCGGGCATCCTCGCCGGCCCGAACATCGCGCGCGAGGTGGCCGACGGGTACGCCGCTGCGGCCGTATTGGCAATGCCGGACCAGCACCTCGCGGCCCGGCTGGCAGAGTTGTTCCGCACCAAGCGTTTTCGGACGTACACGACCGACGACGTGATCGGTGTCGAGATGGCGGGCGCGTTGAAGAACGTGTACGCGATCGCGGTCGGCATGGGTTATTCGCTTGGCATCGGCGAGAATACGCGCGCGATGGTGATCACCCGGGCCGTGCGGGAAATGTCGAAACTCGGCGAGGCGGTCGGTGGGCACCGCGACACGTTTGCAGGTCTGGCTGGCACCGGCGATCTGATCGTCACCTGCACCAGCCAGCGCAGCCGCAACCGTCACGTCGGTGAACAACTGGGTGCGGGTAAGCCGATCGACGAGATCATCTCGTCGATGAATCAGGTCGCCGAGGGCGTCAAAGCCTCAAGCGTCATCATGGAATTCGCCGACAAGTACGGGATCAACATGCCGATCGCGCGTGAGGTCGACGGCGTCATCAACCACGGCAGCACCGTCGAAGACGCCTACCGCGGACTGGTCGCCGAGAAGCCGGGCCACGAGGTGCATGGCTCCGGGTTCTAGCCCTGTACTAGCTCGACTTCTTGCCGCTCTTTTTCCCGCCCTTCTTTGAAGCGTTGGGCGTATTGGCGATCTTGGCGGCCCGCGCCTTGCTCATGCCCTTCTTGCGAAGGCCCTCGTACTGCTTGTCGTTCTTGACGCTCGGGCCATGATCCTTCGCCATCGTGCCTCCTTGTACTCGTTGCATTCGAGTACCCGGATCGCGGTGTGAAGAACGCTCAGTTGGAGAACGGACCCTTGTTATCGGGGCGATACAGCAGTGGGGATTCCGGATTGAGAATGAAGCTGCCCGCCTGGCTGAGCACGAAGCCCGACTGACTGCGGCTGTCGACGCACGTCGTCGCCGTGCCGTCGTTGCCGCAGCTGACGGTCTGGTAGCTGATCCGCGATCCTGCCGGCAGCGGCTTGGCCGCACCTGCCGCCGCGAAGACGTTGGCCGGCGCGATAGAGAACCCCGCCACTCCGCCGTATGCACTGCTGACCAGATTTGCGCCCTCAGGGGCGGCGGGGATCGGACCGCTGCAGCCGTAGCCGTTGCCCTTCTGCAGCGCGCAGATCACCCCGTCCGGGGTGGTGAATGCGAACCAGTTGCCGTCCATCACCGCGTAGTCGGAGAGCTTGACCGGCGCCAGCGCATTGACGTTGGGCGGTGGGGGTGGCTGCGGTGGAGGATCCGGCGGTGGCTCAGCCGACGCGAAACTTGGCGCGCCTACAACGGCCGCCGCAGCCAGAACACCTGTCAGGACTCTGCTCAGCACTGCCATAGCTTATGTGTCGCCGCGACGACCAGCAGTGTTTCATTTCGAACCGCTAGTACTGGCCGGGTCCACGGCCCGCCATTGTCTCCAGCCTGCGGATCCGGTCCTCGATCGGCGGGTGCGTCGAGAACAGCTTGCCGATGCGCTCGCCTGCCCGGAACGGGTTGGCGATCATCAGGTGAGCCTGGTCAGCCAGCTGCGGCTCCGGCGGCAACGGTGCCTGCTGCACGCCCGCGCTGATCTTGCGCAGCGCGCTCGCCAACGACAGCGGATCACCCGTCAGTTCGGCACCCGACTGGTCGGCCTGATACTCACGCGACCGGGACACCGCCAGCCGGATCACCGTCGCAGCGATCGGACCCAGCAGCGAAACCAGAAGGAGCGCAAAGGGATTCGAGCCACCCTCGCGATTGCCGCCGAACATGCTCGCGAAGAACGCGAGATTCGCCAGCGCCGTGATGACCGCGGCCATCGCGCCGGCCACACACGAGATCAAAATGTCGCGGTTGTAGACGTGGGACAGCTCGTGGCCCAACACGGCGCGCAGCTCGCGCTCGTTGAGGATCTGCAAGATCCCCGTCGTGCAGCACACCGCGGCATTGCGCGGGTTGCGGCCCGTGGCGAACGCATTGGGGGCCGTGGTGTCGCTGATGTACAGCCGCGGCATCGGCTGCCGCGCGGTGGTGGCCAGCTCCCGCACGATCTTGTACATGACCGGCGCTTGCATCTCGTTCACCGGCTGGGCGTGCATCGCCCGCAGCGCCAGCTTGTCGCTGTTGAAGTAGACGTAGACGTTCATGCCGACGGCGAACAGCACCGCCAGGAACATGATGTTGCGGCCGAACAGGGCTCCGACGAACACGATCAATGCCGAGAATCCCGCCAGCAACAGAAAAGTCTTGGCGGTGTTGGCGTGGGGGTGCCAGGTCATCGGAGCGTCCTCCCTACAAAACGGCAGAGTCTTCGCTGATTCAACGCCTAGCCGGCCTCCGCGGGTTCCGCTTCGTCAGCCGTGCCGGTTCACGGTGTAGTCCACCAGCGTCGCCAACGCCTGGCGGCCAGGGCCGTCTGGCAGGTAGGCCAACTCGTCGCGGGCGTCCTTGGCATAGCGCGCGACGGTCGCTTTGGCCTGCGCCATGCCTGACGACGTGCGCAGCAGCCGCAGCGCCTCGGCCAAGTCGTCGTCGTTCTCCACGGGGCCCGCCAGCAGCTCGCGCAACCGGTCCCCGT
The DNA here is from genome assembly GCF_000328565.1 of Mycobacterium sp. JS623. Classification (NCBI taxonomy): domain Bacteria; kingdom Bacillati; phylum Actinomycetota; class Actinomycetes; order Mycobacteriales; family Mycobacteriaceae; genus Mycobacterium; species Mycobacterium sp. JS623. The sequence goes on along the minus strand of NC_019966.1, from coordinate 717,176 downwards.
CTGGGCCGGTCTCGCGCAGCGCGTACAGCACCGGCAGCGTGTGCACGCCCTCACGCAGGTCGGTGCCAGGCACCTTGCCGGATTCGTCGGGGTCGCTGTCGATGTCGATGATGTCGTCGGAGATCTGAAAGGCGGTGCCAACGATGCCGCCAAGCCGGCTCAGCCGCTCGATCTGCTCCTCGTCGGCGCCGGAGAACGTCGCCCCGAAGCGACCCGATGCCGCGATCAGGCAGGCCGTCTTCTCGTACACCACCTTCAGGTAGTGCTCGACCTCGTCGACACCCTCGGCGACGCCGCGGGTCTCGCGCATCTGGCCGGTCACCAGCTGGGCGAAGGTATCGGCGATGACACGCACCGCCTCGGGACCCAGCCTGCTGACGAGGCGAGAGGCCGTCGCGAACAGGTAGTCGCCGGCCAGGATCGCGATGTTGTTGCTCCAGCGGGCGTTGGCGCTCGGGGCGCCGCGGCGCACCTGCGCCTCGTCCATCACGTCGTCGTGGTACAGCGTCGCCAGGTGGACCAGCTCGATGACCGCCCCCGCGACGGTGACCTGCCACGCGTCGGGCTCGGGTCCCAGTCGAGCCGACAGCACGGTGAACAGCGGGCGGAACCGTTTGCCGCCCGCCTGGAACAGATGCTGCACCGCCTCGGACATCAGCTCATCGGCTTTGCCCAGCTCAGTGGCCATCAGATCCTCGATGCGGGCCACGCCGTCGCGCACTTCCTGCGCAAAGACGGGGTCTCCGAAATCCACCCCCGCCACCACACTCGCTGGTGTCCTCACCCTGCCAACATACTGGGAGGCGTGGATACACGGGCGGACGTGGTCGTCGTCGGGGCTGGGCCTGCGGGCTCGGCGGCTGCGGCGTGGGCCTGTCGCGCCGGTCGCGACGTACTCGTCATCGACTCGGCGCAGTTTCCCCGCGACAAAGCATGCGGCGACGGCCTGACCCCTCGCGCGGTTCTCGAGCTGCAGCGACTCGGGCTCGGATCGTGGCTCGAGGGTCGCGTGCAACACCGCGGGCTACGGCTGATCGGCTTCGGCGGCGACGTCGAAGTCGAGTGGCCGGGCCCGTCATTCCCCGCGGTCAGCAGTGCGGTGCCGCGCGTCGAGCTCGACGATCGTATTCGGATGGTCGCCGCCGACGACGGTGCCAAGATGCTGTTGGGCGTGAAAGCCGTTGATGTGCGCCATGATTCGAATGGACGCGTGTCGTCGCTGGTGTTGGACTCCGGCGCCGAGATCGGGTGCTCGTCGCTGATCGTGGCCGACGGAGCCCGGTCACCGTTGGGCCGTGTGCTGGGCAGGCAATGGCATCAGGAGACGGTGTATGGCGTGGCGGTGCGCGGCTACCTCGCAACGCCACGGGCCGACGAGCCGTGGATCACGTCGCACCTCGAATTGCGGTCACCGGAAGGCCGCGTGCTGCCCGGCTACGGGTGGATCTTCCCGCTCGGCAACGGTGAAGTGAACATCGGTGTCGGCGCGCTGGCGACGTCGAAACGGCCTGCCGACGCGGCATTGCGTCCGTTGATGTCGTATTACACGTCGCTGCGCCGCTCCGAATGGGGGTTCGTCGGCGAACCGCGCCTGGCGTTGTCGGCGTTGTTGCCGATGGGCGGCGCGGTGTCCGGGGTGGCTGGCCCCAACTGGATGCTGATCGGCGACGCCGCGGCCTGCGTCAATCCTTTAAACGGCGAGGGTATCGACTACGGGATGGAGACGGGTCGGCTGGCCGCGGAAATGCTCGGCACGGGCGACCTGTCGTCGGCGTGGCCTGCTGTGCTTTCGGCGCATTACGCGCGGTCGTTTTCGGTCGCGCGGCGACTCGGGCTACTGCTGACGATCCCGCGGTTCCTGCCGTTGACCGGTCCGCTGGCGATGCGCTCGACGTTCCTGATGAACCTCGCGGTGCGCGTGATGGGAAATCTGGTGACCGATGAGGACGCCGACTGGATCGCGCGGGTGTGGCGCTCGGCGGGGTTTGCGTCACGGCGCATCGATCGGCGGGCGCCATTCAGCTGACGCGTTAGAGTGCCACGCTGTGTCGATACTGACCCGACAACCAGTGGCTGATGCCGCGGCGCGGTTGTTCGCTGCGGTTGTCAACCCCACCCCCAAACCAGGCGTCCGGTTTCCTGAGATCGCCGGACACACGACCGAGACAAGCATCGAGACGCGCCACGGTCCGGTCGCCGCGACGATCTATCACCCGCCGTCGCAGGCTGCCCGCCCGGCTGTCTACGTCAACGTTCACGGCGGCGGGTTTGTGGTGGGCCATCGCGAGCAAGACGATCCGTGGTGCCGCTACCTCGCCGCCCACGCCAATGTTGTTGTAATCAATAGTGATTACGTGTTGGCACCGCGCAAGCGATTCCCGGTTCCCGTTCAACAGGTCTACGACGTACTCCGTTGGGCGTCTGCGCCCGAACGTGACTGGGATGGCCAACGGCTCTGCGTTGGAGGCCAAAGCGCTGGAGGCAATCTGTCTGCCGCGGTATCTCGGATGGCGCTGGAGGAAGGCGGTCCTCCCACCATCGCGTTACAGATGCTTCATTACCCGCCACTGGATTTGGTGACGCCAGCCGCCGACAAATTCTCACCGCTTGGATCGAAGGCTGTTCTGCAGCCGTGGATGAGTGCGGTCTTCGATACCGCCTACATTCCCGACCGCACGCAGCGCCGCGACCGGCTGGCCTCGCCGGCGTGGGGATCAAACGCCGACGACATCACCGGTATCGCAACCGCATTGATCGTCACCGCGGAATTCGACCGCCTCTGTGGCGAAGGCAAGCGGTATGCGGAGAAACTGGACGCTGCCGGCTCGCTTGCCGAATACGTGGAAGTGCGCGGCGTGGATCACGGCTACAACATCATGAGCAACGCGACCGAGATCACGCGACAGATGTACGACTTGATCGTCGATCATGTCCGGCGGGCGACCAGTTGAGCGGCCGGACTTGCAAGTCCATTCCGTTTTCTCGACGCTGTCGTCCGTGATCACACGACGCGATTGCCGCAGACGAACATCGCCGCCTGGATCTTGACGTAGCGCCGGAACGTGGCCACGGCGGCAGCATATCGCGCAGGATGGTCGCTATGCCCGAGGTCTACCGCGCGCCCATGCGGTCTCGCAGCGACGATGTCGATCTGCGGACAACGACCGAGCGCGCCCGCCGGTTGGGGCTGTGCGGCTTCGGCAAGCGTGTCCGGGATCGGGATGAGGCGCAGCGGCTCGCTCGCCGGGTGGCCCGGTTCGCCGACATTGACGACGGATCGTTCGTGTGGACACGCGACGCCGACGGCTATTACTGGCTGGGCCGTATCGAGGGGCCGTACTTCTGCGACGACGATGCGGCCGCAACTGCCGTCGATCTTGTGCATGTGCGTCCGTGCCGTTGGCTGCCCGAGCCCGTGCTCGAATCCGACGCTCCGGCGGCCGTTATCGCCACCTTCGGCCGCGGCGGGCGCAACTTTCAGCAAACGCACGACTCCGCCGTCGGCGCACAGACCGCTCGGCTGTGGGAGGAGCGGCTGGGCCGATGACCGCGGTGATGACGATCGGATATCAGGGTCGGACGGTCGATGACGTCGTCGCCATGCTCCGCTCCGCAGAGGTGAAAGTCCTTGTGGATGTGCGGCTTACACCGCTGTCGCGTAAGGCGGGCCTTTCGAAGAAGGGCCTGTCCGCGCGCTTGAACGAGGCCGGGATCGATTACGTGCACCTGCCCCAACTTGGCAATCCGCGGGACAACCGAGACGCTTTTCGGCGCCATGAGGACGCCGCCGTAGCGAGGTACCGAGCCACCCTAAGAACGCCGGAAAGCCAAGCGGCGCTTGAACAATTGCATGGGCTGGCTACCCAACATCGGGTGGCGCTGATGTGTTTCGAGCGCGACGCCGCCGAGTGCCATCGATCGATGATCGCCGATGCGCTGGGCGAGATAGGGCGGGTGCGAACTGTCCACCTCTGATCGACAACGGCGTACGCTGAAATGCAAGATCGTCAACTAGGACAGTGGCGCCAGATCTGACCGAACCAGATCCAAAGCGGCGGCGGTGATTTCACCGAGGTTGCCCGTGCAGCCGTTGCGGCCCCAATGCTCGACGGACTATATCTGGGCGGCGCGGGATGCCATGGGGGCGCGGGAATTACGTTCATTCCTGGCTACAACGCGGCGTACGCGACGCTCGACGATCAGACGACGGCCTTGCTTAGGCGTCTTGTAGCGCCTCGCCGACCTCCGCGGCGAGACGGTTGTGGTGCTGCTCTGCCAACACGTGACCCGCGGCGACCACTAGCGCAATAGGCCAGTCGATGAGTTCGACCGCTGCCATCAAACCGAGCGCACCGTAGTAGGCGAGATGTTCGGGCGGCGGAATCTTGACTCGGCCGACGACGGGCAGGTTCAACGCGAAACCTTGCCCCTGTTGGACCCGCTTTACGGCGTCGCGGTGGCTGGTTGTGCGTGATTTTTCGGCCATTCGTTGCCCTCCCGTCATGGCGTGTTCGACGTTTGTATGCCTGACTTCCCCACCGTGACAGGCGTGGCTGGTTTCTCTGTGTCCAACGGGCCCGACCCGCTAACCGATGCTGTCACCCGACTACTGACTGTGCCGTTTCGCGAGCTGTACGCGGTGCTGTGGCGGGCGGGTGTTGTCGAAATCGACGACTGACCCCCGCGGCCAGCCAACCTGAGCACCTTTGGGGCAACCGCGGCTACCGTCGTGGCAGCTGAGGCAGTTCCCAGCGCTTGCATCCACCCCAGCGGACCCAGCGGCGTGCTGCCGAGCAGCTGGCTCACCACCGGTGTACTGATCAGGCCACCGAGGGCCATCAAAGAACCGGCCGCTGTCGCAACAACCAGTGGGTCACGGGAATCGATCAACGTCTGCCCCAGCTGAGTGGCCACCAACGCCACCAACGCAACCGTGGACGCACGCCGTGGCCTGCCGGTGACACTGGCCAGTGCCCACGCCGCAGTCGCCGCGCCCGCGGTCGTCGTACCTCGAACGGCCACAGTTCGCCAGAGGGCGGCCTCGTCGGGTCCGCGTCGCCCATTCGTCGGCTCGGCTGTCGGCTGGCTCACCGCCAGCGCCGCTGCGGGAAGGGCATCGGTCAGCATGTTCATCAGCAGCAGTTGCCGTGTGTTCAGCGGCGATCGGCCAGTCAACGCGGTGCCCAGCAGGGCGAACGCCACCTCACCCGCGTTGCCGCCGAGCAGGATGGCGACCGCCGCCTGCACTCGCCGCCACAACTGGTTGCCCTCTTCGAGCGCATCCAGTAGCGAGCCGATCTTCCCGTCGAGCAGCATCACGTCAGCCGCAGTGCGCGCCGGGTCGCTGCCGTGGGCGGCCACGCCGATCCCTACCGTCGCCGCGCGTATCGCGGCGGCGTCGTTGGCCCCGTCACCGACCATCGCGCAGACCCGGCCTACTCGCTCCAGTGTCTCGACGACCTGCACCTTGTGTTCAGGTGACATCCGCGCGAACACGACCCGGCTCTGCACCGCGCGTTCCTGCTCCCGACGCGGCAACGCTTCCCACTCGGCGCCGCTGATCACCTCGTTCGTGGTCACCGGCATACCCAGTTCGGCCGCGATGGCGGCCGCAGTCACCGGGTGGTCGCCGGTGATCAGGCGCACGCCGATGCCGGCATCCGTCAAGCCCTCGAGGACCACGGTGGCGTCTGGCCGCGGCGTGTCCGAAAGACCGAGCAGACCGACGAATTGCAGTCCGCGCGTGCATAATTCAGTGAATACGTCGGGATCGGCTGCGGCCGAATGTGCTTCGCGTTCGGATAGCTGACGCCGCGCCACCGTCAACACACGTAATCCGTCCTCTGCCATTTTCGGTACCAACCGCTGTACCTGCGCGTCGGCAACGGAACAGGCGTGCAGCACGACCTCGGGTGCGCCTTTGATCGACAACTCGCGACCATGGATCGACGCGGAGAACAGTCGTCCGGATCTGAATGGTAGGTGTGCATCCGCGGTGGCTGCCGAATCACCAATCTCCGCAGCCGCTTTCGCGACCGCGCCGTCGGTCGCGTGTTCGTGGCGATCGCCGTTGGGCCGAGGGGTGGCGCGGCCTGCACACGCGAGCACCTCGGTATCGCTCCTGCCCTCAGCGGCCTCGACCCGGGCGACACGCAGGCGGTTCTCACTGAGAGTTCCCGTCTTGTCGAAGCAGACCACGTCAACGCGACCCAGCGCCTCGACCGAGCGAGGAGTGCGCACCAACGCGCCCGATCGCGTCAGTCGTCGCGCCGACGCCTGCTGCGCAAGCGTGGCAACTAGCGGCAGGCCCTCGGGCACAGCCGCGACGGTGACGGCAACGCCGCTGCTGATCGCCCGTCGTAATCCGGTGCGATGAAGTAGACCGAACATCGTGACCAGACCGCCACCGGCGATGCTGACTGGCCAGGCCCGATCAGTGAGCTCACGCAGTTGTGCTTGCAGGCCGACCGAGGAACCACGAGAGTCGGGGCCCTGCATCGCACGTCGGGCCTGCGTCTGCTCGCCAACCGCGGTGACGATACCGACAGCGGTGCCCGCCACCACCGTGGTGGTGGCATGCAGTACACACGCGCGCTCGGCCACTGGCACGGCCGGCGTCGCGTCGACTTGCTTTGATACAGGCAGGGATTCACCGGTCAGTGACGACTCGTCGACCTCGACATCGATGGCGCGTACCAGTCGCGCATCCGCGGGTACTACCTCACCCGGCCGCACCTCGATCACATCACCCGGGCTCAGCTGTGCGGCGTCGACGGTGACGTACCCTTGCCCGTCACGCAGACAGCGCGCCGGCGGATCTTGTACCGCAAGCAACCGTCGCAACAGGCGTTCGGCACGAAGCTTTTGGGTGGCGGCCAGCGCGGCGTTTCCCGTCAACACAGAGCCGACAAGCACGGCATCCGCCGGCGAACCGAGCACCGCGCTAGCCGCCGAACCCACAGCGAGCACAGGCGTGAGCGGATCGGATAATTCGTCGCGCATCGTGTCGATGAATTCGACAACGTTGCGGCGCAAAGGGTTTCCTATCGACTTGACCAATGAGGTCGCGGTCGTCGCGGACGCTCGGAGCCGGGTCTTGGGCTGAGGTTCGACAGGAGGCGGGGGAGGTGGGAGCAGACTTCGAACCTGCTCGATCGACAGGGCGTGCCACTCATGGGTGACGTCGGCGGTCGGCGGTGCGGCGTTCAGCACACCTCGAGCGAGCCGGTATCCCGTCAAGGCGCCAGCACCCGCCCCAGCCGTCACAGGTCCCGGTCCGCGGCCACGTATACCGGGGATCATCAATAAAGCGCCGAGAAGCGATGCACCCGTAGCGATTTCGACACCACGTTGACTCGCGCGACGCGCCGCAGGCAACGCCCGCATGAGACGCCAGACGGTGGCGACGCCATCGACGAGCAGGTCGGCATGCCAAACGGCGGGTCCGTCACCGACACAAATGCCGACATCGGCATCGACGACCGCCTGCGCAGCGGTGCATGACACCGCGGCAACCGTGCGTCCATTCTCCTGTAAGTGGTTGACCAGCTGCGCCATTCCCTGATCGAGCGAGCCGTCGTACGGATGCAGGTCGTCAAAACCAGACCGCAGTTCGTCGAGTGACTCGATGTCCAGCGACACCACCTCGGCCCCACCGCTGCGGGCTTCGCGTAGCACCGCCGATGCCAGGGGATGGTTGGCGTTTCGCACCAGTACCTCGGCCGCGGGCCGCTTACCGTTGGCGCCTGGAACCCGATGCCAGCCGCCCGCAATAGCGCCGCGTTCGATCTCCTGGTGCGCCCACTGCCAGATCGCCGCGCGTTCGTGGTCGGCGGCGTTACGAATACGCCCGACCCGTAGTTCGTCGGTCCACAAAGCACGGGGGTCGATGACGACCGTGTCGATCCGGTCCAGCCTGCGGTAGGCATCGGACCTCAGTGGCAGAACGCCGTGGTGGTCCGCGAGTCCACGGCCGAGGGTCGCCGCGAATGCCTCCCGGCTGGTGCGGGTCGCCTTCGGCGCAGCGACGAGTGCGGCGATGGCGGCGGCATTGAGGCTGCCCGTCGCTAAGCCGACCGTCGCGGCGCCAACGCCCTGCACGACCCCGCAGCGGTCAGCGTGCCGCTCGATCGGGCCCGGCGGCATCGGCAGCGGCCGTTGCGACGGGCGAATTCCATCAATGCAGTCGGCATATCGGGCCAGCGCCGGCTCACGCCGTTGCCACGCGCGTGCCGCCGACTGCACCTCTGCGGCGCGGGCGAGGTGCATGGTCAAGTCGACCGCGAGCGAGGCAGGCGCCTGAGTAACCGTGTACGTGACGCTCGTCGCGAATGAGAGCGCGGCATCGGCGGCGTCGGCTCCAATGCGCTCTTCCAGTAGCCGCCGCAACCGTGGCTGATAGTCGACGAGCGTGACGACTGCCGCCAAACCCGCGGGCAGACGCGGCCATAGCAGCGCCCGCCCCACCAGCGTGACCGACAGGCCTACGGCGCTGGTGGCGACCGCGGCCGCGCCGGCTGCAAGCGCCATGGTGTCGAAGGACAGGTCAACCGGGCGCAACGTATCGGGCGATGCCGCGGTGTCGGCTTCTTGTTCGGCTTCCTTTTCCGCGACTTCGACGAGGCTGCATAGGTCCGACAGGGTCGGGGCGTCCTCGTCGAGCTGCACGACCACTCGCGACAGCGGCTGGTTCACCTTCACCCATCGCACGCCCGGACGTGCCCGCAGTTTAGCCGCGACGAGCTGACCGACGCGCCCTCCATCGGTGAGGCCACGTACTTCGATCCAGCAGCGGCCCTCTCCCTCCCAACAGCGGCGCGAACGCTTACCGCCGGCTAATTCCGAAGCAACGTCGGTGATCGCGCTCAGTACCTGCCCGACGCCCGCGGCGGTCACTGCCGAAGCAGTCTTCACACCGGTATCGACGACGCGATAAGGCAGCGATGCGGAGGCCCGCATCAGTTTGACGAAATCCACTGGTTACCGCTTGGCGGCAGGACGGCGGGTCCGGCCGGATGACGAGCGTGCGGTCGACTTGGCTTTCGTAGCCTTGCGGCCAGGACTCCGCTTCGTGGGCGACGCAGCCCGCTGTCGCGACGGTGGATCGGGCACCGCCGCCAGCGTGGGCGACGACCGCTCGCCTGAGCGCTGATTGAGTTGATGCACCACAAGTGCCGTGCCGCCAACGCCGAGCAGGACGGGCCACTCAACCAGGCCGGCCGCCCCAATGGCCGCAAGGGTGAGGGCGGCGGCGGGAGTCGAATGGCTGCCGCTACTGATGCCGTTCTTGACGCCGACGAGAGTGCCCTGCATGCCGCCGATCACTCCGTTGACGGCGGCGCCACCCACGGCGCCCGCTGCGGCGGTTGTGGCCTCTGCTGCCCGGGTGATAGCGCCGACCGCGCCGTTGATGATGTTCATTTCAATCGCTCCATACTTCGCGTTAACGCTTTGGAGGTCTCCAATTAACGGCGAATACCCGTGGACGCAATGGTTCAACCTGAAGGCTGCCTGTGACTGGGAAGCGGGAAGATCGCGTCGAGTTTGCGAGGCTGTCTAGCTCCCTAATTCACTTGGGCCACAACGCTTGTAAGCTACGGCTTGGTTGCCGCGTGCAACGCGACGATGCCGCCGGTGAGGTTGCGCCACCGCACCGCTGACCATCCGGCGTCGGCGATCCGGTGCGCCAGCTCGGCCTGGTCCGGCCAGGCGCGAATCGACTCGGCCAGATAGACATACGCGTCCGGATTCGACGACACAGCGGTCGCGATTCGCGGCAGCGCACGCATCAAGTACTCCTTGTAAGCGGTCGCGAACACGCGGTTCGTCGGCGTTGAGAACTCGCACACCACCAGTCGGCCCCCCGGCCGCGTCACCCGCGCCATCTCCCGCAGCCCCGCACTGTGGTCGACGACGTTGCGCAGCCCGAAGCTGATCGTCACTGCGTCGAACACGCCGTCGGCGAACGGCAACCGTGTCGCGTCGGCCCCAACCTTCGGCACGTCGCGGTGCGACCCGGCCGCGAGCATGCCGACCGAGAAGTCCGCGGCCACACACCACGCCCCCGACGCCTCGAGTTCGACCGTTGAGACCGCCGTGCCTGCCGCGAGGTCGAGCACCTTGTCCCCCGGCCCGATGCCCAGCGCCGAGCGCGTGGCCCGCCGCCAGAATCGGTCCTGCCCGAGCGACAGCACGGTGTTGGTCAGGTCATAGCGGCGCGCGACGCCGTCGAACATCGACGCCACTTCATGCGGGTCTTTTGCCAGCGTCGCGCGGTTCACGCCGCCGACGCTACCTGTGAACATGCTTGATCCGGGAATGAGGGCGGCGCCAATGGGCATTACCCCGTGCATGGGTAACAAGGTTTGGTTCATCACCGGAACATCACGCGGCTTCGGCAGGGAGTGGGCGATCGCGGCGCTGGAGCGCGGCGACAAGGTCGCGGCCACCGCGCGCGACACCGCGTCGCTGGACGACCTCGCGCAGAAGTACGGCGACGCGCTGCTGCCCCTGCAGCTCGACGTCACCGACCGCGACGCCGACTTCGCCGCGGTCAAGCAGGCGCACGACCACTTCGGTCGCCTCGACATCGTCGTCAACAACGCCGGCTATGGCCACTTCGGCTTCATCGAGGAGCTGACCGAAGCCGAGGCGCGCGCGCAGATCGAGACCAACGTGTTCGGCGCGCTGTGGGTGACACAGGCCGCGCTGCCGTACCTGCGGGCACAGCGCAGCGGCCACATCATCCAGGTGTCGTCGATCGGCGGCATCACCGCTTTCCAGAACGTCGGCATCTACCACGCGTCGAAGTGGGCGCTGGAGGGATTCTCGCAGGCGCTGGCGCAGGAGGTCGCACCGTTCGGGATCCACGTGACGCTGATCGAGCCCGGCGGGTTCGCCACCGATTGGGCCGGGTCGTCGTCGAAACGCTCCGCGCAGCTGCCCGACTACAAAGAGGTGCACGAGGCGGCCGACCGGGCGCGTAGCCAGCGCGTGTCCAAGCCCGGCGATCCGCAGGCGTCGGCCCGGGCAGTGCTCAAGATCGTCGACGCTGCCGAGCCGCCGCTGCGGGTGTTCTTCGGTGAGCTGCCGCTGCAATTGGCCAAGGCCGACTACGAAAGTCGGCTCAAGACATGGGAAGAGTGGCAGCCGGTCGCGGTCGAAGCGCAGGGCTAGGCGGCGCGAGCGACCGCAAAATGCCACTCTTCAACGGCGTGTCGCCGTACAAACACGGTCGCTCGGCGGAGAAAGGTTAGGCGGCGCGAAGCTGGCGCTGGCCGATGACGTCCTCGTAGTGGCCGAGCAGCTCATCGCAGATCGCCGGCCAGGTGCGGCCCAGCACGCTGCGGCGGGCGGCCACGGAGTAGCGCTGACGTTCGGCGATGAGGTGGTCGACGGATTCGGTCAGCTTGGATTCGAATTCACCGACATCTAGCAAGAGCCCTGTGCGATAAGGGCTCACCAGATCGCGCGGACCCCCTGCGTTCGGGGCGATGACCGGAAGTCCCGACGCCATCGCCTCCTGCACCGCCTGGCAGAACGTCTCGTGCTCACCGGGGTGAACGAAAACGTCCATGCTGGCGTAGGCTGCGGCCAGTTCGGCGCCGCGCAGTTCGCCGGTGAAAACGGCTGACGGCAGGGCGATTTGGAGCTTCTGACGGTCGATCCCATCGCCGACGATCACCAGCTGCAGGTCGCCACGCCGGCTCAGCGACGCGAGCCGCTCGACGTGCTTCTCCGGCGCAAGCCGACCCACGAAGCCGACGATGGGCTTGCCCTCCGGTGACCACGTCCGCCGCAGCGCTTCGTCGCGTGCCGACGGTGCGAAGCCGGTGATGTCGACGCCGCGCGCCCACTTGTGCACGCGCGGAACGCGGTGTGCCGTTAGGTTTTCCATCGCGGCTGTCGACGGCGCCAAGGTGCGATCGGCGCGGCTGTGCAGGTGCCGGGTCCACGCCCATGCGGCGCGGGCGGTGAAGCCGATACCGTAACTCTCCGCGAAACCCGCTACGTCGGTCTGGAATACGGCCACAGTCGGCACACCGAGATAGCGCGCCGCGTGCAGCCCGCCGTAGCCCAGCAGCGCGGGTGACGCCAAATGCACCACATCCGGGTCGAATCCGCGCAACACCTTGACCATCCGGGGCCGCGGCACACCGAGCGGCAGCGAGGTGACCTTCGGGAACATCCGCGACGGCACCCGATGCACGCGGATGCCGTCATGAATCCTTTCGGCAGGCGGTTCACCACGCGGGGTGTCGGGCGCGATGATCAGAGCCTCGTGACCGGTGCGGCGGAGATGCTCGATCACCCGAAGCACCGAGTTGGTGACGCCGTTGACATTCGGGAGGAACGACTCTGCGACGATTGCAACGCGCACACCAGGAGCGTCCCATCAGTGCCTGTCGCCAAGGTTTCAACCGGGCATACGACACGCAAATTGCTCGTGCCGATGATCGGCCTGTCCGCCGAGCCGATTTCGAGTAGGGTGCGCACAATGAAGGGCGGTTGACATGCGCATTTCCCGGGCAATGGTGGTGTTGACGGCGGCCCTGGTGGTCCTGGTCGCCGGCTGCACAAAACAAGTCGCGGGCGCCGCGGAGTCCGATCCGAACAAGGCGCCGCTGTCGGTCAGCAAGGACGGCTACGGCATCGTCGCCGGGTTCGCCAATGCGCCGAAGAAGATCGAGATCTACACCGAGCCGCAGTGCAATCACTGTGCAGATCTTCAGCACGACTTCGGCGATCAGCTCGCCTACTACATCGCTGTCGGGGAACTCGAGGTCACCTACCGCCCAATGACGTTCCTGGACGACAAGTCCGGTGGCTACTCGGGCCAGGTCAGCAATGCGCTGTTCCTGGCCACCGAGAAGGCCGGTACTCCTGAGGTCACGGCGACTGGCACCGAGTTCCAACGCTTCGTCGAAAACGTATGGGCGCACCAACGTCCCGGTGGAACCCCGCCCACCGGCGATGAACTGCAGAGCTATGCCAAGAAGGCCGGCATCCCCGACGCCGTCGCGCAGAACATCAAGGGCGGCGGATCTGCGGTCAATACCAAGGACATGGACGACGCGAACTTCGAGTTTCTCTACCAGATCGACTCGACCGAAATGGGTACGCCCACGGTCTACGACTTGGACAAGGGCGAGAAGCTCGACATCTACGACAACGACTGGCTGAGCAAGCTCATTCAATCCTGAACTGCCGCAGTAGGTTTGGCGCTTCTTCTTTCAAGCAACGTGACGCCGGTCAGCGCGGCGCCCGCGATCAGCCAGCCGACTACCGCGATCGAGCCCGCCGGGATGATCGCCAGTGACGCGTTACGGTGTTGCACGCGAACAAGATCCGGGTTGTTCTTGTCGTACTCGACGTAGATCCGCATCCCGGTGTCGAGTTCGGACGGATACAGCACGCCGAGTTCCGGGCGATAGGTGACGCGGTCGGGCGTGACGAATTCGATTGTGGAACGCCGCGGTCCTGCGCTGAGCACGTTGGCTTCGGCCACGCCCATGTGCCGCTCGATCTGCCGGTCGTTGCGCCACGCCCCGAACACGAGCAGCACCGACTGCAGTGTCACCAGGGACGCGGCAATGATGATGCCGATGCGGATGCGACGAAAGATCCGCTGCGATCTGGTTTCGTCGGGATCACGCGTGAGCCGCGGAACCAGCCAGCGCCACAACGCCGTTAGCCTCCACCGCGCCGGGTTGATCGCTGCGCTCACAGCGCAGCCTTGATCGACGCATGCAACACCCGCAGCGACGACCGGTCGGCCTTCACCTCCAGCACCCGCATCCCGTCGAACGGTTCATTGAGTGCGGCGACGAGCTGGTCGGCCTCGATCTGTCTGCTCTCGACGTGGTACGCGCGGCACAGCGCGCCGACGTCGACATCGTGTGGCGTGCCGAAGATTCGCGATGACACATCGGAGAACCGCGGGTCGCCCTGCTCGAGCAGTTCGAAGATGCCGCCGCCGTTGTCATTGGACACGACGATCGTCAGGTTGCGCGGCGTCGGCTCCGTCGGCCCGATCAGCAGGCCCGAGCTGTCGTGCACGAACGTCAGGTCACCGATCAACGCGATGGTGCGGCCCGGGCTGTCCCCGTCCGACTCCCGCTCGTGAGCCAGCGCGGCGCCGATCGCCGTCGACACCGTGCCGTCGATGCCGGCCACCCCGCGGTTGGACCGCACCTTGATGCCCTTCGCGTTCAGCCCGACCAGTGCCGCGTCGCGCACCGGGTTCGACGCGCCCAGCACCAATTGGTCGCCCGGCCTGACAGCGTCGGCGACGGCCGCCGCGACGTGCAGCCCGGTGGTCAGCGGATGGGCCTTGAGCTGGCTGCGCACCGCCTCGACCGCGTGTCGGTTCACCTCGGCGCAGCGATGCAGCCACGCGGGGTTGGGCTCGCCTGTCGTCACCGCCCGCGTCCCCGTGGCTTGCGAGTTCCCGGAGACGTCGGGCCACCGTGGCCCCGTGGTCAGCGCGTAGACCGGCACCGACGGATCGGCCAGCAGCGACGACACCGGCCGATGCAGCGTCGGGCGGCCCAACATGATGACCTGTTGCGGGTGCACCAGCCGCAGCGCGAAGGGGTGCAGCGGGTTCTCGGCGGGCGGCGCGGTCGGCTCGGCGACCGTCGGGAGCTTGGCGAGGTTGGGGTGCACGCCTGCGCCGTGCCCGGCGATCACGACGGTGTCCGGGGTGAGGTCGATGTCGAGCGGCTGGTCGAACGTCACCGGCGGTGTGTACGTCCACGGCTTGCCGTCGGGCCGACCCACCGGCACGTACCGGTCCGCGGGATCGTCGGCATCTGGCACCAGTGGTTCGCGCAGCGGAATGTCGAATTGCACCGGCCCGGCGTTCGCGGTGCGAGATCCGGTGGCCGCCACCAGAACTCGGCACGTCGCCGAACGCCACTGCGCGTTGAGCGAGTCCATTCGCTCCGGTGCGTCTTCGGCAAGACCGAGGCTGATGTTCGCGCGCACCTGGGTACCGAAGTAGCCCATCTGCTCGAAGGTCTGGTTGGCGCCGGTGCCCAGTAATTCGTAGGGCCGGTTGGCGCTCAGCACGATCAGCGGAACCCGCGCGTAGTTGGCCTCGACCACCGCGGGCCCGAGGTTGGCAACCGCGGTGCCTGACGTCATCGCCACGCACACCGGTGCGCGCTCGGCGACAGCGAGCCCGATCGCCAGGTAGCCGGCGGTGCGCTCGTCGATGCGGACGTGCAGCCGGAGGCGGCCGGCGCGGTCGGCGTCATGCAGCGCGAACGCCAGCGGGGCGTTGCGCGAACCGGGGCACAGCACCACGTCGCGCACGCCGCCGCGAATCAATTCGTCGACGACCACGCGGGCCTGCGCAGTCGATGGGTTCACCACTACAGCGTGTCACATGCTGGTTTGGTGCCCCTCGGGACGCTGATGCTCCCGGGCCAGCCGCTCCAGCTCGGCGGCCTCTGCCTGCGCGACCCGCGTCTCGCCCTCGACGTCGACCGACTTGGCCAGGATCCAGTACAGGATTCCGGCGACCGGCAGACCGATGAACATCGAGATGTCGGCCCCGCCCAGCGCTGACGCGACGAAGCCGGTGTACTTGCTCGTACTCAGGAAGGGCAGCATCGCCGCGAAGCCCACGAGGTATGCCGTGATGCCCCGCCAGCCCCAGCGCCCGTACATGCCGCGGGGGTTGAAGATCTCGGCGATCGCATAGTGCCCGCGCCGCACCACGTAGTAGTCGACGAGGTTGACCGCCGTCCACGGCACAAACAGGTAGAGCACCAGCAGCAGGAAATCCTCGAAGTTGGTCAGGAAGTTCTCGCCGATGAGCAGCGCCGGGATGAGCGAGAGCACCGCGGTGAACGTGATGGTGGCGATGCGCAGCGCGCTCGTCGGCCGGACCTTCTTGAAGGAGTCGATCGCACTGATCAACGTCAGCGATCCGCCGTACATGTTCAACGCGGTCACCGATATCAGACCGAGCGTGGAGAACACGAGCGCGATCGCGCCGAACCCCGAGAACACCTCATTGCCCGCGTCTTCGATCGAGGAGATCGTGTCGAATTTCTCGCCTGCCCAAGCGGCCAGCGCGGCGCCAAGGCACATCAGCCAGATCGCACCAAGCGCCGAGCCCCAGTACGTCCACAGGAATGTCTTGCGCACGGTGACAGACGGGGGAAGGTAGCGCGAGTAGTCGGAAACGTAGATGGCCCAGCTGATCTGGTAGCCGGCGACGGCGCCGAATTGGATCAGGAACGGAGTCCATTTGAAGTCGCCGAGGTCGAAGGAACCCGCCGGATAGTTCAGCGTGCAGATCCCGATGGTGAGCAGTCCGAAGATGACGAGGAACCCCGCCGTCAGCCAACGCTCGACGCCGTGGATGAGGTCGTAGCCCACCAACGCGACGACCGCAGCGACCACTGTGGCGACGACGATCCACATCTTGCTTGGGCCGTGGATCGTCGAGTGCAGGGCATCGCCGGCCAGGATGGTGTTGAAGATGTTGAAGCCCGCGTACTGCAGATACGCGAAGGCCCAGACAAGCAACGCTCCGACATATCCGAATTGCGGGCGCGACTGGATCATCTGGGGCAGCCCGAGTTGCGGGCCCTGTGCCGAGTGGAACGCCATGAAGAAGGTGCCGAAAAGAACTCCGCCGATGATCGCGAGGAACGACCAGATCAGGTTGCCGCCGCCGGTCACCGAGAACGTGCCGACCGCAAGCGTCGCGATCTGCGCGTTGCTCATGAACCAGAGCGGGCCCTGACTCCATACCTCGCCGTGCCGTTCGTTTAGTGGCACGTAATCGATCGAGCGCACCTCGACCCCGGCGATGCGTTTCGAAGCGGCGGCGGACGTTTCAGCGGACATGCGGACAGCTATACCCTTGTAGCCTCGCGATCATCGGCGAACCGCCGAAAGTCGTCAGGTGTCGGCGAAGAATTTCAGCGCCGCGGCGTTGACGACCTGCGGCCGTTCGATGAATCCGAGGTGGCCGGCGTCCGGTATCTCCAGATAGCGGCCGTTGGGAATCGCGTCGGCGACCTCCTCGGCGAGGTGCGGGGGCAGCACGACGTCGTCCGAGAAGCCGATGACGAGTACCGGTGCCGCAATAGCTCGGTAGGCGGCCAGCCGGTTGCCCTCCGGCGCGATGCTCAGCTGCGTCTTGAGGCCTGGCGTCGGCTTGGACGGCCACATGGTGAACATGTCGATCCAGTCGCGCACCGCCACGTCGTCGTTGAGGGTCTTTGGTGAAAAGCTCTCCAGCAGGCGGACTTTCGCGTCATACGTCGCGGGCAGCTCGATGCCGGAGCTCATGAGGTCCAGTTCCGCTCCGCGGAAGAAGTCGCGGGTGCGGTCGTGGCGGCCGCGGGTGGCCATCAGCACCGCGGACCTGACCAGCTCGGGCCTGGCCACCATCAGCTCCTGTGCGATGAACGCGCCCATCGACACCGCGACGATGCGCACAGGCGCGGTGTCGAGCTTCTCGATCAGCGCGGCCGTGTCCGCGACCATGGTGTCGATAGTGAAGCCGTCGGCGTTCTCGGTCGCGCCGATGCCGCGGTTGTCGAACGTGATGCAGCGATGGCCGGCCCGCTGAAACTCCGGCACCTGGTTCAGGTGCCAGGTGCGACCGGCTCCGCCGCGCCCGGCGATGAAGAGCACTGGGTCGCCTCTGCCGCGGTCGTCGTAGGCCAGATTCACGCCGACGACGCTACTTGAGCGCGATTTCGGCGCGGCCACGGACGCTGGGCGGGCGTCACCGCGCCGAAATCAGGGTGAGGCGGAACCAGACGGCGCGTTAGAGCGTCCATTCGCTGTGCTTGATGATTACTTACGCCGCCATGACGGTGTGATTACCCTCGCCCAAGCTCAACGCATCGGGCTGAGCCAAAAGGCCGTCCAACGCCGCGTTGCCTCGGGTCACTGGATTCGCTGCAGCCGCGGCGTCTACTTCGTGGATGACCGACCGTTTACGGACGCGGCGCGTATTCGAGCCGCCGTATGGGGCTACGGCGAGCGCGCCGTGGGTAGCGGTCTCACTGCGGCATGGTGGCACGACCTGACGAAATTTGCGCCTAACATCGTCGAGGTCACGGTGCCGCGGAACAGTCACGGCCGCAGCCGCGAAGGATGCCGAATACGGCGTCGAGACTTGGACCCATCGGATGTTGTCGTCCTAGGCGGACTCGGAGTGACCGCGCTCGCACTGACGGTGGTCGAAGCAGCAGTCAAGGAACGTGGCGGCGTCAAACTGATGGATGCGGCGTTGCAACGGCGGATCGGTCTACCGGAACTGTGGCGAGCGCATATGCGCAACAAGGGCAGATACGGGTCACCAGGAGCCCGGCGGCTGCTGCAAGCGGCGTCGAGTGGTGCACGCTCGGAAGCCGAACGCCTAATCGTGAAACTCCTTCGCGAAGCGGGCATTACAGGTTGGCAGACAAATTATCCGATCGGTCCGTACAAGGTCGACATCGCATTCCCAGAATCAAGGATCGTCATCGAGGTTGACGGCTGGGCGTTCCACAACGATCGGGAGGTCTTTCAGACCGACCGAAAGCGACAGAACTATCTGACGCTGATGGGTTGGCTCGTATTGCGGTTCACCTGGCTGGACCTGGTCGAATACCCGCGACGAGTCATCGCCGAAATCCGCTCGGCGATTTCGGCGCGCCGAAGGACGCTCAGCGGGCGTTAGCGCGCCGAAATCGCTTCACGCTGCTTGCCGCCGCGTGCCCGCTGGATTGCGGCGTCCCACAGCAGCCGCACCGACTGGCTCAACTGATGCTGCTTGAAGGTTTCCTTGCTGAGCTGCGCGGTAGCCGTGGCCTTGGTGGCGGCCGACGCCTTCGACACGTGACCGGAGTCGAACGGCGGCTGCGGGTCGTACTCGATGGCCAGCTGCACCGCCTTGGCCTTCGCCTCGCCGCAGATCTGGCCGAACAGCCACATCGCAAGATCGATACCGGCCGACACGCCTGCGGCCGTGACGAGCTTGCCCTCGTGCACGATCCGCTCGTCGCCGACCGTCTCTACGCCGAATGGCTTCAGCATGGGCAGCACTAGCCAGTGCGACGTCGCGCGGTGACCCTTCAACAAACCGGCCGCGGCCAAAATCACCGATCCGGAGCACACCGACGTCGTCCAGGTCGACGTCTGATCGGCCCGACGCACCCAGTCGAGCAGCTTCTCGTCGCGGGCATGTTCGAAGGTGGTCATGCCACCGGGCACCAAAATGATGTCGGGCGACGGCGTCTCGTCGAAGGAATGCGTGGCCCCGACCAACAGTGCACCGGAGTCGGCGGCGATTGGTCCGGGCTCGCGCCAGACGAACCGCACCTCCGCGTCGGGCAGGTTGCGCAACACCTCATACGGACCGATGAAGTCCAGAGCCGTGAAACCGGGGTACACCACGATCGCGATCTGCGTCATTGCCATCTCCTTTGGTTATGCGGTGCCGAATCCGCTCCTCGCGTGTGCGGAAGTCTTGCGATACTGATCCGGCGAAATGCCAAGCCGTCGAACGAAATTGCGCCGCAAGGTTTCTGCCGAACCGAAGCCGCAGCGGGCCGCGATCACCGTGACGGTGTCGTCGGTCTCCTCGAGCTGGCGGCGCGCGGCCTCGGTGCGGATGCGCTCGACGTAGGCGCCCGGCGCCTCGCCGACCTCGTCGGTGAACAACCGGGTGAAGTGCCGGGGGCTCATCGCGGCGCGACGGGCCAACTCTGGAATACTGTGCGCGCCACCGGGTTCAGACTCGATGGCCTCCTGCACCTCGCGGATGGGCGCCCGCTTGGCTCTAGGCATCCACACCGGCGCGGCGAACTGCGTCTGCCCGCCTGGCCGCCGCAGGTACAACACCAGCCAGCGCGCGACGGTCTGTGCGGCTTCCGTGCCATAGTCGTCTTCCACCAGCGACAGAGCCAGATCGATGCCAGCGGTGACGCCCGCTGCGGTCCAGATCTTCTCCGCGCTGCGGACGAAAATTGGCTCGGGATCGACTGTGACAGAGGGAAACTCGTTGGCCATCTGTGCGGCGAACGCCCAATGCGTGGTCGCGATGCAGCCGTCGATCAATCCCGCTTGCGCGGCAAGAAACGCTCCCGTGCATACGCTGACGACGCGACGGCTGTGTTCGGCGGCGATCTTTATCCAGCCGAGGGTGTCTGGGTTTTGCCGCGCATCGTCGACACCGATGCCGCCGGGCAGGACCAGGGTGTCGATTGGTTCGCGTGGGTCCGGAAGCGGTTCAGCGAACAGAGCCAGTCCGGTGAGCGTGGTGACCGGTTCGCCACCGCGGGAGACCACACTGACTTTGTAGCCCTCATCGACGCGGCCCAGGCTGGCCAGATAGACGGTGGCGCCGGTGAACACCTCGAACGGACCGACCAGGTCGAGTGCCTGAACGCCCGGGTAGCCGACTACCACCACCGCTCGCATGAACCCAGTGTTGGCGAGTGCAGCCATGGCGTCTATGCCCTGGACCCCACAAATTAGGACACGCGCTGGTCAGAGCTTCTTTATCCGGCTGACAGCCTGGTTGAACGCCACTGCCGACGCTAAGCCCTTTCGGAGATGTCTGTGCATCGGGCCGATATTCGCCAACACGAGGTAGCGCACGCCGTGGTCGCGCCATTCAGCCACCCGGTCGGCGATCTCGTCGGGTGTCCCGGTGAGCAGTCCGTTGCGGACCACTTCGGTGGGAATCTTCTTTATGTACGACAGGGCCTCTTCCTCATCGAAGCCGTGCGGCAATAGATCCTGCGCGCCGGAGAACCCGACGCCGAGCGGATGCTGTGCACCGTACTTGGCGAAGAACTCGTCGGACATATTTAGCCCGAACGACTTGATGACTTCGCATTCGATCGCTTCATCGACGGCGTCTCGAGTGCGGCCCGCGACGGTCATCATCCAGATCGCGGGCACGATCTTCATCGGGTCGCGTCCCGCATCGGACGCCGCAATGCGGACTGCTTCCAGGCGTTGCGCGTACTCCTGCGGCGAGTGTGGGAAGGCGGGGAAGAACCCGTCGCCGTACCGTCCGACCGCACGCAGCATGCGCGGACCGTGGCCTGCGATCCAGATCTGAGGCCACGTGCCCTGGTACTGCGGAAGGTCGAAGACCGCGTTGCGGAGCGGAAAGAACGGTGAATCACGGTTGACGAGTTCACCTTTGGAGTCCCACAGCGCCCGGATGGTTGCCATTGCCTCCTCGAACCGGCCGACCGGCTTCGACCAGTCGACGCCGTACGGTTCGTTGCCTTCACGCTCGCCGGGACCGATACCGAGGATGGTGCGGCCGCGGGTGAGCAGGTGCAGGGTTGCCGCCGCTTGCGCGGTTACGGCGGGGTTGCGGCGGCCGGCATCCGTCACGCCGATACCGAGGCTCATCCGACGGAACCGGTTGCGTGCGGCGATGTGGCCGAGCATGGTCCACGGCTCGAGTACTGCGTCCGGCGCCGGCACGATCCTGGCCGCGTCGGAGTACTTCGGGCTCCACAGGGACCGCGGGAATAACGCGTTGAGGTGGTCGGGCACCCAAAACGAATCGGCACGAGCGGCGAGGGCGCCTAAATAACTGACGCGAGTGAAGGTTTCGGCGGCAGGCCGGGCGGCGATGAGCGGATCCATGATGCCAATGCGAAGCGAACTCATATGCTCAGCCTCCCCCCGTTCGCTGGCATCCTTAGAGTACGCGGCTACTCGACTAAATGCCGACGGCAAGCGGCGACGCGGTCGAGCCACCACTGCCTGCGATCCGGCTCAGCGGCAAGGGCATCGATTCTCGCGGGGTCCGGTGTCGACCGTTTGACCGACAGATACCCGTCGACGGGCGGCATCGGCTCGACGACGTCCTCGACGAACAGCCCGCCGGTACCCAATCCGCATGCGTGCTGCAACTCAGGCAATGCCGCCGCGGCCAGCAGGCCCTGTCCGATGCCGACGGCCGAATCGAGCGCGCTGGACACCACTATCGGAATATCGATCTGCGCAGCGATATGCAGCAGCTTGCGCACCCCACCCAGCGGAGCGACCTTGAGCACCGCGACATCCGCGGCGCCGGCACGCACCACGTGCAGCGGGTCGTCGGCCTTGCGGATGCTCTCATCGGCGGCGATCGGCACGTCGACGCGGCGCCGCAGCTCGGCGAGTTCGGGCACCGTCTTGCACGGCTGCTCGATGTATTCCAGCGGGCCGTCAGCCGTCAAAGCCGTTGCGGCCGCTATCGCTTCGTCGACGCTCCAGCCTCCGTTGGCGTCGACCCGCACCGTCGGCACCAGTGCGCGAACGGCATTGACCCGCGCGACATCATCAGCCAACGACTGCCCCGGCTCAGCGACCTTCACCTTGGCCGTGCGCGCACCGGGGAAGCGCGCCAACACAGCGGGCACATCGTCGGCGGCGACGGCAGGCACGGTCGCGTTGATCGGTATCCGGTCGCGCAGCGTCGGCACCGGCCGCTGGTATGCGGCTTCGATGGCAGCCGCGAGCCAGTGCGCGGCCTCCGGCGGCTGGTATTCGAGGAATGCGCCGAACTCACCCCAGCCCGCCGGCCCGTCTATCAGCGCGACCTCGCGAACCATGATGCCGCGGAAGCGAACTCGCATCGGCAGCGCGACAACATGCAAGCGGTCGAGCAGGTCGTCCAGCGGCGGGGGCACAGAGCCAGGCTAGACCGTTGCGCGATCCCGCCCCTCCCAGTACGGCTTACGCAGATCCTTTTTCAGGATCTTGCCGGTCGGGTTGCGCGGCAATTCGTCCTTGATGTCGACGGTCTTCGGGCACTTGTAGGCGGCCAGATGCTCGCGGCAGTACGCGATCAGATCCTGCTCCGACGCCTCACCCTCAAGTTGGACAACGGCTTTCACCACCTCGCCCCACTTATCGTCCGGCACGCCGATGACCGCGACGTCGGCCACCGCGGGGTGCTCGGCGAGCACTCGCTCCACTTCGATCGAGTAGATGTTCTCGCCACCGGAGATGATCATGTCCTTGAGCCGGTCCTCGACGAAGATGTAACCGCCGTCGTCCACGCGGCCGATGTCGCCGGTGCGGAACCAGCCATCCTCGGTGATCGCCTCCGCCGTCGCCTCGGGCTTGTTGTGGTAACCCTTCATCAATTGCGGTGAGCGGAACCACAATTCACCCTGCTCGCCCTCCGGCACGTCCTCCAACGTATCCGGGTTGACGACGCGCACCTCGGCATTCGGCACCAACGTGCCCGCGCTGCTGAGCCGCTCCTCCTTGCCCGGGTCGCGATGCGCCTCCGGCAGCAGATGGCTGATCACGCCACCCAATTCGGTCAGGCCATACGCCTGAATGAAGTCGGTGTTCGGCCACGCCTTCAGCGCCGCGCGCAGCAGCGGCAATGGCATCGGCGACGCTCCGTACGCATAGGTCTTCAACGCGCCGAACAGCTTGACGGCGTCCTCACCGGACTCCAGCACCTTCGCCAGCACGGCCGGTACCAGGAATGTTCTGTTGGCGCCCTTGAGAATTGCGCCGGCGAGTGTCATGCCGTCAACGTCGCGCGTCATCACACTCGGGACACCGTCGTGAATGCCGAACTGCACATAGGACGAGCCACCGACATGGAACAGCGGCATCGACACCATGTTCTTGTCACCCTCGTCGAACTCGAAGCCCTCATGCGCGTTGACGGTGTGCGCGATGATGTTGGCCTGCGTCAGCTCAACGCCTTTCGGGCGGCCGGTGGTGCCCGACGAGTACATGATGATGGACACGTCGTCGGGTTCCACGTCGTCGCCGCGACCCACCGGCGTCGCACCAGCGAGCAACGCCTCGTACTCGTCGCCGTCACCACCCTCGGGCGTCGCCGTGATGATGTGCTCGACGTTGGTCAGCTGATCGCGAATCTTGTCGACCCCGGCCTTGAGCTCGTCGCCGACGAACAGGATCTTGGCGCCCGAATCGTTGAGCACATAGTCGAGTTCCTCGGCGGCCAGCCGGAAGTTGATGATCGCGTTGGCCGCGCCCAGCGATGCGGCGGCGATCGTCAGCTCGACGCACGCCGGGTGGTTCTTGTCGAGGAACGCGACGACGTCGCCGCGCTTGACACCGCGTTCCTGCAGCGCGCCCGCCAGGCGGCGCACGCGATCGTTCCACTCCGACCAGGTCCACGTCCTATCTAGAAAGGTGAACGCCTCGTCGTCGGGTTTGGCCTCGGCCCAATGGGCGGTTCGTTCGTCGAGAAAGCGCGGCTCAGGCAGGTCGGACATGATCAGAGCGTGCCATAAACCGGCCTGCCTGCCAGGAAAGTTCCGCGAACCTCTAGATCGGCGATCTGTTCGGGCGGCACAGAACGCGGATCGGCCGATAACACCACCATGTCCGCGTACTTGCCGACCTCCAGCGATCCGACCACGTCGTCGGCGAACAGCTGCCACGCCGCGTCGATGGTCTGCGCGCGAATCGCCTGTTCGACGGTCAGCCGTTCCTCCGGCGCCAACACCCGGCCGCTCGGCGCGATCCGCGTGGTCGCGACGCTGATGTTGCGCAGCGGTTCCTCAGGAGTCACCGGCGGATCGTTGTGCAGTGAGATCCGCATGCCGGTCTTGACCGCACTGCCGCATGGCATCCATCGCTCGCCGTGCTCGGGCCCGAAGAGACCGTCGACGATCACGTCGCCCCAGTAATGGATCTGGTCGACGAACAAGCTGCACGTGACGCCCAGATCATAGGCACGCTGCAGCTGTTCTGGCCTTATGGCGCCGACATGTTCGAGGCGCAGCCGGTGATCATCACGTGGCCAGCGGCGCAGAGCGTCTTGGTAGACGTCCAGAATGGTGTCGACGCCGGCGTCGCCTTGGACGTGGCAGGCCATCGGCCAGCCCTTCGGGAAGTACGCGCCGACGATCTCGGTGAGCTGCTCGCGGGTGTAGTTCGCATGGCCGCACGACCCGGGCGCGACGCCGATGGTGCGGGTGGCATCGGTGTCCAGGTACGGGAACGTCAGGTCGATGTTGCCGATCCACGGTGACCCGTCCACCCATATCTTGATGCCGACCTGACGGAACATGTCGTCGCCGTTGGCCGGCGTCATGTCGGTGGCCATTGTGGCGGTGGAGATCTCGTACACGCGGAACCGGACCGTCAGTTCGTCGCGCATCTTCTCGACTGCAGGCCGCAGCGACGGATCGAACGCCATCTCCGAGCATGTCGTGAGCCCCGCACGGTTCAGCCTTGCGCATTCGGCGCGCAGCTCCGCCGGATAGTCGCTCGGATTGACGGCACCTCCCATCACCGCGAACAGCGCTGCGGTCTCCTCGGCGGTGCCGTCGAGGTCGCCGTTGGCGTCGCGGCCGAACTTGGCGCCCTTGGGGTCCGGGGTGTCGCGGGCCAGGCCGGCCTGCGCGGCGGCCGCGGAGTTGAAGTACGCCTTGTGCCCGGAGTTGTGCACGATCACCAGCGGCGCATCGGGCGCAGTCGCGTTCAGCCAGTCGAGCGTCGGATCAGGAAGCCCCTTCTGCAGCAAGGGATCCCAGCCGATCAGGTAGGCGCCCTCGGCGCCGCGGGTGGCCACCTCGCCACGGATGGCGCCGACGACGTCGTCGGCATTGCGCATGGTGACCGGCCGGATGT
This sequence comes from Mycobacterium sp. JS623, assembly GCF_000328565.1. NCBI lineage: Bacteria > Bacillati > Actinomycetota > Actinomycetes > Mycobacteriales > Mycobacteriaceae > Mycobacterium > Mycobacterium sp. JS623. The sequence continues at coordinate 691,574 of NC_019966.1, read as the reverse complement.
CGAGCATCCGGTCGGACAAGACGATGGCCTCCATCAGTGGATGGCCGTGTGCCTCGACGAAGCCGGGCATCACGCAGCCGTCGATGTCGAGGGTCTTCGTGGTGGCGCCGATCCAGCTCTCGACGTCGTTGCGCCTGCCGACGGCGACAATGCGCCCGTCCGACACGGCGAGCGCCTCAGCCGTGGGTTGCGATTCGTCGACGGTGAGGACGGTTCCGAAAATGACCAGGTCAGCGGCCGGCATGCGGCCATCCTTCCAGCGGTCGAAAAATTCTTTGAAGAAATCTTTGGGGGCGTGTCGATTTGGGCCGGTTGCCGTTCGACGTGTCAGCGAGGGCACGATGGACGCGCCCCTTCCACAACTAGAAGGAGACACACAATGTCGCGCTACATGATGATCATGCGGGTGACCCCGGAGGGCGCTGCTGCCTTCGCGGACGCCAACATCGATTTCAACGAGGTCATCGAGTCGATGGGTCGTTACAACGAGGAGCTCATCAAGGCCGGCGTGATGCTGGCCGGCGAGGGCCTGACCGGACCCGACGAGGGTTTCGTCGTCGACTTCGACGCCGACCCGCCGGTGGTCACCGACGGGCCGTACACCGAGGCCAAGGAGCTGTTCAACGGGTTTTGGATCCTCGACGTGTCGTCGAAGGAAGAGGCCAAGCAGTGGGCGCAGAAATGCCCCCTTGGACCGGGCGTTCGGCTCGAGGTGCGCCGGGTGGCCGAGACCGAGGAGTTTCCTCAGGACAACGAGTGGGTCCAAAAGGAGATCCAGTGGCGGGCCGAGCTGGCCGAGAAGATCGCGGCTGGATATCGGGCCGAGGCCGACAAGGCCGCGGGCCGCTGATTTAGTGAGCGCCGAAACGGCATTCCGGCACGCAAAGTCCGAGTAAACGCGTGCTGGAATGCCGTTTCGGCGGCTGCTGGCTACACAATCTGTAACACGTTCTAGTCTGGACGTCATGACGGACGAGCTGCTGCGCCATCCCCTCCACTCCGGACACCTCACAGTCGGCGCACTCAAGCGCAACAAAGACAAGCCCGTGCTCTTTCTCGGCGACACCACGCTGACAGGCGGCCAGCTCGCCGACCGCATCAGCCAGTACATTCAGGCGTTTGAAGCGCTCGGAGCTGGCACCGGCGCGGCCGTCGGGCTGTTGTCGCTGAACCGGCCCGAGGTCCTGATGATCATCGGCGCCGGGCAGACGCAGGGCTACCGGCGCACCGCACTACACCCTCTCGGTTCGCTGGACGATCACGCATACGTGCTGTCCGACGCCGGGGTCACGTCGCTGATCATCGATCCGAACCCGATGTTCATCGAGCGGGCGCTCGGGCTGCTGGAGAAAGTGCCGTCGCTCAAGCAGGTGCTGACCATCGGACCGGTCCCCGAGGCCCTAGCGGTCGTCGCCGTGGACTTGAACGCCGAGGCGGCCAAGTACGCGCCGCAGCCGCTGGTGGCCGCGGACCTGGCGCCGGACCACATCGGCGGGCTGACCTACACCGGCGGCACCACCGGCAAGCCCAAGGGCGTCATCGGCACGACGCAGTCCATCACGACGATGACCACGGTGCAGCTCGCCGAGTGGGAGTGGCCCGAGCATCCGAAATTCTTGATGTGCACGCCGCTGTCGCACGCGGGCGCGGCGTTCTTCACGCCGACGATCGTCAAGGGCGGCGAGCTCGTGGTGTTGACCAAGTTCGACCCGGCCGAGGTGTTGCGGGTGATCGAGGAACAACGCATCACGGCCACCATGCTGGTGCCGTCGATGATCTACGCGCTGATGGATCATCCGGATTCGCACACCCGCGACCTGTCGTCGCTGGAGACCGTCTACTACGGCGCCTCCGCGATGAACCCGGTGCGGCTGGCCGAAGCCATTCGGCGGTTCGGCCCGATATTCGCCCAGTATTACGGGCAGTCCGAGGCGCCGATGGTGATCACGTATTTGGCCAAGGCCGATCATGACGAGAAGCGGTTGACGTCGTGCGGGCGGCCGACGTTGTTCTGTCGCGTGGCCCTACTCGGCGACGACGGAAAGCCGGTGCCGCAGGGCGAGGTTGGCGAGATCTGCGTGTCTGGCCCGCTGTTGTCTGGCGGTTACTGGAATCTGCCGGAGGCAACGGCTGACACGTTCCGCGACGGCTGGATGCACACCGGTGACTTGGCCCGCGAGGACGAGGACGGCTTCTACTACATCGTTGACCGGACCAAGGACATGATCGTCACCGGCGGCTTCAACGTGTTCCCCCGTGAGGTGGAAGACGTTGTGGCAGAGCATCCTTCGGTCGCGCAGGTATGCGTGATCGGCACCCCGGACGAGAAGTGGGGTGAGGCCGTGACGGCTGTGGTGGTGCTGCGGCCCGACGCGCCGTCCGACGAGGATGCGGTGGCTCGGATGACTGCGGAGATCCAGGCCGCGGTCAAGGACCGCAAGGGGTCGGTGCAGGCGCCGAAGCAGGTGATCGTCGTCGACTCGGTGCCGGTGACCGCGTTGGGCAAGCCGGATAAGAAGTCGGTGCGCGCGCAGTTCTGGGAGGGCGCTTCGCGCGCGGTCGGCTAGGCAGCACTGACCGTCGCAGGTACACATGCCACAGTGCCCAACTCTTGGCGACAGATCGCTGGGCGGCGATATTGTCGCAAAGGGCGGGCACTTTGAGTCGGCGGGCTGGGTAGGGCTCGGGCGTGCTCGGTCCGGTGTCGCTAATCCAGGAGCGCGTCGATCTCTGCGCGCAGTCGCTCGATGCGTTCGGCTTCGGGCGGGATGCCGCGACTCTCCTCTGCGGCCCGTTGCCAACCCAGCCGCCACATCCGGGCGACGGCACGGTCGCCCATCCCCGCGTAGGGGTTGAGAAGCGTATGCCCGAACGCCTTTCGCCCTTCGCGGTAGGCGGTGACCAGCCGATGTGCCATAGCACTACTTTCCGCCAGCGATGGTTGCTACAGCCCGCATTCCTTCGGCGTGTCACGCACCCATTTGATAACAGAGCAACTGCTCTGTTACTTTGGCCGTCATGCCCCGGCCGCAGATGTATGACCGCGACGCAATGCTCGACGCGGCCGAGCAACTCGCTGTCGAGGGCGGCGTCACGGCGGTCACAATTCGCGCGGTTTCGGAGCGGGCCGGCATCTCCAACGGCGCCATCTACCACGCCTTTGGATCGCGCGGCGGGCTCGTCGGCCGCGCCTGGGTGCGCGCGGCGCGACGCTTCCTGACACTGCAGAAGCAGGCCGTCGACGCCGAAGACGACCCCGTCCGTGCCGTCATCGTCGCGGCCGACACCCCCGCCGTGTTCAGCGAGCAGTACCCGACGTCGGCGCAGCTGTGGCTGGCCATTCCGCGCGACGAGTTGATCGGCGACGCACCCGCCGACATACAGACCGAACTGCGCGCGCTCGAATCCGATCTGCGCGACATGCTGATCCGGCTGTCGATCGCGATGTTCGACCGCAAGGACGCCGCCTCGGTCGCCGTGATCGAGGATTGCGTGGTCGGCCTGCCGACAGGCCTGATGCTGCGCAGGCCGATGCCCCCCACTGCTGACACCCGGCGCCGTCTCGCGGCCGCCGTCGAAGCCATCCTGTCCGTCAAGTTAGGAGAAAGCAATGCCCGTACATCTCGAAATCACCGATGACATAGCGATTTTGAACTTCGGCGACGACGAAAACCGGTTCTCACCCGAGTGGCTCGAGACAGTCAACGGCTTCCTCGACCGCATCGAGGCCGGCGAGGCCAAGGCCTTGGTCACCACCGGCGACGGCAAGTTCTATTCGAATGGTCTCGACCTGGATTGGCTTGGCGCCCACAGCGATCGGGGTGACTGGTACGTCGACCAGGTTCAGCAGCTGCTCGCCCGCGTGCTCATCGCCCCAGTCCCGACGGTCGCCGCCGTCAATGGCCACGCGTTCGGCGCCGGGTCAATGTTGGGGATGGCTCACGACTTTCGGGTGATGCGCGTCGACCGCGGCTTCTACTGCTTCCCTGAAGTCGACATCCACATCCCCTTCACCCCTGGCATGGCCGCGTTGATCCAGGCGAAGCTGACCCCAGCCGCCGCAGTCGAGGCGATGACCACCGGGCGTCGTTACGGCGGCGCAGACGCCGAGGCTATCGGCCTGGTGACGGTCACCGCGCCCGAAGACAAGGTGACGTCGGCAGCCATCGATCTCGTCGCGCCGTTGAAGGGCAAGGACCCCGGCACGCTGCAAGCGATCAAGTCGACGATGTTCGCGGGCGCAGCCGCCGCACTGCGGGGTAACGCATAGCCCGCTCGGCACAATGGACACGTGCCGGAGCTACAGCAGACCGTCGATGCGGTGTGGCGGATGGAGGCCGCCAAGATCGTCGCGACGCTGACCCGCGCGGTCGGCGACGTCGGCCTCGCCGAGGACCTGGCGCAGGAAGCCCTCGTCGATGCGCTGACGCAGTGGCCATCCTCGGGTGTGCCGCGCAACGCCGCCGCGTGGTTGACCACCGTCGCCAAACGCAAGGCCATCGACTACTGGCGCCGGCAGGAGAACCTCGACGCCAAGTACGCGGCGCTGGCGCACGACCTGGAGACCCAGGGCCCTGACTTCTCCGAGGCCTGGGACCCCGACCGCATCGACGACGACGTGCTTCGGCTGATCTTCATTTCGTCGCATCCCGTGCTGTCGCGCGAGGGCCAGATCGCGCTGACGCTGCGCGTGGTCGGCGGTCTGACCACCGATGAGATCGCCCGCGCGTTCTTGACGGCGACGGCGACGGTGGCGGCGCGCATCACCCGGGCCAAGAAGACGCTGGCCGCGGCGAACGTGCCGTTCGAGGTGCCGGACCGGTCGGAATATCCGCGGCGACTCTCAGCGGTACTCGCCGTGATCTACCTGATCTACAACGAGGGCTACTCGGCGTCGTTCGGGCAGCGCTGGATCCGCGACGAGCTGTGCAGCGAAGCCTTGAGGCTGGGTCGCGTGTTGGCGGCGCTGGTGCCCGACGAGGCCGAGGTGCATGGTCTGGTGTCGCTGATGGAGTTTCAGTCGTCCCGGTTTGCCGCCCGGACCGACGCCGACGGCAGGCCCATCCTGCTAGAGGACCAGAACCGCACCAAGTGGGACCGCGCGCAGATCCAGCGCGGTGTCGCGGCGTTGGAGCGCGCCGCTAATGCGTTGCAGCGCAAGGGCACTGGATGGGGTCCCTACGCATTGCAAGCCGCTCTCGCCGAATGTCACGCCGTCGCACCGACGGCAGCGGACACCGACTGGGCGCGCATCGTGCTGCTGTATGACGGGCTGCGACAGATAGCGCCGTCGCCGGTCGTCGAATTGAACCGTGCAGTGGCGCTGGCGATGGCTGATCCTTCGACGGGACCCGCCTCCGCGCTGAAAATCCTCGACGGCATCGACGGCCTTGCGGATTCATATCTGCTGCCAAGCGTGCGCGGTGAGTTGCTGGCGCGGCTCGGTCGCGCCGCCGAGGCCGCCGATGAGTTCGACCGCGCAGCGACCATGACTGACAACGAGCGTGAACGAGAAGTGTTAGCGGACAAGGCTGCTCGGGCCCGTGGCTAGCATGGGACGGATGACTGTCCGCGCCGTCCTGTTCGACTACTCCGGCACGCTGTTTCGGCTCGAAGAGGACGAGAGCTGGTTCGAGGGCATCACCGTGGACGAGCGCGAGGTCGACGGGCACGTGCAGGCCGAGTTGATGCGAAGGCTCACCGCGCCCGTCGGCCAGCACGTCGAGATGACCCCTGACGCCTACCACGCCTGGGTCAACCGCGACCTTGCGCCACATCTGCACCGCGAGGCGTACCTGCATGTGCTGCGCGAATCCGGGCTTGCCGACCATCACGCCGAAGCCCTCTACGACAGGGTGATCGATGCGTCCTCGTGGACGCCCTACCCCGACACCGCGGACGTGCTCACCGGCCTGCATAAACAGGGCATCAAGACCGCCGTGGTGTCGAACATCGCGTTCGACGTTCGGCCGGCGTTTGTGGACCTGGGCGTGGCCGACTACGTCGACGAGTTCGTGCTGTCCTATGAGGTCGGCGCCGTCAAACCCGATGCCGCGATCTTCGAAACCGCACTGTCGCGGGTTGGTGTCGACGCGGCCAATGCCGTGATGGTCGGCGACAGTGACGAGGCCGACGGCGGGGCCCGCGCGATCGGCTGCGGATTCAGCCTCGTCGACCCGCTGCCGACTGTCGAACGGCCCACAGGCTTGCGTACGGCACTGGCCGACCACGGCGTGACGATATGACCCGGGCACGCGGTGGCTGAAGCCGGCATCCTGCCGGCGTTCCGCGTCGACGCCGCTTGAGTAGCGTTACCCACATGTCCGACAGTGAGCGCATCCGACCGCCCTGGTGGTTGAAGTACGTCAACAAGGTGATGATCGGGATGCAACGCCTCGGCATCAGATTCGGCCCCGTCGTGCTGACGGTGCCCGGCCGCAAGAGCGGCAAGCCTCGCTCGACACCCGTGACGCCGATGACCGTCGACGGCAAGGAGTACATCGTCGGCGGCCTGCCCGGCTCGGATTGGTCGGCCAATGTGCGTGCCGCGGGCGAAGGAACGCTGCAACGCGGCCGCCACACCTCGCGGGTGCGGTTGGTCGAGATGTCCAGCGAGGAGGCCCGACCGCTGCTTCGCGAGTTTCCGATCAAGGTGCCCAGCGGCGTCGGCTTCATCAAGAACGCGGGTCTGGTCACCGGACCCAATCCCGACGAATTCAAAGCGCTGGCAGGCCGTTGCCCGGTGTTCCGCCTGGATCCGGTGAGCACATGAGCGACAACCCTTTTGACCCCTCGCTGTGGCAGCCCGTCGACGGTTTCGAGCTGACCGACATCACCTACCACCGGCATGTGCTCGACGGGAAGCCGCAGCCGACGGTGCGCGTCGCCTTCGATCGACCGGAGGTGCGCAACGCATTTCGGCCGCACACCGTCGACGAGCTGTACCGCGTGCTCGACCATGCCCGGATGTGGCCGGAGGTCGGCGTGATTCTGCTGACCGGCAACGGCCCCGCGCCCAAGGACGGCGGGTGGGCATTCTGCTCCGGCGGCGACCAACGCATCCGAGGCCGCAGCGGATATCAGTACGCATCCGGAGAGACGGCCGAGACGGTCGATCCCGCCCGCGCGGGCCGGCTGCACATCCTCGAAGTGCAACGGCTGATCCGGTTCATGCCGAAGGTCATCATCTGTCTGGTCAATGGGTGGGCCGCCGGCGGCGGGCACAGCCTGCACGTGACGTGCGACCTCACGCTGGCCAGCCGCGAACACGCCCGGTTCAAGCAAACCGACGCCGACGTCGGCAGCTTCGACGGCGGTTATGGCAGTGCATATTTGGCGAAACAGGTGGGCCAGAAGTTCGCACGCGAGATCTTCTTTCTCGGCAGGCCGTATACCGCCGAGCAGATGCACGCGATGGGCGCGGTCAACGAGGTCGTCGACCACGTCGATCTGGAGAAGGTTGGGCTGGAATGGGCGGCCGCGATCAACGGCAAATCGCCACAGGCGATCCGCATGCTCAAGTATGCCTTCAACCTGAGCGACGACGGGCTGGTCGGCCAGCAGCTATTCGCCGGTGAGGCAACGCGTTTGGCCTACATGACCGACGAGGCCGTCGAGGGGCGCGACGCGTTTCTGCAGAAGCGTGACCCGGACTGGACACCGTTCCCCCGCTACTTCTGAGCGATTTGCGCACGAAAATCCGCGGTGGGCGCGTGAAGGCGTGAAGGCGTGCAGGCGTGAAGGCGTGCACAGATTACAGCGTGAAGCGGGTTTGGCCGTGCGGCGACTTCGCGAACGCGAGTACCTTCAGCGGAGCCACCCGGAACACGTAGGCGATGTGGGGGCCGTGGCCGAAGCCGTTGTCGTTTGGCGTGAAATCCCATTCACCGTCGTACTTTTCGCGAATTCTGTCAGCCAGGGGCGTCAACGTGTCGAGCCCGGTCAACCGTTCGGCGTTGCCCTCAACGACGACGTCTAGCCCGTCGTTCCACGTGTTGACCCCGGTGGTGACCGTGACGGCGGTGCCGTGCGCCAGATTGCGTGCCTTCTGTTCCTCGGGACCCGTACAGAACACGAACCCGTCGTCGACCCACGCGCCCACCAACGGTGTGGTGTGCGGGCGGCCGTCGTGACGGACAGTAGTCAGCCAGTACAACTCGGCGCCGGCCAGGGCCTCGCTGACCTGCTGCCAGTCAACCGGCTCCGTGGCCACACTGAACCGAGTGTCGAGCTTGCCGTTGATCGTCATACCGGTACTGACTACGCCGCGGGGGGCGATTCATCGAAAAGTAGGCCACCTAAACTCATGACCTGTGAGCAAGAGCCCGCTGCGCAGGCTGTCCGAGAGTCTGCTGCTGACCAGCATGCGGCCAGCCCTGACCGAACAGGCGCTGCGCCGCCGCCGCGACCCCGTTGACCTGGCGGGCAAGCGCGTCCTGCTGACCGGGGCGTCGTCGGGCATCGGCGAGGCCGCCGCCGAGAAGTTCGCCCGCCGCGGCGCCCGGGTTGTGGTCGTCGCGCGCAGGCAGGAACTGCTCGACGCCCTCGTGGAACGCATCACCCAGGCAGGCGGCGACGCCACAGCACATGCGGCGGATCTGTCCGACCTCGACGCCGTCGACGAACTCGCCGCCAAGGTCGAGCAGGACCTCGGCGGCGTGGACATCCTGATCAACAATGCAGGCCGGTCGATCCGCAGACCGCTCGCAGAGTCGCTGGACCGCTGGCACGACGTCGAGCGGACGATGAAGCTGAACTACTACTCTCCACTGCGGCTGATCCGCGCCACCGCGCCCGGCATGATCGAGCGCGGCGACGGGCACATCATCAACGTCTCGACGTGGGGTGTGCTGAGCGAGTCATCGCCGTTGTTCTCCGTGTACAACGCATCAAAGGCGGCGCTATCGGCGGTCAGTCGAGTCATCGAAACCGAGTGGGCGAGCAAGGGCGTGCATTCGACGCTGCTGTACTACCCGCTGGTGAAGACGCCGATGATCGAACCGACTCGCGCCTACGACGGTCTGCCAGGGCTGACCGCAGCCGAAGCCGCCGACTGGATGATCACCGCCGCGCGCACCCGCCCGGTGCGCATTGCGCCGCGGATGGCCGTCACCGCACACGCGGTGAACAGCTTCGCGCCCAACGCGGTTGACGCGATCATGAAGCGGCAACGGGTCCAGCCCAAAGACTGACCATGCCGCATCCCGATATCGCCACGATCGCCGACATCGTGCGGGTGCACGCGGCCGAACGGCCCGACGCCGTCGCCCTCGTCGTCGGCGACAGCACGATCACCTTCGCCGAGCTCGACGCCCGCTCGAGCCAAGCTGCACAGGCGTTTTCGGCCGCCGGCGTTGGGTACGGCGACCGGGTGGCGTTCATCGAAAAGAACGGAGCGGAGTTCTTCGAAGTCGTCTGCGGGCTGGCCAAACTCGGAGCCGTCGCCGTGCCGGTGAATTGGCGCCTGGCCGCACCCGAGATGTTGCACATCGTCGAGGATGCGCAAGCGAAGGTGGTTGTCGCCGGCTCGCAGTTCTTCGACCACGTGGAGGCCATCGAGGACCGGCTCACGGCGTCTATCGTGGCCGTCGGCGACCACGCTCGCTGGCCGGACTTCGACACCTGGGTGTCCAGTCAACCCGCCGAAGATCCCGGCGTCACAACGGAATCCGATGATGTTGCGTTCCTCATGTACACCTCGGGAACCACCGGGCCGCCCAAGGGCGTCATGCTGAGCAACAACAACTATTTCAGCAAGGCCACCGGCATCGCGGACAAGTGGCGGTTCGATTCCGAGAGCGTGAGCCTCGCCGTGATGCCGATGTTCCACATGGCAGGCTCGGGTTGGGCGTTGGTGGGGCTCGCTGAGGGCTGTACCACGGTGGTGCTGCGCGATGTCGATCCGCCCGTGATTCTCGATGCCATTGCGCGGCACCGTATTACCAACATGCTTCTGGTGCCCGCCGTGATCCAGATGCTGCTTGCCACGCCCAGCGACACCGACTTCTCGAGCGTGCGGGCGATTGTCTACGGCGCCTCGCCGATCACCGACGACGTTCTGGTCAAGGGGCTGAAGCGGTTTGGTTGCGAGTTCCTCCAGGTGTACGGATTGACCGAAACCACCGGCTCTATCACACAACTCGACGACCACGATCCACTGTTGCGGCCCGGGCTGTTGCGCTCCTGCGGCAAGCCCTACCCGTGGGTGGAGGTGCGCATCGTCGACAAGACGGGCGTCGGCGTCCCGGAGGGCACCGTCGGCGAGCTGTGGACCCGGTCCTCCCAGAACATGCTGGGCTACTGGAACAATCCCGATGCGACGGCCGCGACCGTCACGCCCGATGGCTGGCTGAAGACCGGAGACGCCGGCTACCGCGATGCCGAGGGCTACATCTATCTGCATGACCGCGTGAAGGACATGATCGTCTCGGGCGGTGAGAACATATCGCCGGCCGAAGTGGAGAACGTGCTGATGGCACACCCCGCTGTCGGTGACGTCGCGGTCATCGGCGTCCCTGACGAGAAGTGGGGCGAGGCGGTCAAGGCGATCGTTGTGCCTGCGGCCGACACGAAGCCGAGCGAGGCCGAGCTGATCGCCTACGCCCGACACCGGCTCGCGGGGTTCAAGTTGCCCAAATCTGTTGGCTTCGCTTCAGCACTGCCCCGCACTCCCAGCGGAAAGCTGCTCAAGCGCACGCTGCGCGAACCCTATTGGGAGGGTGTCGGGCGGCGGATCGGCTGACGCGGCGTGATAGACACAAGGTCATGGAGATCCTGGCCAGCCGGATGCTCATTCGGCCGGCCGACTACGAGCGGTCGCTGCGGTTCTACCGCGACGAGCTCGGCCTTGCGATTGCGCGCGACTACGGCGCGGGCACGGTGTTCTACGCCGGTCAGTCGCTGATCGAACTCGCGGGCCATGGCACGCCGTGTGCGGGCGGCACAATGTGGCTACAGGTCCGTGACGTCTACGCGACCGAGCGGGAACTCACGGACCGCGGCGTCGAGATCGCCCGCGAGGCAAAGCAAGAGCCGTGGGGACTACATGAAATGCATGTCGTCGACCCCGATGGGGTTCTGTTGATCTTCGTCCAGGTGCCTGAGAACCACCCCTTGCGGCGCGACACCAGAAGCTGACGGCCCCCCGCTCGCCAGAGCAGAGGGCCGGCAGATGGAGAGATTCAGCTGGCAGGTGCTCCCAGCGGCCACCCGACGGAGGCCAGCCGCGCAGCGACCTGATGGATCTCCTCCGGGTTGGGTTCTTTTTCGATCACCGCCTGCACGGCGTTACGGATCTCGTCTTCGGTAACGGTGTCGGAATCGCTTGCCTTGAGGACGGATTGCGCGGCCTTGATGACCTCCTCCTCCGTCAGCGATCGCTTCAGCAGCGCCAGCAGCGGAAAGTAATCCTTCTGTGGAACACCTTCGGGGTAGCCCTCGTGCAGCCACCCGAGCACGTTGTCCAGGACAGTACGGTTCTCGGTCATTGTGATCAGCCCTTCTTTACGCCGGGGAACGGATCGATGCCGAAGTGGTGGATGATCGTCCCCCTGGTGATCCAGAGCAGCGCGGCCACGACCACCAGTCCGACGAGCACGAACAACAACAGCCCGAAATACTTCAGCATCGGGTTTGGCGCGGTGATGGTGCCGTTCGGGTGTTCGCCGCCGGCCCCGGCCGAGAAGGCGACCATGCCCGCCGCGAAGACCGCGGGCAATCCGGCGCCGAGAACAAGTCCCACAATGAGGACCTTGATGATGGCTTCTAGATAGTGCATCAACGCTTCCTTTGTTCGTCGTGGCCGGCCGGCTAGACCGCCGCGGTGTCCTTGGGGGCCTTGGCGGCCTCGCGGACCTCGGCGGGTACAACCGAGTTGGTCGAGTCGTCCCAATCGGCGTTGACGTTCTTGCTGTCGACCTTCTGCTGCTGGGCGCGCCAATACATGTAGCCCGACAGAGCGACCAGGATCAGGAAGATGACGCCGTCACCGACGAGGTCCGAACCGGTCACCGACTCGATGCCCTCCGAGATCCAATACGACAGCGCGCCAACGAGTGCCGCCGCGGGCAGGGTGACCAGCCACGCGACGACCATGCGGCCGGCGACGGCCCAGCGCACCTCGGCGCCCGGCTTGCCGACGCCGCTGCCCAGGATCGAACCGGTCGCGACGTGAGTGGTGGACAGCGCCATGCCTGCGGCACTGGAGCTGAGGATGATCGCGGCCGACGACGCCTCGGCGGCCAGCCCCTGTGGCGACTCGATCTCGACGAGACCCTTTCCGAGAGTGCGGATTACGCGCCAACCACCGATGTAGGTACCGAGACCGATAGCGAGGGCGCAGCTGAAGATGATCCAGAACGGCAGGCCGTCCTTCTTCACGTCGCCAGTCAGATGGCCGGTGGTGATCAGCGCGAGCGCGATGACGCCCATCGTCTTCTGCGCATCGTTGGTGCCATGCGACAGCGCCACAAGCGAGGCGGTTGCGATCTGGCCCCAGCGGAATCCCTCTTCACGGCGCTTTACCATGACACTCCGGGTGATTCGGTACACCAGCCAGGTGCCGCAGGCCGCGACGACGCAGGCGATCACGGGAGCGGCAATCGCGGGGATCAGCACCTTGGAGGTGATGCCACTCCAGTTCACACCCGCGGTCCCTAGGGCAGCGAGGCCGGCGCCGATCAGGCCACCGAACAACGCATGCGACGAGCTGGACGGGATACCGAACAGCCAGGTGAGCAGGTTCCAGAGAATGCCGCCGATGAGGCCGGCGAAGATGATCGTCAGACCCATCGACGGGGTGATGTTCGGGAGCAAGTGCCCGCTCTTGCCGTCTTGCACCTTCAGCACCGACGTGGTGACGGTGACGGCGACCTCGACCGAGAGGAACGCGCCGACGAGGTTCAGCACGCCGGCCAACAGCACCGCGGTCTTCGGCTTGAGGGCACCGGTGGCAATCGAGGTCGCCATGGCATTGCCGGTGTCGTGGAATCCATTGGTGAAGTCGAATGCCAGTGCTGTCGCAATCAGCAGCACCAGGATGATCATCTCTGCGCTCATGGCTGCTAATTCTGGGGCCCTGATGGCAAATTTGACCAGCCCGCTAGCTACTATAAAGGGGCCCTGTGAGCTGCGACTTTGCCATCCCCAGTGAGGTGTTCATCTAGTGTTCACCCCGCGGGCGAGATGCGTTTGTCTAGCCCCTCGGTCCGCACCGCGGCCGACCGGTTTCTGACTGGAGGGCCCACCGTTACGATCGCGCTGTGACCAAGTTCCTGGCAAAGATCGTCGCGTGGATCACCGCCGGCTATCCGGAAGGTGTCCCAGGCGCCGATCGTGTGCCGCTCTTCGCGCTGCTGCAACGGCGGCTTGGCGATGACGAGGTCAAGGCGGTCACCAAAGAGCTGATGGATCGCGGTGAGTTCGACAACGTCGACATCGGAGTGCTGATCACCGAGATGACCGACGAGCTGCCGACCCCCGACGACATCGAACGGGTGCGGGAGCGCTTGGCCGCCAAGGGATGGCCGCTGGACGATCCTCGTGAGCCCGAGGAGACCGAATAGCCGTCCTTCGCCCCGTCGCCGTCAATGCTGGCACTTCAGCGCTGTCGCTGTTGCCGGCGTTGGAGGACGCGCTGGCCGGCCGCGGCGCGCTGCTTCCCGTCCCGGCCGATGACGAACGTCAAACCTCTTTGCTGACAACGTCATTGCGTGCCGGGGAGTCGATCGAGGATGACGTCGCTGTGGTGGTCTCGACGTCGGGCACGACGGGTGTGCCCAAGGGCGCGATGTTGCCCGCATCGGCTTTGATGGCCAGTGCCGACGCCACCCACCGTCGACTGGGCGGTTCAGGGGCCTGGCTGCTGGCGCTGCCCGCGTATCACGTCGCGGGATTGCAGGTGCTGGTGCGCAGCATCGTCGCGGGAACCAAACCAGTTGCAATCTCCGCCGGATTCGACGCGACCGAATTGGTATCCGCCGTCGGATCGTTGGGCCGCGGGCGCCGGTATGCGTCACTGGTGGCCGCGCAACTGGACAAGGCGCTGCGCGACGCCGAGGCAACGGGCGCGCTGGCATCGTTGGATGCGGTACTGATCGGCGGCGGGCCGATGCCGCAGGGATTGGCCGAAAGAGCTTCAGCCGCAGGTGTTTCGGTGGTGCGAACATACGGGATGAGCGAGACGGCCGGCGGCTGTGTGTATGACGGCGTCCCCCTCGACGGAGTGCAGGTGCGCATCGAGGATGGCAGGGTCATCCTCGGCGGCGCGACGCTGGCGAAGGGCTACCGCAACCCCGTGCAGCCCGACCCGTTCGCCGAACCGGGCTGGTTCCGCACCGATGACATTGGCACCGTTGACGATTCGGGTGTGTTGCGGGTGCTTGGCCGGGTCGATGATGCGATCAGCACCGGCGGGTTGACAGTGCTGCCGCAGTTGGTGGAGGCGGCGTTGGCGACGCACCCAGCGGTCGCGGAATCGGCGGTGTTCGGCGTCGCGGACGAGCGGCTGGGCCAGAGAGTGGCCGCCGCGGTGGTCGTCGCACCCGGCCATGCGGTACCGGCTTTGGACGAGCTACGCGCGCACGTCGCGTCGACACTGCCGTCGACGGCAGCGCCGCGCGAGATCCACATCGTCGACGAACTTCCCCGCCGCGGCATTGGCAAGCTCGACCGCCGCGAGCTCGCCGCCCGATTCGGTTAGCTGCCGAGGGTCTTCGTCGACGTATCGTGCCCGTCATACGGCTGAGCGCTCTGCCCGCGAACGTTCCGTACCGCTCGAAAAATCTGCGAAAAGTCGAGCGGTAAGGAACGTTCGGCCCGTTGAATCGGGTGACGGTGACGCGTCGGCAGACAGCCCGGTACGGCTGTGCTCGTAGCTGGTCTGGGGATTCTGGACGACGTCGGTCATCGGCGGAGTGTGACAAACGTGACCGACCGCAAAGTGAACGCAAGGAGGATGATGAGGCAATGCGTCGCGAAGTGAACACCGTCGATGAGCTGCGTGCGATCGTCGGGCAGCCCGACAAGTACGTCGCCAACAAGGTGAAGGACCGGCTGTCGCCGATTCATCGTGACTGGCTGGCGCATTCGCCGCTGGGTTTCGTCGCGACCACCGATGCGCAGGGCCGCGTCGACGTGTCGCCCAAGGGCGACCCGCCGGGATTCGTCCATGTCATCGACGACACGACGATCGCGATTCCCGAGCGGCCGGGCAACAAGCGGGCAGACGGCTACCTCAACATCCTGCAGCAGCCGTATGTCGGCACGGTGTTCCTGATTCCCGGTCGCGGGGATACGTTGCGGATCAACGGTTCTGCGCGCATCCTGGCCGATGCCGACTACTTCGACGCACTGGTTGTCAAGGGCAAGCGACCGATCCTCGCGCTCGAGATCGACGTCGAGGAGGTGTTTTTCCACTGCGCCAAGGCATTTCTGCGTTCGGACGCCTGGGATCCGTCGACGTGGAATCCGACCGCGGTTCCCAGCGCCGCGCAGCTGGCCAAGGCCATCCGCTACGACTGGAGCTTGGAAGAACTGGAAGCGCGCTACAGCGAAGACAACGTCCGCAAGGTGTTGTACTGACCTGTGCACACAAGCTCTCATTTCGGGAGCAGCGCGATCATCTGCTCGGCCGACGCCTTGAGCTGTGCGGGCTTCACGCCGCCTTTGTGTAGCGCTTCCTGTCCTCGCATGAAGGCCAGCAGAGTTGTGGCCAGCGCTTGCGGATTCTGCTTCGCGTCGATCGTTCCGTCGCGCTGCGCCTCTTGGATGCAGTCAGCGAGTTCGGTCGTCCACGCCGCGTAGGCACGCTCGACCGCCTGTTCAACGGCGGCGTCGGTGGCGCTCAGTTCGGCGGCGCTCTTGGCCATCATGCAGCCGCGACGTGACGTATCGGCCGCGATGGCCTTCAGCTGGCCACGAATGTGTCGCACCAGCCGGTCATAGGCGCTGTAGCGGGTGTCGTGGAGTTGGGCGCGGATCCGATCCAGCGTTGTCCCGATGTAGTCGTCGAGCGCGCGCAGATACAGACCGTGCTTGTCGCCGAACGCGCCGTACAGGCTGCCCTTGCCCAAACCGGTGACGGACGTCAGGTCGTCGATCGACGTGGCGGTGTACCCACGCAGCCAGAATTCGTCGCGCGCAGCGGCGACGACATCGCTTTCATCGAACGTACGAGGGCGAGGCATGCCTCCAGGTTACGTGGTTATGGACCGATCGGTACGGATCAGCCCTTGACGAGGATCGCTCGCGTAAATTTGCCGCGTCTCAGGGGTCCAACACGGCCCGGGCGATGCACCGTCGCGCGCCAGCCGATGCGTCACCGATTCGTCAGACGAGTCGACGCCGCCGCGCAATAGGCTGGCGGTGTGCGGGTTGGTCGCAGGGAGGCGGTGGCGGTCACTGTCGGCGTGCTCCTTGTCGTCGCCGCGTTCGTCGTGCCGCATCTACACCTCGGGATCGTCACCCCGCTGATCAACGCATCCGCCAAACGGCTCTACAGCTTCGCCGACACGGCGCCGATCTTCGGCTGGTGGAACGCGCATGTCGGCTGGGGCACCGGCCCTGCAATCGTCATCGGCGCCGCCGCTGTGCTGTGGGGACCGACCGTGGCCCAGCGGCTGCCGTGGCGCGCGCTTCCCTGGGTCACCTGGGCGACGTCCTGCGCGTGGGCATTCTCGCTCGCGATGATCGACGGCTGGAACCGCGGCTTCGCGCATCGGCTCGTCGCGCAACACGAGTACCTGCGCCAGGTGCCGACCGTCACCGACATTCCTGAGGCGGTCCGCACATTCGCCAGCAGAATCCCTGACTTCCAACCGAATTCGTGGATCACGCATGTATCGGGGCACCCGCCGGGCGCACTGCTGACCTTCGTCTGGCTCGACCGCATCGGGTTGAGCGGCGGCGGGTGGGCGGGAGTGCTGTGCCTGCTCGTCGGTTCCAGTGCGGCGGCGGCGATCGTCGTGGCGGCCCGCACGTTGACGGACGAGGGTGTGGCGCGATCGGCTGCGCCCTTCGTCGCCGTTGCACCGACGGCCATCTGGATCGCGGTGTCGGCCGACGGCTACTTCGCCGGGGTAGCGGCGTGGGGCCTCGCGCTGTTGGCGTTGTCTGTCCGACGCGCGGTGCGGTGGCCGGCCGTGGTCGGTGCCGGTGCGGGGCTGCTGCTCGGCTGGGGCATCTTCCTGAACTACGGCCTGGCGTTGATGGCGCTGCCCGCGGTGGCGGTGCTTCTCGCGGCAGTGGATTGGCGCGCTGCATTGGGTGCGCTGGCTCCTGCCGTGCTGACCGCGGTGGCCGTCGTCGTCGTGTTCGCGGTCGCGGGGTTCTGGTGGTTCGACGGCTACACGCTGGTGCAGGAGCGCTATTGGCAGGGCATCGCGAACGACCGGCCGTTCCAATACTGGTCGTGGGCGAACTTCGCATCGGTGGTCTGCGCGATCGGGCTTGGCAGCGTCGCCGGTATCGGTCGAGCCTTCGACATCGCAGCGGTCAAGCGCCGCTCCGGCCTGCATCTGGTGGTGCTCGGCGCACTGCTGGCACTCCTGTTCGCCGACCTGTCCATGCTGAGTAAGGCTGAGACAGAACGCATTTGGCTGCCGTTCACAGTCTGGCTCGTCGCGGCCGGGGCGTTATTGCCACCACGCTCACAGCGTTGGTGGCTTGCGGCCAACGTCGTCGGGGCGCTATTGCTGAACCACTTCATCCTGACGAACTGGTAGTCAGCCTCGTCTGCTGCTGCACACGCGACAGCTTCTCCGGATTGCGCACGATGTAGAGCCCGGTGATCCGGTTGTCGTCGATGCGCGCGGCCACAACGCTGTCGATCTCGCCGTCGATGCGGAGGATCAAGGCCGGGCCGCCATTGATTTGCACAGGCTCGACCGAAACTTCACCGACGATTCTTGGCAGACCAAGGCCCAGCACACGCGCCACCCGACGGGCGCCTGTGATGGGCTGCAGCAGAGCCTGTTTGACGCCGCCGCCGTCGCTCAGCATTACGACGTCAGGTGCGAGGGCGTCGACGAGGCTTTGCAAATCGCCGGTTTCGATCGCCCGCTGGAATGCCTCCAGCGCGTCTCGCGTTTCCTCGGGCGACACGACGCCGCGAGGGCGGCGTGCAGCGACGTGTGACCGCGCGCGGTGGGCGATCTGACGGACCGCAGCCGGAGTCTTGTCGACGGCGTCGGCGATCTCGTCGTATTCCAGCGCGAACACGTCGCGCAACAGAAACACCGCCCGTTCGGTCGGGGTGAGCGTCTCGAGCACGAGCAGCATCGCCATCGAGACGCTGTCGGCCAGTGCGACGTCCTCGGCGACGTCGGCTGTGGTCAACAGCGGCTCAGGCAGCCAGGGCCCGACGTAGGACTCCTTGCGCCTGCCGAGCGTGCGCAACCGGCCCAGCGCCTGACGGGTAGCGATCCGGACGAGGTAGGCGCGCTGATCACGCACGGTGTCGAGATCGACGTCCACCCAGCGCAGCCACGTCTCCTGAAGCACGTCTTCGGCGTCGGCCGCCGAACCCAGCAGCTCGTATGCCGCGGTGAAGAGCAGGTTGCGGTGCGCCAGGAACGCCTCGGTGGCAGCGTCGGACATGCGGCTCCTTTCGTCTGTCACCACCAGACACCGGCCATGGCCATTTTGTGACACCCGGGTGGTTGTGGTGCACGTCACGCCATCGCGCTGTCACAGCGAGCGGTCCGTCGGCATCTCATGTTCGTCCGTGCACACACGACTGAGGAGAAGAGATGAACGCCCGAATGAACATCGTGGAAAACGAGCTCGCCGCCAAGTTCGCCAAGCGGTTCATGGGCGCCAGCCTGGTGCTCGACCAATCGTCATTGCCGAAGGCCACGCAAGAGTTGGTGAGTCTGCGGGCTAGTCAGATCAACGGCTGCGCCGTGTGCATCGACATGCACACCAAGGAAGCAGCCGCCGCCGGTGAAGACGCGGTCCGGCTGAACCTGGTTGCGGCGTGGCGCGAGGCCACCGTCTTCACCGGGGCCGAGCGGGCGGCGCTGGCGCTCGCCGAGGAGGGCACCCGGCTCGCCGACGCACACCTCGGCGTGTCCGACGAGACCTGGGCGCAGGTCCGCAAGCATTACGACGACGACCAGGTCGTCGCGCTGGTGTGCCTGGTCGCGTTGATCAATGCGGCCAACCGGCTCAACGTCATCGTGCGGAATCCGGCAGGCTCGTATCAGGCCGGGATGCTCGCCAGTATGTCCAGCTGAGGTAGAGCGGCACGCAGGCCCACACGACGGCGAGCGAAATCCACAGGCCGACAGGGTAATTGCGGTCGAGCACGGTCATGTTGTCCGGCCGCATACCCGGTTTGCCGTAGACGGGGATGGCCAGCAACACCAGCACGACGCTGCACAATGCGGCCACCGCAATCGGTGGCCGCCACCTACCCGGGAGCAGCCTGCGGGCCGCGAACCCCAACGCCACGCAGACCGGCGCGAACACCAAGTCGTGCAACACAATGCCGACCAAAGCCCACACCAGGATTCGCATGATGATCACCGGCGGGTTCTCCCACAGCAGGACCGCACCGTAGCCGCCAAGGGCGATGCCAAGTACGACGAGAACAACCCTCACGGCGCCACCACCTCGACGCGGGACAGCCATTTCGTTTGCAGCACACCGGGTCTGGTCGGCGCGATCAATCGACACGGATAGCCGTGGTCGAGGTCCAGGGGCTGACCGTTGAGCTTCAAGGCGATCAATGTCTTGTCGTCTCGGGCATGGCGCGCGGGCAGCACCGTCCGCGAGTACGGCCCCGGCGGCTCTAGAGAGATCATCCGCACATCCGAGTCGCGCGAACCACCTACCGCGGCAACGAGATCCGCTAGTACCACCCCGGTCCACTCGGCGTCAACGCTCCATCCTTCGACGCACGCGATGGGCAGCCGGTGTGTGGTCTGTGGCATCGCCTGCAGATCAGCAACGGTGAACGCCCGCGTCGTCGCTCCGTTCGTCAGCGTCAAGCGGTAATCCGGTGACCGCGCGCTGCGCAGCACTCCCGCGGCGATCGCCGACCGATTGATCGGAACCCCTTGCGGCCCCTGACCTGAGC
Source organism: Mycobacterium sp. JS623 (assembly GCF_000328565.1). Lineage (NCBI taxonomy): Bacteria > Bacillati > Actinomycetota > Actinomycetes > Mycobacteriales > Mycobacteriaceae > Mycobacterium > Mycobacterium sp. JS623. The sequence continues at coordinate 671,497 of NC_019966.1, read as the reverse complement.
GCGGCGCGAGCACCGACACCTTGCGCAGCAGCGGGATCGTCTGCCCCGCCGTGACCACCGTCGCCAGCGCGACCGCAAGCCACGTTCCCCTCAGCACGGTGCGCCGCGTGGGCCCGGCGACGACCGGCGCACTGTCGAGGGTTTCGCCAAGCACGCGACGGATGACCGGCAGCTTCACGCCGATGTGCACGAGCACCGCGCCCGCCGCGACGTACGCCATCGCGTAGTGACTGGTGGTGAAGAAGAACTTGAACGCATACCACTGCGCGATGTTCATCAGGCCAGTCGACAGCTGAAACAGCATCGACCCGACCAGCACCAGGATCGACAACCGCTCGATCTGCCGGACCAGCCCGCCGATGATGGGCCGCTCGAACAGTTTCGGCCACACCGACCACAGCTTCACGATGATCAGCGGAATGGCCGCAATGCCCGAGATGACATGCAGACCCTGGGTGACGCGGTAGAGCCAGACCGGTCGGGTGGGCCACCAGAACCAGGGCTGAGGGTGCTGGATGAAGTGACTGATCAGCCCGGTCACGAAACACACCGCGACCGCGATGCCCAATGCGAGGCCGACGCGCGCGGTGACGGCTGTGCCGCGAAGGGTTTCGGTCTTCATCTCGCCGCCAGACTGGCCACCACGCGGCGGCCGATCGGATGGACTTCCGCGACGGCCAGACCGACGTCGTCGGCCAACCGCGCCGCACAGTCCACGCCGACCGACGCCCACCGGAACCACGGGCCGATCGTGCGCCTCGATTCGAGCCGAACCCACCCGCTGTGGATTCCGTCGATCGCTGAGTCGAATTCGGCGAAGCAACGACCGCGCGGGCGCAGCAGTTCGGCTGCCCGCCGCAGGATTCGCCATGGGTCGCCGCCGAGGCCGACATTGCCGTCGGCCAACAGGACGTTGTGCCAGCGCCCAGTCCCCGGCAGCGGATCGAACACATCGCGACGCAAGGCCGGGGCGCCGCTGCGGCGCGCCAGCGCGACCGCGGTGGCAGACTGGTCGACCCCGAGGGCGGGCACGCCACGCTGGACCAGATGGGCCACCAATCGGCCAGGGCCACAACCCAAGTCGATGGTCGGGCCCTGGCACAGCCCCACCACGGCATGGTCGAACTGTTCGTCGGCGTTTCGGCCGCCGAGCCAACTGCGCACCGGTAGCCGATCGACCCGGCCGTCGTCGTGGCGAACCCAGCACCGCTCGCCATCAAGGGCGCGATCATAGAGATTACCGAGCATGCGAGAGCCCCTCGGTTGCGCGCGCGAACCGGCTGTCGGGCGCGCAGTTCCGCCGGACCGCGTCGACGTCATCGACCGTGTCCACATCCGCCAGGGTGGGAACCAGGCTCACATTGACTGCAGTGTCGTCAAGAGCGGCCAGCGTTACAGCGCCGGTGTCGGCCCGCGACATCGGAATCGTGCGCACGCAGTCGGCCATCGCGGGAGTGGTCACGCCGAGCACCCACCAGCCGCCGTCTCGAGCGAGCCCGAGCACTGCGTCGGCTGCGAGCAGTTCGCGCGCGCATTCCCCGATCAGCTCGCCGGTCACCTGCGGGGTGTCCATGCCGATCTGCAGCACCGGTAGCCCACCGCTGGAAGCGGCGGCGTCGAGGTGCGCATTCGCCAACCGCTCGGCGAAGCTCGCGCCGCGCTGTGACACCACGGTGAAATCGGCCAGCCGGGAGCGGATCTCCGCGCCCGCGGACGCGCCGTCGAGGTTTCCCGTCAACGCCACCACCCGCTCCGCGACGGGCGCATGGGCGACGGCATCCAGCGTGTCCAGCAGCGCCGCAGCGGCGATGTCGGCGGCCGCCCGATCCCCGACTGCGGCTGCCAGCCGGGTCTTCGCCTGGCCGGGGACCGGCGCCTTGGCGACCACGAGCACTGCGACGGGGATCATCCAATCACCCGCCAGAAGTCCAGCGCCGCAATGAAACTCCCGCGGATCGAGCCGCTCACCTTCGACTTCCCGCCGGTGCGCGGGCCGTATGCGACGTCGTGTTCGACCACCCGCCAGCCCGCCTGCGCCGCGCGCACCAGCAGTTCCAGCGGATAGCCGAACCGACGGTCCGTCACCCCCAGCGCCAGGAGCGCCTCGCGGCGGGCCACCCGCATCGGCGCGATGTCGTGTACCGGCAGCCCGTAGCGGGTGCGCAGCCGCCAGCACACCGCGGCGGTGCCAAGGCGTGCGTGCCAGGGCCACCGAAGTCCGTTGACGGCGCGGCGCCTGCCGATCGCCATGTCGGCGCCACGGTCCAGCTCGTCAACCAACGCGGGCAGTTCGCGTGCGTCGAGCGACCCGTCGGCGTCGATGACCGCCACGATGTCCGTCGTCGCCGCGACCACCCCGGCCTGGACGGCCGATCCGTAGCCGGGCCGCTGTTCGGCGACCACCTCGGCGCCGTGCCGACGGGCCACCTCCGCGGTGCCGTCGGTGCTGTTGTTGTCGACCACCAGCGCCCGATACCCGTCGGGCACCGCCGCGAGCACGCCCGGCAGCGACGCCGCCTCGTTGAGGCAGGGCAGCACCACCGTCACGTCGGGCATATCTGTGGACGGTAGGCCGTCCAAGACGCCCGCGGCAACGAATGAACAGTGACGGAACAATGACATAGGCGCTGGTAGCGGCGCCGCGACGATAAGGTCACAAATATGACGCGAGTGCTGATCGCCGACGACGACATCGTGGTGGGCGATGTCGTGCGTCGATACCTGGAGCGCGACGGCCTCGACGTCTCGATCGCACACGACGGTACGGAGGCGCTGCGACTGCTCGGCTCTCAGCGCATTGACGTCGCGGTGCTCGACGTGATGATGCCCGGACCGGACGGTCTGACGCTGTGCCGCAATCTGCGGCAGCGCAGCGGCTACACCATGCCCGTGATCCTGCTGACCGCGCTTGGCGAGGAAGACGACCGCATCGCCGGCCTGGAGGCCGGAGCAGACGACTACTTGACCAAGCCGTTCAGCCCGCGGGAGTTGGCCCTGCGCGTGCGTTCGGTGCTGCGGCGATCACCGTCGCCGTCGAGCGTGCTGCCGCTGGATCTCGCCGTTGGGAACATGACCGTGTCCACGGCCGCCCGCTCGGTGACCATCGACGGGCAGCCGGTCAGCCTGACCAACCGTGAGTTCGACTTGTTGATGTTCTTCCTCACCCACACCGACACCGTGTTCTCCCGTGAGGCGCTGTTAAAGCAGGTGTGGCACTGGGACTTTGGTGATCTGTCGACAGTCACCGTGCACGTCAAACGCCTGCGCTCCAAGCTCGGCGAACACCACCGGGTGCAGACGGTGTGGGGCCGGGGATATCTGTGGATCGGCGGCGATGAGCGCCTGCGCGAGGAGCAATCCTGATGCCCACTGACCTATGGGAGATCGCCGCGTGGGCACTGGCATGTTCGGTGCCCGTCGTGCTGGCCGGAGCGATCATCATCAGGCTGGCCCGATCGTGGTCGCTGGCAGTCAGCATGGTGGCGCTCGTGCTGATTCCTGTGTTAGCGACGTTTACGGGTGTGCTCGGCGCAAGCGGATTCATGATCACTGACACGTTCGAGCGGACCGCCGTCGTTCTGGTGATCGTGTCGGTGGTGACGATCCCGGCGGCGGTGATGCTGGCGCGCTATCAGGCCCGAAGGACGGTGTGGGAGCAGGAGATCCGCGATTCTGAGCGGGCTGCCGAGCACTCGCGGCGTCGACTGGTGGCATTCGTCAGCCACGATCTTCGTACGCCGCTGGCCGGGATTCGGGCGGTGTCGGAGGCGATCGCCGACGGTGTGGTCCCCGATTCAGAGGTCCGAGTACACGCGAAAACTATTGAACAGGAGTCGATTCGGCTCTCCGAGATGGTCGACGATCTGTTCGAGATGTCGAAGATCAACGCGGGCGCGGTGGAGCCGGTGTTCGACAGGGTGGCTCTCGATGAGGTTGTCGACGACGTGCTCGCCGCACATCACATCGCGGCAGAGCGTGCAGGCGTGGCGTTGAGGGCGGACCTGCCGGACAAGCCGGTGCAGGTACTTGGCAGCGACCGCGCGCTGGTGCGGGTGCTGTCCAATCTCGTGGCGAACGCGATCGCACACACGCCGTCGGGCGGCAAGGTGCTACTGGCGTTGGGGTCTGACGAGAACGGTGCATGGGCCCGCGTCGACGACACCGGGGTCGGCATCGACGAGGCGGATCTACCGCGGGTGTTCGACGTGGCGTACCGCGGCTCCAACGACCGGGTGCCGCGGGCGGACTCGTCGCTGCCGAGCGGGTCGGGATTGGGGTTGGCGATCGCCGCGGGGCTTGTGCAGGCGCATCGCGGCACGTTGTCGGCGCACAACTTGGCGACCGGTGCGCGGTTCGAGGTGCGGCTGCCGCTGGCGGAGTAGGCTGGCCCTTGTAGTTGAGTGATCGTTCTATTATCGTCGTTCACTATGGCAAACAAGGCGCTGCGCAAGTTCAAGTTCGAACGACGGGTCGGCCGCACTGTGGTAAATCCCCTGATCGCTGCGATGGACCGCATCGGCATCCGCTCAACGCTTGTGGTGGACCTGGAAACCACCGGGGCCAAGACGGGTCAACCGCGCCGCGTGCCGCTTACCGGTCGCGCCGACGACCGGGGTGTCTGGGTGATCTCGCAGCACGGTCGCCGCGCCGGTTGGGCGCACAACATCGCGGCAAATCCGAAGGTGCGCGTGCGCATCGACAACCAATGGCGCAGCGGCACAGCAACTTTCGAGCCCGACGACGATGTCCGCGCCCGGGCTCGCAGTTTTGGCGGCAACGGCAAGCTCGGCCAGTCGGCCGCCGTCCTGGCCATGCGCGCGATGGAGAGCGACCCGATCTCGGTGCGCATCACCTTCGACGACTGAAAGACCCCGCGTTTCGGCCCCTCCGGGGCGGGTACTCCTGACGCCGGTCGCAGCGACAAGGAGGGTCCATGAAATCGGGTGCAAGGACGGGCATAGCGCTATTCGGCGGGGCGGCGGCAATGGTTCTGGCCGTCGGATGCGGCGGCGGCGATAAAGGCGGATCAACCAGCACGACCACGACAACGACGACGACAACAACCTCGGCGACCACTACTGCTCCGATGACCACGACCGGAACCGCGGTGCCCGGCGCCCCTACCGGCGGTGGCGGCACAGAGGGCGGCGGTGGCGGCGTCCCGGGCGGCCCGACAGGTGGCGGGGGCCCAGGAGGCGGCGGTGGCGGCGTGCCCGGCGGTCCCACCGGTGGCGGTGGTCCCGGCGGCGGTGGCGGCGGCATTCCCGGCGGTCCGACCGGCGGCGGGGGCCCCGGCGGAGGCGGTGGCTGCGTGCCCGGCGTCGGCTGCGTCAGCGTGCCGTAAGTCGGCTACTCGGGCAGCGAATTGCTCAGCCGCTCCGTGGCGGCCAGGTAGTCCTCGATGAACTCGCGCACCACCTCGCGGGCGGGCTTCACCTTGTTCATCAGCCCCACACCCTGCCCGACGAAGTAGGTGGCCAGCGCCCGCGCGCCGGGGTGCCCTTGTGACGCCAGCGCGTCGACCCGCCGAATGGTCGGCTCGGCCAGCATCGACTGCAGCGGCAACGGCAGCGGTTTCCTGCCGCCGTCGTTCGGCTGCCACGCGTCCGTCCACTCCGACTTCAGTTGCCGCGCAGGCTTTCCGGTGCGTCCTGCGGACCTAATGGTGTCGCGCGACGTCGCCTCGAGCATCTTCTGCACGGTGTGCGGCGCGGTCTCGGCCTCCTCGGTGGTCAGCCATACCGATCCGGTCCACGCGCCGTCCGCGCCCATCGCGACGGTCGCGGCCATCTGCCTGCCGGTCACGATCCCGCCGGCTGCAAGCACCGGCACCGCGCCATCGATGGCGTCTATTACTTCAGGGATGAGAACCAACGTCGTCACCTCGCCGCAGTGGCCACCGGCCTCGGTGCCCTGCGCGACGATCAGGTCCACCCCGGCCTGCACCTGCTTGACGGCGTGCTCCTTGGCACCCACCAGCGCGGCGACGGGCACGCCCCGCTCCTTGCCCGCGTCGATCATGTAGTCCGGCGGCACGCCCAGCGCGTTGGCGATCAGCTTGATCGGATGACTGAACGCGACCTCCAGCAGGTCCTTGCCGGTGTCGCCGGACAGGAACGACGGCCCGGTGCGCGGGGACTCCTCGGGTTCGATGTCATGGGCCGCAAGCAATTCCGCGATGAATCCGCGGTAGCCGTCAGGGATGCGGGAGGCGAGTTCACCCGGTGCGAGCTTCTCGCCCTTGCCCTCGAACTTGGCAGGGACGATGAGGTCGACGCCGTACGGCTTGCCGTCGACATGGTCGTCGATCCACGACATCTCCTTGTCCAGCCAGTCGGGCGTGAATGCCGTCGCACCGAGCACGCCAAACCCGCCCGCGTTGGTGACGGCTGCCACCACGTCCCTGCAGTGACTGAACGCGAACAGCGGGAAATCGATGCCGTACTGCTCACAGATGGCTGGCTTCATGCCACCAGTATTACTAAGTGAAACCTGTTGTCGACAAGCGGCCCGGCACGCCTCTAAGCACGGAGGGAATCGATCAACCGGTCCGGCGCAATTCCCTGATTGACTGGGCGCGCGGGCGCTTGGTCGCGAAGTCGTGCTCGCGCTCGCGGCTCGAACCGAGCGCCGTCGCACTGCGGGGTATCTATCCGCGTAACGGCGCGTAGGCGAACTCACGCAACCCGTCGCGCGGGTCGACCGCTGCCCGGAAACCCCACACGTCAGCCGCACGGGACGGATCGGCCACGATGTGGCGCACGTCGCCGCTGCGGTACTGGCCGGTGACGAGCGGCAGCACGTCGCCGCGGGTCTCACACAGCTCGGTGGCCATCTCCAGGATCGAGATCGGCCGCCCGGAGCAGACGTTGAACGGCTCGAATCCGCCGAGCCCGGCGTCGACGGCAGCGACGTTGGCGGCGGCGACATCGTCGACGTGAACGAAGTCGCGCATCTGCCCGCCGTCCTCGAAAACCCTTGGCACGTCACCTGCTTCGAGCTCCGAGCGGAAGATCGCCGCCACCCCGGAGTAGGGCGTGTCGCGTGGCATGCCTGGGCCGTAGACGTTGTGATAACGCAGCGCGACGACCGAGCCCCCGGTCGACTCGGCCCACGCCAGCGCGTAGTGTTCCTGCGCGGTCTTGCTCGCCGCGTAGAGGCTGCGGGGCCGAAGCGGCGCCTCCTCGTCGACCAGCCGCCACTGCACCGGCTGTGCGCACGTGGGGCAGCGGTGTTCAAAGATTCCTGCGTCGAGGTCGGCCCGCGCGCGTGGCAACGGGTCGACGAGCCCGTGTTCTCCGCACTCGAATCGGCCCTGCCCGTACACCACCATCGACGACGCCAACACCAGCCGCTGGCAGCCCGCGGCGAACATCTCCGCGAGCAGCACCGCGGTGGCGAAGTCGTTGTGGCTGCCATAGGACGGCGCGTCGGCAGCGTCCACGCCGGCGCCGACGACTGCCGCCTGATGACAGACGACGTCGACACCCTTCAGCAGCGGGGCCAGCGCGGCAGCGTCGCGCACATCGACGCGCTGAACATCAAGTGGGAGTTCGGCATTGGGGCCATGCGCGGTCGGGAGCATCGCGTCGACCGCGGTTACCTCGTGGCCTGCATCAGCCAGCGCCGCGGCCACCCGCGTCCCGATGAATCCGGCCGCGCCGGTGAGTAGCACCCTCACGGCAGATCGAAGGGCAGCTCGACGCCGTCGTGCGGCAGGCAATGGGTACACGTGCGTTCGGTGTCGACGTTTTCGATGGCCTCGCGCATCAGCTTTTTGAACGGCACCAGGTTCCGTTCGAATTCGGCGAAAACATCAACAGCTCTGACGGCGCTTCCACTGTCGATGCCTGCGTCGAGATCGGTGACCAAAGCGATAGCGGCATAACACATTTCGAGCTCGCGGGCGAGCACCGCCTCCGGGTAGCCGGTCATGTTGACCAGCGTGAACCCCTGCCTTGCGAACCATTGACTCTCGGCGCGAGTGGAGAACCTGGGCCCCTGAACCACCACCATCGTGCCGCCGTCCACCACGCCGGGCAGGTCGGCGGCCGCCGCCCTCAGTGTGGGACAGTACGGATCCGCAAAGCCCACATGTATACCCCCGGAGTCGAAGTAGGTGTCGTCGCGGCCGGTGGTGCGGTCCACCAACTGATCGGGCACGACCATCGCGCCCGGACCCAGGACCGGTGTCAGGCTGCCGACCGCGCAGGGCCCGAAGATGCGGCGCACACCCAGCGCGCGCATCGCCCACATGTTCGCGCGATACGGCACCGTGTGCGGCGAGAACTCGTGCTTGACGCCGTGGCGCGGCAGGAACGCAACCTCGTGTTCGCCAACCGTTCCGACCGTGATGGGCGCGCTCGGTGCGCCGTACGGGGTGTCCAGGCTGATGGTGCGGGAGTCGGGTCCGAAGAACGTGTAGAAACCGCTACCGCCGATGACGCCGAGCAACTCGCGCTACTCGTCCTTGGCTTCCTCGGCCTGCGGCTGCGAAGCGCGCCGAGCACCATCTCGGATCTCGAACATATCTGTCGCAAAACCGCCTATGGCGTTGGCGACGTCCTTCACGGCGCTGGTGATGATCGAGGCCACCTCACCCACTGTTGATGCGCCGGACTCGACGATCTCCTGCAGGGCGTCCTTGCGGATCTCTGTCTTGCTGAGTCGGTCCTCCATGCGCTCAGTCTGCCACGCCATCCGGCCGTGCAAGACTGACGCTTGTGGCCAGTTTCGCGCAGTGGGTCGAGGGCGCCCGCCCGCGGACGTTGCCCAACGCAATCGCGCCGGTGATCGCCGGCACCGGTGGTGCCGCCTGGCTGCACGCCGCGTGCTGGTGGAAGGCGCTGCTGGCGTTGCTGGTAGCGGTCGCGATGATCGTCGGCGTCAACTACGCCAACGACTACTCGGACGGAATCCGCGGCACGGATGACGTCCGGGCCGGACCGTTGCGCCTCGTCGGCTCCAAGCTGGCGGCACCGCGCGCGGTGTTGACGGCCGCGGTCGTCAGCCTCGGCGTGGCAGCGGCGGCTGGGGTGGCGCTAGCGTGGTTCAGCGCGCCTTGGCTGATCGCGGTCGGCGCGGTGTGTATCGCCGGGGCATGGCTCTACACGGGCGGCTCGAAACCCTACGGTTACCTCGGGCTCGGCGAGGTAGCGGTGTTCGTGTTCTTCGGTCTGGTGGCCGTGCTGGGCACGCAATACACGCAGGCGCTGCGGGTCGACTGGGTCGGGCTGGCGCTGGCGGTGGTGATGGGGTCGTTGTCGTCGGCGGTGCTGGTGGCCAACAACTTGCGTGACATCCCGACCGACAAAGGGTCCGGAAAGATCACGCTGGCAGTGCGGCTGGGAGACGCCCGCACCCGGCTGCTGTACCAGGGCTTGCTTGTGGTCGCGTTGACGCTGACGTTGGTGCTGATGCTCGCGACGCCGTGGTGTGCGGCCGGGCTGATCGCGGCGCCGCTGGCAGCGCGCGCGTCGGGCCCGGTCCGAAAAGGCTTGGGCGGCAAGGACCTCATCCCGGTGCTGCGCGACACCGGCCTGACGATGCTGGCATGGGCAATCGCAGTGGCGCTGGCGTTGGCGTTCGGTTAGGCGATTCGGCGCGCCCGGCGATCAGCCCGAGCTTGAATTTGTCGCCGCCACGCAGGATGCCGAACACGATGTGCGCCAACGCTTCTCGCCGCGCAAGTTACGGCACTTCCCTGCATCTTCTGCCTGAGCCCGACGACGGTTCTCATGACTGCTGTCCCTGATCCGTGCCGAGCACGACTTGCGCCGTGCGCGCATCACCCGAGGGCTCGAGATAATCCAGGGCGACCGTGGCCCCGGGTGCCTTGGAATGCACCGCCGCAAGCAATGCCTCGGCGCTGCTGATCGATTGCCCGTCGACCCTCGTCACCAACGCGCCCCCGGGCATGCCCGCCGCCGCCACCGGACCGCCACTTGTCACGTCGACGATCCGGGCGCCGTCGGCATTCGCGTCGTCGGCAAACCGTGCCCCGAGGAAGCCGTGGGAGGCGGTGCCGGTGGCGATGAGTTCATCGGCAATGCGTTTGGCCTCGTCGACGGGGATCGCGAAACCAAGTCCCACCGAACCGTTTTCACCAGACGTAGAGCCCAACGACGCGTTGGCCGAGTTCATTCCGATCAGCTGGCCGTTCGCATTCACCAACGCACCGCCGGAGTTACCAGGGTTGATCGGGGCGTCGGTCTGGATCGCGTCGAGAGTCGCGCCCTGGTTCGCCGAGTTGGAAGCATTGGCGACACTGGAAGCAGTGGACACCGGACGGTGCAACGCGCTGATGATGCCGGCTGTGACCGTGCCGTCGAGGCCGAGTGGTGAACCGACCGCAACGACCCGCTGGCCGACGTGAAGGTCGGCTGACGAGCCGAAGGTGATCGGCGTGAGCCCGGACATTCCCTCGGCCCTCACTACGGCGATGTCACTCGACGGATCGGTGGCGACGACGGCGAATGGCGCCGTGCGGCCGTCGGCGAGCGTCACCAGGGTGCGCACTCCGCCCGGGTCGGCCGAGGGGGCCTGCTGTGCGGCCGCCACGACATGCGCGTTGGTCATGATCAGCCCGTCAGAGGTCAAGACGATGCCCGAGCCAAGGTCGGCCTGGGTGCCCAGGTCCGTCTGCAGCTCTACGACGCTGGGCATAACCTTCGCGGCGGCTTGCTCAATCGAGTCGGTGCGGAGACTGGCCGCCGGGGATGTGGCCGCCGCCGCCACGGTGCTCCGCGTTGGCGCGTGCGAATACACAGTTTGCGCGGTGACGCCGCCGACCCCCGCGGACACCGCTGCAATCCCCAGCGCAGCGGCGAAGTGCGCGACGCCTCGAGAATTGCTCTGCCGCAGTTGGTCTGGCGAGGTTGCGCTGTCAGCGACGTGCGGAGCTTTAGTCCACTGAGCCTTCTCGAAGTTGCTCGGAAGCGAGTGCCTCGGCTGCGTGGTCATCTCGTCGCGGCCGTCTCTAGGGGAAGCGTGAACATACCTCCTAGAATCGCGGTCGTTGGTGCCCGCTGTCGCTAGCGCTGGCGCCCATAGCCGACTGCTGCCACCGGCAAATCAGTCATACCCGCCAGCTGCAATGAACAGCGTGCGTCAGCGCCGGAATGTCTCGGCGGCCTTGAAATGCGCGTCGCGGTCGCCCATCTCATTGCGGAACCAGGTGTTTCGTCGCCATCGGGCGTACCGATCCTGCAGCCGCGCGATGCGAGGGCTGGCGTGTGCCAGCAGGTCGATCGTGAGGTTTATCGGTATCTGAAGGGGTGGCAGCAGCGCCCAGGGCCACGGGTTGGGCATGTCGTAGGACCGGTAGAAACCGCCCGGCAGGAAGTAGCGGGTGTAACCGAGCTGGATTCGATAGTTGAACTGGTCGCGGATCGCCTTGCGACGACCCGTGCCCTGTTTCGGTGCGAACGCGCGCGGATAGGACTCGATGAGTTCGCGACCGTCCTCCACCGCGCCGAACGCCCGCTTGGCGAAGTAGAGCGTCATCAGCTGGCGGGCTTCGCGCATATCCGCCGGATACCAACGGGGTTGGACACCCATCAGGTGCCCGATGTATCGCCAGAAGTGCATCATCGCCAGGATGTCAGCGGTCGTCGATCGGTAGCCGAGTTTGTGCATGGCCAAACCTGAAGCGAACCCGCCGGACAGCAGCGTGATGGTGGCTTCAGCCTGACTGATGGGTTTACCCCACGCAGCCAGCTGCCACTGCGGGTGCCGGGTGATCCGCTGCCGCAGAAATACGTGCATGATCCGAACCCGCATGGCAGTGGACCGGCCGGGCGCCCCGGGTCTGGTGCCGCCGGGGTCGGACACGTCGATCCAAAAGCGCGCAGTCTCCATGAAACGGTTTAGCGCCGCATCGCCCGCGTACTTGCCGGTCATGCTCAGCGGCTGCACGATCGGGTTTTCGGTGTAGGCGAGCAACGTTCCGACACCATTGAGGCTGAAGACGGCCGGGCCGAACCGTCGGAATAGAAACGCGCCGCGTTCGACGAGATCGTGGTCGACCCACGGTGGATCCTTTTCGAACTCCTCGAACAGTCGCACCATCGACGCCGGCGCGTCGGGAACGGACTCGATGCCGTGTGCGAGAGCCCGGTCCAGCATGGCCCGGCCGTGAGACGAGTTGCCGTCGATGTAGGCGTCTTTTACGAAGGCCTCGGCGACCGGATCTGCGTCGTAGTATGCGTGTGCGAAGTCGAGGATGTGATCGTCCGACGGTAGGGTGTCCACCCTCCGGAATAGCTTGACACCGCGACGTTTACGTTGCCTGGAGCGTCGACTGCGCTTGTCCAAGAATGCTTGGAAGTCTGTCGAGATCTGGTCGGCCTGGGTCTGCGAGATATCGTCGATCGTCACGGGTGTATCCCTTTCGAATTGAGCTTCGCTTCGAAGAACTCGATCGCTCCGCTGGCTTCGAGCGTCACGATATCGAGGCCGAATTCCCCCAGCCACGTTTCGATCTCGCCTGCGCGTGGGGTGTTTCCAAACACCCCGGCGCGACGGGCCATCGCGATCGCGGCGTCCTGGCGCAGACCGCGACCTCTCACACATGACGTTCCCCGCAGCGTCCCACCGGGCTTGAGCACGCGAGTAAGTTCGCCCAGCGCAGCACGGGGGTCGGGCAGACAGTGCAGCCCGTTGTAGGTCACGCATAGGTCAAAGCTGTTGTCGGCGAACTGAAGTGCCGTCACATCGGCTTCGACGAAATCGATCACGTCTTGCGTCCGCCCTCGACGCGCCAACTCGCGCGCCCGCTGGAGCATGTGCGGCGATATGTCGGCCGCGACGTAATGCACGTCCTGCCCGGGACGCAGGACGCGAAAGGCGAAGCCGCCGCCGCAGGGTATATCGAGCACCGAGGTCCCGGCCGGGACGTCGGCAAGCCGCGCGACGTCGGCGAACATGCGCCGCATGTCGGCGCCCCACATCACCCAGGCGCCGACGATGGCGACACGGTCGTGCTTGACGCCGGCGTCATACAAGGCTGCCATGACACGCTCCGTGCGCCACCGCTCCGTTACATCGCTCATCCTTGAGAGCCACCGTCTGGGGTATCAGGAGCGTCCCAGGGCATCGACGCCGAGACCCAGTGGGTCAGTTCCTGCTGATCATTGCTGTGCAAGTGTCGCGGCGGCGTGACGAACGTCGCGTAGGGCCGGCAGCGCAACAGCACCCGGCCTTCCTCCTCTGCTACGGCTTTGACCGCCGGGCGCAGTTCGACTGGTACAGGGTCACCCGACATGCGTTCGGCCACCGCCATCATCACGTCGATGAGAGTTTCGTCGTCGTCGTCGATCACGGCGTCGCAATAGACCTGGAGGTAGGCGAACGGCCAGGTTTCGTCGAGGATGCAGAGGCTGACTTTGCCGTTTCGGGCGACGGCTTTGGCCTTGGCCCGATCGCCCATGGTCGCGACGAGCAGGTCGTCGTTGGCGTCGGGGACGTAGTAGACGATCGACATCGCCGGGCCGTCCGATCGGCGGCCATAGCCGAACACGCAGGTCCGGTGTGTCTGAACGAAGAGTCGCCGTTCAGACGGCAGCATGTCGCGATCCGTCGGCGCCTGGAACGGCTCCTTCGACAGCGGTAGTAGATGTGCCGATGCGCGATGTCGATTCGTGGTGTCAGGGGTGATGCTCATGGCCGATACCCTTCCTGGGCTATTATCGATTGATAATAAAGGTACACTGTTTGGCATGCCGCGCAAGTCCCCGCCGACGAAGGTGCGCCTGCGCCGGAACAGGTCCGATATCCGGGAAGCGCTGCTGGAGTCGGCGCTGGTCGAGTTCGGGGCCAAGGGCTTTGACGGCGCGTCGACGCGTGCGATCGCGGCGCGTGTTCAGGCGCACCAGCCGCAGATCAGCTATCACTTCGAGTCCAAGACGGCGCTATGGACGGCTGCGGTGGATCACATGTTCGGTATGTTGCGAGAGGCGATCTACGGCGTCTTCCCCGCGAAACTCACCGGCGTGGAGGTGTCAGAGCTCGCGGCGGCATTTGCCGACGGGATACGCGGATTCGTGCGATTCGCCGCGGAGCACCCTGAACTCAACCAGATCATGATGCATGAAGGCACCACGCCAAGTGAGCGTTTGACATGGCTGACAGAGACTCACATCAAGCCGTTCTTCACCGGCATCCGGGCGGCATGGCAGATGCTTCGTGACGCCGGTGTCGCCGCGCCGATCGACAGCGACATCGTCTACTACGTATTGATTGGCGCGTCGGCGCTGCCCTTTGTGAACGCCGCGGAGGTGCGCCTGCTCACCGGCCGAGACCCGAAGAGCCCCAACTGGATCGACGCGCACGCAGAAGGACTGGTCTCCACCCTGCTGCCGGGTCTGGCAGGTCTTTAGCCAAACCTGCCGACCAGCCGGCTATCCGGCGACGGACCCGATGCGCGTTTCACTAATCCCTTTCCGGTGATGAGCGGCAGGTCCAACGCCGACAAGAGACCTGGCTTCGCGGCGCAGACGGCCGGAATCGCGTTGACCATCCGGGAGGCTCCGGCCATCCTCGCGCCGAGGTCGTGATCGTGGTCGTCGGCCATCTCGAACTCACACCGCATGCTCGGTGAGCCTTCGATTTCGACGCGGTAGACGCCTTGGCCCGAGGCTCCGCCGAAGCCGAGATCCCGCGGTTGGATTGAGATGTGCGGCTGCGGCCAATCGGGTGCGATGTCGTCGTGCATGCGGCTGACGTGGTCGATGACGAGGGTCGGATGGCCCTCGACGTACCCGGTCAAGGTGGATCGCATCGCGGCGATTGTTCCGGCGGTGATGTGCCCGGTCGGGGTGTCGAACGAGATGTCCGCGGGTATGCGCTCGACCGTCTCCTTGATGTCGTCGATGTGAACCCCGAGGCCGTCGGCCAACTGGTGCAGCACAGGTCCCCAGCCGAAGGTGAACACGCCCGGTGTCGCGGCGAACGGGAGTTCTTCTGGCGGCTTGCCGAATCCGAGGATCTCGTACACGGCCGTCGCGTCCGGATAGGTCGCATAGTTGAACATCTCGGTGACGCGGATGGAGTCGATGCTGCGGGCAACTCCTGAAAGCGCCAGCGGCAGCACATCGTTGGCGAATCCGCTGTCGATGCCGGTGGTGAAGAACGACACGCCACCGGCAAGAGCGGCCTCGCGCAGCGGGTCGGTGAACGCGGGATCGACGGCGTTGGGATACACCAACGGAACGACCGAACACGACACCACGTTCTTGCCTGCACTCAGGATCGACACCATGTCGTTGACCGCCTCCAGCGGCCGCAGGTTAGCGGCAGCCGCATAGACCACCACATCGGCGCCACCGGCGAGCAGTGCTGAGGGATCCGTGGTCGCGATGACGCCGATCGGGTCGATGCCGCACAGTTCGCCGGCGTCTCTTCCGGCCTTCGCGTCGCTGTGCACGACGAGGTCAACCAACTCCAGTTCGGGGTGATCGATCACGCCCCGCAGCGCGATCACACCCATGGAGCCTGGGCCCCACACCGCCACCGGAATTGACATAGTTTCTCCTAATATTAGGACGCTCGTTGCTAGTATTCGGACGGATCGTAAGGAGGGAATCGTGCCCGCGTCAACGCCCAAGTCACCGCCGACCCGGCGGGCAATGGATGTCCTTGATGCGCTGGCCGCGTCATCGGCGGCCCTGACCTCCGCCCAGCTAGCCCGACAATGCGGCATCACCACATCGACGTGCGCGCTGGTACTGGGAGAACTCGAGGACGGCGGATGGGTCGCCCGCTATGACGATCGCCGCTACCGACTCGGCAGCGGGCTCTTCGGATTGGTACGTGCGCTGCGCAACCAGTTTCCACTGCTCGACCAAGGCCGAACCGCATTGGTCAATCTCCACGAGAGCCTGGCGGCCGGCTGTTCGATGTCGCGGATCGACGAAGCCCACCTCACAATCATCGATGCAGTGGGCCACACTAGTGACAGTGAACACGTTGTCGGACAGCGCTTTCCGATCGACCCGCCGTTCGGCCTCGTCGCGATGGCGTGGCGGGACGAGGCCGAGGTAGACCGGTGGCTGCGAGGGGTCACGCCGCGGCTCACCCGGGCCGACATCGATCATTATCGGCAGGTGCTCGCCGATGTCCGCGAACGCGGCTATGGAGCCTGGAGATTCGATGACGCCCACGCGTCATTGCACGACCGTGTCTCCGCACTCTTGGCGTCTCTAGAGCCGACCGCCGCGGTGGCACGGCAGTTGACCAAGCTGATGACGATGGTCAACCTACGGTCGATCACCAGAACACTCGAAACGGATTTGTTGGCAACAGAATTCGTTGTCCTGCCGATATTCGGCCGCACCGGACAGCCCGAGTACCAGATCGAGATCCATGTCAGCCATCCGGCTGCTCTCACACTGGACTCGCTGAACACTGCGTTCAAGAAGGCGCAGAACGAACTGACTCCAGGCGTATCGGCCCCGCTGACACGGTTCTAGCGACTGACGGCGTGGCGAGCTCATTCACCGCTATGTTGGCCATCCCGACTGAGGACCGCGGCGGCGAGAGTGGTCAGGATTTCCGGCATCGTGACGGCGATCTCCTCGTCGTCGACAGGATGAGAGCTGGCGAAGCGGGTGTGTGAGGCCGGCACCGACAGCTTGAGATCATCGAGCACATTTGCTCCCGCGATGCGTGCTGCCTTGCGCGCGTCATCGTGCGCCCACGCCCCGCCGTACTGCCCGTGTGAGGTCCCGATGACAGCCACCGGCTTGCCGGTGATGACGCCGGCACCGAACGGACGCGAGATCCAATCGATGGCGTTCTTGAGGGCGGCGGACATCGTGCCGTTGTATTCGGGGGTCACGAGCAGAAGGGCGTCGGCCGACTGAACTTCGGAGCGGAGCCGATCTGCGGCCGCGACGACCCCTGGTTGATCGATGTCTTCGTTGTACAGGGCGACATCGGCCAGGCCGTCGAAGATTTCGACCGAGATGCCGTTCGGTGCGAGCTTGACAGCCGCCTCGCCGAGGCGCAGGTTGTCCGAGCCGGAGCGCAGGCTGCCGACGAGGACCAGAATTCGGGTGCTCATCGCAGTCCCTTCGTAGCGGATTGGTGCTCAATGACGGATTCGTGGGCGGCAACCATGGCGCCAGTAAATACAACGCCGTCGGCCTAACGAAACTGTGCCGTCACAAAGCTGAGGATCGGGTGTGAACCTTCGCGTCGCGATGAACCGGCATGACCGATTGCAGCAAGCGTCAGTACGGCGAGTGGTGCCAGCCGGGATGACAGGGTCAGCACGGCGCTAAACGCTGAACACCATGACATATAGCGTTGCGCAACAACCGATCAGCGCTATCAAAACCACGAGGAAGAACTTGTCATGACCACTTCGTTACGTCGACCCCACGACGATATTCGGCAGTTCGAAGCCCCATCCAGCTTGGCACAAGACCTACAGGCGGTACTGGTGGATCTAATCGAATTGCATCTGCAGGGCAAGCAGGCGCATTGGAACCTCATTGGCACCAATTTCCGCGATCTGCACCTGCAACTCGACGAAATCGTCGACATTGCAAGGGAATCCAGCGACACGATCGCCGAGCGGATGCGCGCCCTCAACGCCGTTCCCGACGGGCGAACTGACACGGTCGCAGCGTCTACTACGCTGCCGGCGTTCCCGCCCGCCGAGCAGAACACCACCGAGACAGTGGACCTGATCACCATCCGGATCTACGCGGCGGTCAGCACCATCCGTACGGTCCACGATGCGGTCGACGCCCTCGATCCAAGCACCAGTGACCTCCTGCACGAGATCATCGACTCGCTGGAGAAGCAGGCGTGGATGCTCAAGTCCGAGAACCGCAAGGTGTGAGTAGGGTCACGTGAGCGGATGACAGGGCGTCGGCGTCGGGCGGTAGCGGGGTTGGCGTGGCATCGCCACGAGGGTACGCTTATGATCGATTGATAATAGAGCTGGGAAGAGATTCGCCGTGCGACCTCCTGTCGCAGTTGACGAAGAATCCTGTTCCAGCCGCCGCGCAACGCCTGTCAGAACTGATGCCCGACAGGAATTAAGCAAGGAGTCGATGGTCTTGGTGAGCACTGAGTTGAGCTCCGGCGAGTGGACCCTGGATACCGCAGCGTCGTCAATCGGTTTCCAGGCCAAGGCGGCCTTCGGCATGAAGGTCAATGGTCGGTTCGACCGATACGAGTCGGTGATCACCGTGGGTCGCTCTGTGGCCGAATCCGCGATCTCAGCGATCGTATGGACAGACAGCGTGGATACCGGCATCAAGTTGCGCGACGAGCACCTCGGCGCAGACACCGTGTTCGCGACAGCACGGTTTCCAACTCTGGAGTTCCGTAGCACCGCCCTCGTCGAGACGCCCACCGGACTCAACGTCAGCGGCACGCTGCGCGTCCGCGACATCAGCCAGTCAGTCACCTTCCATGCGACGCGGGCGACCACACTGGGACGGCCCCGCTACCACGCCACCGTCGTCGTGTCGCCCAAGGAGTATGGGATCAGCCGACGAGGCACTACCAAGCCGGTCAAGGTCATCCTCGACGCCACCCTGAAGCGAGTCTGACTGGAGCCGGGTGTGCCAGGTCAGCGGTGGATCTGGCTGGCACGCTTAGTGATTTCTCGCCGCGGTGATCCGGCCTTCGAACAAGATTGCGGATGCATTCAGAGTTGGTTTCGAACCGCATGGCCCACAGTGCCCAAGCCTTCCCGGGCGGGTCCTGTGAACAGTGACACGTGTTAACAGAAAGGGCCGATCGAATGTCGAAGTCTGGGTGCAGAGATGAGGTTTCGGTGCAATGAGTCTGACTAGGACGCTGCGACAGAAGTTTCCATTCTTGAGGTACTCGCTCCTGCGCATGGCTTTCGGTGGCCTGAGCGTTATGCGGACGGGTCAGATGGGTGACGGCCGGGAGGAGACGATGGCCGGTTACGTCATCGCCAATGCTCCGGCGGGCGACGTCGACGCCGCGATCGACGCCATCGACAACTTTGCCTACGACAAGTCGATCCTCATGAACGTCGGCGACGAGAAGGGCCAGCTGCTCGACGCCGCCGTCAAGCGCGCGAATCCGAAGCTCGCCATGGAACTGGGTGCCTACTGCGGATACAGCGGTCTGCGGATCGCCCGAGCGGCACCGGGTGCCATGGTGTTCTCTATCGAAAAGTCGAGTGCCAACGCCTCGGTGGCCCGCCGCGTGTGGGCGCACGCCGGCCTCGCCGATCGCGTCACCTGCATCAACGGCACCGTCGACGACGGGACGACGCTCGATGTACTCGCCAAAGACTACGGATTCACTGACGGCTGTTTGGATTTCGTCTTCCTCGACCACTGGAAGGACGTGTACCTGGACGACCTGCGGCGGCTACTCGACCGGGGCTGGCTGCATCCGGGAACGATCGTGGTCGCCGACAACGTCGGCTTTCCCGGCGCACCCAAGTACCGCACCTACATGAAGGAGCAGCAAGGCAAGCGGTGGCAGACCATCGAGCACCAAACCCACGTCGAATATCAGACGCTACTCAAAGACTTAGTTCTGGAGTCGGAGTTCCTGGGCTGAGGCGCGCGCCGGGCGGCCGCGGCTCCGGTCGGTTGCCCGCCGGAACTCCCGTTCCGTCGACCTCAAATAGTTGCTGCCGGAGTGCATTTCACTCGGGGTATTCGGAAAGCTGATCAACAGAGTCCTCGAAGGCGGGCTCGCGTGCCAGGGCCCTGACTTCACCAACCCGATGCACTGAAACGGACGCCACCCGAAACCGCCAAGAACGTTCCAGTGCCCCGATTCTGGCATCGCCGACGCGTATCAAGGGCTGACCGCTAGCGGCAATCTTTGCGTTCCTGCCAACTTCAAAAGTCCACTGTGCCGCTAGCGGAGCAGTGGGCCGGCCCGAACGTTGTGTGGCGGTTCTGCCGTTCCGGCCTACGGTGGAAGTGTTGTTACACAGACTAATTGAGCCGTTTAGAAGGGCTATTGTTCATGTTTACCGATTCCCGCGAAGACCGGCTCGCGCGCCGCGTCGCTGACCTGTACTCCACCGACATCCAGTTCGTCGATGCCCGCCCCATCGAGGCACTGAGCGCGGCGATCGAGCAGCCCGGGCTCCGGCTGCCGCGGATCATGAGCACCGTGATGGGGGCCTATGCGGAGCGGCCTGCGGTTGGAGAACGCGGTGTCAACCTCACTACGGATCCGGCGACCGGCCGCACTTCTCTTGAGCTTCTGCCCTGTTTCCAGACCATCACGTACCGCGAATTGTGGGATCGCGTCGGCGCGGTCGCCAGCGGATTGACCCAAGGCCCGGGGCCGGTCCAGCCAGGCGACCGAGCCTGTGTGCTTGGGTTCGCGAGTGCGGACTACGCGACCATCGACATGGCGTTGGTGCTGTTGGGCGCGGTGTCCGTGCCGCTGCAGACTAGAGCGCCAGTCAGCCAGCTTCGGCCCATCGTCACAGAGACCGAACCTCGCGTATTCGGTTCGAGCATTGGCGATCTCGCCAACGCCGTCGAACTGGTGTTGACGGGCTACACACCTGCGCGACTGGTTGTGTTCGACTACCACCCCGACGTGGACGACCAGCGTGAAGCGTTCGATGCCGCCAAGACGCGGTTGGCCGAAGCGGGCAGCCCGGTGTTGGTGGAGACCCTGGCCGCACTGCTCGACCGCGGGGCGTCGCTGCCTGCAGCGCCGGAGTTCGTTCCCGACGACGATGAAGACCCGTTAACGTTGCTGATATACACCTCGGGCAGCACCGGCGCGCCGAAGGGTGCGATGTACCCGGAACGATTGGTCGCGAATTTCTGGCGCAGGTCGCGTTGGAACTGGGGGTCGAGCGTCGAGCCGTTGATCACGCTGAGTTTCATGCCGATGAGCCACGTGATGGGTCGGGGCATCCTGTACGGAACGCTGGGACAGGGCGGCACCGCCTATTTCACAGCAAGGAGTGATCTTTCGACGTTGTTCGAGGACCTCGCGCTGGTGCGGCCCACCGAACTCAATTTCGTGCCGCGGATCTGGGACATGCTGTTCACCGAGTTCCAGAGTGAGGTGGACCGACGGTCCGTCGACGGCGTCGATCGTGCGGTACTCGAAGCCGATGTGATGGCGGAGCAGGCGCAGAACCTGCTCGGCGGACGGTTCGTTTCGGCAATGACGGGCTCGGCACCGATCTCCGCCGAGAACAAGGAGTTCGTCGAAGCGCTGCTCGACCTCCATCTCGTCGAGGGTTACGGCTCGACCGAGGCCGGGATCATCTACATCGACGGCCAGGTGCGTCGCCCGGCGGTGATCGACTACAAGCTGGTCGACGTGCCCGATCTGGGTTACTTCCACACCGACCAGCCGTTTCCGCGCGGCGAGCTGCTGGTCAAGACGCAGGACTTGTTTCCCGGCTACTACAAGCGGCCGGAAGTCACCGCTGACGTGTTCGATCCCGACGGCTACTACCGCACCGGCGACGTGGTGGCCGAGGTCGATCCCGATCAGCTCGTCTATCTGGATCGGCGCAACAACGTGCTCAAGCTCTCGCAGGGCGAGTTCGTCACCGTGTCGAAGTTGGAGGCGGTGTTCGGTGACAGCCCGCTGGTCCGCCAGATCTACGTCTACGGCAACAGCGCCCGCTCCTACGTGCTCGCCGTCGTCGTGCCGACCGACGACACTTTGAACCGAACCGGCGGGGACGTGGAATCGCTGAAGTCGGCGATCAGCGAGTCGCTGCAGAACATTGCAAAGGACGTCGGACTGCAGTCCTACGAGATACCCCGCGACTTCATCATCGAGACAACGCCATTCACCTTGGAGAACGGCCTACTGACCGGCATCCGCAAGCTGGCACGGCCAAAACTGAAGGTGCACTATGGCGATCGACTGGAGCAGCTCTACACCGAGCTGGCAGACAGTCAGGCGAACGAGTTGCGCGCGCTGCGTCAGAATGGTGCCGACCGGCCGGTGCTGGAGACCGTCATCCGCGCCGCTGGTGCGGTTCTCGGTGCTGCGGCAAGTGATCTGGAGCCAGACGCTCATTTCAGTGACCTCGGCGGAGATTCGTTGTCGGCGTTGACATTCGGCAATCTGCTGCGTGAGATCTTCGACATCGACGTGCCCGTAGGCGTCATTGTCAGCCCGGCAAGCGACCTGCGGTCCATCGCCGGCTACATCGAGGCCGAGCGGCGACCCGGTGCCAAGAGGCCGACGTTCGCCTCGGTGCACGATCGCTCAAACAAACCCATCACCGAAGTGCTTGCCAGTGATCTCACTCTGGACAAGTTCATCGACGCGAAGACTCTTGCCGCCGCCTCGACCCTGCCGTCGCCAAGCGCCGAAGTGCGGACTGTCCTGCTGACCGGAGCGACCGGATTTCTCGGACGCTACCTGGCTTTGGAATGGCTGGAGCGGATGAATCTCGTCGGTGGCAAGCTGATCTGCCTTGTGCGTGCCAAGGACGACGTCGCCGCCCGCGATCGACTCGACAAAACCTTCGACAGCGGTGATCCAGAATTGCTGCGCCATTACCGGGAACTGGCCGCCGGCCATCTCGAGGTCATCGCCGGCGACAAGGGCGAGGAAAACCTCGGCCTGGATCAGCAGACATGGCAGCGGCTGGCCGACATCGTCGACTTGATCGTCGACCCCGCGGCGCTTGTCAACCACGTACTGCCGTACAGCGAGCTGTTCGGCCCGAACGCACTGGGTACTGCCGAGCTGATTCGCATCGCGCTGACGACCAAACAGAAGCCCTACACATACGTGTCAACGATCGGAGTAGGCGACCAGATCGAACCGTCCTCGTTCACCGAGGACGCCGACGTCCGGGTCATGAGCCCGACCCGCGCCATCAACGAGGGCTATGCCAATGGCTACGGCAACAGCAAGTGGGCAGGCGAGGTGCTGCTGCGCGAGGCGAATGATCTGTGCGGCCTGCCGGTCGCCGTCTTCCGGTGCGACATGATCCTGGCCGACACCGCGTATGCGGGTCAGCTCAACGTGCCGGACATGTTCACCCGCTTGTTGCTGAGCGTCGTCGCCACCGGCATCGGGCCCGGCTCATTCTACGAACTCGACGCGGACGGTAACCGGCAGCGCGCGCATTTCGACGGACTGCCCGTGGGTTTCATCGCCGACGCGATCTCAACCCTAGGCGCGCAGGTGGTGGACGGGTACGAGACCTACCACGTGATGAATCCGTACGACGACGGCATCGGGCTCGACGAGTACGTCGACTGGCTGACGGACGCGGGTTACCCGATCCAACGCATTTCGGGCTACGACGCCTGGCTGCAACGGTTCGACACGGCACTGCGCGCACTACCGGACAAGCAACGCCAGGCCTCACTGCTGCCGCTGCTGCACAATTATCAGCGACCGGAGAAGCCTATCCGCGGGTCGATGGCGCCCACCGATCGCTTCCGCGCAGCGGTGCAGGACGCGAAAATTGGCCCGGACAAGGATATCCCGCACGTCACGGCGCCGATGATCGTCAAGTACATCACCGATCTGCAGCTGCTCGGGCTGTTATAGGGCCACGGGCAGAACGCTGTCACCGGGCACGAGCAGTCCGAACGGGGGCTGCTCTCCGACCCGCCAGGTGCCGTCCTGCAAGCTTCGACCCGCCGCGCGAGCCCTGTGTAGGGCACGCCGCGCCACCGACAGCTGTTGAGTCTCCCAGCCCTTCAGCCGATCCGGGATGTACGGTGCACTGGTGCCCTGCAGCGCGGTGCCGAGCTGCCACGCATCGTCGGCCGCCTTCGCGGTGCCCACACCGACGTGTGGCCGCAGCGCGAACGCCGCATCGCCGATCAGACAGCTCCGCCCGAACGCCATCCGCGGCACCTCGATGTCGACAATCACCTGGATGAATGGCTCGGCGGTTCGTTGGATGACCTCGGCCAGCGGCGCGGGCAGGTCCGCCGCCGACGAATGGAGTTGTTCAATGTGGCGGGTCTGGACCGATCCGGCAGGCACGGTCAACTCTGCCCTGACACCGTTGCGGTCGGTCAGCAGGTCGGTGAGACGGTCTCCGGGCGCGATGTTCTGATACCAGAGCCAGTTGAACAGCACAGAGCCACTCGGGCCGGGAATCGGGTAGGCCAACAGGTGACCGCGAGAGAGGATCCGGTAGGTGTACGCATCGAGCAGGATGCTCGCCGAACGGCCGCTGAGTTGGCCAATGTCGACGGTGCCGCGCCAGGCCAGGTAGCCCGCGTAGCGAGGCTGGGCGTCGGGGACCATGATTCGGCGTGCCGTCGACCGAATACCATCGGCGCACACCACGAGATCGGCGGCCAGTGTCTGACCGTCGGTCAATGACACTGTCGCGGCATCGCCCCGGTTATCCAGGCGCGCAAGCTCACTCGACAGGTGGTAGTGGTCGGTGCCGAAGGCGTCCAGCAGACCTCGATACAATTCGACGTACGAGGCGAACCGGTAGGCGCAGGGTTGCTCGTCGATGATCGCGCCGTCCGCATCGAGATACTGAAGCCTGCGGGCGGGCATGCCAATGTCGGCAATCGATTTGCCTGCCCGCTCCACAAGATAGCGAACCGTGCTCGGGTGCGCGACGATTCCGGTCCCGCGCCCCTCCAACGGATTAGAACTACGTTCCAGAACGTCGACGTCCCAGCCCTGGTCTCGGAGAATCAAGGCCGCGGTGAGTCCGCCTAGAGACCCTCCGATCACAATGGCCCGCGTCATGCGGCGCCTTCACCGGCGAGAACTGTCGACGCGAACGGGGAAGGAGGGACCGTGGTCATAGGTCTCAGGATCGCCGCTGTGCGGCCAGCTGTCGTTGGCGCTGGCCGCCAACGTTGTGGGCGTCCGCGCTACCCGCGTCATACCCACTAGCCGGGGAAATCAGCGACCGCCCAACCAGATTGCGCGAGAGGCAGTCCCGCCGCGCGTAGGCTTTCGGTATGCAGCCCCGTGCAGATCTCTACCTCGACCGTGCGCGCGCGGACTCATTTGGTGCCGCGGCGCGAGTCTACGACGCACATAGGCCGCGTTACCCCGATCA